>CAZVRJ010000013.1:0-56915 GCA_964629885.1 uncultured Chitinophagales bacterium | reverse complement strand
AAATTGACGTGGTCGTTCGGATGAATCTTGACATCGGTCAATCCATCGGCTGCTATAAGCTCACTTGCGATGTGTGCTATAACCTCATTTGCATTCATGTTCGTCGACGTGCCCGATCCGGTCTGGAAGATGTCGATCGGGAAGTGATTGTCGAACTTACCCGAAATGACCTGGTCGCAAGCTTTCTGAATGTAGTCTGATTGCTTCGGAGTGATCATTCCGAGATCACCATTCACCTTGGCCGAACTTTTCTTGATATGGGCCACCGCCCTTATGAAAGACGAACCAAATGGGATTCCCGAGATTGGGAAATTCTCGACAGCACGTTGAGTTTGGGCTGCATAATATGCCCAAGATGGAACACGAATCTCCCCCATGGAGTCGTGTTCGATACGGTAATCGCTCATGAACGGAAAAGTTTTAGTCGTTAGATGGAGTTAATACCCCCGACAGGAAGACAGTCTTTCGTGGCATCACTGGATCGTCGGTGACAAGTGTGATGGCATCATTGAAGGTGCCCGGACGTCTTGATGTAGATGGGTTGAAATAGATGCTGAATTGAAATATCTCTTGCGGTTGCGCCGTGAACTGGAAGAATTTGACTTCGACATCGGACGGAGCTTCAACTTTTAGAATCTTGACCCCACGGCTACCAGTAACCTGATACTCAACACTGTGGGAGAAAGCTGAACCGATTTTGACCGATCCAGCATTGACAGTCCCCTCATTGAACAGGAGGTTTCCAAGTTGGGTCAATTGGCGGCCTTTAATGCGATCGTTCAATACGGCACCTTTGATCTTTAATGTCACATACATCGGATCACCATCGGTCTGGACGATTACATCACGGTCGATGATACCTGGTCTGCCATTAGAATCGTATGCCACTTTGATGAAACCACTTCCACCCGGCGCCACCGGCTCCCTAGAATACTCTGGGGTGGTGCAACCGCAACTGGCCTGAACCATTACGAGGCGTACCGGTCTGCGTCCATCGTTCTTGAACGAAAAGGTGTGAGTTGCGATCGTACCCTCCCTGATATCCCCGAAATTGTGTTCTGTCTTTTCAAACACAATTTTCCCACCCTGTGCAAAGACAGGCACGGTGGTGAACAGAAACAGAACCAATACAAGAAGTGTACGCATAGCTTTCAGATTTAAAATTCAATCAGGTTTTCGATCGCCGCCTTTAGCTTAGCGTCGTTTGGAAGCACAAAATCTTCCATCGGAGCAGCGAAAGGAATCGGCGCAAATTTTCCGGCGAGACGCATGACGGGAGCATCGAGGTACGTGAACGCCTTCTCGGCAACAAGTGCTGAAATCTCGGCACCGTAACCCAAAAACTCCACGTCCTCGTAAAATACAAGTATGCGTCCAGTCTTTTTAACGGATTCGAGAACGGTTTCAGTATCTAATGGCACTAATGTGCGCAAATCGATGACTTCAATATCAACGCCCTTCTGAGCCCATTCGCGTGCAGCGTTCAGCGCTTTTTGCACAAGAGCACCGTAGGTTACGATGGTCATGTGGGTGCCTTCGCGCACGACGTTGGCCTTGCCAATTGGTACTAGATATTCTGGTCCAGGTTCCGGTGTACGCGCAAATCCCTGACGATAGAGCGACTTGTGCTCCAAGAACATCACAGGGTCGTCGGATCGAATAGCGGTTTTGAGCAATCCCTTAGCATCGGCCGCATTCGACGGCATCACAATTTTGATGCCAGGAATGTGGCCAAAGTACGTCTCTATATTCTGGCTGTGGCAGAGTCCACCATGTATGTAACCGCCTATTGGCACTCGTATAACCATAGGAGCCGCAAAGTGATTGTGACTTCTATACCTGAGTGTGGCCAACTGGTTGCGTATTTCCTGCATGGCAGGCCATATGTAGTCGCCAAACTGAATTTCAATGACAGGCTTGAACCCCTGGATGGCCAGACCAACGGCAGTACCTACGATGGATGCCTCTGCGATTGGAGCGTTGTAGCAGCGGTCCTCGCCAAAACGCGCCGTGAGGCCACGGGTTGCTGTGAAAACCCCACCCTTGCCACCGGCTACATCTTCTCCAAAAACGATAACCTTGCTGTCGCGCTCCATTTCTTCGGCCATTGCGTGGTTGATGGCGTCAACAATAACGATCGGATCGCCCACTTGATCCTGCTTGAAATATTCTAGATCTAGTTCCTTCTCGCTGAAGACATACCGCATGGCATCTTCAGGCTTGGGATCATCTTGTTCCATGCACCAGTTGGTATCGTCGTCGATCTGTTGCTTGACTTCGGCCTTAAGCTCATCGAAATCAATTGAACCGGCAACATCCAAAATGGATATGTACTCTTCCATTTTGAGGATGGGGTCGTGCAGGCGGTCATACTCGAGCTCCTCTTCAGTACGATACTTCTTGTGGTCGTCGGAGGATGAGTGAGGTAGCAGACGAACAACGTGGGCATGGATCAAAACAGGACCCTTACCCGATCTTGCGTGCTGCACGGCCTTCTCGGCGGCGGCCCACGATTGCAGCCAGTCGGTACCGTCTAATTCGATGATGGTGAGGTTTTCAAATCCCTGAAGACTTTTTGAAATACTAGCGTTGCTGGTCTGGTCTTCGACAGGAACGCTGATGGCGTACTTGTTGTCTTGAACCACCATCACAAGAGGAGCGTTGACGCGGGTCGCCCAGTTGACCATCTCAAAGAATACACCTTCGGAGGTGCCACCTTCGCCGGTCGACACATACACCACCTCGTCTTCGCCCAAAAACTGTGCCCCTTGAGCAAGTCCGAGCGCCGGGAGGAACTGGTTGCCGAGTGCACTCGACACCGATACGATGCGTAGTTCTTTAGAATTGAAATGCGATGGCATCTGCTTGCCATGCGAGGTGTCGGTAACCTTGCTCAAGTGCGCCGAGAGCAACTGACGAGGTGTCAACCCCATGCCGAGCGAATATGCCATATCGCGATAATAGCACATGCTCCAGTCTCTGCCTTTTTGCATCTGCTCGGCCAATGCAAGCTGGATACATTCGTGGCCGGCACCTCCGATATGAAAGAAACCCCTGCCCTGTTTTAACAGCGTGAGCATCTTCTCATCAAGTCTGCGCGATTGAAGCATCAGGCGGTACATGCTGAGAAGATGGTCTAGGCTGAATTTCTTAAGAGGAGTAGGTTTAATAGTGAATTTAGATCCGGCCGGGACCAGGCTTTCGACGGCATTCTGGAGCTTGATACTCATAGGTAATTCGTTTAATTAACTAATATTTCCGGCATACTGACAGGGATTCAAGCCCCTAAGTGCAACATGCATTAATTCGGTTGACGTTCCGGTTCCCCGTACGTCTTGGTATACATTCGATAACGTTTTTCGACAGATGCACCTATGCGTTCCGCCACACGTATCATATCAACATTAGACTCTAAAATCCAACTAAGTTCGGCCGAATCGAACCCCTTGGCAAGACCGTTCTCGATGGTTTGCTTGTGCAGCAGTGCATCGATGCCTTTGCCTTGGAACTCGGGTATTACACCCATCAGGGCCGTCCGAATTTGGTGGATTTTGCGTGCGTAATATAACAATTTCAGGATTCCGAAGGGAATCAGTTTTCCGTTAATATGCTTTAGTGCCTGATTCAAATCGGGAAGAGCGACAGAAAACGCCACTGGGATGCCCTCAACCTCGGCTACGTGTGCAAAGTCGGTGTCGATGATAGTTTTAAGATCTTTTGCCATATACCTGAACTGGGATTCCGACAGCGGTACAAATCCCCAGTTCTTAGCCCAGGCGCGGTTAAAGATGTGCCTGATGATCGCAACTTCGTGATCGAAATCTTTCAAATTAACTTCACGAATAGTGAGGTTGGGAATTCTGGACCTTACAATGTCTGAGGCTCTCGCCATTCGGTCGAGTGTAACCGTCTGCTTGTTGACCCTGAATGCAAACAGGTCCATAGCCTTCCCCATCCCTGCATTCTTGAGAAGCGTGTCGTAATATGGGAAATTGTATGCCATTAGTAGACCAGGCTCATGTTCGAAGCCTTCAACCAAAACCCCGATCACATCCATCATGCCGGGGCTTGTCGGACCCAATATCTCAAATATGCCACGTTCGCTGAACCAATCACCGACCGCCTTTACCAGCAGATCGCAAACCTTTTGGTCGTCGATGCAGTCGAAAAAGCCAAAGAATCCTATGTTTGTGCCATGGTGTTCATTGTAGGCCTTGTTGTGGATGGCGGCAATTCTGCCCGCGGTCTTGCCGTTTCGGGTTGCCACGAACATGGCAAGATCCGCTGTTTCGTAGAAGGGGTTCTTTGCCGTATCGATGAGCTTTTTCTGCTCCATCATCAACGGAGATATCCATTGCGGATGATCTTTGTATAAGGTGTAAGGAAACTTGAGGAATTCCTTCCTCTCGCTTGGGTCACTTACTAGGTAAATGCCGGTGCTTTCGATCGTTTCCTGCACGTTTTGCTTATCCGTTGTTTAGAAGTCCGTTACCATTCGCGTCGATGATGCCCATTTGGATGCCAACACGCTTAAATGCATCGAGGATGGCATCAAGTTGACTGTTGGTGTGTGTTGCCATGTAGCTTGTGCGCACCAACGATTGCCCACGTGGTACGGCTGGTGGTACTACTGCGTTTACATACACACCGGCCTCGAACAAGGCGCGCCAGAATTGGAAGCACTGAATCATGTCGCCGATAACGACAGGTATGATAGGAGATTGACTTGTCCACACATTGAAACCGAGGTTGCGTAGACCCTCTCGCATATATACCGAAATCTCATCAAGGCGTTGTAATCTCCATGGTTCTGACTGCAGGATTTCTAGTGCCTTAAGTACAGTAGCCACATTTGCCGGTGGCATGGATGCACTGAAGATGTGGGCTGGCGAATTGTGTCTGATATATTCGATGACAGGGCGATCTCCTACTAGGAATCCACCGAGTGAAGCAAAGCTTTTTGAGAATGTACCACTTATAAGATCGACCTGATCCAACAAACCAAAACTAGATGCCGAACCACGACCGCCTTCTCCAATCACACCTATGGCATGTGCGTCGTCGAGATAGAGTCTCGCACCAAATTCTTTCGCGAGGCTTACCAATTCAGGTACTTTTGCAAGTGTACCCGACATTGAAAACACACCATCAGTTACAATAATTTTCCCCAACGACGGATCTTCACGCTCAAGCAATTTGCGCAGCTGATCCATGTCATTATGGTTGTAACGTACGGTTCGAGCATTTGAGCAAAGTGTACCTACTACGATGCAGGCGTGATTATCCTTGTCCGAAAAGATGACATCGTTGCGGGTAGCAATGGTCATGATAGACCCTTCGTTGGTCTGGTATCCCGTGCTGAAAAGGACACAAGCTTCCTTCTGCATGAATACAGCAAGCTTTTCCTCGAGTTCGAGATGCAAATCCAACGTGCCGTTCAGATACCTAGATCCGGTGCAGCCAGTTCCGTATTTGGTAATGGCCTTTTGTGCGGCTTCAATAACTCTGGGATCATTGGTCAAACCCAAATAGTTATTCGAGCCGGCCATGATAACTTTCTGGCCCTCTATCACCACTTCCGTACCGTCGGTTGCCGTCAGGGGTTTAAAATATGGGAAAAGACCGGCGGCTTTGACCTCATCGGCTTTCTTAAAGTCAAAGGCCTTCGCAAAGATGTCTTGTGGCTTCACTTGTAGCTTATCTTGATCCATTTAGTCTTACCCTGAGTCTGGCGGTTCATTATCAATGTGTTAATATACTTAGTAGATTCGATCTATCAAATCTGGGCGTATACGCCCTTACGACTTCGAATGAGTGATCGGAAGAGGTTTACATACTCTGCGACAACCGATTCCCATCCGAAATTTTGAATGACATGGCTCGATACTAACTCCGATTCAAAGACGTCGTTATCAGTGCCGATACTATTTACCTTTCCGGAGAATGCTACTTCGTTGAGTGGTTCAACCAGATAACCATTCACTCCGTTCGTGACAACGTCGGTTATACCCTCCAGATTGGATGCAACCACCGGGACACCGCGCACATTGGCTTCGATCATAACGATTCCGAAGCCCTCCATGTCGCCCGATACGGGAATGTTTGGCATCACGAAAACATCTGCAGCATCGTATAGGATGTTCAGATCGTCATCGCTTACTCGACCAAGCAAGTGCACCGAATTTGAATTTGCATCATTTCGAACGATTCGCTGAAGTGTTGCATGTTCTGGTCCATCCCCAACAAATACCACTCGATTCATTCCGGTCAACAGTGGCAACACAGACTCCAAAAACCATTGATGCCCCTTTCGTTTCACTTGCCTTCCAACCGAAAGGACAAACTTACCGTCGACGGGAACACCGAATTTTTCATACATGTTCTGTCTCGCAGTCGCCTTGTCGGGGACAATTGGTCTGCTCCCGACAGGGAGTCCATTGGGCAAGACATATGCACTGTCAAAATTCATGCCACGGGTCAAGCATTCCGCGCGAGTGGCATTGCTCACCGAGACGGTGGCATCGAGTGCTTGAAACACCTTCTTGATATACGCCTGATAGGGTCCGACAGGTAGTGTCACATCACGTCCATGATTGATGGCAACCATCGGAACATCCACCTTTTTCCGTATTAAGGGTGCCAAAGCTGCTGTAACCATCGAAGAGAAAAGCACCACATTGATTGAATGATCTTCGATCAGTTTGGGGATGCGAAACAGCAGCTCGACTGCAAATTTGAATGTCTGGGCAGCAATTCCCTCCCAGTTTGCATGCAAAATTTCGGTGGTCAGTACCACATCATCGCGCTGCCTTAATGCCTCTACCAACTGCATGCTCACCCGTTGCATACCGCCCATGTTATCGAGGGGCGACCCCTCTTCTGGATGGAGATGAGATATGTAGAGGACGTTTATCGGGGTCAAAACTTAAGCTCCGGGCACGGTTGGCTCAACGCCTCTCTGTATTGATCTAAAAGTCCGTTATTGATGGTTTCCCAAGAGTATTCCAACGCTTTCTGCCGTGTAGCTTCCGCCATTTGCTCCCTTGTCTGAGGGTCGGCAGCCAATTTTAAAATCAAGTCGGCAAATTCTTTCGTCTTCTTGGCTGTTCCCAGATAACCGTTAACCCCGCTTTCTATCAAACTTTTGCTACCTGTGGCGTCTGCCACAACTGCCGGAACACCGCTCGACATGGCTTCCAAAGTCACGTTTCCAAATGTTTCGGTGTCGGATGGGAAAAAGAAGATGTCGCTACTTGCATATGCTCTGGCCAAATCTTCGCCCATCAGGAAGCCAGTGAAAAAACCATCTGGAACGAGCTGCTCAAGTTCTTTTTTAGCTGGTCCGTCACCCACAAACATAGGCTTAATCGACTTGTTGACTGCTGTCACTTTGCGCAGGGAATCAACAACAGTTTGAAGGTCTTTCTCCCAAACCAGACGAGATACAAAGGTTACAACGAGCTGATCGTCGGCAATGCCATTTGATCTTCTCCATTCCATATCCCTTTTTTCAGGGTTGAACAGGATTGTATCTACGCCACGGGCCCAAATTCGCAGCCCTTCGCGTATCCCCTTTTCGGCAAGCTCGTCGGCCATCGAGATGGATGGCACATAAATATGCTTGCACTGGCTGTAAAACCACACGAGATACTTCCATCCCAAAATTTCCAGCATATCCATGTTGTAGTACTTCAGATAGCTCGTGAAGTGTGTGTGGTAAGAGGCTACAATCTGAATGTTGTTCGACTGTGCGAACCGCATGGCTCTAAATCCGAGTAGGTCTGGTGTTGCGATATGTATCAGCGTAGGCGCGAAATCACGAAGCCTCTGCTGCACATCTTCAGGGAAACCGATCGTAACGCGATATTCCGGGCGACCTGGCATCGGTATGGATGGAACCACTTTGAATTCGCCGATATGATCGAATGCAGGTTCGTCACCAGTTGGTCCAAAGACCAGTACCGGGATGTTGTTCGACTCCAAAAACGCAACCAAGCGATTTAGAGTCAAGGAAACACCATCACGAATGTGGTTGTAATTTCCGGTGAAAATGGCGACCCGCAACTCTTTTTGGCTCATCTAAAGTATCGGAATACCCGCTTGAAGCAGGTTATGGACAAGGTTATATTTAGGAATGCTCACTATCTTGTGGCGACGGATACCCCGTTCTTCCAACAAGCGGAATCATTGGCGATAGCCTGCAAATATACGAAATCCCTGCATGAAAGCCTTTATTACCGGTGGCACCGGATTTATCGGAAGTCATCTGGTCGATGATTTATTACTAAAGGGTGAGCAGAAAGTGAGCTGCTTGGTTCGTAGCGACCTAAAATGGCTCGCGGATAGGAATATCGACACTGTGAAGGGCGACCTTTTTGATCTAAAAGCCCTAAAACAAGGTTTGGAGGATTGTGATGTAGTGTACCATTGCGCAGGTGTGGTCAAGGCACCAAACCCTCAAGCTTTCGTTAGGGGAAATGTCGAGTCGACCGAAAATGTACTCCGCTTGGCAATCAGAATGAAGGTGCCAAAGGTAGTAATTCTCTCAAGCCTTGCTGCTGTTGGGCCAAGCAACGGTCGACCATTAACGGAGGCTGACCCGATGAAGCCCGTCACAAACTACGGTCAGTCGAAAAAGGCTATGGAGGAGATGATTGCCCGCATAGCCGAAAACTCCCAGGATACCAGCATCACTATTGTACGTCCTCCGGCTGTTTACGGACCCAGAGAACAAGACATCCTCACCATATTCAAGATGGCCGCAAAAGGTATTTTCCCCATGGTGGGCGACGGTTCGAGCACACGGCTATCGGTGGTGCATGTGAAAGATCTTGTTCGCGGTATGGAGCTAGCTGCTCGGCAGCGTCAGACTGAGTTGGCAACCTATTTTATTGCCGGAGAACCAGCCATAACTTGGAATGATTTCAGGATGGCGACATCCCGCGCACTTGGACGCAAGATTCGTGCGTTAAAGATAAATCCAAACTGGGTTCAAAAAATCGCCACAGCTGTGGAGAAGAGTGCTGGATTGGTTGGCGCCTATCCTGCTCTTAACCGCGAAAAAGCTCGGGAAATGGTCCTCGAATGGATGTGTTCTACCAAGAAGGCTCGCGAGGAACTCGGTTATAACCCCAAAGTATCATTGGATGAAGGCATTTTTGACACCGTGCAGTGGTATAAGGCACATCATTGGATCTGAAAAGATGAGTATGTTTAAAATCGGTTTGGTGTTAGTACTGACACTTGCTTCGAGTTACGTCTCACACGCACAAAGCGTTTTGAGGGTACCCGGCGTTCAGGCTGTTTCGGGATCGAACACCCACTTATACGTATTGAGCTCAACAGAGGGCTTGGCAGTTTTCAGAGCTTCTGGCGACTCTCTCATATGGTTATACAACTCAGATGCCCTTCTGCGAAGAGGCACAGAACTGAGAAGTGATGCCCGATTTGCTTACTTATTTGGAAACGACACCCGATTGACGGTTATTGATCCTACCGTCTCCCAAGCGCTTTACTCCGCAGCAATGCTTCAATCAGAACCACGTGGTGTTGCAAGGGTTGGTACCAGACTATTTCTTGCCATGGGAGGCGCAGGGGTTGCAAGTATATCGCTTGCAGATCCAGCTGGAATGGAGAGCACATTCGAACCCGTACAAGCAAGATTTGGTCCAGGTGAAGCAGCTATCGATATCGTGTCTCACGCCAACCGCATATTTGTATTGGGTAGCACCGGAACCATTTACCCCTTTATCGTCGCTGCAGGCACCGCAACTCAGGAAGCGCCAGTAGCCACCGGGTTCAACGCAAGAAGAATTTTCGAGTCGAACGGCTCTATGCTTTTAACTACCGATATCGGTAACGCCATTCAATGGAACCGCACATCATTTCCGGTCGAAATTGCCACCATTGGATCGGCCGTAACCGACGCACACCTCACGGGTGCTGGGTGGATTGTTCGGACAGAGGATGCCAGACTTTGGAAAATTGATGCATCGGCCGAGAACAAGGTGTCGATCCTGCGCGACAACTCCAGTGCCGGAAACCATCTGACCATCAACAAAGGCAACATTTGGGTGAGCGAATTCGGCCGCATCAGCACTCTTTCGGAAGCTTCGATCCCACTGGCAATAGATGGCGAAGATGCGCCGAGCAATCGAATACGCATCTCGAAGGTAAGCGATATGAACATCCCGTTTCCTCAGCCGTTACTGGTGAGTTTCACCCTCGAGGAGGGTTCTAGCCAAGGCATCAGCTGGTACGTGCGGCATTCGTCAGGAGCCGTGCCAGTGCGTGGTAATGCCCTTATGTGGCAACCAAAAAGTTCCGACACCGGTACCAATACGTTTTACGTCACTGCAACAAACAGCTTGGGTGCATCCGACAGTCTAACTTTCAACGTTGAGGTAAGGCAATTCAATTCACCACCTCGCCTAACACCCACCCGACCAGTGAGTATCCCTGCCGATGAAGAGTTCACCTTGCAGCTGGTGGGTATCGATCCCGATGGAACCGACACCGATTTGGTGCGATATACCGGCGTAAACCTACCGGAAGGAATCAGGCTTGATCCTCAGACCGGATTGCTGCGATGGACCCCTACCGACAGACAGTTAGGCAGACACGTGCTTCAGATCGTAACATCCGACCAGTTTGGTGCGTCCATGTCGAACGAGGTCATACTGAATGTGATACGCATGCGACGATGAGTTTGCCAGATGGCGACATCAGGGCAATCAGAATGTCCCTTTTAGCTTGGTTCAGCGAGAACAAGCGCTATATGCCCTGGAGAGAAAGTCGCGACCCGTACAATATCTGGTTGTCTGAGGTCATGCTTCAGCAGACCCGCGTGGAGCAAGCGACCCCCTACTATCTGAAGTTCATCGAAGCCTTTCCGACCGTCGACGCTTTGGCAAAAGCCGACTTGCACGATGTACTGATGCTGTGGGAAGGGCTAGGATATTATTCCCGTGGTCGAAACCTGCATAAAGCTGCCCAGACAGTATCGCAAAGGTATGGTGGCCACTTCCCGGAATCCTACGATGGGTTGCTTTCTCTGCCAGGCGTGGGCCCCTACACGGCCGCGGCCGTAGCTAGCATTGCATTTATGAAGCCTCATGCAGTGGTAGATGGAAACGTAACAAGGGTGATAAGCCGTCTTTTGGGATTCCAAGAGGATGTGCGCAGTAATTCTTCAAAATCGTACATCCAAAAGACTGCCGACACTTTGTTGGATCCAGTAGATCCGGGCGATTTCAACCAGGCAGTGATGGAACTTGGATCCTTGGTTTGCACACCCACGAGACCCAAGTGCGATGCTTGCCCGCTCTCCCCTATGTGTGTGGCACGTAAAATGGCGCAGACTGATATCATACCCTATAAGGCACCGAAAGCCAAGGTGCCGCACCACCAGATTGTTGTGGCGATCATCTCGAATGACCGCGGCCAAGTGCTTATCTCAAAAAGACCCGTGAATGCCATGCTTGGTGGTCTATGGGAATTTCCGGGTGGAAAAGTAAACCCAGACGAAACGTTAGTGCAGGCATTGCACAGAGAAATCGAGGAGGAACTAGGAATTCGCATCGATGTAAAACGCGAGTTCATGCAGCTGAAACACGCTTATTCCCATTTCAAGATCACAATGCACGCCTATTTGTGCGCTCTCACAGACGGAATCCCGAAAGCCAAGGCAAGCACAGAAATCCGTTGGGTTGAACATGACCAGCTTGGTGAATTTCCGTTCCCTAAAGCGAACCGACAACTTACTCTTGCATTGATGGGTTCAACAGATGGATAAGAAACCTACCATCAAAACCATCGGCGACAAAAAACTCCATGAGCTTAAACCATTTCTTGATGGCATCGTAACCCAGGTTGAGATACCCTCATACATAGAGTCGGATCCTGTTGCCTTCATGCACGCCTATCACCGCAAAGAAGACCGTGAAATCGCCGGCTTTTTTGCGGCTTTGATGGCTTGGGGACGCCGCGACATCGTTATGAGGAAGGTGGAAGACCTGATGGGCCGCTTCGAGCATCAACCCTATGAAGTGATTCGTCAATACAAACCCAATGATTCGGTAAGGTTCGATGGTTTCGTGCACAGAACTTGGAACGGCACCGATATCGATGTGTTGTGCAGAATACTAAACCGAATCTACCAGCAATATGGCGATTTTGAGGGCTTTTGGAGGGATGTCTACACAGAAAGTACGTCGCAGAGCGTGAGCATAATGGAATTGTTCCATCACAAGTTCTTCGACATGGATGCCGAGTCACCATCTCGGACTCGACGTCATGTTGGTGATGCCCGGAAGGGCAGTAGCTGTAAACGCCTTTGGCTGTACCTAAGGTGGTGCCTTCGCAAAGATAGTATTGTTGATACCGGGATCATGGATTTCATGCCTGTGTCGGAGCTGATGATCCCGCTCGACGTTCATGTTGCTCGATACGCACGCATGCTCGGCCTGCTCGGTCGTCCATCGAACGACTGGAAAGCCGTTGTTGAACTAACCGACAGGCTACGCAAACTGAATCCCACCGACCCCGGCAAGTATGACTACGCGCTTTTTGGCCTTGGAGTGCTTAATATTTCCGTTCCAGAGCATTTGGTCATCAATCGCGCATTTGTTCCTTAACTGACTCGAGAACTTCTTGTTCTGCAGTCCACTTCTCGAGCAGCTCGTTCAATTCACTATCGATTGTTTCAAATCTTCGAATGGTAGATGCGGCCTCAGGAGTCTGATAAAATGATGGGTCACCCATTTTTTTGGATATCACGGCTTTTTCCGACTCCAACTTTTCCATTTTTAACTCAAGATCCTCGATACGCTTCCTTAGCGATCTCGTCTCTTTACTGATCTTGTTCCGTTGTTCGGCCTCGAGTCTTTTTTGCTCCTTGGATTTGGGTCCTGTGGAATCAGCAGAAGAAGGCGAGTCTGTCTGATTAGACCTCGACGAGTCGGTTTTTATAGGAACCAATTCACTAGCCTCCTGCTGTCTCTTCCAGGTGTAGTAGTCGTAACCACCTTGATATTCGGTGACCTTGCCCCCTTCTACTCGCCAAATCTTATTTGCAAAACCCGACAAAAACTGACGGTCGTGACTGACGGCGACCAAGGTGCCTGAGTACGACTTCAAGGCCTGCACCAGAACATCCTTACTAGCAATATCAAGGTGGTTTGTAGGTTCGTCAAGAATCAAGAGGTTGGCAGGTTGAAGCAGGGTTCTGGCCAAAGCCACACGGCTTTTCTCGCCACCGCTTAGCACAGAAACGGGCTTAAAAACGTCATCGCCCGTAAAGAGGAAACATCCTAAAAGGGTCCGGATCCTAGACCTTGCTTCAGATGTGGTTGCTGATGCCTCCATTTCGTTTATGATAGTCTGGTCGGATGTCATCATGTCGGCGAGGTGCTGGGCAAAGAATGCAAACAGCACATTGTGCCCGACGCGCCGATTCCCATCGAATGGCTCAACACCATTGATGATGCGCGCTAGGGTTGATTTACCGGCTCCATTTGGTCCGACCAATGCAATCTTGTCGCCACGGTTGATTTCAAGTCGCTGGCCAGCAGTGAATACGCGTATATCGGCACCACCGTCGGGATCGGGATACGACTTCACCAAATTGTCGATTTCGATCACCATTTGTCCACTGGAGGGTGGGTCTGGAAAACGGAAGGAAATGTTGCGCTGCGCATCTTCAGGGGCATCAATCCGTTCTAATTTTTCGAGACTTTTCACGCGGCTTTGCGCTTGCTTCGCCTTTGTTGCCTTGGCACGAAATCGCTCAATAAAGCGCTCAACATCGGCGATCTCTTTTTGTTGAGATTCATACTGGGCGCGGTGCATTTCTACTTGGATCTCGCGTTCCTTCACAAAATCGTCGTAGTTGCCCACATAGCTGAAAGCCCGCTGTTGACGAAGTTCGACAATCTTGTTCACCATGCGGTTCAAGAAGTACTGGTCGTGGCTGACCAAAACAACTCCACCAGGGTAGGATTGCAGATACTGTTCGAGCCACTCAATCGAATCAATGTCCAAGTGGTTCGTAGGTTCATCTAATAGCAGTAAATCTGGCTTCTGCAGCAGCAACTTTGCCAATAGTACCCTCATACGCCAACCACCGCTTAGCGAAGTGAGGGGTCGGGTCAAGTCTTCGGTGTCGAATCCCAGGCCATCCAAAACTTCGGCAGCTTTCGATTCTGCCTTATCGCCCTCTAAGACCGCATATCTGGCTTGCATGTGCGCGAGTTTGTCGGCAAGGCTATGGTACTCGTCCGAGTCGTAGTCGGTAATCTCCGACATGGCTTGAGCGACATCCATCATGCCTTGCTCCATTCTCTGGGCCTCTTCGAAAGCCGTCATAGCGAGGTCCATCACCGTCATGTGACCCGGCTGCTCAAGGTAATCTTGCTCGAGAAATCCGACCGTAACCCCCTTGGGTATTTGTATTTGGCCACTTTCTACCGAATAACGGCCAATAATGACCCGCAACAAGGTAGTCTTCCCGGTGCCATTGGGACCGACTAAACCGATGCGGTCTCCCCGGTTAATTTGCATGTTCAAACCGGAAAAGAGACACCGATTTCCAATAAAAAATGTTATATTATGAATTCCTATCATTTCGATGGGCTAGTTAACCGCAGTAAATTTCAATTTCTTCAAGAAATATCGCCAAATATATGATCGGTATTAAAATAAGAGACAACGAAAATATCGACCGTGCTATCAACCGGTTCAAAAAGTTGATTACCCGTTCGCGCATGATGGTCGAGTTCAAAGAGCGCCAGCAGTTTACCAAGCCTTCTGAAGCACGCCGTGAGGCTATGAAGAAGAGCGTCCGCGACGAACGTCGTCGTCTCCGCGAGGACTATTAATCGGTCTACTGCGATCTGTCGCTCTGTGGCAGAATAGCTCGTCAAAATAGTAGCCCCAGTACTTTGTCTAAGTGCCGGGCACCAATTAGTGAGATTTCAGGGGTTTTGATCGAAGCCATATTACTTTCGGGTACTACGGCCGTGTCAAACCCCATTTTTTTTGCCTCGTTCACGCGCTGTGCAATCCGGTTCACTCCGCGAATCTCGCCGCCAAGACCAATTTCACCGACAAAAACCGTGTTTTTCCCGACGGGTCGGTTAGATAGAGCCGATACCAGCGCACAAGCTATACCGAGGTCGGTAGCAGGCTCCTGAAGCCTCATACCCCCTGCCACATTCACGAACACGTCCTGATCGGCAAACCGATACCCGGCACGTTTTTCGAGCACCGCGAGTAAAAGGGCTAACCTACGTTGGTCGAACCCCGTAGCAGTGCGTTGAGGCATGCCATAGGTTGTGTTCCCCACCAAGGCCTGAACTTCGGTGAGTAAAGGACGCGACCCCTCCATCGTGCATACAACGGCGTTGCCGCTGATGCTATGGTCAAAGCCAGCAATAAACAGTTGGGATGGATTCGTGACGTCGATGAGCCCACTATCCGTCATCTCAAATACGCCGATTTCGTTTGTTGCACCGAATCGATTCTTGATAGACCGCAGCAACCTGTATGCATAATTACTGTCGCCTTCAAACTGAAGTACTGTGTCGACCATGTGCTCCAAGACCTTAGGACCAGCCAAATCACCGTCTTTAGTCATGTGTCCAATAATGAGCGTGGTCATTCCCTCTGTCTTGGCAAGCTGCATCAACATGAGGGCACATTCGCGTATCTGCGACAGATTGCCGGGCATTCCAGTTTGTTCCGGCCTGTACACCGTCTGAATAGAGTCGATAACCAACAAGTCTGGCTTTATCGCCCTTGCCTGTTCGATGATCCGGTTGATGTCCGTTTCCGGATACAAGTACATTTCAGAATCTTGCATTCCAAGCCTTGAGGCACGCTGGCGAATTTGGGTCGGAGACTCTTCGCCCGAGACATATAGAATCGTCATACCTGGGTTTGCCCGACCAATTTGCAGCGTGAGCGTGCTCTTCCCTATGCCTGGATCGCCGCCAAGAAGGACAAAAGACCCTTTCATGAAACCACCGCCAAGAACACGATCTAGCTCGCCTATACCAGATGGCGTGCGTTCGTCTTCATTGAACGTGACATCGGCCAATTTAATCGGTCCGAGCGAATGTTCGGTGCCCTGCAATCTGGCCTTGTGTGGCACTTCTGGCAGTTCTTTCACCTCAAGAAAGCCCTCTGCAGAGCCACATTTCGGGCATATACCCATCCATTTTGGGCTTTTATAACCACATGACTGACACTCGTAACTCGATTTAATTTTGGCCATTTATTACAACGGGGCGGTTTGATTGTGATTATCACCGTTGCCGTTGTTGTTGCGTAAAGCAACACTACGATTTACATACCAGCTAGCGGCAAACATCCCCATGGCAAAGGTGATGTAATATCCAATAAATCGCCACATGAAGACAGCAATCCCGATGAAGTAATCGCGCTCTCCCATAAACGGGCCCTGAAAGAGCACGAAAAGCCCCTCAAGGCCACCGCTTCCACCTGGGGTGGGCATGAGAAGCCCAGCAAGATGCATCGCCAGACTGCGGAGAAACGAATGGCCCACATCGGCAGGCACGAAACTCAATACAACAATGGTGGCGACCCAAATTCGCGCCAGCCACCCGAGCGACGATATCAGGAATCCCTTCAACAAAAAAACGTACGATTTGGCCCTGAGTTCGTGCGATGCTGCAACGAGGCCGTCTGTCTCTGCCTCCATCCTAGCACGGTGCTTGCGCAGAAAGGGCAAACGAAACAGTTTGCTTACCATCTTTTTCAGAGCTTCTGGATTAATTAGAACCCCATATGCCAAAATGGCCGCATATAGCAACATAGCGACATAGAGCATCAGCATGGCTCCCTCACCAAAGGTTCCGACACTCTCAGGTGCTATTTCGTAATAGACACCAGCAATGAGCAAGATTGGAATGGCAACCACGAACCATAGCTGATCGAGTAGCATGGCATAAAGCGTCAACGCCGTCGACTTACCGATGCTGATGCCCTCGCAGCTCATTGCATACGTGGCCATAGGTGCCCCACCAATAGTGGATGGCATGACCATCGAAGCAAAATCCCATGAAAGCGCAACCCTGAACGAGGCTGCCCAACTGAGTGTCCGCTCAGATAAGAATCTCATTTTAGCAGCGATGAAAAACACCCGCAACATTGAAACGACCAGTGCGATCCCTAAGCCGGGTAAGCGTTTGGGTGATATACGCTCCAGCATTCCAGGTTCGTACGTGTACCAAATTACCGCAGCCATCGACAAGATACTGATGCCCAACGACAGCAACACATATCTCCTCGAAACTGGAGCCTGGTGGGTTCCTTTCGCAACTTTCTCTGATTTTATGTTGTGGTGCTCTGTCATAAACAAGCCAGCAAGATGCGCAGAAAGTAACTGACAATCAAACCTAAGTGAGTCGACCTGCGCTTTATAATGTGATCAGATTCAGACGCGACACAGATTGGTTAAACTCATCGACAAGTCGATCAAATAAATCGGATACAGTTGGCAAATCACGGATAAGTCCAGCATTCTGCCCAATTTCAAGCTCGCCTTCATCCAAATCCCCTTCAAAAATGCCTTTCTTTGCCCTACCACGGCCTAGAAGCTCTTTGAGCACATCGGTGTCGGCACAGTCGCGCTCTGCTAGCGCCACCTTCTCATAGAAAGCGTTGCGGATCAAACGTACTGGCACAAGCTGTTTCATTACCAACATGGTTGCGGTGTCGTCCGATTCAATCACCGCCTGCTTGAATGCAGGGTGTGCGGAGCTCTCGGCCGTTACGGCAAACCGACTTCCGATCTGGACCGCATCGGCACCTAGGGCCAATGACGCTGCAATGCCGCGCCCATCGGCGATGCCTCCCGCTGCGATTACTGGAATTGATACGGCATCGACCACTTGTGGAATGAGGACCATACTTGTGATTTCGTCCTTGCCGTTGTGTCCACCGGCCTCAAAGCCCTCACATACCACGGCATCAAGACCAAGCGACTCACACTTTTTGGCCAATTTCACATTTGGTACCACATGTACGTGCGTGATTCCGTGCTCCTTCATGAACGGGGCCCATTTCGCAGGACTCCCTGCTGAAGTGAAGACAATTCTGACTCCCTCGTCTACGAGTATATCCATCAACAGGTCGATATCTTGATAGAGGAGTGGCACGTTCACACCAAACGGCTTTGAAGTGGCTTGCTTGCACTTCCTAATGTGATCGCGAAGTACATCAGGGTACATCGAACCGGCTCCGATCAGCCCCAGACCTCCTTTGTTTGACACTGCTGAAGCCAGCTTCCAGCCCGAACACCAAACCATGCCGGCCTGGATGATCGGGTACTGGATGCCAAAAAGTTCACATATTCGATTACCGGCCTTCACTAGGTTAGGCTACCGTTACCGACGTATCGAGATACACGTCTTGAATGGTCTGCAGGAGTCGGGCACCTTCGTCCATAGGACGCTGGAACGCCTTTCGTCCGCTGATCAAGCCCATACCACCGGCACGTTTGTTAATTACAGCTGTACGAACGGCATCAGCGAAGTCGTTCTCGCCAGAAGCACCTCCGCTGTTGATCAATCCCGCACGTCCCATGTAGCAGTTTGCCACTTGATAACGGGTGAGATCGATAGGGTGGTCGGTCGTGAGCTCGGAGTAGATGCGCTTGTCGAGCTTGCCATAACTTGAGTTGCCCGTGTTGAGCGCCAGGAATCCACCGTTGTTCTCAGGAAGCTTCTGCTTGATGATGTCGGCCTGGATTGTAACCCCCAAATGATTGGCCTGGCCTGTAAGGTCGGCAGACACGTGGTAGTCCTTATCAGATTTGAACGCGTTATTACGGGTGTAACACCATAGGATGGTGGCCATACCAAGCTCATGAGCATGGGCAAAGACTTCTGCGATTTCGACGATCTCGCGGGTAGCATCGTCGGAGCCAAAATAAATGGTTGCACCAATGGCTGCAGCTCCCATGTTGTAGGCATCATCGACCGTGCCGAAGAGAATCTGCTTGGCCTGGTTCGGGTACGTGAGCAATTCGTTGTGATTCACCTTCACCACAAACGGGATGCGGTGAGCATACTTGCGCGATACTGAAGCCAAGACTCCAAAGGTGGATGCAACAGCATTGCAGCCCCCTTCAATTGCCAACTTGACGATGTTTTCAGGATCAAAATACATCGGGTTTTTCGCGAAGGAAGCACCACCTGAGTGCTCAATGCCTTGATCTACCGGAAGTATAGATAAATAGCCTGTTCCGCCCAGACGTCCATTGTCGAAAAGTCTCTGTAGGTTAGACAAAACACGGTTGCTGCGGTTAGATTGCATCCAGACATCGTCGACAAAGGTCGGACTAGGGAGATGAATGGCATCTTTGGAAATGGTCTTGCATTCGTGAGCAAGAAGGTAATCGGAATCGGGTCCCAAGATGGACTCGACTGAGCCTTTAATAGCTGACATAGATGAACTCGTATGTTAAAATGTTAGCCTCAATATAACTGATTATCGGTATATAAGGAATGTAGCTGATAGTGAAAGCGCTTACAGTTTCGAGGCATTATGCTCATTCGTATAAAAACGAAAATCCGTATCTTGCTGAGATGTACATAGGCGACATAAAATATCCCGACAAGCCGATTTTTTTGGCACCCATGGAAGACGTCACCGATTCTGCCTTCCGTGTGATGTGCAAACGGGGTGGTGCCGACATGATGTACACCGAGTTCATCAGTTCGGAGGCCTTGATTCGAGAAGCCGAGAAAAGTGTCGTCAAGATGGAGTTCACTGAGGAGGAGCGTCCATTCGGAATTCAAATTTTCGGTGGACGAGAGGAAGCCATGCATGGTGCAGCCAAGATCGCCGAGGCTAACAAGCCCGATTTGGTCGACATCAATTTCGGGTGTCCAGTATTCAAAGTAGTGAACAAGAACGCCGGTTCGGCCTGTTTGCGCGATCTCGGCTTGATGGAAAGAATGGCAGCTAGTGTGGTTGACGCCGTTTCTATACCCGTTACTGTCAAGACACGACTTGGGTGGGACGACGATAGCATTCGCATCCGCGAGGTTGCTCTGATGTTGCAGTCGCTCGGCATTAAGGCTATTACTGTACACGCGCGCACGCGTCAACAGGGCTACAAGGGGCAAGCGCGCTGGGAATATCTGAAGTACCTTAAAGACACCCCTGGTCTGCACATTCCTATCATCGGCAATGGTGACATAACAACACCTGAAGAGGCAAAGCACGTTTTCGATACCACGGGTGTCGATGGTATAATGGTCGGAAGAGCAGCAATCGGTAATCCTTGGGTCTTCGCTCAAATGAAGCATTACATGGATCAAGACGATCATCTGCCTACCCCAACTCTACAAGAACGTCTTCAGGCTTGCGTAGATCAGCTTCGACTTTCAGTTCAGCTTCATGGAGAGCGCAAGGGCATCACCATCATGAAAAAACACTACGGCAATTATCTCAAGGGTGTACGAGGTGGCAAGCAACTCCGTATATCACTTATGGATATCCAAGATGTTAGCAGCTTGGAAGAGCGAATTCTAAACTTCAAAGAAGAAGAATTTTTCGCAGTAGGCCTCTGAACCTCAACAATTTTTTAAATTGTATATTCGAAAATGGCACTGACACTTTGTCGCCAACTGATGCAACGCCTGCCCCTGCCATTAAATGAACTCATTATCTCTCGTCGATTCCGAAATGTTGGACATCAAACCGGAGGATAGATCACACCTGCTTAACGCCATTCTCGATGGTTTGAGCTTCAGTGTTTGGGTTATTGACACCTCGTACAGGCTCATCTATTACAATTCAGTTTTCAAAGATCGGTATCTGAGTGGTTATGACGTATCTTTGGATATTGGACGAGAGATGCTGCATGATTTGACTGCCAACGAGCAGTCGCAGTGGAAAGCATACTATGACCGTGCTCTGTCTGGGCAAACGTTCTTCGTCGATATCGATGAACTGCAAGTAGCACCCGACATGACGTTTCGGGCGTATTTACGCCCATATTTCAGTGCCGATGGCATTGTGATCGGTTGTATTGTCAGCACCGAAAACACAACGGAGTTTAGCAGAATTATTTCAAAGCTGAGAAGCGACGAGCGAAAGCTAGAGAGTATTCTCAACAACACCGACGACATCATCATGCTGATCGACAAGGAAATGACCATTCTCCATTTCAATCATGGTCTAAGCTTGTTGGTCGAAAATCGCTGGGGAATTCAGATGAAATCTGGGATACATGTCAGTGAAGTCATTGAGCCCCAATATGCTAAATCACATCTCAAATATTACGAGAGAGGTCTAGCAGGAGAGCGATTCAGCCAAATTGAAGAGTATGTGAATCCGTTTGGAGACCCCGTGTTCATTGAGACCTCGTACAATCCCGTTTTCGAA
Organism: uncultured Chitinophagales bacterium; assembly: GCA_964629885.1. Taxonomy (GTDB): domain Bacteria; phylum Bacteroidota; class Rhodothermia; order Balneolales; family CAYWCV01; genus CAYWCV01. Next base: position 35,498 of record CAZVRJ010000013.1, on the reverse strand, counting down.
GATGATGGATCCGTGAACAGCCTGGCAATTCATAGTCGTGACATTACCTTGCGCCAAATTGCAGCGATAGACCTGATAAAATCGAAGGAGCGAGCTGAGGAATTGAATCGGCTGAAGACGAACTTCCTGGCCAACATGTCGCACGAGATCCGAACACCCATCAACGGCATTCTTGGATTGGCCGAAATAATGGCCGACGAAACCGACATTAACAACATCAAGGAGTATACACTTTACCTCAGGGAAAGTGGGCGACGGCTGTTGAACACCATCACAAGTATTCTCGATATCTCTAAGCTTGAGGCAGAGGGGGCAAACATCAAGCTTGAGTCCGTAATATTAGGCCACGTAGTTCACGACGTACTCGAAATGTTGCACCCAATTGCAAAAATGAAGGGAATTTTCATTGATGTAGTGTCGGATACCGGGAATCATGCTGTGCTCGCCGATCGTACAATGATGCATCAAATTTTCACAAACTTAATCGGAAATGCTGTAAAATTCACCCATGAAGGTGGAGTTTCGATTGAGATCGGCATGATAAAGTCGCCCGGATTCGTTGTGGTAACGGTCGAGGATACCGGTGTGGGAATCAGCGAGGAATTCCTTCCAAAAGTGTTCGATGCTTTCGAGCAGGAAAGTTCAGGAACAAAGCGAGCATTTGAGGGATCTGGATTGGGGCTATCTATAACAAAAAAATTCATCACTCTTATAGGCGGAAGTATTACAGTAAGCAGCAAAAAAAACGTTGGTTCAACGTTCGAAGTGAGACTTCCTACATATAAACTAGACCACTGACATGATACGTGTTCTCTATGTTGAAGACGAAATGATTAACGCGTTGGTCATGAAGAAGTTCTTAGAAAAGGAGTTCGATATTCAACTGGCCAGCAACGCAATTGAATGCCGGAAATCCCTCTCAGAGTCACTTCCACACGTTGTATTGATGGACATAAATCTTGGCAACAACTCGATCGACGGTATAGAGTTGTTCCGCGAAATTCGCAATGATCCAACTATGTCACACATTCCAATATTCGCTGTCACGGCTTTTGCCATGCCGGGCGATCGTGAACGCTACCTTGATATTGGATTCACTGACTACTTCTCAAAGCCAGTAAACAGAAGTCAGATATTGGAGCGAATCCGATCTATAGTGGGTATTTGATCAGCCTATGATCTCGGTGCCCATGTAGGGCACTAAAACCTCTGGAATTCGCACTCGTCCATCAGGTTGCTGCCCAGCCTCGATGAGGGCACTTACTACCCTTGGTAGAGCGAGTCCTGAGCCGTTTAGCGTATGGCACATTTGTATCTTGCCGTGTTCGTCACGGAAACGGAGCATCATTCTGCGTGCTTGGAAGGACTCAAAGTTAGAGCACGAGCTCACTTCTAACCATCTGCCCTGACCTGCACTCCAAACTTCTAGATCATACTTTTTCGACTGGGTGAAACCCATATCTCCGGTGCACATCAGAAGGGTTCGGTATGGTAGACCAAGCGCCTGTAGAAGTTCTTCGGCATCTATGCGGAGGCTTTCGAGCTCGTCGTAAGAGCGGTCGGGATGAACAATTTTTACCAATTCGACCTTGTCGAACTGGTGGAGTCGGTTTAAGCCTCTGACGTCTTTTCCATATGATCCTGCTTCGCGTCTCCAACAGGGAGTGTAAGCGGCGTACTTTACCGGCAGATCTTGTTCACTCAGAATTTCGTCGCGGTGAAAGTTTGTAACAGGTACCTCGGCAGTTGGTATAGCAAAGAATCCATCACGAGGAATGGTGTACATCTGGTCTTCCTTATCAGGAATCTGACCGGTACCCCGTGCGGAATCTTCGTTCACAAAGTAGGGCGCCTGGAGCTCGACATACCCCTTTTGGCCTGCCCGATCAAGGAAAAAACTGATTAGGGCACGTTGTAGCTTTGCCATCGGACCGATGTAAAAAGGAAACCCTGCACCAGTCACTTTCACCCCACGCTCAAAATCAATCCAGCCCTTCTCCTTGACAATATCCCAATGTGGACGTCGCCATTCTGTTTCGAGTGGCTCTCCCCAACTGTGGTGCACCATATTGTCATTCTCGGTGGCGCCAACAGGAACAGATGGGTGCGGAACATTCGGAACCCTGAACAGCAGATCCTGACGTTTGTCGGCAAGTACTTTCTCCTGGGCTTCAAGTGTCTTGATGCGCTCCTTGAAATCAGCCGTCTTGCCGATCATTTCTTGCGCTTCATCTTTCTTGCCATGCCCCATTAGTATACCAATTTGCTTGGCTACGGCATTACTCTCGCCCCTTATCATGTCGAGTTCTCGTACTACCTGCCGCCACTGGTCGTCTGTATCAATCAATTCGTCGACAACCGTCACGTCTTTCTCGCCCTTGGCAACCATTCCGTTCTTAACTAGGTTGAGATGTTCGCGAATAAAGGCAATGTCAAGCATAGATGACCTAAACGAATTGAGTGTGGTTAAAAACGATACAAGGATATTGTAGACGATTGTGCATACTAGCAAGAATCGACTATCAGTGTTCAAAGATACGAAAACAGGCCGATTGGCTAGGATGAGAAAATTGCAATCATCATCCTGATAGCAACTGGGCGAAATGTTACCTAATAAAATCAGGTGTACCGTGCATCCAAAACATTGATTACCTAATTAATTAAAGTTATATTAGCCCATGCTGAAATTAATTTAAAAAGTATTACATATGCATGTACTAGATGAAATTGATATCAAAATTTTAAAGCACCTTCAACGCGATGGACGCGCTCAACGCAACCGCATTGCTGAAATGGTTGGCCTTTCTGTTCCAAGCGTATCGGAGAGGATGCGCAAGTTGGAAGACCGCAAGCTCATCGAAGGGTACTACGCGGTGCTAAATGCTCGCAAGTTCCATTTCGATATCACTGCCTTCATCTTCGTTGAGGTAGACAGTTCGGCCTATTATGAGAATTTCGTAAATCTTGCACTTAACGACCCTGAAGTTCTTGAGTGCCACTCGATTACTGGCGAAGGGTCGCATGTCTTAAAAGTGCGCACATCAGACACATCCTCGTTCGAGCAGCTCCTTTCACGCATTCAATCGTGGGAGGGCGTCAAAAAGACGAGATCCAACTTAGTCTTATCGTCCTTCAAGGAGACACGCGAGTTACCTGTCAGTCTGAGCTTCCAAGCGTGATCAAGGCCCTCAGGGCATATACCATCCCGATTCTTCTGATCATCCTTGCAATCTCGCAGGTGGTGCAAGCACAAGTGCGTCCTGTTGGCATTACTTGGCAAACACCCGAATCGGTGACCCAAGCGAGAGCTGAGGTTGAGCAGATGCGTCTACATGGCATAAGTCATGTTTACACATCGGATGTCCCCTCAGATGAGTTGATGCAAGTTTTGCGCAATTCACAAATTCATCTATTTGTCCAGCAACCTCTGCTTTATGTAACAACCTGGCATCTTTCGCAGAATTTGCCAGATTATAAAGCCGAGATCGCACAGAACTGGAACAGATTGAGATCATATCCCTTTTTGTCTGGCTACTCTCTTTTTTTTGAGGGTGCGTTGCACCGTCCAGACTTTATCGGACTGGTATCGGAACTACGTCCACCAGGGATGTCGGACCAGCTTGCATTTTACAGTTCAGACATGGATCCCCCGTCGGGCTATTCCATTCCCATGAATCGACTGGGATTGGTTCAGTCGATGGATGAGGCTAAGCTTCTGGCTGAATCGAGCCCAGATTTGAACTACCTTGTACTAGTGAACCCCTCAGAGGATCAAGATATTGGTCAATGGTATGACCTTTTAAAAACAAAGGGAACCGGACGCATCTACTTAACGTCCGATATTCTTTTCGTTAATAGTCCACACAACGAAACCTTGTTGACTCTGATTAAGGATATTCAATCAGACCCTGAATACTTACTTCCAATAGTACCCGAGACAGAAACAGAGCACCAAGATGGGTACTCGATTCTCCTTTTTTTCGTGATTGTAGTGATTTTTGGGATTCATTATGCGTTCGATCCGACTTACAGAAAATCACTGCAGCGCTTTTTCCTCTCAAACAGAATTTTTGTGGACGATTTGGTACAGCGAAGGGCCAAGCTCACCTTTTCAAACTACATCGTCATTATGTATGTGACTCTTTTGAGCGGCACTTTTTTTATGTCGATGACGGAGTTCAAAGTATCTAGGTCTGGCATTGAGTTACTTTCATATTTTGTACCTCTTGTATCATCCGAAAATGCTTTGTTGTTTGGCTTCTTGGCAGGATGCGTGATTTCGATGCTAGTTGTGGCGTTTTTAATTCCATGGGGTGTCTACATGAACAAAGGCACCACTCATTTTATGAGTTACATCACAATCATATTGTGGCCAAACCACGTGCTCTTCATAATTGTGGTGGTTTCGATTGTGTTGGCAAGAATCATGAACGATCCTTACATAGCAGCCGTACTCGCCTTGCTGGTAATAGCACTTCCTGTTATATCGTATAGCTACGGAGGACTAAAGCTTATCAGATACAGCTTCAGGTCTGGTCTTCCCTATTTGTTTCTTTATTTTGTGCCGCCTTTTTTGTTACTCGCGTCGCTCGTTTGGTGGCTATTGAACTTCACCCCTGTGATTCAGTTGGCAGAGCTTATGATAATGCTACCCTAATTATACAATTTCTTTCCTGAGTCGAGCAACCGGCAATCCCAGCGCCTCTCTGTATTTCGCAACTGTTCTTCTAGCAACATCGTATCCCCTGTTGTTAAGCTCGTCTGTCAAGGCTTGGTCGCTGAGTGGGCTGGTTTTATCTTCATTTAAGATTATCTGTTGCAAGATGGATTGAACTTCACGGTTGGTCACTTCGTCACCATCAGAAGTACCGATACCTTCGTTAAATAGGGATCTAAGCTCAATGGTTCCGTGGCGTGTTTGAACAAATTTGCCGTTCACAATCCTTGAAACCGTCGATATATCGATACCAACAGCCTCGGCAATATCTTTCATGACGAGGGGCCGCATATTGCTGCCAGTTTTGAAAAAAGGTTGTTGACGCCTAACAATTTCTGTTGAAACCATCAACAGAGTGTCGCCCCGCAACTTAAGAGAATCGAGGAACCATTGCGCCGACTCCATATTCTGCTTCAAAAATGACTCAACCTGTTTCTGGTCTTTGCTAGACATACCTGAAGTCTTCATCCGATTCAACATTGCCAGGTAGTAGGCCGATATTCTTAGTTTTGGCTGGTTCTCTTTCGACAACACAATTGCTAGATCTCCGACTAGAGCATCGGCATCTCCTGCGTTCATATCATCATCGACAGGCAAAACTTTCAAATCGGGCGTAACAGACAGATTCGTTTCAATGGGGTCGGTAACCTTACCGGGCTTAGGATCGAGCGACTGAATGCAATGGTAGGCATCAGCTACCATGCTGCTGGTCATCTGAAGCTGGGTGGCTATCTTATCGAAGTGTTTTTTTTCAAAAAGCTGCCATTTTGAAGTCAATATTCGAATCGCATCATCTCTGCCCTTTGTTCCAGGAGCCAAGCTGTCGAGCTGCAGCAAAAGACACTCCTGCAGATCTCGTGCCGCGATTCCTGGCGGATCCAGACTTTGAATCTGAGTCAAAACTTCGAACACTTCCAATTCTTTTACTGGAATACCGTTATTGAAAGCAATACTGTCGGCTACACTGCTAAGTTCTCGCCGAAAATATCCGTCCACATCGAGCGATCCGACGATTTGGTCGGCGATTATCCGCTGCTTCTCATCTAAATCGAGTAATTCTATCTGTTGCTCGAGCTTTTCTAAAGGCGAATCAATATAAGTTCGAGGGGCGTCGAATTGGCTTTCACTACTCTGATTGCGCCCCGTTTTCCATGAGTCATACTCTTCGCGAGGATAAATTTGTTCCCAGTTGACCTCGCGGTTGTCGTCAACTTCAGGCTCATCGGTTTCTACCGATTCGTTACTGGAATTACTCTCGCTTACCTGCGATGAATCGGTATACTCTAAGACAGGATTAACCTCGATTTCCTCTTTAATACGCTGAGCTAGTTCTGCTATAGGCAACTGCAGCAGATTTACATACTGAATTTGTTGCGGTGATAGACGCTGTTGTAGTGTCTGCTTCTGCGTTAATATCTGCTTGTTTGAAATCATTCTTTTTTGCCAGCTCGCGATCTTACATCGCGCACTGCCTCCATGAATTCACTATACCAACCCTTTCCATATGCCCGTTCTAGGGGTTCGCGCAGAAATTCAGCTAAACCAATACCACTCTGCTCTCCACGGTCACATGCCGGAGAGCAGATTGAGGGGACATACTCCATATTCAGCATGTCTTGATTCGCCAGTCTGGTGACACGAATCGGGAACAGATGACAACTTAGTGGTTTAGGCCATGAGAATTCACCCGCATCATGTGCCTGCTGTATGGCACAAGTGGCCACACCGGCCCCGTCATAATTCACGAATACACACTCCGCCCCATCGGTGCAAGTCAACTCAAATCCGTGCCCGTTGTTGTTATATAGTCCTTCTGCTTCGACAGCCGAAATCGCCTCTGGTCGTAGATTGTCCTTAAGTTGGTCCCAAGCCCTACGCAGTACAGGAAGCTCTGATCCTTTAACGGGAGCTCCAGCATCACCAACTACACAGCATGCACCTTTGCAACGACCAAGGTCGCAGGCAAACTTATAAGTTGCGATGTCGTCAGATATTATTGTGTCGCGTACGAAGAACACGGAATTGGAACTAGGGATCGAGAAGTGGAAAGCTAGATTCGAGAAATGAGTAACGGGAGACTATATGCTAGTGATGAGATACATGAAGTGGGAGTAGGGAAGCGAGTAGGTTGAGTCAACAAATCAAATTTAGTGCTAAATATGCGATAGTTCATCCATTTCCCACTTTTATTTCAAATACCCTAACTACTATCTAACTGTCTGCTATTCATTATCTAACCACCACCTGTCCGTGAATTTTCAACACTTTCAATAATTAAATATTCACTTTTTACTCTTCTTTCTCAGTTCCTTCACATAAATGTGGTCGCCAAATTCTGAGTCATCGCCGTTTGCAGCATTGGCCGCAATGTGAAAAACCACATCTTCGGGCAGAACACCGGCTTTCCATGTAAACTTCCAGATAGCATTCTGCGAATACCCGGCTGAGCCTGATTCTGAATGGTTCATGTACTGAATCTTCCCATCAAGGCTATTTTGGATGGTGGTTTTTGGATCCAGAGACGAAAACTCACCCGATTGCGATCCGTCCACGTATCGACTGGACATCTGAAATCCTGCTTTAAACAATTCCGGGTGTGTGAGCCGAACTTCGATATCATACATTTGACCAGGCTTGATGACCTCAGGCAAGCCGAATATCTCCAGATTCCCGCTTTCGTGGTTTATTTTTCCGTCGAAATGGCACGAATGGCAGCTTAACTCTCCGAAACCACCCGTCACGGCCGGCAATACCCGATCTGGGTAAAAATGATGTTGCTGCTTCGGATAAACCTGAAACCAAGCCATGCCGGTAAGCAAAGGCATGGTCATGGTAATCAGGAATATCAATGTTGTTTCCCGACGCTTACTCAACTTGGGCATAACCGATGTAATTCGTGTCGGTACCAAACCAAATACGACCCGTTTGCTCATGGTAAACCATGTGACGGACCGTACCACCGCCGCTTGGAATGGGTGTCGAACTAAAGAATTCGCCCGTCTTGGGGTCAAACCCGATGAACATGTTCGGATTTGATCCGGTCTCGGTGAACCAGACGCGATCTTGCTTATCAACGGCCATTGAGTAGGGGCGGCTTCCTTCGCCACCTGGTGTAAGCCATTCCATGAACTCGCCGCTTGCAGAATTGTAGTATCCTACATGACCCTTGCCATAGTCCACATACCATATCTTCTGATCTGTGGTCAACCCAATTCGTCTCGTGCGGGCATCTTTCCGTGGAGTATCAATTACACTCAATTCCATAGTACCGGGATCGACAGTTGCCAACTGATGGGTCCCAAATAGATTGAGCCATGGCCGATTGCTCCCATCAACGATGATTCCGTACGGCCGGGAACGCTCGACCGGAACCCTGATGAGCTTGACCTCTTTAGTTTCTTTGTCCATTTTGCCAACCATGTTGCTACCCTGCAAGGTAAACCAAATGTCGCCGTTTTGGTCGAAGATGAGCGTATGCGGATCACGGGCGTCAGATTCGGGCATAGGGTACTTGGTGATTGATCCGTCGGCCGGATTGAGGTGGCCTATGTGAGCTGCGGTATTGCCCGCATACCAGATAGTGCCATCTGAGTCCACAATCAAATTATGCGGACCCGCACCATCCTCAAGATCATAGCGTTTGAATTGCTCCGTTGCCACATCGAAGCGGGCCACATAGTGTGAACGCTGCCCAACAAACCAAATTGATCCGTCCGGACCGACGTAAGGATCTCGTGGTCGGCTCGACTCATAGGGCACAAGCCATTCCTTGATCTCGACCGGGTTTTTGACGGCTGGGATTTCCGATCTGTTGATTGTATCGGATGAGCCTAATAATGCGCCGATATACAGCACTGGAAGAAAAATTAAGGCAAGTCGCATCATAAAATATCTCCTATTTGTGGCGTGATTGGCGGTTATGCTTCACATACCTATCGTTTGTGCGTGTGAGTATAATCATAAATAACGCAAAACTAATTTCATTTTTGATGGACAAATACCCCATCTGAACAACTTTTTACATACAATGTCGTCAATTTTCCTACTCCAAAATTCAATTTGTATTCTTCATCCTTCAATTTTCAATTTTCAAGCTTCACCATTTTCCCCGGCAAAGTCCTCACTAAACCGGCAAACTCTAGCTGTAGCAGCTCGTTCAAAATATGGTGAACTGGTTGGCCCACCTTGGCCGCCAGATCGTCGGTGTGCATCTGACCATTCTCCAACAACTCGCAAATGGTTCGCGATAACGGTGTGAGTTCCATCCCTCTCCACCGGGCTTTTGGGGGCTCGAACTCCAGCTTTGTCTGAGTATCGACATCCCCTGGACGAAGCAAAAACCCCCTGCCTAATTCCATGAGTATATCATTGGTGTTCCTCACCAATTTGGCACCGCTCATTTGAATCAAGCGATTGCAGCCATCACCATGCTCGTCCCCGATTCGGTGCGGCACGGAGAATACTTCACGGTTTTGGTCCAGCGCCAGCCGTGCTGTGATCATGCTGCCACCTTCACCCTTGGTTTCGATAACCAAGGTTCCCAAGGTCATACCGCTAACCACTCTGTTACGCATTGGAAAGTTACCCGCATCCGGTTTTGTGCCCGGTGGAAATTCACTGATCAGGCATCCACCCGACTCGATCATACGGTAGGCCAATGAACGATGGGTGCCCGGGTATATTCTGTCTATGCCCGAACCAAGTACACCTACGGTAATTCCCTGTGATTTTACCGCAGTGTCGTGAGCCAATGCATCAATGCCGTACGCCAAGCCACTTACGATGCACAAACCTGCCTCACATAGCTCTCGGGTAAATTTCTCAACCATCTTCCTGCCATAATCGGATGGACGACGAGTTCCAATCACAGCGATACCGGGCAACTTCAACGAAGAAAGCTCACCCCTTACCCACAGTAGTACAGGTGGATCGGGAATTTGACCCAGTAAATCGGGATACGCCGGATCATCCAAACCCAATAGATAAACGCCCATGCGCTCACCGTCTTCGATGATGCGGTCTACTTGGTCCCAGCCTTTGAAACCGGCAATATAATTGGCAGTAGTGTCGCCTATACCTGAAATTCCCTCAATCTGGGATGTGGTCATCCTAAAAACGCGCTCAGCGGAGCCAGCGGCATTAATGAGCGACCGGATGCGTCGCGATCCAAGTTGGGGAACCAAGCTCAGCGCCACTAAAGGACGAAGAGCCTGATTGTTCATTTAGGTGTAGATTGAATCAGTTGCCAAATAAGCTCTTTCAGTTCGGTCATGTTGTGACCTGTTACTGCAGAAACCCCAATCCACTGATCAGGCAGATCTGGCTCTTCGGGCAATTCATAGCCTGGGTGTAGATCAAGTTGAGTTACTGCGATTACCCTAGGTTTATCTAATAGCTCTGAGTTGTATGCCTCGAGCTCTGTTATTAGAGTGTCGTACGTTTCTCGAATTTCAGTTTGACAGCTAATGACGAACAATAGCACTCGATTACGTTCGATGTGTCGCAAAAATTGCAGACCTAAACCCTTACCCTCGTGTGCATCCTCAATAATGCCCGGGATGTCGGCCATTACAAAACTGCGGTAGTCAGGAAAAGTGACAACACCTAGGTTTGGCTCGAGCGTCGTAAACGGATAGTCAGCAATCTTAGGCTTTGCAGCCGAAACCGAAGCTAATAGCGTGCTCTTGCCTGCATTTGGGAACCCCACTAATCCGACGTCAGCTATAAGTTTCAACTCAAGCTCAACGACAATCTCTTCGCCCGGCATACCTGGCTGAGCATGTTCCGGCGACTGATTTACCGACGTCTTGAAAAAGGCATTACCCTTACCGCCAATACCGCCGGCCGCAAGCACGAGTTTTTGGCCATCTTCGGTGACCTCGCCCAAAAGACGACGTGTGTCGGCTTCGTAAGCTACCGTACCAAGTGGCACTTCGAGAATGATATCCGCGGCATTTTTGCCGCTTTTATTTGATCCAGCACCATTCTGGCCATGTTTGGCCTTAATGAACTTGCGGTATCGCAAATCCAAAATGGTGTTCATTTGAACATTACCCCGTAAGGTGATGTCGCCTCCTTTGCCACCATCCCCTCCATCCGGACCGCCATGCGGCACGTACTTTTCGCGACGGAAGGAAACGGATCCCGCTCCCCCATTGCCGGCTGTGAGATAGACTTTTGCGTAATCGGCGAACTTCATGATTGTATAGGTCTCCATACCTGTAAGAGCCTCGCCAAAGCAATTCCTTACGAGGTCGGATGAAAAAAAGTGAAAAAAACTACAGATTTCTAAGAATATACGACCTCATATACTCATAAAGGTGGCGTTGTGTGTTTCCACCGCTGATTCCGTGATTCTTATCGGGGTAAAACATGGTGTCGAACTGAACCCCGGCCTTGATGAGCTCGTCGGCCATGACCACTGCATTCTGGAAATGCACGTTGTCGTCGGCTGTTCCGTGGATCAACAGATAGTGACCCTTGATCTTGGCAGCGTGCGTAGTCGGCGCACCATAGGCATAACCGTCCGGATTCAGCTGCGGCGTCGACATATAGCGCTCCGTGTAGATGGTGTCGTAGAACTTCCAGTGGGTGACAGGCGCAACGGCTATGGCCAGTTTGAACACGTCGTTGCCCAACGCCAAAGCCATGCTGCTCATGTAGCCACCGTAGCTCCAGCCCCAGATGCCGATGCGTGTCGGGTCGACGTACGACTGCGACCCAAGCCATTTCGCTGCCGCAATCTGATCTTCGGTCTCGTATTTTCCAAGGTTCAGATACACCTGCTTCTTGAATTTCGCTCCACGTCCACCCGTACCGCGGTTGTCGAGGCAAACTACCAAATAGCCATCCTGCACCAATAAATTGTGCCATACGTTACGGGCCCCACCTGCAAAGCTGTTATTCACGTTCTGCGAACCAGGACCGCCATAAACATACATCAACACCGGATATCGCTTGTTCGGATCGAAATCGACCGGCTTGATGATGTACGCGTTCAATGGAGTGCCGTCGGCCGCCGGGATCTCAAAGAACTCGCGGGTAGGCACCGCATAGGCTGCCATTGATTCCACGAGATCGGCATTATCCTCAAGCACCTTAATTTCCGTGCCGTCTGCATTGTGTAGGCTCACGCGTGTTGGCATCCCATTATTCGATACCGTGTTTACGTAGTACGCGAAATCGCGCGTCATGTTCACCGTGTTCATGCCGGCTTGTTTCGAAAGGCGGGTCTTGCCCGAACCGTCGATGCGAATCCGATAGAAATGGCGCTCCATCGAGCTACCTTCGGTGCTGAGGTAGTACAGATAACCGGAAGATTCATCAAAACCGACGAATCTCGTCACCTCCCAGTCACCTTTCGTGACCTGGCGCACCAGATCCCCATCGAGGTTATACAGGTAGATGTGGTTCCACCCGTCCTCCTCGCTCACGTAGATGAATTCGCGTCCGTTCGACAGAAACGTGAGGTCGTCGTTGGCTGCAATCCAAGCATCGTTCGTCTCGGTCTTGATTACGCGCACCGCGCCGGTTGCCACGTTGGCGATCATAAGATCCTGCCGATTTTGCAGGCGATTCATTCTACGGATGGACAGCGCATCGGAGCTCTGTGTCCAGTTCAGTCGAACAATGTATTGGTCTTTCTCGGTACCGACATCCATCCACGTGGTCTTTTTTGAAGGAATGTCGTACACCCCGATGGTAACTACCGAGTTGGTCTCGCCAGCCTTTGGGTATTTATATTTGATCTCGCCCGGATAATCGGTCTGCCAAGTCTGGAAGCTGAACTCCTTCACTGCTGTCTCGTCGAAACGATAGAAAGCGATGCGGTTGCCATCGGGCGACCAAAACCATGCCTTGGAGAAACCAAACTCCTCTTCATACACCCAATCGCTGGATCCGTTGATGATTTCGTTCCACTTGCCGTCGGTGGTGATGGCGGTTTCGACCCCTGTCTCCAAATCGACCCAATACAAGTTGTTGCTTCTTGTGAAAGCCGCCCGGCTGCCCTGTGGCGACAACTCGGCCACCGATTGGCGTCCTTCAACTTTAGAGAGCGGATTCAGCTTGCGTGTGTCGAGATCGAATACGTAGTGGTCGGCTAGGTAGCTTCGACGCCAGATGCTTTGGCGGTTGGCCATGATGAGCAACTTACGCTCATCGGCCGAAAATGAATAGGTACCCATCTGAACCGGCTCGCCGTTATCGGCGCGTACCAACTCAGACTCGCGCAGCAGCACCTCTGATGATCCATCTAGCAGCCCATACCTGATAAGCTCCCGCTCCCCTGTCGTTGTATTACGCTGAAGCGACGTATAGTATCGGCCGTCCTTCATCCAGTTAAACGCACTGACACCCGAGGCGTTGAACGTGCCATCGAACACATGGTCGAACGTGATGGGTTTGAGGCTGGTCTGTGCGTTTGCCGTTGCAGACGCAAACACCAAAATGATGATCAAAAAGACAGATTTCATCGCATTTATGCTAGTTTCAAATAGATGGGGGATGATAAGGAGTTTTTTTAACTTGTATGAATACGTTATCTAACCGATCAGACAATGCCAAGATTGTGTATCTCCCAGAACAAGAGGATTGCAGCCCTGATGTTGGTCGCAACATCTTTTATCTGTATAAACGCCTTCGCACTCGACAGTAACCTTTCGAGTGTTGCGATGCTGAGTAATGGTGATGATCCAATAATCTGCGAACACACAGGAAACGGCCTCTCCTACGAGGTCGGCCCCGGGTTGGCGCACTCGTCCATTGGCAGCGTGCCATGGGAGAATCTGAAAGCGGGCGACACCGTGCGGATCCATTGGCGTGAAACGCCCTACCGTGAGAAAATCCTCATCCGTGGCCAGGGTACTGCATCGCAGCCGATTGTCGTATGCGGAGTGGCTGGTCCGCAGGGTCAGCTGCCCATCCTCGACGGCGAGAACGCCACCACGAGGCCGACCATGGGGTACCGTGTTGTCGCCGGCGAAGTGCGCGGTCTGATCCACGTGAGCTGGGGCCTGGGCGACGCATGGGGCTATAAACCAGAGCATGTCGTCATTCAGGGGCTCCATATTCGCAACGCTTTTCATGAATTCACATTCACAAATTCTTCAGGCCAATCTGCAACATATTTCCCAAATGCATCTGGCATATTCATTGAACGGGGCGAAAACATCACTGTGCGCGGGGTACAAATAACGGGTAACGGGAACGGTTTCTTCGTGGCATCCGGCGATTCTGAAGAGACCATATCCCGAAATATCACATTGGAACGGTCGGTGCTGAGTGGCAACGGCACCGTAACCGTGTCGAACGACCGTCACCACAACATCTACACGGAGGCCATTGGGATGCTGATCCAGTTCAACCATTTGGGTCCGCTGCGTCCCGGTTCGCTGGGAAGCATCCTGAAAGATCGATCTGCCGGCACCGTGATCCGCTACAACCGCATCGAGGGTGGCGCCCGTAGCATCGACCTCGTCGAGGCACAGGACAGCTGGCCTGTTGTGCAAAATCTGCCCGAATACAGACGCACGTTGGTCTATGGCAACCTGATCATCAACGACCCCGGTGGACCCACCTACATGATCCACTATGGCGGCGACAGCGGGCTGATGAACACCTACCGTAAAGGCACCCTCTACTTTTATCACAATACAGTGGTCGTAAGAGCCAATGTGGGCGAACGTTGGAGGACCATCCTATTTGATGTCTCCACGAACGACGAAACAGTGGATGCGAGAAACAACATCGTTTTCCTGCGATCGGCGACCGTAGGCCAAAGTCCGACCAATCTGTCATGGATGCGAACCGCAGGTGTCCTTAACCTCGGCACCAACTGGGCTACGCCAAATCTGTGGTCATTCAGGGATGGCGTCACGCCGACGGGAACCGTAAACGGGTTGGCAAATGTGATCACAAATCCTGGGAACGACCCTGGATTTGTAGCAGAGGCCACCAACAATTTCGGCATCACCGAGACTAGCGCTGCGATCAACGCAGGAATAGCCTTGCATGACGTCCCCCAAGGGCTCGGCCACATCGTCGATGCGATGTACGTGCACCCTGCATCCGGGAAAACGAGGCCGGTAAAAGACACCCCTGATCTCGGGGCATTCGCAATATCTGGGGGTAGTGGGGACGACGATGATGACGACGACAATGGCGGTGGGGACGATGATGATGATAGACCACCATTGCAGTTCGCTGGGGTGGGTCCCCGTGGCTATGACAATGGACAATCGTATGCATGTACCGGTGTGACGTCTGCCGTACCAGCCATCCTTTGCGTGAACGCTACAGCGGGCGGCAGCGGTAATGGAACAGCTGTGTCACCATTCAACACGATTAATGCGGCCATTGCCGCTGCAAAAGCCGGCGACGTAATTCAGGTTGCCGCCGGTACTTACGTTGAGAATGTCGTACTGGGCTCATACAACACGCAAAGCACCAAGCACCTGGCCTTTCTGGGTGGATTCAATGCCGACTTCTCGGAGAGAAATGCCAACGAACATAAATCCGTGATCGACGGAAATAACTTGAATCCGGCCGTGCAGCTGCATGTGTCCTCCGATGCTACCACCATCCTCGATGGGTTCCAGATCACCGGTGGACGCGGACTGGGTAGCACTTGGGAGGATGGCTACGGACATGGCGCAGGTGTCTTTGCACAGATCTACGGAAATGGCGAAATCGTCATCTCCCATAACGAAATCTACGGCAACCGCTCGGCAAACTTTGCGTCGACCGAGTCGCGCGGCGGGGGCATCCACACCTACGCACAGAGTTGGGGAGGTGCCAATGGAACCATCCGCATAGAGGACAACATCATACGCGACAACATCGCCGGCAAGGGAGCCGGCATCAATGTGACCGGACGTCAAGCATCCATTCTGCGCAATTTGGTAGAAAGCAACGTAAGTCACCACGATCATGGAGGTGGCATCTACGTGTCGACGATCACCTCAATGGTGCGCCGAAACATGATCCGTTCGAACCGTGTGGGAGCAACTCAGGGCTATGGCTGGGGCGGTGGTATCATCATCGCCGGCGAAATCACGTCACAGATGGAAGGCAATGTGATAACCGACAACTACACCCCTACGACAGGAAGCGGTGTGTTCTGGGATGAGGGCGCGACCGGCACCATGCACAACGATCTCATATTCAAGAATCAGTGCCCGACAGGTAACCGATCAGGCGCAGGCATTTACATAGATGGTGGCGCAGCTCCATCGTCGGTGCACATCGAGAATGTGACCATCGCCGACCATCAGTGCTCAGGGATGGGCGCTGTAATTATTGAGGATGGGTCCACTGCTACTTTCAGGAACGTGATTTTATGGGGGAACACCGAAGACATCGCCACCCTGAACGGCACCTATCAGATATCGTACTCCATAACAAAGGAAAGCGGTGTTGGCAACGTGAATGCCAATCCAATGTTCGTAGATGCAGCAAGTAACGATTACAGGCTTAGTGCTGGAAGTCCGGCCATCAATGCCGGCGATGCAGCCACCGAACCACCCGTATTTCCGGGCGATTCCAATAGTAGCTTTGATCTGGCCGGCAACCCACGGGTGCATGGCGTCAGGATCGACATGGGCGCTTACGAAAACCAGGGACAGACAACCAATATCGACAGCGGTCTACCCGAGTTGCCCGCCACGTTTGTGCTCGAGCAAAATTATCCGAACCCGTTCAATCCGTCGACCGTCATCTCGTTTCGACTGCCGGTGAGCAGCGATGTCCATCTTGGAGTGTACGATTTGTTGGGTAGATTGGTTGCAGTGCTGGCCGACGGTTCGTTCGTGGCAGGAGACCATACGGTGTGGTTCGATGCTGGTCGGCTGTCAAGTGGGATGTACTTGTATAGAATGCAAGCTGGAACCACCTCCATATCGAAAAAAATGATGCTTGTGAAGTAACTACTTCACCCAGATCATCTTGAGCAGCCTGCCGATCTTCTCGCGCATCTTAGTGCGGGGCACGATAAAATCCAGGAAACCGTGCTCGAGCAGGTATTCCGATGTCTGGAAGCCTTCGGGCAGATCACGGCCGATAGTTTGGCGGATTACCCTAGGTCCTGCAAAACCAATGAGCGCTCCTGGCTCCCCGATGTTGAAATCGCCCAACATGGCGTAACTGGCGGTCACACCTCCGGTGGTCGGATTGGTCATGATCGATATGTACGGCACTCCGGCCTGGTTCAACAGGGCCAGCTTGGCCGAGGTCTTGGCCATCTGCATGAGGCTGAGCACGCTCTCCATCATGCGGGCACCGCCCGATTGACTGATGATGATGAGCGGCATTCGGTGCTTCAGCGAATAATCGGCAGCGCGCGCAATACGCTCTCCCACTACCGACCCCATACTACCGCCAATGAACTTGAAATCCATGCAGGCTATCACAACCGGAATCTTCTTAAGATTGCCGTGCCCTACACGAATAGCGTCGGTCAAGCCAGTCTTCTTGATGGTATCCTCAAGGCGCTTGCTATACTTTTTGGTGTCCTCAAAATTCAGCGGATCGGCCGAGCGCACTTCCTCGGCTATCTGTGTATATATGCCATCATCGAACAGCGTCTTAAAGTAGGTGGCGCTGTCCATCGGGAAGTGATACCCGCTGGCAGGATCAACCCAGCAGTTCTCTTCGAGTGTGCGGCGGTGAACCGTTTCGCCCGTTGTCGGAACTTGAACCCATACCTCGTCCGGCATTTCACGCGGAGTGGATGTTGTGATGTTGGGTTGATTGCGTTTAAACCAAGATGACATGCAAGTACAATTGAGATAGTTTCAAGCTTGAAATATACCGAAAATGAGGAAAAGCATCTACTGATATGGATTGCCACGGTAATCGGGTTCGAAAATCTCGACTTGGGCACGATGAAGGATGCCCTCATCAAAAGACCCACCTCTAGCGATTGCTTGTCGATATAACGCATCCAAATTCTTGGCTGATATCGCCTCAAGCCCAACAGCCAACACACTTGTCAAAACAGCTGCATCAAGTCGATTCCAACCAGTACCCACAACAACGGATCCCGGCTGAATGAGCGTGTTCACATCGGCCAACTCCTTCGCGGCAGGCGCACCTGCAGCGACGAGATCGCCATCAACAACATTAAACGACTGATGATACAGATGCGTCCGCCTTGCATCGATCACCGAATGGATTGCATTGCTACCACCCGCAGTTACTCCTTGCGCAAGTCCTGCCAAGGTGTTAATGGCAAAAAAAGAAATTGTTCGACCAAATAGGAGACCTTTCACGATGGATGCTCCAATTCTCAACCCTGTGTAGGATCCTGGTCCGGCACTGAGCAGAACACAATCAATATCTTCAAACCCAATCCCCCATTCATCCAGTAGCTCCTTGATGAAAATGGGCATCTGTTCGGCATGGGCACCCCTCACGTCGGTGCGCCGTTCTGTAACGGTGACCCCATCTGACAACACAACCGAACAAATCGGGGTAGCTGTCTCGATGCTCAGGATAAGCTCACCAGTCACGATCCCCTCCTTCTTTCGATATACCAGCGCGATGAGCTCAAATTCACCCAGTCGTCGTAGAACGACCGTATGCTTCGCACCTCATCTGGTGGCACCGTCACGGCATCGAGCACGATATCCACGCGGTAATGCAATGAATCTGCATCCTGCTGGTATGCCACTCGGATCAGTCCGCCCTGCATTCGAGCCTCCTGTACGTCTGTGGGCTTCGGCATCCGATAGTCTCGTGGAACCCTGATCGAGACGTTCAGAACAAAGGTCTCAGGGACATCCAAGCTCACCGGCAATGATCTTGGTCCATCGCCAAGCGGATTCGCTTCGAGCCACCCAACAAGTAACGGCATGAATTCCACCCCGTTCGCAAAGCTTACGCCAAATCGGGGGATTTCAATATCCAACTTCAAACCCACATCTGAATCTGGGCCGTTCTCTATCAATGCAGCGGTTTTATATCTGGCTCGATTTGTGTTCCGAAATAGCAACTCTTCCGATAAAATTACTGGATCTGGCATTGAAAAGGCACGTTCCAGAAGCTGACGCGACTTGTATCCCCTATGCTTCGATTCGAGCGTGCCGCTCAGGGTTCCATCGGCGCTCAGCGATCCATTAAATTTCACATCCAAAGCCGATTGCGTCTGGTTAGTGCGAAGTTCCACCCATTCATACTCTTCATCCATGATCACAAATCCACGGCCGCCAACAACATCTTCCGGTATCATTCCCACACTCGAGAACCGATCAGATGCATCTAGCAATACGGGTCCACCGGGTAAATCGACATAGACCAACATCTTGTTGAACTGATAGTACGACGGGAAGTCAGCCAAAATATTACCATAATCGCGCGATGCACTCAGGAGGGGCCAAGCTCTGAAGCCGGCTCCACGCAAGATGGCAACAAGAGCCTGATTGATGGTTGCATATGTTGCGGGCTTCCCCTCCAATACGATGGACGGGTTCTCATCGGAGGTTATCCCCTTGTTCAACGATGCGTTGGCGCGATCGCGGACAAAGGCATACACGCTGTCGAGCCTGGCTTTGGGATCAGCGATGCGCAAGCCGAATCCTGCACCGATCCTGCGTCCCTCTTCGTAGCCGTCAATGTTATTGACCAAACCAGGTCTTCTTCGCAGCTCGGCAGCAACCACATCCCATCCGCTTTCTAAGAACTGACGCGGGTTTCCAAATTCCGACCATTGGAACTTGATCCTCCAACGGTAATCGTCCGGACTCCCACTCAATGGCTCATCTCGAAGTGCTGGTACATTCCTAGCATGCCAAACCTGCACCAATAAGGGCTCGGCCGTGCGTCCTTGGAAGATGGATCTGACCTGACCCGTATCAACTCGAGCTTCAGCGAACTGCAGACGCCCCGCACCATGAACGGGGATGGATCTATACCTCAAAAAGGTGCTGTTCACAACCCGAACCATGGCAAAGTCGACCGGTTGGTTCATCATCAAGTGGAAATCGGGAAGCTCCTCCAAATACCGCCGACGAATGGTGTAACGGTACTCCAGAACAACACCCGGCCGCAAATCGGGCATGGTGAATTCCGATACGGCAAACCGTTCGTTCACATTTACAACTCTGCGAGCGGTGGCATCTAAGAGGGTCCAACTGCCCGGCCCAGTCCACGTGCGTCCTTCAATTGACTCGAGGGTCTCAAGGTCATTGTCGGCATAAAGGGGGATGGATAAAAACCCGGCAATCACACCGTTCACCGCCTGAATCCGAACCCTAAAATGATGGGTTATGAGTGCATGGATGCGATTATCCTGAACCTCGAACCGCACATCCATGCCCTTGTACAGATATCGGAAGGAATTTTCTGCCGTATCGGCAGGATCACTTACAAACGCGTGCATGGGAATGGATCCGTATACGGGCGCCTCAGGACCCGGATAATTGAGCTGCGATTGTGCGGAAGCCGATAAAGGTAAGAGCAACGGCAAGAACAAGAGCAAGAGCAACGGCAAGAGCGAGAACGAGACGCGGGATGCGAGACGCGAGATGCGAGCGGTTGCCCTGCCCCTTGTAGGTGACAATAATGGAGGATTGTAGCTGGTAGGATGCACCACTAATCTCGGATGAAGGATCGGTCGTCGATGATAAACTGCCAACGGTTCCGGAAATTGCTCAACCGGCCAATTATTGTAATGGTTTCGCCAGCCGCAATTCGGTCTCCGAGAATCTGGGGCACACGGAATGTCGGCGAGAACAAATCGAAGGTCATGCCGCCAACTAAAAGGGTATTGTCCTCAGCTCGAAGCGTTCCTGTGACTTCAAAAAAATGGTCGTAGAACTCGGCGTTCAAATACTCGGCCACTTTGGATGGGTCCATTTTTACGATGATACTCGCTTCCGGCATGGGTGTTTGCACCCGGAGCGGTCGCCAATCTGGGGTGTTTTCCACTCCTGGATCTACCAGCTCGACGAGCCCCTCTCCACCTGGAACCACTTTGACACGCATGCTCAGCGGAAAGTGGTCGCTGAAGCCGATTCCGCCAGATGCATTGGTCCACCGACGCGGCTGCAAATTGATGGGATTGGCATTCAGGCCAGGAAATATCCCGACCTCAAAACTGTTGTCGACGTATTTCACGCCACTTCGATTGTACATACCGGGACTGACCATAAAGTGCATTAGCGTCCCCCAGTTCTCAAAATAGCTGTCGGAGCGACGCTCATCCACGGGCACTTCATACCAGAGATTATAAATGCCGTTTTTCTCTCGCTTCACGGCACGTTCATCGCCCATCGACAGTAAAACAGAATTGACACCCGTTTCGCTCATGTTTGTGTAGCGTTGTAATTGGTTGTAATCGCTGTTGAAATCGCCGCCAAGGATAAAATCCACATCAGGATCAGAGGCAATCAACTCATCGAGCCTTGCCCTAAGAACCTGAGCGTTCTGAATTCTCGTGGCCTCCGTTTGGGCATTAGACGCTCCCGACTTCCAATGGTTCGTGAAGGTAGCCAGTGGTGAACCATCCACATTCAACCAAACCTCAAGTATGGGTCGCGCGTCCGATATATCGTGCGCCTTGGTGCGGTCGTGCAATATGGGCAATCGTGAGAACACAACATTTTTGATGACGGCATAAGGTGCTCTGTTGCCGCTACGTGGTTCAACCGTGGCGACATCATAATCCTTGAGACCTGCGTCCCACATTCCTTTCAACAACAATAGCTCAGCTGGTATATCGGCCACCACATCGTCGAACTCATTGCCAAGCATGCGCTCCAAGGTGGTGTTCGACCAACGATTCAAGAATTCGCCTGCACTAACTGGTTCACCTGGCGAATGGTCAGCTTCTATCTCAACTGCCATGATGACGTCAGGCCCATTTCCGTCGCCGTACTCCTGCATCAAGCGGACGATGTTCCTGATCTTGTTGAGAATTTGCACGTTGGTGTACTGCGGATTTCCATCAGCGTCTACTGGTTTATAATCGTCGTAAACCGCAATGCCGTCGGCGTCGAACAAGTTCTCGACATTGTGGGTCACAATTAAGTAGCCATCTGGCTTAGGGCTATGACGCGGATTGGGATTCGACAGCGACCCACGCAGATCATCGGAGCAGGAGCTCAAAATGAGCAATGAAACAAATATCCAGGCAGCTGATCCGATCCGGCTGCGAAATTGGCCGTCTTTCATGAAAATTCGATTGATTAATGTTGAACCATGTGTTCGTAGATGCGGCGCGATATTTCAGACCCTGCCTTGATGCCGTCGTCGTTGCTCGCAAGCTGGTCGCTCAAGATGACGAGGATGTACTTCCTGCCGTCGGGTAAATATACGATGCCTGAATCGTGTGCCGTATTGGTGATCGATCCGCTCTTGCTGGCAACTTCGACGCCACTGGGCACCCCTGCCCCTATCATGTCCTTAAATTTCTGCGCTTTGAGGATGGCCACCATATCGTCGGCCGCAGCACCCCTATCCAATAAATAACGAAACAGAATCGCCAAATCTTGCGCGGTCGCACGGTTATTGAGCCCTGCGTCGTAGGCTTTCATATCCTCGACGCCACGCAGGACCTGAATGGAATCGGCCCCCAGGCTGCGCATGAACTCGGTGACGCGCTTAGCATCGGCCTCCTCGATCAGGATGTTTGTGGCGAGGTTGCTGCTCACGGTGATCATGTCGAAGGTCAGCTCGCGAATCGTCCGCTTTTCACCGATCGCTTTGTACAGATCGTCGCCACCGTCGCGCGAGATGTCCATTTCGTAGGGGCTGCCATCAACGATGCTGAAAAACGTGTTCCGCACCAAGATGCTATCGTCGAGCGACCGCTCGCCCAGCGACGCCTGTCGCCATAACTCGGCCATCACCGGCGTCTTCATCGTGCTGGCGGCATGGAAAACCATCTGCTCGTTGATACCCAACCGGTTGTCGGGATTTCCGTACTCCTCGAAGACCACTGCAAACCGGCCCTGTGACGACGACATAATGCTATCTACATCCGATCGTAGCTTTTCGAGACTATCTTGCTGTGGGCTGCATGAGGCGATCAAGATCAATGCTGCAATAGTTAAATACCATCTAGATTTCATGTTCAAAGGTAAAGATTGAATCGATGGTTTGAAAATTAGGCTGATAAGCGGGTAAATCTTCGGTTTAGTATAACCATTTTGCAGAATCTGCGTAACATTAAGGAATGTCATATCGAGCGCGACTGTTACGAACAACGTGTTGTGACGCGCAGTTAACTTTAAATAGACCAGCAATGATATCTAATTACAAATGGCGTGCCATCGTTGGCATTATGCTATTCTTTTGTGTCCTTAGCGATGCAAATGGTCAAAATTTGGCCGAATTCGAAAAAAAGGTGACCACATTCACCCTCGACAACGGACTCACGTTCATCGTCGTTAAACGCGATGTTGCTCCGGTTGTCAGCTTTGTGACGTATGTCGACGTCGGCGGCGTAAACGAGCCGCTCGGCAATACAGGCATCGCCCACATCTTCGAGCACATGGTGTTCAAGGGCGACACGTACATCGGAACGACCAACTGGGAAAAAGAGAGAGTCGTGATCGAGCAACTCGACGACGCTTACATCGCATGGTACCGCGCCAAGTCGCAGCCTAATGCCGACCAGGCCGCTTTGGATGCTCTCTGGGCTGAGTTCACGCGACTACAGGACCAAGCCAAAACCTACGTCAAGAACAACGAGTTCACCCAGATCATCGAGCAGAACGGTGGAAACGGCATTAACGCCGCCACCGGACCCGAGCAGACCTTCTATTACTACAGCCTTCCTGAAAACAAGATCGAGCTCTGGTTCAACCTGGAATCGGCCCGATTCAAGAACCCCGTTTTCCGTGAGTTCTATGTCGAGAAAGAGGTTATCAAGGAAGAGCGCCGCATGCGCACCGAGAACAACCCGATCGGACGCCTGCTCGAAGAGTTCATGCGTGTAGCCTATGCAGGTCACCCATACGGCAACCCAGTTGTTGGCTGGTTCTCCGACATCGATGCCACCACCATCGCCGACGCGCGCCGCTTCTACGAGCAGTTCTACGCACCGTCGAACATCACGATCGGCATAGCCGGTGATGTGGATCCAGCGCGTGTTCGCCAACTTGCCAACAAGTACTTCGGCAGCATCCCTGCGGGCAATGAGCCACCGCTCATGGTTACCGATCCGGCGCCACAGCGTGGTGAGCGACGGTTCGTGATAGAAGACACCGCTCAGCCGCTAATTTTGATGGGTTACCACACGGTTCCCGGTAGCCACATCGATTCACCAGCTTTGAATCTGCTCGGCGATATTATTGCATCTGGACGCACATCTCGCCTATACAAGCGAATGGTCGAAGATGAGCAGATCGCGCTCCAGATCGAAGCGTTGAACGGCTTCCCCGGCACCAAGTATCAGTCGATGTTCGTCGCCCTGCTTATCCCGAACCAAGGAGTTGAACTCAGCAAGCTGGAAGAGGTATTCGAGGAGGAGCTCGAAAAGGTAAAAACCGGCGACATCACACAAGATGAGCTCGACCGTGCCCGCACGAAAATTCGCGCCGGACTCATCCGCTCCCTGGCCGATAATAACGGATTAGCCCTCGCACTGGCAACGGCCCAAGCCCAGCAGGGCGACTGGCGCACCGTCTTCACCGACCTCGACAAGATCAACGCCGTCACACTCGACGACCTCCAGCGTGTCGCGAACACCTATCTCGTCAAAAACAAGCGCACCGTTGGCTCGATCGTCAACGCCTCCACCACCACAGCCGGCACGGAGGAATGACCATGAAAACAATTTTCCATTTTTCTCCTATCCTCATGATGAAAAGATTCATCCCACTCCTGTTACTGATATTTGTGGCGGCGACCATTCCCGTAAGCGCACAAGAACGTTGGCATGAACTTGAGTTTCCGGAACTCAAATCGTTCAACAAGCCGGATGTCACAACATTCTCTCTCCGCAACGGTATCCGAGTATATCTGCTGGAAGACAACGAGCTCCCACTCATCAGTGCCAGCGTTTTGGTTCGCACTGGTTCCATCTTGGAGCCTATGGATAAAGTAGGATTGGCATCCATGACCGGATCAGTAATGAGGTCGGGTGGAAGTACAAAATATCCATCATCGGTACTGAATCCGTTATTAGAGGACAAAGCCGCCGTGATGAACACCGGCATCGGCTTCAGTTCAGGGTCGGCATCCATGAACGCCCTGAAGGAAGATTTTCCCACGTTGTTGCCCATTTTTGTGGATGTAATGATGAATCCTGCCTTCCCAGAAGATCGCATCGAGCAGGCCAAACGCCAATCCAAAACGGGGATCTCCCGTCGTAATGATGATCCACAGGGCATTGCAGGACGCGAGTTCGACAGGCTCATCTACGGCAACAGCGTGTATGCCAAGCAGGCCGAGTATGCCACCATCGACGCCATCACACGGCAAGATCTGGTCGATTTCCACAAGAAATCGTTCGTTGGCTCGAATATGATGGTGAGCGTGATCGGCGATTTCCGCACGGCCGACATGCGCCGACTCATTGAGCAGCAGTTCGGTGCGATCCCTGCCGGATCGCCGATTGAGCTGACGTTTCCCGACGTCGAGTACAATTCCGGTGCGACGGTGAACCTCGTCGACAAAAAGGACGCCCAGCAGAGCGTGGTGTTCATGGGACATGAGGGCGGACTCCGCACCGACCCCGACTATG
Source organism: uncultured Chitinophagales bacterium (assembly GCA_964629885.1). Lineage (GTDB taxonomy): Bacteria > Bacteroidota > Rhodothermia > Balneolales > CAYWCV01 > CAYWCV01. The sequence continues at coordinate 10,095 of CAZVRJ010000013.1, read as the reverse complement.
CCGCGCTACAGGTGATGAACCAGGTGTTGGCCGGCGGATTCTCGGGCCGACTGTTCCAAAGGGTAAGAACCGACCTAGGTTTAGCCTATGCCGTATTTGGCGAGTATGAAAGCCCGCTCAACTACAAAGGGAGCTTCTACACGGGTGTGATGACCAAACCGGAGACCACCGCCGAGGCCATCGACGCCATCAAGACTGAAATCGTGAGACTCCAGGACGAGCCTGTGTCGGACGAAGAGCTCAACCGCGTGAAGGACCAGTTCCTGAATTCGCTGGTGTTCCGCTACACGAGCCTCGGCTCCGTTCTGGGCGAACGCGTCTCGAACGAATACAACGGAGTTCCCGCCGACCTTTTCGACCGTTTCATTGAAGACGTGAAAAAGGTGACCCCTGCCGACGTGCAACGTGTGGCGCGCGAAAAAGTGCGTCCAAACGACTTGCAGATCCTCGTCGTGAGCAGCAAAGAGGCTCTTGGCGACCAGCTATCCAAGTATGGCGAAGTACGCGAAATCGACATCACGATTCCGAGTCCGACGGCAGCCGCCACCCCTGTTGCAACCGAGGGTGACGCCGAGGGCGCTCAATGGCTCGACAAAATGGCCACTGCGCTGATCGCCGATGGAACCACGTTCCGTGGCATCGAGGCGACCGGTAAGATATCTCAGGGTCCGATGGCGTTCGACGCGGTCACGACCATGATCTTCCCCAGCGAGTTCCGTACGCTGATCACCTCGCCCATGGGGCAGATCGAGCAGTCGCTTAAAGATGGGGCTGCCATTATGAAGGCCGGTGAGCAGGAGCAGAACTTGGGTGCCGAGGGCGCTGCCGAGATCCAGCTCAACCTCGACACGCACTACTTGGGTATTGCGCTCAAGAAAGGCTCCATCAACGCTTCTTTTGAAGGGATGGAGACGGTCGACGGCACCGAGTATGCCAAGATATCGCTACCCATCGGGCCCGGCATCACCGTGTACGTCAACGCCGAGAGCGGTCTGCCAGGACGCATGGCCATGACCCGGTTCATCCCTCAGATGGGAGCCGAGGCAACCATAACCACCATCTACAAAGACTGGAAGAATGTGGATGGGGTGCAAGTGTCGCACACCACCGACCAGCAGCTCGACGGCAACCCTGCAGGCGGATTGATTTATACCAGTGTGAAATTGGTGAAATAAGCCTAATGCCACCACCCCCAGCCCCTCCACCGCTACCGCAGTGGAGGGGTGACTTTATGAATTACAGCGTATTATTGTTTGATCGCTGACAATTCGCCACTCTACCACGCAAGACCCTTCGTTTCACTCAGGTCGACTTCGCTGCTCAACTACTAACTACTTACCATTCACAACCAACATCCCCCGATTGTAAACACCAGTCGCGCGGCCTTTGAATTGCTCGCCGATGTAGGGGGTGTTAACCGACTTGCTCTTGATGTGGCGCTGCTCGTAGGTCCACTCTTCGTCGGTGTTGAAGAAGGTGAGCTCGGCAGCTGTACCGATCTGCAATGTTGGAACCGGTAGGTGCAAGATCGTGCGCGGAGCCTCAATCAGGCATTTCATGACGGCTGGCAGACTCATGCCTCCTTCGCCGAGCAAACGGCGGACCGTCACGGGCCAGGCGGTTTCGAGTCCTAAGATTCCGTTCGGGGCATACATGAATTCGACTTCCTTCTCCTCGACGGCGTGCGGGGCATGGTCGGTGCAGATGGCGTCGATGGTTCCGTCCTTCAATCCCTCGATCATTGCGATGCGGTCGTCTTCAGTGCGCAGCGGTGGATGCATCTTGTAGTTGGTATCGAAATGGCTGATGTCGATCTCTTCGTCGGTGAGGTCATAATGATGCGGACAAACCTCGGTGGTCACCTTGATGCCGCGTGCCTTAGCCTCGCGCACAAGTTCGACACCCCGCCGTGTGCTTATATGGGCCACGTGCACGTGTCCACCCGTAAACTCCGCCAACAGGATGTCGCGCGCGATCATGACCTCCTCGGCGATGCCGGGGGTTCCCTGCAAGCCGAGGCGTGTCGAGACAGCCCCTTCGTTCATGTGTCCCGGACGACTCAGACTGAGATCTTCCTCATGGTTGATGATGGGCATGTCGAGCATGGAAGAATACTCCAAGGCCACACGCATCAGGCGGGCATCATATACTGGATCTCCATCGTCGCTGAATGCAACCGCCCCGCCCTCTTTCATGTCGGCCATCTCGGAAAGCTGCTTGCCTTTACGGTCTTTCGATACACAGGCGATCGGATGCACGGCCACAGGCAGCGACTCCGACTTGCGGACGATGTACTCCACTACGTCGCGGGTGTGGATTGGCGGATTCGTGTTCGGCATGCAGGCCACAGACGTGAAACCGCCGAAAGCAGCCGCGGCACAGCCGCTCGCGATGGTCTCCTTGTGCTCGAAACCCGGTTCGCGCAGGTGTACGTGCATATCCATCCACCCCGGCGAAACGTATGATCCGTTCAAATCCACTTCCTTCATCCCCTCAATGGCGATATGTGCTCCAGCAGCGTGCCAAGCCTCAATCTTGCCGTCACGGATTTCAAGGTTCATGGCTTTGCTGCCATCAAAATCGCCGCCGATTGGACGCACGTTACGGATGAGGATGTCTTTGGAGTGTTGCATGATGGAACGTCGTATATGTGTTGAAACAAAGGTACGAAGCCTCAACGACTTGTACCACGACGAACTCACTCTCCGGCAAGCAGACTGTCGACCACGCTCTCTAAGTTGAACGTGGCGCGCACGTCGTTGTACCGCACAATGTTGCCCTCGCGGTCGAGTAGGATGTAAAATGGTATGCCGCCACCCCGATAGGCCAGGAAGGTCTCCTGCTCAAACTGCTTGCCGGCCCAAAGTTGTGGCCAAGAGTTCTGGTGCGCAGGTATGCGCGATAGCCAATAGTCGCGGTCAAGGTCAAGCGATATTCCCAAAATCTCAAAATCGTCGCGGCTGTACTTCGCATAGATGCGGTTCATATCGGGGAATTCTTCAAGACAGGGCGCGCACCAATTGGCCCAAAAGTCGAGTAAAACATACTTGCCTTTCACATCGTCCATAGTCCAAACCTTGCCCTGATTGTCCTCGATACTAAAGGGAATTCCCGGCTGACCTGGGGTCACCCGTTTCACGCCCTCATAATGTTGGCGCAGGAAGTCGGCCCAGAGCGTATGCTTAGATCCCCAATCGGACATCCATTTCTGGTACGTCGGCTCGGCCATATCGAATGCAGCGTCGCCAAGCCGCTCAGCGACGAGGTGCATTTCGGTGTATGACTTTGCCTCGAGGTCGTTGATGCTGTCGGCCACTGCTTGGCGCATGGCATTGAATAGGTCGTATCCTACCTTTTGGACATCCGCAACGCTGATGGCAGATCCATACTGCTCCCGAATTATGTCTTCTATACCAAAACTGTTGGCATAGGCATTCGTGAAATCACGACTTCCGGCACGCTGAGCCTGAAGTACGGGCAGTGTGAAAAAACTGTGTCGACGGGCGTCTTTCACGATTCGTCGGCGTTCAGCGTTCGCGTCGAACGATGGATCTTTGTATCGGCGAGCAACAGCATTGAGTCGTAGCACAAGATAGTCGCCATAGATGCGATGCGACACATGCTCCAGGTAAGTGTCCTCGAACACGCTCTTGGCAAGTTTCACGCGGTTTCTTGCAACTCGAAGCCTGGCATCCGTGTTGCCGGCCGCAAACTCGGGAAGAAGTGTACGAAGGCTGTCCTGCTTCTGAAAATCATCCACAATCCACCGCATGTAATCGCGAAGTGGCTCGCCATTCACTTGAAGATTGGTTACAGCCGGCAGTTGACCGCCATCTGCTTCGAGATGGATGCGTCCGTCGTATATTCGCGGCAGGTCATATTCGTCGGTTCCGATGCGCAGCACCAGCCAGGAGTAATCGGGGATGGAAGTCTCAACCGAAAGGGTCACTCTCTCACCCTTCTCGAGCATCCACCGTGTCTTTGGGGCATATTTATAGTGTACTGGCTTAATTTCCAGCCAAGCCTCATCCTGAAACTGATTGCGCACCTCAATAGTGACACGCACGGTGTCATGCTTCACCGCACCTGTGCAGGACGAGAGTAACAAAACCACTAGGACCGAAAAAGTCCGAATAAAAACTGAGTTTGAGATCGACATTGAATGCTAACGATAGGGTATTTGTGTAAGTTAACCGCTGATCATTAGGATGCCAATTCAAAAAATGTCAAAATCTGTAATATCGGTTTCACAACTTACCGAGTCGATCAAGACCACGCTCGAAACGGGATTTCCGTCGGTGATGGTGGAGGGCGAAGTATCGCAGCCCACATTTGCACGCAGCGGCCACGTCTATTTTACCTTGAAAGATGACACAGCTCAATTGGCATGCGTCATATGGCGGAGCACGGCCGAACGTCTGAAGTTACGACTAGAACACGGTCAGCTTTTGACGGTTGGCGGCGGAATCCAAGTATATCCGCCCACCGGACGCTACCAGCTCATCGTGAACATGGTTCAACTTGCTGGCGAAGGCGCTCTGCAGATGGCTTTCTTGGCGCTCAAGCAGAAATTGGAGGCCGAGGGGCTCTTTGATGCGGGGCGTAAGCGTCCACTGCCGCGCTTCCCCCGTACGATCGGTGTGGTGACATCCGCAACGGGTGCCGCCTTCCAGGACATCCGCGACACGTTGGAACGCCGCTGGCCGATGGCAATCATCCAGCTTTATCATGCCAGCGTTCAGGGAGCCTCAGCCACTGGCGAAATCGTGGCGGGTATCAGGCACTTCAGCAAGCATCCGACCGATGTGCTCATTGTGGGGCGCGGCGGCGGATCGCTCGAGGACCTCTGGTGCTTTAACGAGGAGGCCGTGGCCCGCGCAATCGCGGCATGCCCGATGCCCGTGGTGAGCGCAGTCGGGCATGAAACCGACTTCAGCATCAGTGATTTCGTGGCCGATGTACGGGCTGCGACGCCCACCCAAGCCGCCATGATGGTGGCACCCGACCAGAACGAAATCCGCATGCGGGTCGACGACCTTTGGTCAACAGCCTACCGTAGTACCGTACAACGTGTTGACAGGATGTCGGATCGCGTGGCAAGACTACGTGAACGCACCGGAAAACGGGCACTTGTAGAGGGACTCAACCGTCGAATCGAAAGAATACAATCGCTTTTACAGCGTGGTCATAACCGGCTCACATCTAGAACACTGCGCATTGGCGATCGCATCCCCACGTTAAGACAGAGGTCTGAACATGCAGTGATGCGGTCGATGGGCATACGCCAACACCGGCTCGATCTGCTCGCAGGCAAACTTGAGTCATTGAATCCTGATCGTCCTCTCGAACTGGGGTTTACCCGTGTGATGCAGGGAGGCAAATGGATCAGACGTATCGACCAACTACAATTGGATGAGGTAAATGTCGTTTGGAAAGAGGGATATAGAACCTTCAAGCCCTAGTAGGAACAAATCCCCAGAATCCGAGTACACACATTCACCAAACTAGAACGATTCCATAAAACACTATGTCAACATTTAGACTACCAAAAACCCTCATTATACTCGGTATTGTAAGCATCGGCCTTTTTGGTTCGTATGGCTGCAAGAACATGAGTAAGACAGCCAAGGGAGGCGTCATCGGTGCTGGAGCTGGCGCAGCTGCCGGTGCTGTCATCGGCAAAACATTCGGCAATACCACAACAGGTGCCATCATTGGTGCCGCAGTAGGTGGAGCAACAGGCGCCATTATTGGTCGCCAGATGGACAACCAAGCCCGCGAGCTTGAAGAATCGCTCAAAAACGCTGAAATTGAGCGCGTAGGCGAGGGCATCGCCATCAAATTCGATTCAGGCATCCTTTTTGGATTCGACTCTGATGCCCTTCAACCAAACGGCCGTGCAAATCTGACCGACCTTGCCAACAGCCTCAAACAATATCCCGATACAGAGATCTTGATTGTGGGACACACAGACAGCCAAGGTGCCGACAGTTACAATTTGGGACTCAGTGAGCGCCGTGCTCGTTCTGCCATGAGCCAACTAACAGCTCAAGGAATTGCTAGCTCACGCATTAAGACCATAGGTCGCGGTGAAAACGAGCCTATCGCTGACAACAGTACCGATGCGGGTCGCGCCGAAAACCGCCGCGTTGAAATCGCCATCGTCGCCGGCGCGGAAATGATCAAAAAAGTACAGGGTAACTAACTGCGATCAGAATAAACCACAGATTACACAGATGGCACAGATGTTTTTAATTAACCCATCTGTGTTATCAGTGCTATCTGTGGTTCAATAATTTCTGTTTATTCAGTGGTTTCAGTGGTTTATTTGTCTGAGTAGAGTCAGCAAACCGTCTTTTCGATGTAATCTGAGTTCATGAGGCCCAGAGCGCCCATGTAACGGAGCTTGAAACGCATGAGGTCACCAACTTTGAACCCCCTGTCGCTCTTTCCGAGGTCCATCACGATCATGTCGGAGCTCGCTCCCGAAAACGTGATGCCCTCGTCGGCAGGGATCAAGTAGTCGGGGTTCACATCCAGAAGGCCAATGTCGAGGATGGCACGGTAAGAGGTCTTGCCGTAGTCATCCTCGTTAATTTCGTGGACATCCCCCGAAGGATCCTGCGCCAGCTCGCCCACGGGCACCTTCGGCTTTTCGTTGAGCTCGATGATTTCGGCGTCGAGTATCAGCACATCGTCATGCATTCCATCGATCTTCTCCATTGTGAACAGGTCGAGCCCGAAAAACAACATCTCCCCTATGCGGAAATGGTTGATACCAGCGGGGCACAGCTTCTTAAGCAGCAGGGGCACGGTCACCGATGTTCCGCCCGAAGCCCAGGGGATCTCGCTGCCAATGTGGGCCTCGATGAGCTGCTTGTACAGGCTGAGTTGTATGAGCTTGTCGTGCGACGGCATGACCCCGTGGAGGCAATTCAGGTTTGTGCCAAGTCCGACGATGTCCAGATTCGGCAGATCGGCGACGCTTTTGTAGAAATCGACGATCCGATCGCCCAGAACACCCTCACGCAGGTCGCCCATCTCGATCATGATGATCACCTTGTGCGTCTTCTGCTGATGGACGGCCTCCTCGGAAAGCAGCTTCATCGTCTCAAACTCCGTGTTGAAACTCACGTCGGCATAGCGGATCACCGACTTGATGCTACGGTTTGGCGGGGGCTTGATGTACACCGTCTGGATGTCGGGATCAATGCTTTTAATCGCCTTCAGGTTGCTGATTCGAGAGTCGTGGATCTCCCTTGTGCCGAGATCGATGATTTCGTAAAGGAACAAGGTGTTACCGCATAATAGTTTAGTCACGACTCCCCACTCGATGTCGTGCTGGGCAAATAAGCCGGTTAGCCAACTATAGTTGTGCTGGAGCCGCTCTCGGCGTAACGTGATGGTAGCCATGGTAGTTATCGCGTCGACCGCGCGAACCTCATCTCAAGATATTTGTGTGTGAAACCGAGCTTCTCATATAGACGGCGAGCTGGGTTGTCGGGCTCGACGTGCAGGGCGATGTCGCCTCGGGCAGTTTCGAGGGCCGCATCCATGAGCATGCCTCCGATGCCCTTGCCGCGGTGTCCTTGATGCGTGGCAATGTACACCAGGATGTGTTCGGGAATGTACCCTCCCATACCCGTGTTGTTCATGACTAGCACGCCGACAAGCTCGTCGCCGTCAATGGCACGAAGGATAAATCCGCCGGGTCGGTTGGTACCGTCCATAGCGTAGTCGATGGCCCGCTGAATGTCTTCGGGTTTGTCACCATAGGGTCCTAAATGCTCGTGTAGGAACTGAGTGGACGAGAAGCGTTCGTCGAAATTGAGAGGATCCAAAGGAGTGGATGTGATAATATGGGCCATTGTTTCTGTATGCATCAGGTTGTTTCCTTATGGTATATCGCTTTATTGACGGCTGCAAATATCAGGATGGCCGACAGGATGCACATGTAGGCCAAGAGTATGAGCAAGTCGATTAAATGCATGCCCTTGCATTGCGATCCGGGTTGTCAAAAATGCAGACGTTCTACGGCAGACAACAGAGGGCCAAGCGGTGCTTGGTAAGATGGCAGGTGCTAAAAAGCTCCAAAAACCGACGGATCGTGAATATTTGCTATCTTTTCAAGATACGAAATTCATTCCTGTCATGCGAACTATCATGCACATCGACATCTGGTCCGACATCCTCTGCCCGTGGTGCTACATTGGTAAACGCCGTTTTGAAGCCGCCCTCAAACATCTGGATCCTGCCGTCGAGGTGAACGTCCGTTATCGCAGCTTCGAACTGGATCCGTCGGCACCTAAAGTCGAGCCCCGTTCGCTCACACAGATTTTGGCCGACAAATATGGACTCGAAGTATCGCAAGTTGTCGAAATGCAGCGCAATGTGACTGAACAGGCTGCCACCGAGGGACTCTCGTATCGCCTCGACCTAGCCAAGAGCGGCAACAGCTTCGATGCGCACCAGCTGCTGCATCTTGCCAGGGCGCTAGGTGTGCAGCAGGAGCTGAAAGAGCGTCTCATGAGCGCCTACTTCACCGAGGGAAAGGTAATCAGTGACACCGACACCCTGATATCGCTCGCCGAGGATGTCGGAATCGACGCCGATGCAGCCCGTCGGACCCTCATCGACCAGACGTATGCCGCGGCCGTTCGCCAGGACCAGCAAATTGCATCCCAGATTGGAATTTCTGGTGTCCCCTTCTTCGTGATCGACATGAAGTACGGCATCAGCGGTGCACAGCCGACCAGCGTATTCGTGGATGCGCTCAACACGGCGCTAGCTGAGGCAATTGATGAGTCGACCAAATAGTAAAGAGTAGAACCACTGAAAACACTGAAAAAACAGAAAAGTGAGATTAGAAATTAACCACTGATAACACAGATAGGTGGTGTCTCAAATAGAAATGCAACCCCACAGTGGGCAACTCAAATGACTATCAATCTTATATATCTGTGTCATCAGTACTATCTGTGGTTCTTCTTTTTTCTGTTTTTTCTGTGTTTTCAGTGGTTTTTAATCAATTCTGCCGTCACTCCGGCTGCCAGGTCTTCATCTTGTCGCGGATGAACTGCTCGCACTTGTCGATGCCGATGCGCTCCTGGGCCATGCTGTCGCGGTGACGCACGGTCACGGTCTGGTCTTCGAGTCCGTCGAAATCGACGGTGAAGCAGAACGGCGTGCCGGCCTCATCCAAACGACGGTAACGCTTGCCGATACTGCCCTTCTCGTCGAACTGCACCTTGTAGTTTTCGTTCAGGTCAGATTGCAGCCTGCGGGCGACCTCCATCAGCTCGGGCTTCTTAACTAAGGGGAAAATACCAGCTGTGATCGGCGCCAATTTCGGGTGCATCTTGAGCACGGTGCGAACTTCCGATGCCGAACCATCCTCGTTTGGAACCTCCTCTTCGCGGTAGGCGTCGCAAAGCACCATCAGGGTGGCGCGGTCGAGTCCGACTGATGTTTCGACCACATACGGGATATAGCGCTCGTTGTTGGCCTGGTCGAAGACTTCCATCTTCTTGCCCGAGAACTCCTGATGCTGGCTCAGGTCGAAGTCGGAGCGGTTGTGGATGCCCTCCACCTCCTGCCAACCGATCGGGAACTCATACTGGATGTCGACGGCCGCACGGGCATAATGTGCGAGCTTGTCCTTCGGGTGATCCAAGAAGCGGAGCTTGTCGGCGCGGATGCCAATGCTCTTGTGCCAGGCCAGACGCTCCTCTTTCCAGTGCTCGTAGGCTTCCATGTCGGTGCCTGGACGCACGAAATATTGCATCTCCATCTGCTCGAACTCACGCATGCGGAATACGAACTGGCGGGCGACGATTTCGTTGCGGAATGCCTTGCCGACCTGCGCAATCCCGAACGGGATGCTCTGGCGCGAGGTGTTGAGCACGTTCAAAAAGTTCACAAAGATGCCCTGCGCGGTCTCCGGACGCAAATACACACCATCGGCCTCGCTGGAGGTGGCGCCGAACTGGGTCTTGAACATGAGGTTGAACTGACGTACCTCGGTCCAGTCGAACGCACCAGAATCTGGGCCCTTGATCTGCTCGCTGATGATGATGTCGTACAGGTCCTCAGTCA
>CAZVRJ010000012.1:0-62601 GCA_964629885.1 uncultured Chitinophagales bacterium | reverse complement strand
TGGAAGGTGCACAGAAACTAACGCGTAACCATCGGCGAGTCCCTTCTTCATCACGTATTCAACTTGATGACGAAGCTCTTCGACAGATTCGAATCCTTTAATGTTGTAAATGTTCAGATCGTAGTCGTACTCAAGGAGTTTGTCCTGCATACCGGCCAATATCTCCATGAAATAGTAATTGGAGAGAATTGGTACAATGAGGATGATAGTCTTGGTGTTTCTTCGGGCAAGACCTTGAGCAAATGCCCGTGGATGGTAACCCATCGACTCAGCGACATCCAATATTTTCTGCCTGGTTTTGGGGCTAACGTTCGTGTTGTTATTGAACACACGAGAAACGGTAGCGATGCTAACACCCGCAGACTTGGCAATATCGTAAATATTGATGGACAACGCCGTGTTATAAGCGACACGCACCCGCACCCCCTAAGCGAGGTGCGGGACGTGTCTGGTATATGTTATTTGATCAATACCATCTTGCGGTCAGCCTTGAAGTTATTGGCTTCGAGGCGATAGATGTAAACACCCGATGCAAGGCGCGAAGCGTCGAAGTTCACGGCATGCGTTCCGGTTGTGAAACGCTGATTGTTCAGAACCGTTGCCACTCTTTGGCCAAGCGTGTTGTAGATCGACAGACGCACTTCGCTGGATACAGGAAGCGTGAAGTTAATCGTTGTGCTTGGGTTGAAAGGGTTCGGATAGTTCTGTGACAAAGCATAGCCCTCTGGTAGATCGGAGAAATCGCCAGAGTCGCTCGACAAAATAGCACCGTAGTTTGGAAGCGGCTCAAATGGGAGATTTTCACGAGTCCAAGTCAAAAGTGGGAACTCGTACGTTGATGGCCAGCGAAGCTCACCATCAACAACAACAGGCTTAATGAATTGGTAGTAGCGACGACCTGCATCAAATCCACCACCATTAAGAAGTGTACTCTTGGCACCACGTGGATGACCGTATGCAATACGGAATCCAATGTCGTTAAGTGTAGGTAGTGTTAACGGCATCACTAACTCATAAATGCCATCGCCATCTGGATCGCGCAACATGATACGCTCCAGTTCAGCTGTCGTTGGAGTATAGTTGCGTGTAGGATTGTTCAAATCTTCGATACCGTTCACAGATTGCTCACCTGGACGAATGCCTTGGGAGAGAGCAAAGAAGTTGGTTTCGAAAACTACGAATACGGAATCGCCAGCAACAAACGGTGTTTCGAAGGTTTTAGCTGGATTCATATCCACTCTGAACTTGACGGATGTTGCACCACCAAGAGTATTTGCCTGATTAATGAACGCTTGGCTCGAAATTCCGTTGAAGAAGGAGATTCCTTCGTTTGGGTTGAATGTTAACTGTTCTTCACTGTCGACAACAGTGTAAGTACGGTCGGATCCACCAAATTGTCCTGGCTCTTCATACCCTGTATCGCCGGTTAGTCCTGGAATAAAGGAATTTGGACGGAAGTTGACATCCAAAGGATTGCTCACAAAACGGGAACGTGCCCACTGAATGTAGTACTTGAATTTACGGACCGATCCTACTGCAACGTTGTTGCTAGGAATAGCCTTGCTCCATGCACCAATTGATCCCTCATAGGTCATGGATCCGGCAGCTGGACCACGTTTTGGGCGAGGATCAGATGAGTCGTTGTCTTCAGCCCAACCTGTAAAGTCGGAAGCAACAAAAACAGAGTCGCCTTTGGCGGCGTCAAAGTATCCAAGGTCTTCTAGAGCACCTACTTGAATAGCAAATATAAAGGAGGTGTTGATCCTCTTGGCATTCGTTGGACGAAGTCCATTGAAGAATGACCATTCGACAGATTTCGTAGCTGTTACTCCAGAAAGTGCCAACACTTTGTTGTTACCATCTTCCCATGTTGTTCCATCGACTCCACGATCGATCGCATACTTCCACTCAACATTGCCATTTTCTGGTAGATTGGCTTTAGCGAATTTGCCAATACCACTGTAAAACTGAACCCCGACATTATTGTTTGGGTTAGCCTCTTTTTTCAACGTGACAGTTGCACTACCCCAATCAAGCGGCGCAGTACCACCACGCACTTGAACCAAGTGATTGCTGTTATTTGCATCAAGTAAACCATCTTGAATCATACGTCCAACGTTGACTCTGAAATGCACTTGAACGGTGTCGGGATGACTGGCGCCAAAAACGGTGATATTGTCATAAAACACCGTAGGTAAAACGACAGCTGTTGTCGCATTAGCTGGCAGCGTGTAAAAACGGTTATCGGCACTTTCCCACCCCGTGTTTGGAACGGTTTCCGTATTGACGATCTGATCGTCGGCATTGCGATAACCTACCCAGTATTTATGCTCGAAGGTGTCGCCTGGGGTCATCATTACGTCCATTTCCCAGGTATTGTCACCTACATATTTCATTATCAGGGATGAGTTGGCACCCCAATCGATAACATGACCGTTGTACTCAGATCCTTTGCCTTGAATGGCACCGCGCATCTGCACAACATCCGTTGTACGTACGGTATCTTTTACCGTCGAGGTGTTGACTCGGAAGGTCACTTTCACAGGTGTCTGCGCATATGACCAACTGGCCAGCCCCAAGACCATCATCAGCGAAGCTATTGCTAGCCTTGTAACCGTTTTCATGGTTTTCTCCTTGGTTGTTGGTTGGTACGGGTTATCCGTAAGCTGTTTAGTTAAAATGTGATTGAAACTGATACTCTGTTTACCAATCCAAGATTGGTATAAGAATTGAGGGCGTATCCAAAATCAAAGCCCAAGCCATTGTTGAGGCTGTGCTTGATTCCAGCGCCGGCAGTAAATTTTAGGGTGCGCTCATCATCTTTGTTCCCTGTTATGTACGGTATTCCACCGCGTAGGGCAAGACGATCGCCTAAGAATGTGACTTCGGTGCCGAGGCTGACGCTTTGGTAATTGTCATTGGGTGAGGTACCGTCGACCATGATCGTTGCAGATACTTGTTCGGTTTGGATCGGTTTCCAAGCAAGACCTACTCGCAACATGAGTGGCAGATCGAATTCGTCGGTTTCAAGGCGCGTGTTGATCTGTCCATTATTACCATTGTTCGATGGGTCGATATCGACGGTTGTGGTGAGATCCTTGCCATTGATTTGCATTTTCTGCCCGAAATTGGTGATGCTCACACCCAAAATGATACCATCGAATGGAGTTTCGTAGGTCGTTCCAATATCGAAGGCGATAGCTGAAGCGGTTGAATTCCAGATGGTTTCATTCACGTATTTGATGTTAGCTCCCATAGCAAACTTGTCGATGAGATACCTAGCATAGGTAACACCGACTGCGTAGCTGTATGCCCGAAATTTTAGACCAAGCGTTCCCTCTGGATCCTCGAAGGTCGTAACGGTCATATCGTCCATGGTCAGCGCTGTGATATTGACACCCAAAGAGCTACGGTTGCCCATGGGCATCACGAATCCGAGGTAATTGTGCTTGAGGTCGAGGAACCAATCGGCATATTCAACCATCAGTGTGTTATTCTCGAGATTTGCAATGGCACTCGGATTCCATACCATGGCGGAAGCGTCGTTAACCGACGCACCCACAGCACCGCCAAGGGCCGATGATCGTGCCCCGACAGGAATCTTCAGAAACTGAGCGGCCGTTGTACCCGTTTTGGATACTGTTTGACCATACGATGAAATCGACGAGAAGCAAATCGCGATCATCAGGAAGGTCAGTCGGAGAGTCGGATGTGTTTTCATAGTGTGTTTTCTCCGTGATATCATTTGATGACTGCGAATTTGTCTTTTCTGACCCCTATGCCTGGGGCATCAACCACATAGAGATAAATCCCGTATGAAAGCTCGAGATTGTCTTTAGTGAGCATGTTCCAGATAAAGGTTCCATCGTCGTTCCGGTTGTTCACATCCAACTTGTTAACCAAGTGACCAGACACGGTGTATATGTAGATCGTACACTTGGCTGGCAAGTGGTTGAAATGCAACTGGCGTGTCTGCTGTGGTTGTGCTGTGGTTGGACGAGATTCAACGATGTTGGTGACGACGTAAGGATTTGGAACGACTTTGATCTTATCGAGGACGTTCTTGGCAGAGTCGGCCTCAACACGAGCCATGTTCAACGTAGGGTCGATCTTGAATTCATAAACATCGTTCGCTGTGAACGGCTTGATGGTTTTAAGCTCGAGCCTGTCGCCGTTTGTCGGATTCACACTTTGCACAACATTACTTGGCACCATGTAGACTCGCCATGTAAATTGGTTGCGCAAGGAACCCACATTCTCTATGAATATGATCTCGTCTCTTACAGTAAATGAAGATGCCGAGAAGTTTCCATCCTGACCATCTGTGGCCAAGAATGCGAAAGGCACTTCCCTATCTTCGGTGCGGTTGAAAACCTTGAAGTTTGTCGGTCTAGAAATGGCACGTACAGGAATAGCTCCGATTCGGATTGTGGTGTCTTTTGAAGTGCCAAAACCCGGTGGACCCATTACTATTTCGTAGTCGCTCGGCTTGGTTTGGTTTCGGAACACCTCAAATCGGACATCGTGAATAGCGACATTTCTTTCGGTTCTCCATCCAGACAGGGACGGGTTGTATGCGGTCACTTCACCAGCATTCGTAACGATGAGTCTAAAACCCTGCTGTACTGGATTGCTTTCCCCCTGAAACCCGCGTGAGTTCTTAATTAGAGTATCGATACGACCTGCTGAGATATTCAACAGTGAGAAATCTTTAGTCTTCACTGTATCAGGTACGTTCGGGTTACCCGATAGGATCAACGTATCGCGGAACACTACTCGATAAGTGTTGTCGGCACGCAACGAGTCGGGATCTACGATCGTGATTGCAACGGTACCACCGGCCGACCCTTGAACCAAGCGAGCCAATGGGTTGTCGGGGTTGATGTATCCAGCAGAACTTGCGCGTGGACGCACAACAACGACGTTTTCGCCCGTAACGACCGATCCATCCGGATTCAGGTTAATCTGAATTGGAGACTCAGACGGAGAGATTCCAGCCGGTGTGGCACCAAAATCGTATGCTGTAACAGCGTAGTAATAAACCCTACCATTAATAACATCGGTATCGGTGAACTGGCGCTGAAGTCCGGTATTGTTGCCCAAAAAGAACTTAACACCATTTACGTCAACCGGGTGAAAACCAGAGAATCCGTTCACCTTATCGAACTGGGCAATAGGACGATTGAAAATCAAGTTTCCGAAACCATCTGTGATGGTTCGAGAATCAGCGAAGGCAGGATCGGTTGATTTGTAGACCTTATACCCTTCAAAGTCATTGCCCGGCAACCCGAGTTTATCGACATATCGGTCAAACGATAGCTCAGATTCGGTATCCCAGTACAAGGTTACGAAACCATCGCCGGCCACAGCTTTTACCCTAGGTGGCTTCGGAGCCACAGCAAATTGATAATCAGCTTCGTATGCGTTTGTTGCCTGATTCAAGTTCTCGTTGTTTTTCACACGATCCTGCTCCAACGACCCATTAGTCTGTGCAACCGAAATTGCCACGGCAAAGCGCTCAATCGATCCTCTGCGCAAGGGGAAGAACGAGGATGTGATCAAAATGTCGGAGTCTTGGCTAGTCGCCCCAGCTTCGAACACACCCGGACGCATGTTGTTGTTCCAGAAGCTTTCGTCAGCAGCAAAGTTAGCACCCGAGCCAAGGGTTCCTGCACCTGGGAAGGTGACCGATGAAATACCGATAAGATCCGATTCAGACACGTCTGTTTTGTCTATATTCGGCTCACCTGGGAATGGCGTGAAAGCACCAGAAGTCGGTTTGCCGTCACCTTCACCTATTGCTCCAGTGCCTTCAACACCGTCGAGTCCGACGTCGTCGCTCGCAGCATTCCAATCGCGGTCGTTGTCGAAGAAGTCATCGCGTGCTTCGTCGATCATCGGTGCACTTGTGTAATAATTGCGGTCTTCGGCTGGAAACGAAGGATTTGTAGCGCGGCGCTGGGTTATTAGACGATTTGGCACGATCAATCCACGCTTAATCGTGTCGCCAACTTCAAATCTGAGATAGTTGATATATCGAACAGGCCTCGGTACGAAATTGCCGTTGATGAGGGTCTGTTTTGTGAGGTGATTCGGCCTGTTCTCGTCGATCAGACCATCCAAATCGTTATCGAGAAGGTCTGTGTTGTAGAACTCATTTGTTGATCCAGGAATGGCAATGGCATCTTCGATAAGCGTTATGCCATTCGGAGGAAGCACTATCTGTCTGCCCTGAGAAATGACTGTTCCACCACCCTGAGGATAGGTTGCAATAACCCTATCACCATTTTCCTGTATGAGGACAATCTTGTCGCCTGGACGCAAGGTTCGAGACGCGAAGTCATCGGCAGTAAAATATGGGATGACTTCAGAAACCAGTTGGTTACGGTTATAAAAGCCAAGAGGACTTGTCAAAAGGCCGTAAAGATCTTCATTCTGAGGATTCGTTCCGTCGTATAAATCACTATCGCCATCGTTATCGATGCCGTCGATTGAATTACCCGGTGTCTCAAGGAATTTCATGGCGAGCATGCCTATTGGCTGACCATTGAACTCAGGCGGTGACTGAGTACGCTGTAGATCCGTTAGATAGGCAATGGCACGTCTTTGATCAAACTCTGGACGGTCGTTCGATGGAGTTCCTACCCAGTCGGCTACCCAAAGGGAAAAAGCCATCTTGTCGTAGTTGTACGATCCATCGTTGAAGACCTCCATGATGTTGAAATGCACATCACTGATCAAGATCTGAGACCAAGCCAAAACGCGTGTATCAAGCTTGATTGCCAAACCACCACGTGTGGGATCAGTTTGATCTGGGAAGAAACGACCATTCTCGATGAAACGGGTGTAGTTATCGTCGCTAGCACGGTAAAAGAATTCTTGGTCGGCGTTGAATATGTTCTTACCGAAAAACCCATTCCAAGAACCAGCCCAACCCGGATCGACGGTGTCGGTTACCTTGTCGGGCCAAAAGCTTGGCCATGTGTTTCCCAGAGTAGCTCCAGGACCACGGTCGCTTCTTGCCAACTCGGTGCTGGCTGGATTAAAATAGCCGGCAACTGGGTTCATATTCCAGCTTCTGCCTTGGCTTGTGCGTCCGTTTGGCGAGTTAACGATACGAACTACCCCTGAAGCACCAGGAGCTTGGTCGCGTACCTCGGCACCTACGAATATGGCAAACAAGTACATGTACTGTCGACCCGTGTTCTTAGGGTATTCGAAAATGATTTCGTCTTGCCCTGAAATACGTCCAGCCCAACCGAAGTTGTGGTAGGTGGCGCGCACATTATTTCCATCAAGAATGGACTTGCGTCTGTCCTGAAATGAAGAGCGTTCCTTGCTGGGTACGTGTTCACCGTTATTCTGAGCGAACACCGGTGCAACCAGGGCCAGGGCTAGAGCTCCAGTCAACAAATATTTGAGTGCAAACATAGATTTCATTGGTCCTGGTGTGGCTTAGTAAAAGGATAACTGCAATCCGAACTGCACCCTGCGTGGCTCGGAGTAGAATGTTGGATTTGTGTAAAACCCTGGGTCATAATTCGATGGGAACAACAGCGGTGATTCCGGTCTTCCGGAGTCGCCATACACATTGATCGGATTTCTTGAATCAAACACATTGAATACATTCAGGAAAATCCTAGCTGTCTGACTCTTGATCTTGAAATCTTTATAGGCGTTTACGTCCACACTGATGTTCGAAGGGCGAACTAGACTGTTTGTCAGAACATCGGTAGATGCGTTAATTCCCACTCTGCTCGGAATGGATGTGTCTGGTGTATATGGGTTGCCAGTCTGGAACTTCTGGAGGATGTTCATACCCCAAGATTTGCCCGAATAGAACAAGGATGAATTGAAGATGTGCTTCCGATCCCAGTCAAGTGGCCTGAGCAACTTAGTGAGAGCAGAACCTGTGGTATCGTTTCTTGACAATGCCGCAAAAAATTCGGCAGCTGGATCGGAGTTAGATCCCTCAGCAATTGAAAACGTGTAATCGAATCTGACACTGACGGCATTGGCTACGTTTTGATTCAAAGATGCCGTGATGCCACGCACGTTAGCATAGTCGCGGTTAATCCAAGTACCATAGCGCACGCTCGGAATGTAGGTTTCGGTTGTTGGACCCGATGAAATCCAATCGCGGATGTCGCGGTAAAATCCAGTCACATCGATCGCCGTTCCCGTGAAAATCTCCTGCTGCAAACCTAGTTCGTATTGGATCGTCTTTTGTGGTTTCAGGTCAGGATTGCCATAGATGCCATAAATGCCCGAGTTTTCTTCGAGGATAATTTGATCTCTTGTAAAGAGTCGATCATATTCCGGAATCTGGAAGAAGTAACCGTAGGAGAAACGAATCACACCTGTGTTCGAAATCGGATAGGCAACGCCCAGTCGAGGACTCAGAGCAAACTTTGGATCGACCTTCCGGAACCAATAGGATTCACGTTGCTCTAGCGAATTGTTGCGATTTTCGGTCAAAAATGGGTTGAATATATCTGGATCCTTCGCATCGGCAGGCACGTTGGCATTTGCATTGAAATAGTCAAAACGGAGACCCAAGTTGATGATCAGGTTTTCGTACTCCATCTTGTCCTGTATAAATGCAGCTGCAGCATAGGGCTTACGTCTGTACTGCTGGTGGTCTGATGTGTTGATCGGAGGTATACCCATCGAAACTCCCGGAGGTGCCGTCACGCCGTTTTGCTCATTCACTGGCTGCAATGAGAATGAATCGTAATCGAGCACATCCTGTTGAAATTCAATACCAGTTTTAATGTAATGGCGTTGGTTCAACTGGCTAGAGAGCTCTACTTTGGCAATGACAGTCCTCGTGTTGCGCTCGAAGAAACCGTTACTTGTGCCCAGTCTGTTGAATCTGCCCGATTGACCCGGCGTGTAAACTGCACCGAGAGCATCTAGTCTCTGGTAGTTGAAATATCTCAGGTCGTAGGGATCCTTGTAGAGATAACTCTTGAAATTGTTCTCCTTTTGGGCAAGGTTTGCCGTAAGGAATGTATTGTTCGTTGGTGTAATAGTAGTCTTAAGGTTCAACGAATAGTTCTGCCTCAAACTCTGCGCCCGTCCATCGGGAACGGTGCGATTCTGATGGTCGTACCCTCTGCCACGTTCATCACCAAACAACCCAATAAGATTAAATCGAAGCTTTTTACTGACATTAAATTGCAGGTTGCCTTGGGCTGAAACTGTCTCGAAGGTGTTCATCGCAACCAATGCTGAATCTCGAA
Organism: uncultured Chitinophagales bacterium; assembly: GCA_964629885.1. Lineage (GTDB taxonomy): Bacteria > Bacteroidota > Rhodothermia > Balneolales > CAYWCV01 > CAYWCV01. The sequence goes on along the minus strand of CAZVRJ010000012.1, from coordinate 53,356 downwards.
CACCTGTATCGCGATAAACAATATTGCCGTTTGCCAACGTGTCGAGTGGTAGAAACCACGATTTACTAAAATCGACACGATCGCCAAACCGGTTCACGGCACCTGATGCAAGTGTATCGGTAAATGGGCCTAGTGGTGAATATGCGTTGTAGCCATTCAACCATCCGTCGTTTTTAAAATGTCGTCCAGTTATGAAGAATGTCAACTTGTCTTTTATGATTGGACCCGACAAACTAGCGTCAATATTATACTGTCGTTTCGGATTTAAGCCCGATATCGATGTGTTAGTCCCATTGAAAATGCTACCGTTCGATGTGAGATAATCACCTGCCCATATTCGGAAGTTGCCGTCAAATTTGTTAGATCCAGCCTTTGTTACAACATTGATAATTCCCGACATTGCCTGCCCATATTCGGCGTTGAATGTACCTGAAATTACTTGTAGCTCCTGAACAGAGTTGTTCTCGATTCGAACACCTTGACTGTTATCGAAGTTATCGGTAACGCGAACACCATCTACTATGTATGATACCTCGGTTGAGCGACCACCGCGAATGTGAATCGATCCGGTCGAGCTCACCGACACGCCGGCTTGCAGCTGAACGATATCTCGCAATTCCTGGACCGGGAGTTTGGCAATCTCCTCACGGCTCACACGGGCCTCTGTGCTGGTCAAATCTCGTATGATTACGTCACGACTAGCCTGAACCACAACCTCTTCGCCGACAAAAGATTCCGTTCTGAGTCGAAAATTGGCCTCAGTGGTTAAGTCGGTTCGCACAATTACTCCTTCAGTAGTTTGTGTCACGTAACCAAGGAATCGGGCAACGAGCTTGTATGTGCCCGGTGGAACGTTCAAAATGAGGAAGCGTCCCTCAATATCGGTTGGGGCACCAATGGTGGTACCGTCGATGAACACGTTTGCTCCCGGAAGTGGCTCGCCGTCGGTCGCATCTAAGACCCGGCCGGTAATCTTACCAGCTTGGGCAAAAACATCGACCGGTATAGCTACTAATGCGAGCAGGCAAAGGATGAGTGTTAGAAACCGTGTATTCATATTTCGTATCAGATAGTGATGGTAACCGTTTTCATTTTCTCGTAGTCTGCCGAGGCGCCGTGGGTCTTCTTTGTTTCTTCGATGATGGCGTTTCGCAGTTTTTTAACCTCGTCGGCTTTACGAATTTCGATGAGGTTCTGTCGGGCCTGTTCAAAGCTGATCGGGCCTGGCTCCATTCTGTCGATGCATTGATATACAATCCATCTGTCGGGGGTGTACTCCAACGGACCAACAATTCCCCCGGGCTTAAGGTCTCTCAAATCTTGCGCAAATCTGCCGAAGGAGTCGATTGGCCTGAATCCAAGTTCTCCGTCAAACAACAGGGCCTCACCCATAACACCGAATTGAAGGAGAGCCGCTTTGAAGCTCATACCATTCTTAAGCGATTTGATGGCTTCGAGAGCCTCCGATTCACTTGCCGTAACCAATTCACCTACGTTAAGCTCGATTTGGCTCGTTCTAAATTCGGGGTTTGCGTTGAACATAGCCCTTAGCTGTGCTTCGGGGATGACAATCTCTTGGTTTAGGTACTCGTTGAAACGCTCAATTAACCAGGAATGAAACGTAGCCTCAACGGTCTGGGCGGCAAATTTCTGGTCAAATCCAGGGTTGGATTTTACTACTCCTATGGCGTATGACCGATACGCGATTCCGTCGATGATTTCTCGCAGAGCCTTACTTGACGCAAAACGCCAATCGGGTAGAAGGGCCGCCTCAGCCCTGAAATCACCTATTGACATCTTAAAATTGCGAAGTTCAGCCACAACTGCAGATTCAGGCAAATTAGTATTAAATCGGTCCCCTTCGGTTGTTACCTGCATGGCTTGGTATAGTTCCTCAAGCACATTGTCATCAACTTTAATTTCATTAGACAAGTTTTCGATGTCCCTACGAGTTGCCATTTCACGGTTTCGCTGAAGTGCATAGCCGGTCAGAGCAGTCCTACGATTCGCAAACTCCGTCTCAGTTACAATTGGCTTGGTTACCACATCGGTGACTTTAATGATGCTGTAACCCTGGTTCGTGCGCACAGGTGGTGAGATTTCGCCCGGATTCATCCTAAATGCGATATTTTCGAATGCGGGATCCATTTCGTCGATTGTGAAATAACCGAGATCTCCCCCGTTTTCGCGAAGGTGCTTATTTGTGAATAGCTCTGCGGCTAACTTTTCGAAATCCTCGCCACCCTGAAGTCGCTGATAAATTGAATCGGCGGTAAGTCGATCGGGTGCATACAAATGCGAGGCCCTCACACGAGTATTATATCGCCGGAAAAGCTCCCTTAGATCGCTTTCGTCGGTTCCAACGTCTTTGTGCACCACGAGTCGCTCGTATTCCTGCATGTAAACCTGACGCTCGATCAATGCTCGCTGGCGGCTTCCTGCTTCATCGGTATCCCAGCCGCGGTCTTCTGCCCAGGTCACCACCGTGTAGCGCTCAAGTTCACCATCGAGCACCGCTTTAAGCGTTAGTTCGTTAACAGGAATAGCCTGACCGGTCTTATAATAATAATTTCGGAACGCATTCTGGAAGTGAAGGTCAGTCACCTCATATTTCCCGATGCTTGCGAGAACCTGCCTAGTGTCTTGCCTGTTGCAGGATGCCCAAATACTAACAAAATACCCGCAGATAACGAGGAAAACAGCCTTTTTTAAAAGAAAGACTCTACCGTGGGTGCTATGGCATCTGACTCGGGACAATACCTTTTCCTTGTGTTATGTAAACGCTTACATTTCAATGATAATGAAAGCGCTTACATCTTACAAGTAGATTCTTGCCATTTTTTTATTCTTTCATAACTTTTTGCGAAAAGCGACGCCTTAGTCCTTGAATCAACGTAATTCGTGATAGTCACACAAATAGTTGGTGTTCAATAAGTGACGATTCCCTGTGAAATAACAGCATGTAAGCACTATCATTCTACGAAATCGCTATCAGGGTGAGAGACGGTCGATCAACCAAGTATTGTCGACAAGGCGGTACCGAATTCTATCGTGCATGCGGCTGCCCCTGCCCTGCCAGAATTCAAGCATAGTCGGCACAAGGCGATACCCACCCCAGTAGTCCGGCATCGGGATGTCCTTACCTGCGAATCGACTCATATTTTCGTCGAATCGAGCCTCAAGCACGTCGCGCGATGCTACGACTTCACTCTGATTGGAGCTCCAGGCACCAATTCTACTACCCTCAGGGCGTGAGTCGAAATACGCCTTTGAGCTCTCTTGACTTATCTTCTCAATGGTTCCCTCAATTCTCACTTGTCGTTCAAGCTCACCCCAAAAAAACAAGAGGGAAGATTTCGGGTTCAGCTCAATATCCTTCCCTTTTCGACTCTCATAATTCGTGAAGAAAATAAAGCCCTTGTCGTCAACACCCTTCAAGAGAACGACACGCATGCTGGGCTGCCCGTCGGGCGACACCGTTGCATGCGACATTGCGTTAGGTTCCATGATTCCGGCATTTGATGCCTGTTCAAACCAAAGGGAGAATTGACGGAACGGGTCTTTGTCAACATCAGATTCGAGCAGCCCGTTTTTTATGTATTCCCGACGGAGGTCGGCCAAGTTAAGATCACTCATGTTCGTTCAATCAAAGGATGTTAATGGTGGTATCCGAAAGCTGACATACCGAATGGTGCGACTGTCTGACAAGTGCATACTTTCGTAAAAAGTCTGGATGTACACATCGGACCCATTCGGTATGGATGCGTAAATGTCGGGTATGTGATCAACGAGTGTCAAACCGTATCGGTCGATCATCTTTAGGGTGAAGACATGCAATTCGGGATCGTCCGTCTTTAGGTGGATCAGTCCACCTTCGACCAACAGCTCAGAATAGATTTTCAAGAACCTCGGTGACGTGAGCCGTTTAGCAGGTCTTCTTAAATATGGATCTGGGAAGGTGATCCATATTTCATTGACTTCGCCAGGATCAAAGTACTGGCTAAGATCTTCGATTTGTGTACGTAAGAAAGCGGCGTTATCGAGATTTTCTTCAAGAGCCTGCGTGGCGCCGATATAGATGCGCTCACCTTTGATATCTACACCGATCAGATTTTTATGAGGATATCTCCTAGCCAGCTCCAAGGTGTAGTTACCTTTCCCACATGCAAGCTCCAGCACAATTGGGTTGGAGTTTTTGAAATACTCATTCGCCCACTTCCCTTTGTGGCGTGGATCCAATTCGACCACATTCTCTAGTTTGCCGACTTCGGCATAACGAAATAATTTCTGCTTTGCCATTGTCGCAATATACGGATATTGGCCTGGAGAAGCAGAATCAGATCGCAGATTTCGACGATCGAAAGACTGCCTTTATGAACAGTACAATTGCTGCAATTGATACTGGTATAGCGCTAAAGAACAATACTAAGGGTACATGAAACGGTAATATCAATGATAGTCCTTGGCCGATACCTGCCATTACCAATACTGATATCATTACCCAAATTGATAGAACTAATAACACTACAGTTCGTTTCACATCGTGTTCCCCAAGACCAACACAGCGATGACAATAATACAGGAATGCTGGCGTCACGATTCCTAAGAGCAACAAATGGATAATCCCTATTACCAAAAACCTCGCATCACGAAAAGTGCTGCTTATGGAAGGTACCGATGCCAGCAATAATGCGAATGCCAGACAGGCAACAGCGATCATTACAACGCGAAGCATTGATCCGCATCCTGATTCGACAATTCGAGACCAATTTTTGAATGTTGTGTAGACAACAGCTGCTAACCCAGTTGCATATAATGCCATGCCAATTGATCCCACTATTAAGTCAACGTTTCCGTCAATTAAATGTGAAACAGCTATAAGTTGTGCTGGGATAACTGAAAATGCCAGCAGATAAATCAATTTCGATTGTGATGCCACTTCTTCATCCCTTTGGGCGACGAGAATTTTGTCGAAAAGCATCCCAAGCATAAAAAGTACCAGAAAGCCGAAACAATGAAGGTGCACATAGCCATTAACTGCTATGGTGACGAAACTAGCTGTTTGCATCGAACCCATCGACAACAACACAGGACCAACATTTGCTATCAACATCAACAAAATGCTGGCGTCAAAAGCAGTCAACGATGGCCTTGTAGCCATTTTAGCACGACTCACGTAATAAACAACAGCGAATCCCGTGCCTAAAAGTACGTGCATGGCAGAAAAAATAATCGACCATTTCCAGTATCCGTCCATTGAAAACGTGACAAACATCCCACCAACCGAGACATGAAACAATACAGCATACAGTTTCCACCAATGAATGCTGCGCTTCGGTTTTACTACATTTCGAAGCAGATAGGCAACTACAACCGCCCAACACCAACCAAGCAGCGCAACATGCGAATGTGCGTGCGTCAAATGTTTTGGATCAATGATCGAATCGCTCGGAAATGCCCAAATGTACCGGATCCATGAACCGCTCACTGTAACAACTGCCAACCAGAACATCGCTGGCAATACAAACCATTGCCGAGCAAAAGCATCAAGCGTGATATCAGAAATCTTTGCTGACAAACCTTCTCCCACCAAACCATACCGGAATAACAGCCCATATTGCCAACATTGAGAGACTCACCCATATACCAATCGATGAACCGAAAAATTGGCGGTACAAAGCTCCAGTGAAACCCATCATAGCCGATTCGTCGGCCGAAAGCACTAAAATGATGCGCCCCAAATCGACCGGATTTGCCAGAGTGAGTGCCAGTACAGGTCGCTCGAGCGGATACTCCGCAAACATGGCTATTACGAACATGATCAGAGCATCATACAAGATTGTAAGGAATAGCCAAGTCACAATTGCCATTCCCATTCCTCGAATTTTGTCGTCCTGCCGTAGGGCAATCACAAATGCAATTGCAACAAATATGGCCATCAATATTAATCCGGTGCCAACAACCGTCAGAAACGGCCCAAATGCTCCCCTTGTCATGATGGGTACGCCTACACCAATGGCATAGGCTAGCATCAGCGGCACTGTTAATCCTGCATACAGACTGACATACAGATCGCGACGGCGTATTGGCTGCGATAGCATCAATTCGATGTATTCGCGGTTATTGTAGACATAAATAGTGCCAAAAATGAGTCCGCACAAAGGAATGATCGAAAGCGACAGGTTCATCAGGCTGAGCATGGTACCGTCGCCCGTGCCACCAAAACGAATTAGTAGCTCCGAAACGACGGCGAAAAAGATCCCAAAGCCGATGATGGCTTTACTTCTGATTCCGTCTAAAATTTGATATTTAATCAGCGTAAACCTGCTCATGATGCCATCTCCATCAAATGTGCTGCCATAGCACGTTCCAAGTTTGAAGTACCAGTCCTGTAGAGCAAATCCGAGAGCGGAGTGTCGAGCACAACCTCTCCACCAATGATATAAACTAAATGGTCTGCCATCTGCTCAACTTCGCTCAACACATGCGAGGTCAGAATTATAGTCTTCCCATCGTTGCGCAGCTTGATCACTTCATCTTTGAACCGACTGCCGACGATTGGATCCATACCCGCCGTTGGCTCATCCAAAAAGAGAATGTCTGGCGAGAACATAAATGCAACCAATGCATTCAATTTTTGGCGGTTTCCTCCCGAAAGTTCGGACGGCCGTTTTGCCATGTGCTCGGCAAGTCCTGAGTCGACTAACCAATGATCGGCGATTTCGGCTTCTTTACCTCGGATGTCTTTGAGCATCTTTACGATGTCCTTGATTTTCAGATTCTCAGGGAACGAGGGACGCTGAGGCATGTAGCCGATGATCTTCTTCCACTCGATCGGATCGGAAACTGGCTCCCCTTTCCATGAGATGCTACCGCTATCGGGGTGAACCATGCCCATCAGACATTTAATGAGCGTTGACTTTCCGGCTCCATTAGGACCCAGTAAAGCCGTAACCTGGCCTGTCGGAATGTCGAGACTTACGTTCGACAGTACCTTGTTTCGGCCGTACGATTTGTTCAAGTTTTTGATTTCGATCATGACCTGTGCGGTTTCATGGAAGGTGATGAATCGGCTAACATTTGAGGGCTTAGCACCGGAAAGACTTTCTCGGCCGCATCGAGCAGCTCAATAAATAGACTCCTGAGTAGCACCATCGCTACGGGATTTCGCTCAATGAGGTACGCAAACAAGCGAACAGGTCGGTGCTGGACATCACCAACACCGTCGCGATCTAGATCGTAGCCGGCATAAGCGCTCCAATAATTCGATTCAAAGTTGTTGTAATGATTGCGGCTGTTCGTGCTCACGTCTAACGTATTGTCGATGAAATCGTTCTGAACGAAGTTATTGTCGTTACTACTCGCCATTAACACTACGGCCTTACCGTTCGAAATGAGACGGTTATGTTGGATCAGAACCCTATTTGATCCCTCAGAGTGAATGCCAGTTGTGTTCGATCGAATGAGATTCCCAATAATTTTCGAATCGTTGATGTCTTTCAATAAGAGTCCGTAAGATGTCGGGCCCCAGTTCGTCAGGAACTCATTATCCTCCATAACAACCCGGCTGCTATACATCACAGCTACTCCAGCCCCGTTCATCTCGAATCGATTTTTTGTGTACGTGCAGTTGTTCGAGAACATGTAATGCAAGCCATATCGGATATTACGGTGGCTGATGTTACCCGTAACGGTCACCGAGTCTGCAAACTCTAGGTAGATGCCATCTCGATGTCCTTGGATGTCGTTGTATTCGATGGTAGCTCCTTTGCTTTTCCAGAGATGGATGCCGTTGCCAGCACTCGTCTCAGAAATGGCGTCCGATTCAATCTGATTGCCGGCAATCTCGCAAAAGTGTGACTCCTTCAGATAGATCCCAAAGTAGTTTTTACTGAATCGGTTATCACGAATTTCGCAGTAGTTGCCCAATTCGACCAAAATGGCTGCATTGTCGATGATGGAGCTAGATTTGACTCCCGAAAAGTGCAGGTTGATAATTCGGACGGAATCGGCTTGTATGTGAAAAATGGATCTCACCTCGGTCGCTTCCAACCGGGACTTGCCACTACCCATAATTGTGAGTGGCTTTAGGATGATGTATGGGTTCTTGTTCCATACCCCATCGCCTAATAACAGCGTGTCGCCAGGGGTAGCAGTGTCGATCGCAGCCTGCAGGTCGGATCCGACCGACACAATGACCCTCTGGCCCATGGCTGACCCTGCCAAAGCAACATCGAGGGTCATTGTTGTCAGTAGTATGAAAATATACCTTAGCATACCTAAATGTCGGATTCGTTACCTGTTATTGTACAATTGTACCAATTCGACCCATGTCAGAACGTCACCTTCCAAAGTTCCCAGTCTGTCTGCGGCCACATTGCGATTTCGGTAGGCGCTGAGGTTACCACCCATTGGACTCGGAATGGCTTCACTGATAACGTAAGTGGCCATTGTTGCATCGAACAACTCGTGCGGAGCATTTTGATCGGCCACTCTGAAAAACCGTACTTCTTGATGAGTAGCAAAATTCACTTTTGAGTATCGCATCATGCATTCGATGGCATCAAAACTGTGCGTACGCCCTTTTTCGGTCATGATCTGGGCCGCAAATGGACGTTCAGTAATGGTCATCCTGCAATGCGAACACTCTTGCACACCAAACAAGATGGGCTCAGGTTCAGCATTACACCCAATTATGAATAGTGTTACACTGAGAAATAACGGAATAGCGAAAAACCTTTTCATGTCAATTTCCTTTTCATGCGGTTCGACCACAGCACACCAAATCCAAGCGAAATTGAGGCTAAAGCATAAGCAGCGCCCCAATGAGGCCATGACCCTGCGTTCATGTTGAGTAACTGCTTCGTTCCTACGAGGGGCGGCTGGTAGGTCATACCGGGCACTTGGATTGCAGCTTCTGGGTTGAGATTATGCCCGTAATCATAGCCCCACATGAAGTAATCCACAAATGCAGCCGTTAATCCGATTAAGATCAGGGTAAGCCATATCCAGCCTAGGCGAACTGAGCCCGTTATAGCAACAATCAGCCCGAAAATCACGTAGAACATGATTGCATAGGGAATAATCTTCAACGTCGGCACCATGTCGGGCACAATCTCTTTCATCCCGATATAGTGGTTCAATCCGTTGATGTTTTTTAGGTCATTCGGGGAGTGACCCGTTATGGTGTTGTGGTGAATCAGCAACCCCAGGCCTTCGGGATACTGCGGTGCACTCAACCTGATCTGCCAGATTGGAGCCGTGTATATTCCCAAAAGCAGAAGTGCGGAAATTGCGATTAGTATTCTGCTTCTCGTACTCATAAAAGTTCCCTTTGAAGGGTGAAGATTCTACTCTTTCGGGAAATTTCCCGTGGTGGTTTCATCCACCACGGGATATTTTCCGCACAGGGTTTTAACCCTATTTGCCTGTTCCGAACTTAATCGGAACATTTGCCCCCTTAGGAGACACTCGTATGTACCCCGTCATTTCTTGGTGAAGCGCCGAGCAGAAATCGGTGCAGTAGAAACTGAATATTCCCACTTTCTGTGGCACCCAAACAAAGGTCCGCGTTTCGCCAGGCATGATCAGTAGCTCGGCATTATTGGCGCCCTGGATGGCAAAACCGTGTGGCACATCCCAATCCTGCTCTAAGTTGGTGATGTAGAATGTGACCTTGTCACCCAAATGGATGCCCTCGATGTTGTCTGGTGCAAAGTGGCTTCGGATCTTGGTCATGTAAACCTCGACTTCGTTGCCATTGCGAACCACTCTTACATCACCCTCCGACTTAACGGCTTTGGGGTGTGTGTTGGTTTCGATCGGGAATATTCTTACTTGCTTATCCTTGATTTTACTGGCAGCAATTGCTTGGGCATAGTGTGGCTCGCCTATAACCGGGAAGTCGAGCAGTAGCTGCATTTTAGGACCACTAATATCGTACAATTGAGCCGAATGGATGAGCTCTGGGCCTGTGGGCAAATAGCGATCCTTTGTGATTTTATTCAGTGCCACAACATATTTGCCGTCAGGCTTGCGACTGTCACCACCGGGAATCATCAGGTGACCAACAGAGTAGTACGTAGGAATACGGTCAACCACTTTGAAATCACTCAGCGACCATTTTACGATCTCGGAGGAGATGAATGCAGTTGTATATGCGAAACCCTGGCCATCGAATTCGGTGTGGAGTGGTCCAAGACCTGGGTCCTGCACTTCGCCAGCAATGGTAGCTTCATATTTGAGGACAGGAATCCCCTCGATAACACCCTCCACATCGTTGTTCTCGATGGCTGCCAACATTTTGGTGAAACTGTGTACAGGAATGATGGAAGCAAGCTTACCACCTGCTACGATGTACTCGCCAGATGGGTCCACATCAACGCCATGAGGTGATTTCGGTGTCGGTAGGAAGAATACTAAGCCAGGAACATCGGCAGGATCAATCATGAGCACCTCATTGTGCATTACAGATGTAGCGATGCGGCTACCCTCGTCTACCAAATTGTGCCTGTACTCGACAGCCATTTTGGTTCCACCACCCGATGCGATGTACTCTTCGGCTTTCTTCCAGTTCACGGCAGCGATAAAATCTCTGTCGTTTCGCGATGCATTGACCTCTAGTAGCGTATTTGCCTGCTCCGAGTTGTAGCTCGTAAAGAACGACCAGCCGTGCGATGGGCCCTTACCTGCGTGCGACAAGTCGTAATTGAAGCCTGGCATCCTTATTTGGAAAGCCAACTTCATGTGACCATGCGTTTGATCGACGCTGATATAGCTAATTACACCCTTGAAATTCTCTTTATACGTATCGATGGGTACATCCACATTCGGAACTGGAACACTGAATCGACTCGACGATACCAAATACTCCGTGTTCTCGGTTAGGTATGGCGATGCGTGGCTACCTGATGTATTCGGAATTTCGATGATTTCGGATGTTTCGAATGTGGTCAAGTCAATACGGGCAATACGCGGGGTATTGTTTGCATTGATGAAAAGCCACCTACCGTCGGTTTCACCGTTGGTTTTCGACAGCTGTGGGTGGTGGGCGTCGTCCCATGGTATGGATCCATACGATGTTTCAAGAAGCGGCTTGGTTTCCTCATTGAAGCCATACCCATTTTCAGGATTCAGCGAAAAAACGGGAACCAGTTTAAGCAATCGTCCTGATGGCAGACCATAAACGGACACTTGTCCGCTGAACCCGCCCGACAAGAATGCATAGAATTCGTCATGTTCGCCAGGTGCGACATACACTTTAGATGCTGCGTCGCCCGATCCGACAAGATTGCCGTTGTTAGAGCAACCGATCACAGATATCATCAACAGGAGCGGAATGATCCTGCTGGTAATCGTTGACACTTTTATCCTTGTTTTCATAGCCTTTACAATTATGGGTTGTTGTTTTGCGAGCGCAGGTACTCTAAGATGTCTCTGGCTTCGTCCTCCGTCACGTTCTGAAATGGCATTGGCGTCATATACTCTGCCAGTTTCGCCCTTGCCTCTGGGTGTTTCTGAATCATCTCTGCTGGATTCAGAATCATGTTCATGATGTAGGCGCCACTTCTAGTCTCGATAATCTGGGCTAGGTCTGGGCCTACGTATCGATCGCCAAACTTGTGGCACGACATGCACTTACTGTCGAAAATCGCCTTACCTCTGCCAACCATCGCCTGATCGATGTCATTATAGTTGATTGGTTGGGTGACCGGCCCAATGCCATGCTCCATCTGAAATGAAGACAAGCTGGCCTCAGAAGAGGCATTGGTTGCCGATGATGCGTTCGAGTTGGAATCTCCACCTGACGAGCAGGCAACCATTCCGAATAGGGCAAGGGTGTAAATGATGTATTTCATATTAAGTACGTTTTTATCCTAATTAATGAGCACGACATGCCATTCTTGCGGAGTTTTGAACGAGATGTGTGGTTGGCTAGGTGCGGTGAATCTGTTTGTATATTAAGTAGTATTTTATCCTTATACAATATACGTGAAAAATTTTTTCACTTTTTACAAATGCAGCCTTAATCCAAGAGCCCTTATATCGACAGTTACATCGGCCAGATCTCTGTTGATGAAGGCACCTTTTAGATCGTCTCGTATTTTTGCCCATTCGTGATGCAACGGACAAGGCTTCTGCTCCCCGCACCCCGGAAGTCCAAGGATGCAATCGATGAACATGGACTCTCCATCAATGGCCTTAATCACATCATACATGCTGATTTCGGTTGTGGGCATTGCCAGAGCAACTCCCCCTTTAGCACCTCGCACACTGTGCAAGATTCCATGCTGCGTCAGTATCTGCAAAATCTTGGTAAGGAATGCAAAACTGATGTTCAGCTCCGTACTGATTTTTCGGATAGAAATAAACTCGCCGGGCTTCGATTCTTTCGCAATGTAGAGCATCGACAGGATGCCGTAGTTGCATGCTTGTGAGAGGATCATGAGGCAATTGATATATTGCGGAGTATTTTATCTTAATTTATGTATTTCTTATTCGCCATCCAAATTTATCAGGGTATTTTTTACTGCATATTTTGCATGAAATGGACAACTGCTGCGTTATCTTAAAAAACCTCAATGACTGAGCCATTAGCTGGGAATTTCCAAAACATTGCTGAATCGACCACTATTTCTTATAAGATACTTACTAAGCCTGCTTCTTGTGGCATTGGCTACAACTGCCGCAAACTCGCAGCAGACCGCCTACCAGATTTCGTCCCCTGTTAAGTCTGAACTCGTAAATTTCTTGTCGGCCCCTCCCGACTCCACACAAGAATGGATAGTCGTTTTTTCGTCACACATCCCAAATAAACAGGCGCTTGCCAGCGTATTTGAGCACGACTTGAAATTAGCAATAGCAAACTACTATGGTCCATCAAAACTAACCGATACATGGATCAAACCACTTCAGTTGATAAACGGAGCTGCATTTTCTGCTCCTGCAAGAATTCTGCCATCATTATTAGGTCACTCTTACATCAGCTACATCGATCATAATTACGAGGTTCGGATCAATCCAACACTCCGGATTGAAGCAAGCACTCAGATGCAACCCAAGCGAGTCGCAAATCATAATGGACTAACTGGGCAAGGAGTCATCATCGCCATCATTGATACTGGAGTCGATTACACTCACCCAGATTTGGGAGGTTGCTTCGGCGTGCAATGCAGGGTGATAGGAGGTTACGACATTATCGACGACGACCCAGATCCATTCGACGAAAATGGTCACGGCACCCACGTTGCCGGCATCGCCGCTGGGACAGGCGCATCATCGGGTGTGGCCCAAGGAGCCAAAATCCTAGCCTACCGCGCCCTTAACGCTATAGGGTCTGGCACAATGGCAAGCACGATCGAGGCAATTGAACGAGCCGTGCAAGATGGGGCACACATCATCAACATGAGTCTTGGTGCAACAGGAGTCCCACCCAACAATCCACTGAACCTTGCTGTCCGTGAGGCGGTGAAACAGGGGGTCTTGGTTGTAGCTTCGGCTGGTAACAGTGGTCCTCATTGGGGGACAATCAGTTCGCCAGGTAGTGAAGAGCTTACCTTAACGGTCGGAGCTCTCGATGCAAACAGTACAGTCGCAAGGTTTAGCTCACGTGGACCCGTTCGCAGCAGTTTCACGATGAAACCAGATATCAGCGCACCGGGGGTGAACATTCTTTCTGCAGCGCTCGGTGGTGGACACATTCGGCTAAGTGGTACCTCTATGGCTGCACCATATGTAGCTGGATTGGCTGCTCTTACGAAAGAGTTGATGCCACAAGCCGACGTTTTGGCGATCCGAAGCAGGATCATCCAATCCTCAAACACACTCAGTCAACCATTATGGCACACTGGAATGGGCTTGGCCAATACGGATATCACAAGCTACTCCCAAATTGCTGCACATCCGACATCGATCGGTACCAAAGTTGGCGAAATAGAGGTTGGTGGAGGATTGCAGACCCTCGATGAAACACTATCCATTTGGAATTTCAGCAATGTTGCGAGAAGTGCATCCATCACAATAGATGCACCCGTTGGTGTATCTATTATTGCCCAAAGTAATTCTATAGTACCGGCTTCCGGAAAAATCGAGCTTCCAATTCGTATTCAGATCGACCCTGGCATGGTGGCTTTCCCTGCAGAAACCCCACCAATCTATTTGGGATCCATACAACTGGTATTTGCCGAGAGCGACACTGTTATTATCCCGATTATAGTGGCACGACCATCCCAAATTGAGTTTGAATTTCAAAGTCCACCAAGTTTGGTGGTGATCCACGACCAAAAAGGAGGGTTTGATTTTCGAGGTAATCCTGGTCGAACCTTCTCGATTGAGACAGGAGCAGGTATGTACGATATCTGGGCCATTCGAGACGCCGATGCGACAAAGTGGATTATCGAGGGAGTTATTGTTGAAGGGGCTACCAAACGGATTGTTTTGGACTCAGATGCGAAGAACACCCTCCGGTACGAACTTACAGATCCAAACGGCAACTTTGTTGGTGCCTGTGGTTACTCTCGCGAATTTTTGAGGCATAAATCTTCCAACTTGGGATTAACATATCAGTACGAGCGCTCATGCCCAGAGGTGCCCGCTCTGGTCATTCAACACCAAATATCAACTATCAGCTCCAACGTGCTCTATGAGGTCAGCCATGTGGCTTACGGAGCCCCGACCAAGTACGAATACTTGAGATTCCCCTTCCGATTCGAGGGAGGAATAGATGGCAATATGCTCATGCGCAAGGGTGGCGTTGAATTCAAACCGGTCAATTGGCGCTATATGATGCCATCTGGCGTGACGAAAGCATCATTTATTCGATTTTATGAGACTACCGGCGGAAACGCGTTTAATCCACCAAGTTGGCTCAGATATCTAATGGAGAATCCATGGAACAGAACAGAGCACTTAATTGCAAACCCCAGAGCTGATTTTGCACCGTTTCGTGGCCAGTACGACAATATCTATACAATGGAGGCTAATCAATTTGACCCTGAAAAAGACGCTGCAATACTTATAACCCCGTCTGTCCATCTCACCCTTACCGACTCGCTCGTGCTTAAACTACCCAATGTCCCATCATCTCGTGAGTGGATGATTCCCTACAGTGGTGAGCAACTTGTGTTAGGTGCAGGTCCAGACAGCTGGAGCGCTGGATCCATGGCATTAACAGACACCGAAATCAACATTCCGACCAGCAACACTTGGTTTTTAGGTTGGAATCGTGAAATGCGGGTTGGTCAGCTGCAATTGGAGATCGTAGACCCCAACCTTAGAACAATCTTAGACAGAACGGTCAAGAACGGTATCCCGAAAATTGGAAGCATCCATTCAGATGACTGGATCACCCAGAGCATATCTGGCGATGGTTACAGGCTGAATCTGACCCGTACTGATACTTGGTTAAGAAATCGACAACAGATTACTACGATAACTGTCCCATTGCACAAAGCGGCTATCGATGCCGCACAAAATTGTACCGATCGATTCGCCATTCTGGACGCGTTTGGAAATCCGATTCAGGTGGCTGAACTCTCATCAGACGCCAGTATTGTTATTGAGAGCAGGAGTTGCGACCTAAGCCCTGTAGTAACGATTCATCATTGGACCAGCCAGGAGGCATTCACATTGACTAGTACCGTTTCAAACCGAGGCAGTACTCGTGTCGTTCAATATGCTTTGCCGGATGGATTAGCTGCCGGATATTTCGACGTAAGCGTCGGTATTGGTGGTATAAACGAAACAATCTTTGAGCAATTGATCTCCCCGGCCCTCTTAATCACTAATGGCGAGCATATTTTAGATCCACCGATGTCGCCGAAATTATTGAGCCCCTCGTCACGACAATTCGTATTTGACGAACGAATCGAGCTTGCTTGGGAGAGCACCGACACAGTGCACAACTATCGTGTACAACTGGCGCTCGACGGCGATTTTACAAAAATCGTTACTGATAGTTTGGTCAACTCATCACCCTTATGGCTCCCAGTGTACGGATATGGGCAAATTTGGTACTGGCGCGTTTCGGCCATGAATGGGGAGGGATGGGGCCCATGGTCACCACGACGAAGTTTCACTTCGGTGATAGAGGCTACAGCATTGGAGGATGATGTTTTGCCACATGAGTGGGTGCTGAATCAAAATTATCCAAACCCATTCAATCCTGCCACAACCATCAGCTTTGGCATTGGGGCTACTGAGCCAGTTAGAGTCGATGTCTTTTCGGTGACCGGACAAAGGATCAAATCTGTCGACTTGGGCGTATTGAGTCCCGGAAATCACTCATTGGTAATCGACATGAGCGGAATGTCGAGCGGATTGTATCTGTATCAAATCAGCACACCGAGCTTCCGTCAAGCTCGGAAGATGACATTGGTTAAATAGAGCTAAAACGTTACTCCAACCAAATGGATGGAGGTGCGGGTTCCGGTTCTATGACCTCGTTGTTCATGATGATGGCTACTTTGCCGCGAGATTCCCTGATTTCGTACCTTTGCTCACCGCCGTTGAGTTCGAGCACTACTGGGTGATCCATATCCGGCACCATGAATACAAGCGGTACTGGAGTAGCTTTTCCAGAACCCTCTACTCTGATCAGCCAAGTTACCTTGCCGTTCGAAGTTACTCTTCGAAGCTCAAGGTCGTAGCCCGCGAATTTTCGTGTAGCCATCACATTGCCCCACTCGTTTGGCATTTTTGGCTTTAGAACAAAGCCTGCATCCGCCTCATATCGCAATCCAACATAATCTTCCGCAATGTTTCTGATGAGCTCTGAAAGGCTCCATGCCTGCGACCAAGTGCCAGACAAAGCCGGTATACTTGAGTCGACCTCGGCTTCATTACGAAGGCTCATCTGATCCAACCTCGATATGCCTGCAAAATTTTCAGCATCCGGGTATGTCGTTCTGAAGACCCCCTCCCTCGGCTTGGAGTCGATCAACTCAGGTAGTGTTCCTAGCGTTATGTTATCGAGCATGATGTCTACATAATTGCGAGTTACATCCCAAGCTTGCTCAACCATACCATGCCTTAGAAGCATCTCGATCCAAATACCAGAGTTCCATAGCCAGACGATTCCATTATGGTAAGATGCATCTTGCTCGTAAAGAGGCTCCGCCTTGTGATATGCCAAGAACTTCGGGTCGGACGTATCGAGAGACGAAATACCCCACGGTGTGCCAAGACGACTGGTGGCTTGGAGTGTGATATCATGCTTTGTTTTTGTACCTGGTACTAAATGCGTCGCAAAAAGGAGATTGGGCCGCAACTCGCTCGATGGCGATCCATCACGACCAACTGCATCAAATAAAAATGGATTGGCACTTTCAATATCGCTTGCATTCGCATTTCGGAACATAGCTTGAAAGGTTTCGACAGCTGTTACTCTAGTTGTATTTACAAGTATCGTAAGCTGCTCTGCCGACTCTCCCCTCTTGAATCGGGCTATGTTCGAAGCGGCACTAAGTGCATCAATCCACAGCGCCTGGATGTCGACCGCTCTGTCGCCACGTGGTGAATAAGGGCCATTGGGTCCGACGGCATCCATCCACGTGTCGGCTGCACCGTGAGTCAGCAGCGCGTTTGAATCGATGCGGTACTTGATTGTTCCTCTGATGGCAGCATCAATATTCGGAAATATTCTTCTCGCAAAAGCGGTATCGCCCGAATAGGCAACATAACGATCGGCCTCGATGATAAATCGAGGTGTTGCATCTGCAGTATTGTAGATGATTTCGTCCGGACGAACGCGGTTGGGGATCTTCCCAAAATTGAGACTGGTTGAATCCAGATTTTGAAATTTGAGGAACGACTCCAAATTATCGGCAGCTAACTGAAACTGGCCTGTTACAGTGAGGGCTCGCAGGGCTATGAACGAATCCCTGCCCCAGTAGTCCTGAAACCATGGATATCCGGCGTAAATACCTTTACCCAATCCTGTGCCAACCTCGTCCATGTTCAATGCATCGAACGAACTCAATGCCCAAACCCAGGCATCGTTCAGTCTAGAATTATCCGTTATAAACCGGGTTGATGATGCCAGTGCCTCAATTCTCGTTCGTTTCGCATCGATCAGCTCTTCGATGTCGAGATGTGTTAGAGTAAGTTCCCCATCACCTACCTGAAGAATTACGGTGACTATTTCAGAATCAGGACGAATATCCATCTGTAGTACCGAACTATTCTCCACTAATGCTTCGGCAATTGTTCCACCTAATACCTGGACGCTTAGGTCACGATTATGGCTGTATCGAAGAGGCAGGCTCAGATTTGAAGCACCGAAAACTAATGAGTCGGATGTGGTATTCGCACGAACAGCCATATCGTCGATGGAAAACTTTAACGTATTGGCCGCATGACCTTGCAATTGGACGATGAGAACATCTTGGCCATCGGGCATAAAATACTTCTCAATGAGGCCTGCTTGGTAATGTCTCTCAAATGAGAGTGGATTGTAAATAATTTTGGATGCATTCCGAGGCAGTAGATTGCCGTCAATGTGAATAATGATGTCGCCAAATATCCGCTCCCGATGGCTAACGTATCCGGTGCTCCAATGCGAGTTGTAACTACGCGATTCGGCCGACCAAAAGCTTCCCTTCTTATTGCTGAAATGGATGATGTGATTACCCGAAGTCTTTTCGATGACCGGAAGCGCGGTCATTTCCCTCTCAGTCGTTGTTGTGCAGTTCGAAAAAAGTATCAGCGTGGGTAAAAAAAATAGCAGGCGGGTGATTTTCATGATCAAAGTTACAAACTCGAATCATAATTCACACGCCTGCAGCGTCGATTTGCTTATCCATGTGGACAGTATTTGATTATGGTTATCTCGGCCATCACATGAGACTTGCATGTATCATCAGTTACCTGCTTGAGCTCATCGCCGTTACGGTGCAGTGCTCGAGATTTCACTTTACAACAATCTTTAAGTGTTGCAAGTGCTAACTCCTCTGCACTTGGAGGTCCGTGAGACCCCCGTATGCGGAGCTCGATTCTTCGTTTTTTATTCATTACGACCATCGTTATCTCCATTTGTTAGGGTTTACACCTTATACTACTATAGTTAACTGTTCTGAGTTTCTTAATCCGTTTTTTGCCTCTTTCTTTACTTATTTTGCTTTAATTCGTACTATGAATAAAACGAAGTGCTTTTACATGGATAGAGAACACGCTCTTAAGATGGGGTTAGAGCTGACCAAGTCAGCCATATTCAGGGATTTTGAGGATGCTTTTCACAAGCTTACCAATCTGCCCCTGCATTACATCCCTATGGGTAGCGAAGAGTCAATAGATGGTATAACTGAGCACGACAACCCGTTGTGTAGCCACTTTCAAGGTGATACATCCGTTTGTGGCACTTGTTCCATGATGCACGAGCGCCTAAGAGAGCAAGGACAATCAGAATCATATACTGCTCAATGCTTCGCTGGACTTACCGAATCGGTTGTGCCAGTGAAATTAGGTGAGGAGGTAATTGGTTTTTTACAGACTGGGCAAGTTCTCATGCAAGAGCCAACCGATGAGGAGGTGAACGAGATCGTTGAGAACCTCAAAGGGCGTGGAGTAGATCTAAACCGTGAGAACATCAGGGAGATGTACCTCGAGAATCATGTGATGTCGAAGGTGCAATATGACGCCGTTATTCGATTGCTCGAAATCTTTGCAGGTCATCTCTCAACTATCGTGAATCAACTTGCATTAGACAAGACGGACCAAGAGAAGGAGCCAGAACGTGTTGCAATGGCAAGAGCCTACATTGTTAAGCACCTCGACGAAAACCTCACTCTGCCTCGAGTAGCCGAAGCTGTAAATACATCATCGTTTTATTTCAGCAGGATGTTCAAGCAGGTTACTGGCCACACATTCACAGAATATTTGGCGATGGCGCGCATCGAGAGAGCAAAAAAACTCATGCGCGATAACAACAAGAACATTACGCAGATCGCCTACGAGTCGGGTTTTCAGTCGCTATCGCAGTTCAACCGAGTGTTCAGAAAGGTTCAGAACGAAGCCCCGGGCACATTCAGGAAACGAATCCACACGATGCTGGGAAGCTCAACCAACTGACCAGTCGTTTCAGTTTGACACACTATCTAAAGCGGCCACAATGATATCGAGAGCCGAATCGAGTATGTCATCAGGAATAGTGAGCGGCGGTGCAATCCGAATGAGTGTATTCGAGTGAAGCGTCCATCCCAGTAAAACCTGGTTACTGAAACAAGTTTCAACAACCCTACGTGTTGTGTCGTAGTCGCGGAGTGATAACCCCAGCATACATCCGGTGCCTCTGATTTCTTCAATCAATGGGTGTTTGAGTTGCTCTCGAATCTTTGCTTCAATAAGGCCGGCACGTTCGTGTAGTTTTTGGTCCAATAACACTTTAAGTGCTGCATGGCCGGCAGCACAGCTTACAGGGTGTCCACCGAAAGTGGTTACATGGCTTAGTGGCGGATTCTCGGTGAACACTTTGAAAATTTCGTCCGACGATGCAAATCCCCCGATTGGTAATCCGCCTCCCATGGCTTTCGCCATAGTTAGGATGTCGGGGACCACCTCGTATTTCATGAAGGCAAACAACTCGCCCGTTCTACCAAATCCACTTTGAATTTCATCGAATATAAGCAGGGAACCTGTCTGAGTGCATCGCTCCCTCACCTGCTTGAGCCAAATTGGATCTGCCTGAATGATTCCACCCTCACCTTGAATCGGCTCCATAATCACAGCTGCCGTTCGTTGATCAATTGAATCTAGCCCTGATGTGTCATTGAAATCCAGAAACTCCACATCAGGCAGCAGAGGTAGAAAAGGATCTCTGTATACATTCCTCCCTGTCACACTGAGCGATCCATGAGTGTCGCCATGATAGCTGTTCCTGAATGCAACCAATTTGGGTCTACCGGTGAATTTTTTTGCCAGCTTAAGAGCCCCCTCATTGGCCTCTGTGCCACTGTTCACAAAGTAAATGCGCCCAAGGCTTGGCGGGAGTATCGATGCCAGTAAAGCCGCGAACTCCGACTGGGGTTTTTGGATGAATTCACCATAGACCATAACATGCAGATGTCGATCAACCTGTTCATGGATGGCCTTCACGACATCGGGATGCCTGTGTCCCAAGCTCGAAACCGCTATGCCAGATATGAAATCGATGAATGTCCTACCATCGGTGGTGTGCAAAAAGGGTCCTTCGGCCGATGCAATAGTCAATGCAAGCGGTGCATCGCTGGTCTGGGCCACATGGTCGAAGAAGGACTTTTCCCAACTGTTACCGGCAATTGTATCGATGTGAGTCATCGTGTAAATATAACTGCTATTTTGCGGGTTCGTGCAACTTTGCTCATTTGTGGAACGCAGTGATGCACAATTACAATTTCGCTAATGATAAAACGTTTTTAAGAGGTCTCAGTTTTATCTATGCCATCGATGAAATCTGTGGTATTGCGTGATTGACCATATGGTTGGCGATGAAGTGCTTTTTAAATTCTTGATGATACATTATTTCAGTAAACTTGCTGGTCAATCTTTCCAAGTAGCCAGCTTGCAACCCATTTTTTCTTGATGAAGAATAAGTACCGTTTAGGCAGAATCCATTACATACTATTAACTGTCGTGCTCCTAATATTGGCTGTCGGGGTCCCGAGCTATATAGCAGGGCCCGACTTCCAAGACAATCCACTTCGTGTGCGATCGTCGGGATCTGCCAAGGCATCTGCTGAGTCGAAAGCGGCTCGAGACGACTACTACTTTTGGATTTTGCGTGACCCTGCCACGAACACGATCCCATCTGGCATCAGGCAAATGGAGCTGGAACACGCCCGGATCACCGCCGTGATGAAAACATCAGCAGATCCGCAGATCGATTGGGTTGCGCGGGGACCTTCTAACATTGGCGGACGAACCCGGGCTTTAGCTGTCGATCTCCGAAATCCAAATATTGTCTTAGCCGGTAGTGTTTCTGGTGGGATGTGGAAGTCGGTTGATGGTGGCAACTCGTGGTCTCTCAGGAATACTCCAGACCAGAATTTAAGCATCACTTGGGTGGCACAAGACCCTAGGCCTGGATTTCAAAACACTTGGTACTATGCCGGGGGCGAGTACATTGGTGGTTCTGCCCGAGATCGCGGCGGCAGAGCGTTCACATATGGAAGTGGCATCTACAAATCGACCGATAACGGCGACACTTGGCAGGCAATCCCTTCGACCGTGATCAGAAATCCGGTTGTTTTTGATTCTCCTTTCGACTACGTCTCTAGACTGGTTATTAGCCCAGTCACGGGCACAATATTCATCGCCAGTAATGCTATCGGCATATATCGATCAACAGATGGTGGTAACAATTTTATCAGTGGCGAAGATATTGCTGGTGGAATTGTGCTTGGCAACTTAAACGAACACTCCTACAACGATGTCATCGTTTTACCGAATGGAACGGTAGTTGCATCTCTGAGTGGAGACCGTAGCACAGACACAGCTCCATTCGCAGGTATCTACAAATCGACTCAGGACGGAGCACCCGGCACATGGGAGCTGATCACCCCTATAGGTTTTCCGCAAAACCATCATCGTTCTGTAATGGATTACAGTGCATCCGAACCCAACTTAGTTTACATTTTGACTCACGAGGTTCTAGATGGTGCCAACTTCAGGATGAACTTGTTTCGTTTCAACATTCAGACAGGAGCCAGCGAGAATTTAACTGCCATGATTCCAAACTTCGGAGGTTCAGTGGGCAACTTCAATCCTCAAGGTGGTTACAACATGGTGATTGCCGTGAAACCAGACGACCCGAACATTGTACTGCTAGGGGGAACAAACCTGTACAGAACATTAGATCGTTTTGCGACATACCCAGGTAACACCGATGTGAATTGGATCGGCGGGTATAATATCACCAACAATGCAAGTTCATATCCTGGACACCACCCCGATCAACATGTCATATTTTTTGATCCGGCGAATCCAAACCGGGTTTGGAGTGGGCATGATGGGGGTGTGAGCCTAACCGACGACATCAACTTGCCAAAGATTACTTGGCAAAACAAGAATCGTGGATATGTTACGACGCAATTCTACACGGTGGCACTGGCTGAGAACGCCGGAGACCAAAGGGTAATTGGCGGTACACAAGATAATGGAACCTTGTTTTTTGTCGGCCAAGGAGATGCCAGAGATGTAACATCGGGCGATGGCAGTTACACGTTTTTAGGCCAGAATTTCGCATTCGGGGCTACTCAAAGTGGTAACTCGTACCGTCTGAGGTATAGCGCAGATGGTACAATAGCGCCAGGTAGTAGAACCAGTATTCAACCATCAAGTGCATCTGGTCAGTTGTTCATCCACCCTTTTGCCATCGATCCGATTGATCAAGAATTCATGTACTACCCGGAGCGAAATACTATTTGGCGCAATTCGAAAATATCGACAGCGGTCGGAGATCCGAGGGGTTTTGACGGATCAACTGATGGTTGGACAAAATTAAACTTGAGTATCCCATCCAACTTGACAATATCAACCCTTGAAGTGTCCCAGAATCCCCCACATGTGCTGTATGTTGGTGCTAGCCAGCGCAGCTCGTCGGGCACAGCACTTTTACCTGGGATTTTCCGGATGGACAACTCCCGCGCAGCTACAGATATAACTCCGATACCTTTACAAAGCGGTGGTGGCGCAAACGCAGTGACACCCGGTTCGTACGTGCACGATATTGCAGTCAATCCAGGTAACGCCGACGAGATTCTTGTGGTCATATCGAATTATAACGTAAACCGCCTATTCCACAGCACAAACGGCGGCTTATCGTATCAGGTAGTTGACGGCAACCTAGGAAACGTGGGTTCAATTCCTGGTCCTTCGGTTCGAAGCGCTCAATTGCTACCTATAGAAGATGGTACGTTTGCCGTAGTTGGAACCAGCACGGGTGTGTACTCAACCGACCGGCTGAATGGATCTCAGACCGTCTGGGCCCGAGAAGGATTTAACGAGGTTGGTACTGTTGTAGTTGAGCGCTTAGCCTCTCGTATGAGCGACGGCACCGTTGCTGCAGGGACGCACGGAAGAGGAATCTTTACGGGTGTTTTGAAGCTCCCGGTTGTGCAACCTGAGATTCCGGAGGTATTCGCCCTTTATCCCAATTTCCCCAATCCTTTTAGCCAGGAGTCTATCATCATGTTCGACTTGTCGAGCACGTCGATGGTGAGCCTGCAAGTTTATGATATTTTGGGTCGACCAGTATCGACGGTCCTATCAAACCAAGAAATGAGACCAAGGACGCATAGGATTAGATTCGACGCTCAGAATTTGGCCACTGGTGCGTATTTGTACCGTTTGACTGTAAAAAATGTCGATGATGGCAGCCAATTCACCCGCACAGGCAAAATGATGATTATTCAGTAATCAACTCCAATAACTCTTCTTGTAGTGTCCGACTCTTATCAGCGTTGTACCACTGCTGCATTTCAATTTGTATATCGCGGGTCTCGTCTGGATTCGCCTTGAAATCGGCCATCATTTTTTGAACGGGGGCTGGACGAGGTCCCCAAGTACCAATTTGCTCTCCCGTCGATACGTCATATGCAACAAGTCGGGGGATCGATCGTCCACCGTTCACTAAATACTGATCCATGATTTCGGGGTTTTCGTCGCGCAACATCAATCCCAATTTGATGTTACCAGCACTAGCGTTGGCTATGAGGTCGAAAACAGGGATTACCTGGGCAGAATCTCCACACCAACCTTCGGTTAAAACCATCCAAAACTGCGGTCTAGCCGACTTCGCCTTTAGTACCAACTCTTCGGACAGTTTTGTTGTTTTATGCACACGGGCCATGCGGTGAGCATTTAGGCGCGATACTTCAGTGCGTTTTGGCGTCTGCTTGTCCCCAGTAGATTTTCCCTCGTCGAGCAGTGTATTAATCAGGCTGTCGTAAGCCTCGTATGAGTATACCTTGTCTTTTAAGTCGAAATATGGACTAGTCATGAAGTGTACTTTTGAACTAATTATTCCTTCAAAAATACGCAATTCTAATCCAATACTACATGTATGACAAACAGGGCTGCCAGAATGAATGCAACGAACGAGAGCGAAGTCATGTACTTTGTTTTCATGACTTCATCATATTCATTCGCATCTCCCCTTAATGCACCGACCTTAGATCCGACGATCCTCCCCGTCCCTGCTCCTGCCACAAGAAAGAGCAACCCAACTGGCCAGTTAAAAAAAATCAATGGGACACTTGCCAGGAGTAGTCCTATGTAGTACGATCGAGAAAAGAAACTCTTGACCCCTTTGATCCCAAATTCGATTGCAAATGTCCGGTCTCCCCTGTTGGCATCGCTTCGCATCTGGTAAATTTGCGAAACTGGATACAAGGACAGGAAAACCAAGGCTGTTCCGATACCTGCGGTGATAATCCCGGGGCTAAACGTCTCACCACCAGCCGCGAAATAACCCATCCAGAAAGAGTTGGTTCCAGTGCTGATACCAATAGCGACTAAGCTCTTGATTGGATGCCCCTTCCAGCGTGCACGTTTGGTGCTGTATAGCCAAAAGAATATCATACTCGCTAAATAGAGGTAGGTGAACTCTATACCCGCGTAATGGGCTAGTAATAAACCACCAAACTGCATCCAGAGGGCAACTTTTCGCATCCAAGGCTGCATAGACGGTGGATTCTTTAGCCCACCGATAGGACCCTCGTCCTTGTCGTGCCAAGAATTGTACACCGTTGCAGTTCCAAAGAGAAGAACCGACACATTTAAAAATTGAAGCCAAAAAAGGTCAGCATTGAACTCATCGGTGAAGAGAGCACCAAAAAGGTACCCTCCAGATAGAATGAAAATTTGATAGTGCAGACGAAAATGAACAACGAAAGATCTAGCGTCATCAGGTAAATAATTACCCAAGCGCCTGATTTCATTAAGTGCTGACTCCGTAAATGAATCCAGTTTTTTCACAAATGGAAGATACACAAGCACACGGAGACATAAGCAACTTGCACGGCAGCAGGCTCAATGATTTTGGCCTATGAGTTTCATCACTTAACCAATGTCACCAATTGCGATATAATGGTGTCCCGATAGCTGGCACGAACAATGTATACGCCACTCGACAATCGTCCTGCATCGGTGATGATGTCGTGCACTCCTGCCCTTATTTGGCCCGAGTGAATGGTTTTCAAGGATCTGCCAAGGATGTCATACATCTTCATGTCGAGGTCACCAGTTGCAGGGACATAGACTCGGATAGTAGTCGATGGATTAAATGGATTGGGTCTGGCAGGATCCAACTTGAAGGATGTTGGAATATCCATTACATCGGTATCGTAAAGCGCCTTCAAACGAAGCAAGCGAAATGGTATCCATTCGAGCGAGCCGAACTCCGAGGCATCTGAGGCCAGCATATTGAACATTGAAACTGTCCACTCGATGTCTACACTCAATTGCGAGCTGTCATCATCAGCATGCGAACGGTGCAATTCTTTAGCATTCAGGCTCAGTGAACGTGTATCGTTATCCAATTTACGATCCATCACGATACGTCCATTAGGAGTTCTAGTAATGAAGTACATATCGGCCGCTACAGAGTCCGGGAAGTGGTCGTAAGGCCTGATGGCGGCCTTATAGTCCCATTTAAACTCTATGTTTGTGTCTTGGGTAGCGGTCCACGAGATAATCTGATCCTTGTTCGGTAGTACGAGCAGAGTCTGAGGTGGTGAATAAACCGTGATATCCTTATCAGAATCAACCAATACTTTAAGGCTCGAAGTGCCAAGTTCAAATAATGGAAAACCCTTGATAGCCCACTCATTGGCAAAAGCGCCTTTTTGTGGGGAGACATCGACACCAATCAGACACACATTTCGTGAGTTTAAACCTCTCTGACGATACATTGGCCGGCCGTCTTCACATTTGAAGCTTGTTTCAAGCAGGTTTCCTATCATAACTTGGGAATACTGCATCGTATTGAGATTGGGTGTGTCAGGATGCAGATTGTGGAGCTGTATTGAATCTTCAGATTCGTTTCCAAGAACCGTGTGAGTAATCAATTCCAATCCGTACGATTGTTTTATCCCGAGTAAGGCAAGGCTCTGCAAACGTTTCCAACTGGAGTTGGTACTCATATCATACGAGACCATCATATTGCCGCCTTCAAGACGTACCAAAAGATGCTCATTGTTATTCCAAAGCACTGATCCAACTGTAGACACCGTATCTCCCAAGGCAGCATTCCATAGATCGTAAGCAGTCATAGGATTGGCAACTGGATCTGGAAGCGTCTCAAATATGTGTTGAAAATAGATTCTGCTATATGTTATGGCCCCGTGCAACTCATTGATCGAGTACACTCTGAGTCGCCATTTTTTACCAAGGGGCAACCCAAGTATGTGGAGTAATCCATTGTGTACATCTCCCACAACGTACGTTTCGGTTCCAATCACCTCACCCGTGTTGTATCTGGTACCAAAGCGATAAGTCACGTCGTCTATAGGTGGACTTGGCAAACGATCGTATGGTGTAATCGTGATAAGCACCTTAGGTTCGAATGAGAAAGTGACCGCGAGTTTGACAGACTCAAAGTCACGTTCAGATGTTTTCATGGTTAGCTCAGGTGCATCCGGCTCAGCTAGGCGAGGGATTTCGATGTCAATGTAGCTGTGCGGTGATTTCGAGTACCTAGCTAGTGAATCCGGCCCAGAAACGGCAACTATCCAAAATCGATAAGTCGCACCGGGACGAAGTCCACCAATACGTACAGCTTCTAGGCTTGCTTGTCGCTCTGTCACAATTATACCATCTAGATACTGATTCCCCACACTTACTGAATCTGCAAGCTTGGGTTCTGAAGTACCTACTAAAGCCGATAATACGATGATGCCGTACGCGCCTGCAGCGCCAGTCAACTCTACTGCATCCTGCTCAATTACTTTATGAGAAATGATGGACGGTCTATCGGGAACTCTATGTGGTGTGTGTACCACCAAAGGCTGGCTGCAAGCCGATGTGCTAACCAGATAGCCACAGTGCGATATGGCATATTGAGTGGCGGGCTCCAAGTCTATCATTTCAAAATGGTAGCCCATCCCTGATACTGGATGGAAATGCTCAACAACATTTGACGAGGACTCGATTTTTAGTGACTGACTTACAGGTATCAATCCAGCTGCTGATTGCCAGCTCCCTGTCAAAGTGACCCCATGATCGGAATTTGCAACTAGGTTGAGGTTGCCCATCAAAGGTGCCGCGTTTGACTGATACATCCCATATATGCGAATGTCATCGATCCGAGATGTGCCAGCCCTAGATATTGCATTTCCGTTCAATGCGACATCACCATACGGTGTAATCAACAACCTCACAAGAGGTTGATTCAGGCAATTTGATGGGATCTCAACCTTATGTGCCGTTGACGTTGCCCATGTAGATGCAGCCGCAACCACTTGGTCGCTCGTGAAAACATCACCATAAACATCGCAAACAACTCGAAATCGAGCAGGACCAGATGCAGACGAAATAATCCTGAATTCGGCAACTGCAGATATTAAACCGTGGGTTGTGATGATCATTTCCCAAGATTTCGACAGATTAGGTTCATGCCACTGGTCGGTATAAGAGGCCATACCAGTGAATCCTCCTGCAAAGCCCCTATCGCGAGCACCAACAACCGACACGCTCACCGTTTCGTGTTCCCAAACCGACCATGACGGGAAATTTGACTGAGAATCAAAATTCCACTCTGACAGTAATCTCCCGATCTGGGGATCTGGCCAAGATGGTTCCCAAACTAAAAAAGGTTGTACCTGTACAGACTGGTGACCAATAGGTCCATTGACATTAAAAGCAAAAACCTTCTTGTCATGAATCAATTCTCGCAATATAGTGCATGGTGCATTTTGACAACCTGATTCGATGATTTCGGTTGCAGTGACTTTGCCGTCGAGGTAATCCATCACCATGCCTCTCGTTGGCACCTCATCGGCAATGAACACCTTCGATGCGCCAACTGTTGGTGTGTTCCACGCGAAAACGACGCGATCTTCTGTAACAAGTTGAGTTCGGAAATGTTCAATTGGTCTAGGGATATCAGCTCTTGTTTGAAATTTTACGAGTTCCTGATCTGTCTCCAAGTAGTTCTCCCTGCCCGGTTCTCCGTTAAACTCTAACACCGCGAAAATTTCACTTTGTAGCGATACAAACCCATAGACTATTGCCTGACTATCGCTGCCATTCGATACAACTTTGCAACCATTCCTTGTCGTGCTCGTATGATTAAGATTAGGGTGTGAAATATACGTGAACGATGTATCGGTGAGGCAACCAGCTTCTCCTTCTGGCACTACTGCCAAAATACTGAACTCCCCATCCCCCCTGTCCCACCTAATGTGCATGGATGAGTCTGAGCGAGCAACAAGCTGAATGTTTCTTGCCTGAATGGTGGGCTTTAAGGCATACGGTAGTGGAGGTGGGTCGATAGACAGTTGATATGTCTCAGATGTTGATGTTCCGGCTTCTGAAGTGGCAATCACACGACATTCCCACGTTGATGGTTGCGGTAGTGGACCAGTTTGGAAATGTATACTGCTTCGTATGGCAACTGGTAAATGGTCGACAAAACTTGTGTCACCGTCAACTTGCGAGCAGGATAGATCAATGCTGTTTACAATCGCCGTACCGTGGCTTGACAACTCCACAAATCCACTTATTGTGTTGGAGCTACTGGCGATATATGTTGATGAAATGATGGGTGGCAATGGGGGTATCGGAATTCCAGTAATAGCAATTTCATCAATGCGAGATGTTCCGGTTGAGCTGATGTCACCTCCACCCACCGATATCCCGCTTGCCAAACGCCACCGAAGCCAGACTCTGGGCTTATTTTCAGCATCGGCAGGCAAGGGAATTCCTCTATCTGGCTGAATATTGGCGAATGTACCCCCGACTTCTACTGTTAATAAATACTTCCAGCTAAGACTGTCGGAGCTCCACTCTATATTGAAAATCTTCGGACCTGTCGGCGATGAGTATTGCTTCGATTGAACCGAGATGTTGCTGAATCCAACCGTACTGAGCCTAATGTACCAAGCACTGTTTATTTGAGTCCATCCGTTTGAATTAGCAGCCCTGCCTGGCGAACCAGTCGAATAGCCAGTTCTGTTTGCTCCAACTATGCCAAATCGAGCGTCGAATTGGTCAATACTTTTCTCTGAAGGCGTGTCGGTGTCGGCATCGAAATCATATTTGAGTAATGTTGCAATTGGAGTAGGTGGACTTATGGTCAAATCGTCGTCTATGTGGATGCGAATCTCCCCCAATCCCCATTCATCCCTAGATCCTGTTCCGGCACCGTCCCTCATGTTCCAACGTATATAGATGAATGAATCGGATTCGATCTCGTTGGTTGCGAGATACCCAATCACACTCTGTTTTCGCCATTGAACCCCAACTTCTGCCGAAGCAGGTGTTGATGTGTTACCGCCACTTGATGGGTAGAACGAGACTCCATCTTTCGACCACTCTAACTCGATTACGGTACTCCTATCTTGGTCATTATATATCCATAAATCGTAAGCGACCACTAGACCCGTTGTTTCAATGAGATTGGGAAAGCGTACCCTGAGTGTGGCTGAACCGGGTGCTAGATCTGTACCTGTAGGCTGAAACCCCAACAATCGCACATCCACAGCCGGCGTAAAAGCGTATACACCACCGGTGGTTACTCTACCAGAGCTGATACCCCTGCCAAAGTCCCCACCAATCTTGGTATCCCCGAAATCCATTCCACCATCAGTGAGACCATTGACGATCCAAGATCTGGAGTCGATTCTGCCGGTCGAAGACTCAGGAGCAAAGCCAACGCCGGTCCAGTTATCGAATCGAACTACAAGCGTATCTCCGATAAAAACCTCTTGGGCAAATGAATCAGAGATAGACCCAAGTGTAATTATGGTCAGTAAGAGCTGAAGGTAGGATTTCATACGCGAATTAAAAGACTGGTGTGTAATTGCGTTCTTTTGTTGTCTCGAATTAGGTCGCTCCCCGATCCCATTGAGTACGAATAGGGCAACTGTGTTCGGGCAATCTTAATGCGACCCTCAATAGTTGACTTGGGTTTATAGGTTGCCAATAGGTAGGTTCGTCCTCCTTCACCCTGAAAGGATGGCACGGAAGATGCAAGTCCAACATCAGGCTCCCAAGCGTATAGCCGAGATGTGTAACTTGTTGTATTAAAGATGGTAACCCGTGCCTGCAGGCGGGTTTTGGAAGAAATCCGCCAGCTCAGGTCCTGGTGGATCAGGTATCCGTTATCTGTGATACCTGCTTCCTTCGCCGCCCACACCCATTCGGCACGGGTTACCCAAGTCGCACATTGCGACAGACTTGTGATGATGTCTACCCGTGTAGTAGACCTAGTGGTTTTTTGCTTTTGCCGGTATGATCTGCCGTAGATGTCCTCTGCGTCTAACTCCTCGTCTCTGATCCTATTTCGATATAAAAGCTGCAATTCTGCCTGACCTAGATTGCGAATCAGCTTCACACCAATTTCACTACCCGTCGTTGGCATGAAATCACTGCTTCTCGGCAAAAGACTGGAATAAACATCACTGAATAAAGAGTATCTGGTTTGCCGGTTTGGATTTATGCTAAAACTGACTAGCCAACCCACCTCATTAGAGGGTCTCCCCGACCAATTGCTATACGTCGAACCGAATGGCGATCGATAATCGGCACCGAAAAATCTACCGATTGATAAGACCTCAATTCCATCTCCAAGAGACGCCTCACCCGACAACATCGCTGCTTTACCACCTTGAGCATCAAGAGCCAATTCAGAGCTAATAGAGCCGTTGCGATATTTGGCATCAAAGTCTGCACTAAGTACTCCAAAATGCCGACCTTGAAGTCCAACTTCGGGGTAAAGATTGCTTGTCGATTTGATTTTTTGTGATGTCGTTGCCGACCAGCCAGCAAGCCCCAGTTGATAGTTCTTTCTTCGAACCGAACCTCGGATCCCAGTCATTTGCACTGAAAAATTATCACGCCTTTCAATCTCTGCTGGTGTTCGGAACAGTGGTTCTGAAACACCCCACCTCATGCCAGAACTGTCAGTACTGGTACCTGTATATTTTCGATATGACATCCAATACGTGACCTTAACATTGCCACCTGTGCTAATGGCAAAGCCTGAATGCCCCAAACTGTAAGATGATCCTGTATAGGAAGAAATTGTGTTGTTCGAACTCCTAGGTATCCGCATATCGAAACCGCGACGTGGTGCACGTCCACCATTCATAGCTAAACCCATGCCATATGCAACTCGGTATCGGCCAATTACTGCGTTTCCGAGTAATGGCAGCCCTGACAAACTCACATGAGAAGCACGTAATATGGGCTGAGTTGTTAATCCAACTGCGCCTGGGGCTCCCCTAAATTGCACCCCGGCACTGAAATGCCTCGACCGAGCTGTAATCCGTTGATATCTCTCTACTGGAGGACCCGGATATACCCGTTCCTTGTTGGATAGGTCAGACCTATATCCTTCAGGCTTCTCCAAAGTGCCCCTGATTCGTGTCAACGATTCCAGCCGCAGACCGGCCGTCCAATATTCGGGCTCTAGGATGGTATTCCTAAGGACCTGGGCAGTTGTGCCTAAAGTCAAATACGGCGACATTCGCGACATCACATTTTGAGGCACACCCGGAACCGACTGAAATTGTCCTCTACTCGAATACCTACCAAGCCGATCTCGTTGGCGCAATATGGCTCTTGCATAGGACGGACGCATTGCAGGAATGCGCATTAAATCCTCAAATTGTGCGGAGTTCACATTGATCGGATTATGGACAAGCTCATCTAAAGTCAAGAGCACATCTTCCAATTCATCATCCGATACTTCATCGTCAAGTTGCCCGATCTCTAGCTCAGATATTGATGACTCCTGCTGTATGTCGTCGGCCTCAACAGACATGATCTGTTGTTGCTGTAATGTTGAACAAGATGCAATCAACCACGCGGTTACGAATGGGAGGATTCGATTCATGACGTTACCCTCCCCAGCCAATAATTTTGGCGCCAGCCAATCGATGAGTTCGTAATTTTGGCAAATCCACTACCCGCCATCCATCCTCCATTATCAATTCTGATGCCCATTTGAAAGCGGGATGGCATAGAGCCGACCCCGAATTTGAATATCAGTCCATCATTTGGACTCCACAGGATATCTGATTGGTAGTCGGCAGGAAATTGGTCGCCCACACCGAAACCAGCGCTGAATAGTACATTGCGATGCACAATACTGCTCAGCTCCAGTTGCAGACTTCTCTCAATCGGGTCGCCCCCAATTTGCCATTTGGAGCCAAGTATATTTTGAATCCATACGGTGGCAACGATTTCCTCATGAACAGATTTACTCACTTCTGTTCGAAAAGTCACCGCCCTATCGTTTCGGTAGGGATGACGAAGGCGCAAAAGCCAATAGTCCGATCCAAAAACGATGCTCAAATCATTGTGTTCGTACCGCGCAGAACTGGCCAAAATCCACTGCCTCATGTGGTCCCAACCCAATGTCTTCGCCCCCAACGCAACTGAGTAGTGAGAGCGTGACGCCCCGACATGAACCCAAGGCTCATCTAACTCCTTCAAACCAAATGAGCGCTGAATTCCACTTATCACCCAAGTTCTCCCACGAGGGAACCATGTAATTGCCTGATCATGGTCAATTGATCTTGCACCCATATTAATGCCGCCTTGTATTGTATCTGTCTCTTGTGCAAGAATCTGTTGCGATGTGCATACGCAAGCAAGCAAATAAATCGTTATTGAGACGAAAGCAGCCGCTAAGCGGATGCGTCGTTTTATGGGAAAGTCGATATGTGTACCTTTGGTAGTATTCATGTCTCTATCCATAAGAGCCACGAGAAAGCAATTCCTTACATGCGAAATCGCATTTTTTACAACTTTTTTTTCGTACTGGCCTTCTTGAGCCTTTCCAGCACGGTTTTTGCCCAAGAGATCAAAGCGAACGTTACACTCGACAAGACGCAGTTAACTGGTGCGACCGGTATTAACTACGTCGACGACATCAAGTCGGTAATCGAGCGCTACATCAATGAGCATAAGTGGACGACCGATACCTATCGTGAGGAGGAGCGGATCGTGATGAACATTCAGGTCGCCTTGTTGTCGATCGACGGCAGCTCAAATTTTGAGGCTGCAATCATTATGACTGCAGAGCGGCCGATATACAACTCCACCTCACAGAGCATGCTTTTCCAGTTTTCGGAACCATCATGGAAGTTCAACTACACTCCTAATAGGACACTGCTCAACGATCCGTTGCAATACGACGACTTTGCAACCATGCTCGATTACTACGTTCTTCTAGCTCTGGGCTATGATGGTGATTCTTTTGCCGAACTAGGTGGTACTCCCTACTTTAGGA
The DNA here is from genome assembly GCA_964629885.1 of uncultured Chitinophagales bacterium. Classification (GTDB taxonomy): domain Bacteria; phylum Bacteroidota; class Rhodothermia; order Balneolales; family CAYWCV01; genus CAYWCV01. The sequence continues at coordinate 18,927 of CAZVRJ010000012.1, read as the reverse complement.
GGGCGCAAAATATTGTAGATGTGGCATCGGCTGCGGGTGGTGCAGGTTGGTCGAGCAGTACTACAGCCTTGAGAAACCGATATTTTTTGATATCACGCCTCAATGATCCAAACTACGATCGCTTCCGTCGTGCCTTTTACCAATATCACCGAAGAGGTCTAGATCTGTTTATCGACAACCAAGCAACGGCACGCAGCAATGTGATGGACGCGCTGAGATCGATTTATGAGAACAAACGGCAGACAGCCGACACATTTGTGTTCGATATGTTCTTTAATGCCAAGTTTCGGGAGTTGGCTGGTATCTTTGGCGACGCCGACCAGCAGCAGCGCATCCAAGCGTATCAGTTGCTATCGCAGGCCGATCCATCACATCTTACCGAATACGATAAACTCAGATAAGATATATTTCCTATATTCACGGGGAAATTAATCAAGCTGTGACACTTTGGACCGCAGATCGTTCGTCAAACTTGCAGGGTTGGCATCAGGTAGCTTGGCCCTTGCCTCATGCAATGTTAAATCGCCCTCTACCAAGGTTATTGCCCCCCTCGTAATAGCTACTTGGGCTAATCGAGTAGCAGTGCAAGCTGCGTGGGACATTCTCGCAAATGGGGGTAGCGTGGTAGATGCAGTCGAAGCCGGAGCGCGCATTCCTGAGGCAGACTCCAACGACCGATCGGTCGGATTTGGAGGCCATCCCGACAAGCGCGGCGTAATGAGCCTCGATGCAAGCATTATGGACGGCAAGGGCAACTGCGGGGCTGTTGCAGCTGTGGAAGGGATTAAGCATCCGATAAGCTTGGCCCGCGTGGTTATGGAGAAAACCCCCCACGTATTAATGGTGGGTGATGGAGCACAAGCGTTGGCACGTGAGCACGGCTTCGAAGTAGAAGAAATATTGTCGACTGAATCTAAAAACGACTACCTCAAGTGGTTGGAAACACAAGGTGATTATAGTCCATTCGAGCATCCGACTGATAACCACGACACCATAGGCATACTTGCAATCAACTCCAATCTTCTTATAGCTGGGGCCTGCAGTTCTAGCGGGATGGCTTATAAATTGCCCGGACGCGTCGGTGATGCTCCAGTCATAGGTGCCGGACTTTTTGTAGACGACGAGGTTGGAGCGGCCACTGCAACCGGCAATGGTGAAGAAATGATCCGCATCGCAGGCAGCCATCTGATCGTAGAGTTGATGCGAATGGGTATGTCGCCTCAAAAAGCTTGCGAAGAGGCCGTTGCGCGCGTGATGAGGAAGCATGGCGATGCAGCCAAAGACATCCTTGTCTGCTTTTTAGCTATCAACCGCAGAGGCGAAGTTGGTGCTTGGAGTACTAGAGATGGATTTGAGTACACCCTCATCAGCTCTGAACATTCGCTAGAAGTGCATAAAGTGGGGAATGCCTTTCAATAAAAGGTATCTGAATTAGCTCATTGCCAAGTACATTTTGGCCTCTTTAGCTATCTTAAGAGGATAGCACATCAAGAACGCACCCCAAGATTGAATTTTAGGATTTTGATGAAAAACGTATTTGTCATCATATTTTTTACGCTGTTTAGCGGGTCATTATATGCACAGGTTTCTCAGGTTACTGTATCTGGCATTGTTCGGATCGAACAAGATCGAACCCCGCTTCCTTTTGTTAACGTGGTGCTATTCCAAGGGCTGGACAGCACTTTTGTTGCCGGAACGGTAACCAGCGAGGCCGGACTTTTCACCTTCGCGGGTGTCAGGCCTGGAAGCTACACCATGCGATTGTCCATTATTGGTTTTGAGCGCAGGTACATACCCGTCCAAGTTGGACGATTGTCAGCTTTCCTGGACCTTGGGACATTTTACATGAAAGAAGCCAGCACAAGATTGGGCGATGTGACTGTGACCGGGCAACGCGATGCCATTGATGAGCAGTTAGACAAGAAGAGCTATTCTTTACAGGATAATATCAGTCAATTGGGTGGTTCCGTGTTGCAGGCCATACAGAACCTCCCAGGCATCACCATCGACCGCGATGGTAAGATTTATCTCAGGGGCAGCGAAAATGTCGCCATCCTTCTCGATGGCAAGCAGACCGCCATCACCGGGGTTGGGGCACAGTCGGGTCTTGACAACATACCCGCATCGGCAATCGAGCGCATCGAAATCATCACGAATCCATCGGCACGGTTCGACGCAAGCGGTGCAGCTGGTGTGATCAACATCATCTTCCGTAAAGAAAGCGACGAAGGACTCAATGGGCGAGCAGGCTTTGTGTTCGGGATGGGCGGGCTCACCGAACGCAGGGCAAACTTCGCGGGCATGCGCGATCAATACAGATTCAGCCCCAAACTGAACCCATCCGTATCAGGGAATTACAAGAAGGGTGACGTCAATCTGTTCGTGCAGTCCGATCTGCTCTGGCATAAGACGAACATGAAGAGCGAGTTCACCGACCGAGTGTATCTATCGGGCGAAGGAATTACCCAGCAGTTCCAAGAGAACCGCACACAACCCATCTTCAACTTCAAGACTGGGCTCGACTGGAATGTGAATCCATCGAATGTGCTCAGCTTTTCGTTGCTTTTCAATCACCGCGAGTATACCGACTTGGGCGACATCCCCTATCTTAACACGGTGTCGAGGCAACAGACACGACTTTGGAAATATTACGAAAATGAGGTTAACCAGACGCTTTTTGCCACGTTGACGCATGCATATGCCTTTCTCCAGCCGGGCCATAAGCTAGTATCCTCATTGAATTATTCCTACAGACACAAAGATGAGGTGTTTTACTTTGACAACATCCTGCCGTCGTTTGTGGGAACTGACACCACCAGTTTGATAGCCGACGAGCACATCTGGGACATGACGTTAGACTACACCAAACCGTTGCGATCCGGTCGTCTTGAGCTCGGCACGAAACAGCGCAGCCGAGTATTTCCAAACGACATCATGTTTGACCCAGGCTTCAATTCAATTTTGGATCCAGGTTTGGCCGGAACCGCAGAATACCGCGAGTGGCTCTCGGCTGGTTACGCCAACTTGGTATTCGAGCGCGATATGTTTCAGCTTGAGGGTGGTTTGAGGCTTGAATTTGTAGAGGTTGACTACTTGGTTGACCCCAATCACAGCGTGTATCGAAGCGACGGCTTCAGTTATGTCGACCTGTTTCCAAGCGTGCGGGCTACCCGCCTCATGCCAGGCGATGTCAGGGTTTCGGCATATTATAATCGCCGGGTCGACCGGCCTGAAGAAAGTGCGCTTCGCGTATTCCCAACCTATGCAAACCCAGAAGTATTGGTACTCGGCAATCCTGGGCTTGAACCACAGTTCACACAAAGTATGGAGCTAGGATTCCGTAAATCGTGGGGAGACGGGTATGTATCAAGCGTAGGCTATCATAGGATAACCGACAACCTGATGACTCGAATCATCACACAGGTACCAGGCACCGAGAGGTTGACATCAATTTCGCAAAATGCGGACAAAGGTTGGAACACTGGCTTGGAGTGGGTGTTGTCGCAGCGATTTGGGAGCTCGTTTAATTTGAACGCGAGTGCTAACCTTTATCAAAACCGTATCGGCGAGTTTACCATTGTAAATGCATATCCGAACAACATCACTTATAGCAGAAGCGAAGAATCGAACTACACCGGAAATGTGAAGATGAACGGATTGTTCAAGTTCGCCTCGGGAGTGGATTTTCAGGTTACAGGCACCTATTTGGCAGCCGACATCATCCCACAGGGTAAGATTCTGCCCAGATACTCCGTGGATATCGGCCTAAATTGGAGGGTACAAGGAGGTCAAGGCGAACTATTCGTCAACGCAAGCGACCTGTTCTCGACACTTGTAACCGAGCAGGAGTTGGAAGGAAGTGGGTTTGTTCTGCGATCCAAGGATTACAATGAAACCCAGGTTGTCAGAATTGGATATCAGTATAGATTTTAAGACGTCAATTTCGTCACAAAATTATTTGGGTTTCAATAAATCTGTTCTACTTTCCTAACAGGAAAGTCTGACAGACTTGTGTCGCATCTATTCAACTAATTGGTTTTTTCATGATACGTTTTATGTCTAAGGCGTCATGGTACGTTATTGGCTCCTTGTTGCTCTATGGTTTTACCAGTACAGTGGCCTACGGTCAGAATGCTGCTGATGCAGCGTCCGATTCACTCAAAATCACGAAGCATGACAAGGATCTTCCCATGGATCCCGACCGTGTGGTGGCATTTACCACAAACGAGGGCTCATGGATGTCGGTAGATGTGAGTCCTGACGGGAAGTCGCTAGTATTCGACATGCTCGGCGATCTTTTTATGATGCCGATATCAGGCGGCAAGGCCGAGCGTATCACAACTGGCATGGCATTCGATACCCGGCCAAAGTTCAGTCCTGACGGAAAAAGCCTTCTGTTCACATCCGACCGAGACGGTGCAGAGAACGTGTGGATCATGAACTTAGATACCAAGGAGTCGAAACAGCTCACCAAAGGAAACGACAACAATTACCCGTCTGCAGATTGGACTCCCGACGGAAAGTACATTGTTGCCGCCAGAGGGCGGATGCAAGTCAAATTGTGGCTTTATCATGTCGATGGCGGCGGTGGAGTGCAGCTCACAAAAGGTGCCGACACTTGGAAAACCATCGACCCTGCCGTAAGCCCCGATGGCAGATACATCTACTTTTCGCAGAGAACTGGGGCTTGGAACTACAACGCCCAGCTTCCACAGTATCAAATTGGCTTGTTCGACCGCGAGGATGGCACCACACAGACCTTGACATCACGTTACGGTTCAGCATTCACACCCGTGTTGTCGCCAGATGGCAAGTGGATGGTGTACGGATCAAGATTTGAAACTGAGACAGGCTTGGTCATTCGCGATCTGAGCACTGGCGATGAACGCTGGTTAGCATACCCCATCCAACGCGACGATCAAGAGTCGATCGCTACAATGGGAGTACTTCCAGGAATGTCGTTCACACCCGACAGCAAAGAACTTTTGGCAACGTGGGGTGGCACATTCTGGCGTATTCCCATAGATGGTGGTGATGCCAAGCCGATAGCCTTCGAGGCCGACGTCGAAATTCACCTCGGACCCATGGTTGAGTTCAAGTATCCGATATCAGACGATAAACAGGCCATTGCAACTCAAATTCGTGATGCAGTACCCTCGCCAGATGGTAAGCACCTCGCATTCACCGTCTTGAACAAGCTGTATGTAATGGAGATACCATCTGGCACGCCAAGACGCGTCACTGATACCGATCACACCGAGGCACAGCCCGTTTGGTCGCCCGATGGCCAGACAATCGCCTGGGTAACTTGGAACGGTGCAGAGGGTCACCTTTACAAGATTCAGCCGTTTGCTCGCAATTCCCGTGCAGTGAAATTAACTACCAAGCCAGCGTTGTATTCACAGCCGGCATGGTCTTACCAAAGCGACCGCATTGTGATGCTTCGTGGATCGAGCCGAAGCTATCAGGAATCTTCGGGGCCGGGAGCATTTGGGTCAACAGAAGACATCGTATGGATCTCGTCGAATGGTGGCGAGGTGAACTTCATTAGCAAGGCATCGGGTCGAAATAACCCGCATTTTGTGAAGTCGAACGACCGGATTTACATGAACCAGGGCAGCCAAGGATTGATTTCCATTCGATGGGACGGGACCGACCAAAAATCGCATGTTAGAGTTACTGGCATCACCACATTTGGGATGATGGACTACGAAGGATACATTCGTGATCATGCTTCTGGCGATGGACATGACCACTCTATGAGGCCTCAATTGCTACCAGATCCAAAATACATGATGGAGCCTCAGACTCCAACATCGGCAACTTGGATTCGTATGGCTCCAGAAGGTGATCAGGCTATGGCATTGATTAACAACGACATATATACTGTGACAGTGCCATTAGCGGGCGAGGCTCCAACAATTTCCGTATCAAACCCAACAAATGCCTCCTTCCCTGCCAAAAAGCTCACTGAAATTGGAGGCCAATTCCCAGCTTGGTCAACTGATGCCAAAAAGGTACACTGGTCTATTGGAAATGCGCACATCATCTACGATTTAAAAGATGCGAAAGTGTTTGCCGACAGTTTAGCGGCTGCGAAAAAGGTCGAAGAGGAAAGGAAGAAGCAAGAAGACTCGAAGGATGATGCGGAGAAGGAAGAGGATAAAAAAGATGAAACTAAAGATGAGCCTAAAAAGGTAGAGAAGTATGAACCAACCGAGTTTAGGGTTAAGGTTAGTTATATCCGCGACATTCCAAGCGGTACGATTTTCTTACGCGGAGCCAGGGTTATTACGATGAACGGAAACGAAATCTTCGAAAATGGTGACATCCTAATCGAAAATAATCGTATAGCAGCAGTGGCTCAATCAGGTAGTATTTCAGTACCAGCAGGCACGCAGGAAATGGATCTGACTGGCAAAACCATCGTCCCTGGTTTCGTTGACACCCATGCACATATGTGGCCGGCTTGGGGAATCCACAAAACGGAGATTTGGAATTATGCCGTCAATTTGGCTTATGGAGTAACGACAACACGTGATCCGCAGACTGCCACCACCGATGTGTTGACCTACAGCGACATGGTCGATGCAGGAATGATGCCGGGTCCGCGAGTATATTCAACTGGTCCAGGTTTAGGCTTCTGGGGATACAACATTGAGAGTCTTGAGCATGCCAGAAACGTGATGAAGCAGTACAGCGAGTACTACAATACCAAGACCATCAAAATGTACATGGCGGGCAATCGTAAGCAGCGTCAGTGGATCCTCATGGCCGCCAAAGAGCAACAGATCATGCCCACAACCGAGGGGGCTTTGAACTGGAAACTGAACATGACACAGCTGATTGATGGATATCCCGGACATGAACATGCATTCCCGATTTATCCTATTTACAATGACGTTGTAAAGGTGGTGGCAACCTCCAAAATGGCGTATACACCCACAATGCTTGTTGCGTATGGTGGACCTTGGGCAGAGGAATTCTTTTATGCCACCGAAAATCCATATCACGATGCAAAGCTCAAGTATTTTACCCCCTACACCGAACTAGCCAGCAAAACTCGCAGAAGAAGCGCGTGGTTCATGGAAGAAGAGCACATATTTAAGCGACATGCCGAATTTGTGAACGATTTGGTTGCGGCAGGTGGCATCGCTGGCGTAGGAGCCCACGGCCAATTGGAGGGTTTAGGCTACCACTGGGAGCTTTGGGCTATGCAAGCTGGGGGAATGAACACGCACGATGCTTTGAAAGTGGCCACGATACATGGCGCCAAAGCCATCGGGTTGGATACCGATTTAGGATCTATCGAAAATGGCAAGCTGGCCGATTTGGTAATTTTGGATGCAAATCCACTCTTGGATATCCGAAACACGAACAAAGTTCGCTATGTCATGAAAAATGGAAGACTATATGAAGGTGATACGTTGACCGAAGTGTACCCTCTTAAACGAAGCTCATACACAAGGCAGGATATCATAGTACCCAACATGAGTCTGCCGGGCATGAAAAAGTAGCCTAAAAAAAAGGCAACATGTTTTCATGTTGCCTTTTTTTACATTAGACACATGGCGAAGCTATTGACGTTCAATTTCTGGATCTACCTAGTCATCAGCATACTTATGCTCATTGGTGGATACCTCTATTTTGAAAGCTACCAAAGACAGACTGAAATTACCCAAGAACTGCTGCTAGTTGAGCGCAGCTTGAACGCTGTGAATAGTGCTCACAGTGAGATTCAACATATTATTCTCAACAAAAGAGGGTTTCAGTACAACGGCAGCCCCATCTACCTTGCCAACATTGATTCGTCGAAATTAAATCTGCAAAGTAATATTGACGACCTCGACGAGTTACCGTTGTATTTAATCGGAATTGATTCTTACGAAGACTGGAAGCAAGCTGTTGATACATTACTAGTGGTTGTAGATGCACATATTGCGCTTATACAACTTCAGGGAGTAGATGCTGCGAAATCATCCATTTTGGCTGACGAGCCCATGTCAATCAACCTAAACCAAGATCTTGACCATTCGTATACTGCTATTCGAAATTTCCTCGTAAACCTAAGCAAAGGTAAGGAATCAGATTTCAGGACGTACCAAAGTCAAAACTTTTATGGGTTTCTCTTACTGTTCGGAGCATCATTCATGTTAATGGGACTCGGAACCTACTTGTCTATTTACCATGTGAGGCATGAAGTCAAAATCGAGAGTGACCAGATACGATATCAATTATTGAAAGAACGTGAAGAAGCCACAAAAACAGAGCGTGACCGCTTAGACTTTGTTCTGAGTGGTGCCAACGCAGGTCTATGGGAATGGAATGTTCAAACGGGTGAGACCATTTTCGATGAGCGATGGGCATCTATAATTGGTTATCGACTGGAGGAACTTATGCCGGTCAACATAGACACTTGGGTAAAATTTACGCATCCCGACGATCTGCCAGTTGCACAAGAACAGCTCAATGCATGCTTCCGCAGGGAGACCGACTTGTACCAGTGCGAATTCAGGATGCGTCATAGACAGGGTCACTGGATATGGATTCTTGACCGTGGGAGTGTAAGAAAGTGGACAGATGACGGAAAGCCTGAGTTGATGTTTGGCACGCACATTGATATTAGCGAGTCCAAAAATATTGCCCTTGCCTTGGCAGAGAAAGAGCGCATGTATCGTGGGATCTTTAATTCAACATACCAGATCGTCGCTTTGCTCGATTCAGAAGGTCATATCATAGAAATGAACGAGTCTGGTGTGAATTTTACATCATTAGACTCCGACGAAATTAAGGACAGTCTACTTTGGGAGTGCAGGTGTTGGTTCGACGACGAACATTCCCGCCAAGCAGTGAAGGAATGCGTTGAATCGTCACTCCATGGGGTTGTTGAACAACGTGAGGTGTTAATACTTGATCTCAACAAAAAGCCGAAGACGATCTTATTCAATTCAAAACCGATATTTAACGACATTGGCAAAGTTGAATTTATCATCGCCGAGGGAAGACTTATCCAAGATATCGTCGATGCACGGCATGCTTTGATTAATAAGAATGAGGAGCTCGACAAGTTTGCATCGGTCGCCTCGCACGACATGAAGGAGCCATTGCGAATGATTGCATCCTTCATGCAGTTGTTAGAAAAAAAATATGCCGATAAGCTCGACGACAAAGCAAGACAGTACATCCATTTTGCCGTAGATGGTGCCAAGAGGATGACGAATTTGATCAACGAGCTTCTTTCCTATGCACGAGTGTCCCGAGATATGAAGGAAGTTGAGGATGTTGACCTGAACTCTGTGGTTACTGATGTCACCAATCTGTTTCGTGATGTTATTCGCGAGAGCAAGGCCCAAATCACAGTCGAGCAACTACCTGTAGTCCGCGGCTATCCCGTGGCGCTTAGAACGCTGTTCAACAACCTTATATCGAACGGTATCAAGTATCAACCACCCGGACAAATCGCAAAATTGAAGATTTATGGGCAAGATGCGGGAGATGAGTGGCATATCACATTGTCAGACAACGGGATAGGTATTGCAGAGGAATATCACGAGGAAATCTTTAAATTGTTCAAACGTCTTCACACGGCAGATCAGTACCCTGGCACTGGTCTGGGGCTTAGTACTTGTAAGCGAATCGTCGACGAACACGGCGGCAATATTTCGGTAGCATCGAGTGAGAACGAGGGAAGCACCTTCAAGATCTCGCTACCTAAGAGGGGTATTCATGGCAATCTGGCAGGAATATAAAGCATATGTGAGTAAGACTGTAGATGTCAGTAAAGACGCCAACAGTGCTGGGATTATGTATTGGAGCAATCAGCTGTTCGTTACAGTAATCACTTTCCTTTTGCCGTTTAGCGTCATTGCATTGATTCCTGGGGTATATTTTAGCGTGCTTTCTGGCGTGCCCGAAATAGCAGCACTTGATCTTTTTATTTTCACAACGATGGTTGTGATAGGCCTGATTCCAGGTATTGACATAAGCCATCGTAAGGTCGTGTTTATGGCTGCGGTATACGTACTCTCTATCACACTCATCCTGTATTTAGGCACCACTGGACCAGGTTTGATATACCTATATGCATGCGGGGTGTTTGGGATACTTATCTTTCCTAACTACAACACATATTCGTGGAGCTTTTTCAACCTGATCGTCTGTTTTGTAATGGGGATATTGGTTGTTTATGGAGTTGTGCCAAATCCAGCCATGTTCACTGAGAGCGTGATGTATTGGATCGCCGTTACTTCCAACTTGGTTTTCTTGAGCTTTCTGACTTCGGCATTACTTCCGATTTTATTTCGGGGCATGCAGAGCACTCTCAACGACGAGGTTGGCTTAAGAACAGATTTAGCCAACGAGCGCCAAAAATTGGTCTCTGCAATGCAGGAATTGCAAAAAAAGAATAAAGAACTCGATCAGTTCGCCACTGTGGCATCACACGATTTAAAGGAACCTGCCCGGATGGTCCACTCCTTTGTGAAACTGCTCGATACGAGATATGGCGATAAGCTCGACGGCCGTGCGAAAAAGTACATAGAGTTTGCCATGCAGGGATCTAAGCGGATGCTTCAATTGATTGAAGATGTTTTAAACTATGCCAAAGCCGGTAACTTCAGCGACCAAATATCCAATATTGACACAAATTTGCTCGTTCAGCAAGTTTTAAGCGACCTTTCGGAGACGATCAAAGAGAAAAATGCAACAATTCGCGTCGACACGCTCCCAAAGATAAGCGCAGCACAACTTCCGATAAACCTCGTCTTTCAGAACTTGATCGAAAATGCCATCAAATATAGCAGACCAGATGTCTCAGCCGAAGTTCACATATCGGCTGTCGAGTACCCTAGTAGGACAGTGTTTTCGATTAAGGACAACGGGATCGGTATATCATCTGAATACCTTGGTAAAATATTTGACCTTTTCAGACGTCTTCATTCACAGGAGGAGTATCCCGGTACTGGACTCGGTTTGGCAATTTGTAAAAAGATTGTTGAACAGCATAACGGTGAGATATGGACTGAATCGGATGCAAAGAACGGCTCGACCTTCTATTTTAGCCTACCAGCCTAATAAAAAACTGAGTCACTATACTAAAAATTGAAAATCACTTTGATAAAATCCTTGATATATAGATATTGGTGGCGATTTGTGTCATTATTGTCGTATAATGAAAAGTTAATTGTCTTCCGCTGCAACCTTAGGTAATACAACGAGTTATGAAGCCTGTACACATCTTATTAGTCGAAGATAACGAGGGAGATATCTTGCTGACCACTGAGGCATTGGAGGAGGGAAGAATATTAAACAAAATTAGTGTGGCCCGCGATGGTAAGGCTGCGATCGACTTTGTTTCAAAGACAGGTGCCTATATCGATGCCGAAACACCAGATCTGATTTTATTGGACATTAATTTGCCCAAAAAGAACGGATTTGAGGTGCTGGAGTATGTTAAGACACATCCTGACTTGAAACATATTCCAGTCATCATGCTCACCACCTCCTCTTCGATGCGCGATGTAGAACAGTCGTATCAAAATTACGCTAATTGTTATATTACAAAGCCCATAGAAGTAACAGAATTCATGGACGCTATAGCTAGAATTGAGAACTTTTGGCTATCCGTTGTTAAGCTGCCATACTCACAGAATTAAAAAGCCTAACAGACTAAAATGAAGAAAGACAGCCGAAGTTATCACATTCTGGTTATAGAAGATAATCCCGGCGATTTCATGCTCATTCAGGAATACCTGGAAGACAACATCTTGGCTCCAAGTTTAAAGCACGTCCAGAGTTACAAAGAGGCATTTCATGCCCTTACAGATCCAGATGCTAAGCCTTACGACGTCATCTTATTAGATTTGACCCTTCCAGATCTCAGCGGCGAGTCACTCATCCATGAAATCATGTCGATTGGGGTTCGCACACCCGTTATCGTCCTCACCGGTTACACCGATTTCGAGTTTAGTATACGTTCGATGTCGATGGGGATTTCAGATTACATTCTTAAAGACGATTTAAACTCGGTCAGTCTGTATAAAAGCATCATTTATAACATTGAACGTAACAGAACATTAGCCAACTTGGAGGATTCTGAGAAGCGATACAGCGACTTGTTCCATCTGAGTCCGATTCCGATGTGGGTGTATGATCTTGACACATTGGCGTTTTTAGATGTGAATGAAGCTGCGGTAAGACATTATGGGTACACACAGGAAGAATTTCACAGATTGACCATCCGCGACATTCGTCCTGCCGAAGACATCCCGATACTTGAAGATGCCGTAAGTACTGTGAAGAAAGGATCGAAGCTGGCGTCACATGCCTACTATCGGCACAAGAAGAAAAATGGCGATGTCATCATCGTTGAGATACAAAGCAATGTAATCGACTACAAAGGCGCCAAAGCTGAAGTCGTTTTAGCTGTCGATGTAACCGACAATTTCGTCTATATCAACGCCATTGAGAGCCAAAACCAGAAGCTTAGGGAAATCTCGTGGATTCAATCGCACGTTGTTCGTGCGCCTATTGCACGTTTGATGGGCCTATCTGAGTTGATTGTAGAGCGTGAAAACAGTCCAGACCAACTTCACACTCTAGTTGGCCATATTGTCGATTCGGCGAATGAGCTTGACACCATAATCAGAGACATAACTCAGAAGGCACACGAAGCCAACCAAGAGATTAGGACAGATCTGGATGTGTCGAAATTCAAGGATTTGATAAACTGATCGCGAAATCTACATTATCCGTAGTTCCACGTTACGCCTCTGCCCTCTTCAGGATGTGGGTATCTCCAAGTGACGGCCCCCTGATCGCATGCGAACATACATGTTCCACATTCGATGCAATCCTCAAATTGGAAATGAACCATGCCAAGTTCATCTAAGGTGTAACAGTTGGCCGGACAAACATAGGTTGTGCATTTGTGCGGACACGTGGTATTGCAAATATCCGTCTCCACATCAATGTGGGCCTTTGCGGCACTTTTACCCTGGTTGCGGTAATTCACCATACCCAGACGCTCTGCAATCGTGAGATCTTTCATAACGAGCGGCCCCCTTTCAAACCAAGTTTTAATAACTCCCAATACGAACTGTGGCGTTTTACGGCACCAGCCAACATTTTACTGACTTTGGGCGTCGGCTGATTCTTGATGGTGAAAAACTCACGCCCGAAGTCGCACACCAAGGCTGGTACTCTAGTGAACATCGCCTCATTGTGCAAGAAATGAACAGCACCTTGAAATGCTCGCATATCTTTCATCACATAGCTTTGTTCGAGATCGTCGCGGTATGTTTTAAGTGATGAACTACTGAAGTCCTTGCGCTCTTTGGCTTTAAGGGCTGCATTGGCAGCCACAACGCCCGATGCCATTGCATAGTCCATGCCTTGAATGGCTTTACCGCTGTTCATGAGTAGGTTCGCGGCCTCCCCAGCAACCATCACCCCATCTGCGTAGATCTCTTTAGGCATGATGCGCATATCGCCTGTCGATACAACGTGGGCCGAATACTCTGCAACCTCACCACCACGTATCATATCTCGTATGGCTGGGTGCTTTTTGAACTCATTAAGAATATCGTAAGGCTTTTTGCCGCTCTTGCGAAGCTCCGAAAGTCCCAGAACCAAGCCGAGTGAAATTGAATCCCTGTTTGTATATAGAAATCCACCACCCTCTACCCCTTGCGTAGCGTACCCGATGAACTCATTCGACATTCCAGACAAACCGTCTAGCTGAAAGCGGTCTTCCAATACCTTGCGATCGAAGCGGATCACCTCTTTGACTCCAGTGGCCACATAATCGGCTGGAACATACTGCGATTGCAGCCCCACTTGCCGAGTTAGCAGATTATTAACACCCTCAGCCAAGATGACGCAGTTGCTATGAAACACCTCGTCACCCGCCCGAATGCCAATTACCTGACCCTTTTCATCCTTCACTAGCTCCTCTACAAGGATATCGGTGGCGATGAAACTCTCGTCGGCATGTGGACCAGCATCAATGGCTTCTTGTACTTTACCCGACAACCAAGCATCGAATTTGGCCCGAAGCACGACAATTCCGGTGTAGGGCTTCTGCTTGAAATGGTCCGATTTGAAGTCGATCGAAAAAGATGACTCCCCATCCATAAAGGTGAGGCGCCGATGTGCAATAAACCTTTCAAAACCCGCATCTTCTTCGTCGAAATATCCCGGTATGAGGTCATTGAGCTGTGTTCCCCACATAACCCCACCCGACACGTTTTTTGCACCGCTGAATTCGCCACGCTCGATGAGCAAAAATTTTGCTCCACCACGTGCTAGTGTAAGTGCGGCACTAAGTCCCGCAATTCCACCTCCTACAACGATACAATCGAAACGGTCGTCCATAATTGCTATCCGGCTTGCTCAAGTTTTTGTATGAATGCAGGCACAACCTTGTTCAGGTCGCCCACAATACCATAATCGGCATATTGGAAAATCGGCGCATCAGCATCCTTATTGATTGCAACTATCACCTTGCTGTTGGCCATACCGGCTACGTGCTGGATGGCACCAGATATTCCGATCGCAAAATAGAGCTGGGGCGATACCACCTTGCCTGTCTGTCCAATCTGTAACGTTGCAGGAAATAGGCCCGACTCGGTTACGGCTCGGCTGGCTCCTACTGCTCCATTCAACATGCTAGCAAGCTTTTCGATCATGGCTTTGCCATCTTGGTCCTTAATGCCACGACCAGCAGCCACTACAACTTCGGCCTCCGATAGATCTACCATTCCACCCGATGCAGTCTTGACTTCCTTTAGATCAACTCGCATGGTCGAAGCATCATAACTAAAATCGAATGCAGTGACAGAAGGTGATCCAGGCTCTGGAATTGCATCGTACGAACCCGAACGAACGCTTACAAGTGTTGTAGAAGATTTCGATATAGTCGATGCTAACACTTTGGACGCCATAACAGGACGCAAAGCCTTAACACCATCTGACGTAAGCTCAAAACTGGATACATCTGGAATTGCGGCCGCTCCTGTTCGCACAGCCAACGCTCCTAAAATATCTTTAACGGCCTCTGTTGATGCGAACGAGACCAACACCGGATTTTCCTTTTTGATTACGGCAGCCAAAGCGGCACGAAGTGGTTCGTTCCTATGGGAATCGAACACCGCACTCGATATGGTGATGATTTCATCAGGACCGTACTCAGCTATACCTGCTGCAAAACTGGATGCATCGGGATAGGCGACGACAGCCTTGAGGGTATGGCCTGATGATGAGGCAATGGCACGGCTGCGGCTGAGGACCTCGAGCGACGACCGCTTGATCTTTCCGTCTTGAATTGCGACGTATGATAGGATAACTCCCATAATTTCTCCTTATAGCACCTTTGCTTCGTTTCTTAACAGATCGAACAACTGAGAAGCGAGTTCTTCGGCATCGCCTTCAAATTTTCGTCCAGCTTTGCGGGGTGGTACCGACTCATAACCCGACACGCTAGTCGTTGCGGCCTTCGTGGTGGGCGATGAGATGTCGATCACTTCAATACTTTTCTTTTTCGAGGCCATGATGCCCTTCAAGCTAGGAATACGAGGGTCGTTCATGTCGTTCGAACAGGTGACCAAGCACGGTGTTGACATATGAATGATTTCCTGCCCTGTATCTCCCTGGCGAGTCACTACCAACTTTCCAAGAGAGGCATCCCAATGCATCCCTACAGCATTGGTTGTATACGGAAGGTCAAGAAGTTCGGCCAACATCGAACCAGTCAGACCCGAATCGGAGTCTTGCGACTGCTTGCCCACGGCAATGACATCGTACCCTTTTCCAGCTAAGAAGTTATGAAGCACAGTGGCATACGACGACGAATCCCAGCCTTCCTCTTCGGTGTGCAGGTGAAATCCTTGTTCTGCGCCCATGGCCAGAGCCTTACGGATGGTCTCTTTTGCTTTATCGGGTCCAGCGAGCACGATATCTACTTGCCCACCCTCTTTCTCGGTTATTACGAGCGACTCCTCAACGGCCGATGCGCTGTAGGCATCGAGCACTAGACGCTCGGCATCCTGGCTGAGCACGCCATTTCGGATGTGGACTGGTGCTGTCACGTCGGGCACCTGTTTGATGCAAACACAAAATTTGAGCATAACGATGAATACGATTTATTGAATACCCTGAAAATAGGGACTGCCGTCGTCTGTAAAAACACAATTTGGCTTCTCTCGTTCCGAGTCCCAAAGATACGAAATCAAGCCCTACTTTTGGAAGCGCTTTTAGCCAATGCTTATCCCCAGAGATTTCTCGGGTACACACCTTCGTTGAGTAGGCGATTCACCGATGCCTGAACAATGGGCTTATCCTCTGGGTAGGTTACTCCAAACCAAGTTGTTCCACCCTTAAGTACCGAAAACTTCCCAATCTCGCTGTCGATGATATGCTGCACACCAATGGGAATGAAGAACTCGGCCGTGGAGCTTTCAGAATTAGTCTCTAAAAAATCTTCAAAAAGCTTTTGGGTGATTTCGAAGTAGGATGGTTTGAAACCCCAGAAATTCATTGATACAGCATCGGTCGCATTGAGTTCGTGCTCCATATCGCCATCTCGGTGCACAATCTTTCCGTCCGACCAACCAACTTTCAGTCGCTCGTTGATACCAGTGAGGTACCCGCTTGCATTTACTTCGCAGACTCCCCTCGAAACAGTTCCGTGATCGGAAAGTACGTTTCCAAGCTCATATCCAACCATGGAGTGATGGTTTGGATCTGTATTAGTGGTCAGAAAATCGGCCATGTTCCCAAATGATTCTGGCCCGTAGAAATCGTCGGCGTTGATCACGGCAAACGGACCGTCGATGGCATCAGAGGCGCATAAAACGGCGTGACCTGTACCCCAAGGTTTGGTGCGCGACGGATTCTGAAACTGCCTCGGCACAAACCGGATGCCGTTCTGGATGGCAAATTCATACGGGATCCTCCCCTTCAGCCCAGGTTCCACGATGCTGTGCACTGCATCCCTGATGTCCTCTCGCACGATGAACACAATCTTGCCAAATCCGGCCCTAATGGCATCAAATATCGAATACTCAAGAATTGTTTCGCCCGAAGGACCAAAGCCTTCGATCTGTTTGATGCCTCCGTAACGGCTTCCCATGCCGGCGGCAAGGACTAATAATGTAGGTGTCTGCATCGATCTATTTTGATTGTCTCAGTGTTTACCTATACTATTCGGAATCTTAACGACTTGATTCCAAACGGAGGCAATATACATGGTTTTGGGTATTCTTGACTGGTCGATCGTGGCAGCAGTTTTTGTGCTGTCGATGCTCATCGGGATTTGGACATCTCGCAAAGCCGGCCGCAGTGCCGCCGATTTCTTCTTGTCGGGCCGAAACATGCCCTGGTGGCTTCTTGGTGTGTCGATGGTTGCGACAACATTTTCGGCCGACACACCCAACCTTGTGACCGACATTGTTCGCAAAAACGGGATTGCTGGCAACTGGCAATGGTGGGCCTTCCTTCTCACCGGCATGTTGACCGTGTTTGTTTATGCCCGTCTATGGAGAAGATCTGGCGTGAACACCGATATCGAATTTTATGAAATCCGATATGGCGGCAAACCGGCTGCCTTTCTGCGAGGCTTCCGCGCCCTATACCTTGGAGTGTTCTTCAACATCATGATCATGGCGTCGGTTTCGCTTGCGGCCATCAAAATCGGTTCGGTGATGTTGGGCCTCAGTCCGGTTCAGACCATCCTCATCGCTTCTATCGTGACCGTGATCTACAGCTCTCTTGGAGGACTTCGTGGTGTCATTTTCACTGACTTCTTCCAGTTTATGCTTGCAATGGCTGGATCGATAGGTGCAGCCTACGTTGTGCTTAACCTGCCTCAGGTTGGAGGACTCGACAACCTCCTGAGCCATCCAAATGTAATTCCGAAGCTCAATTTTCTGCCAGACTTCAACGATACGTCGACACTCATCCCACTCTTGATTATTCCACTTGCTGTTCAGTGGTGGAGCGTGTGGTACCCAGGGGCAGAGCCAGGCGGTGGTGGCTATATCGCGCAACGCATGTTGTCGGCTAAGGATGAGCGTAACGCTTTAGGTGCAACGCTCTTTTTTAATGTTGCACACTATGCGCTTCGTCCCTGGCCTTGGATCATCATCGCTCTGGGATCCGTCATCGTATTCCCCGACCTGGCATCACTCTCAACGGCGTTCCCAAATGTGCCCGCCGGAACGATAAATGACGATTTGGCCTACCCTGCCATGCTCACCTACCTGCCAAGCGGATTGCTGGGTCTGGTTGTCGCATCCCTGATTGCCGCTTACATGTCGACCATTTCGACGCACCTCAACTGGGGGTCGTCGTACGTTGTCAATGACTTTTACGTTCGATTCTTAAATCCGCAAGCTACTGATAAACAACAAGTTGCGATTGGTCGCATATCAACCGTTCTAATGATGGCGGTATCGGCCGTTTTTGCACTGATGCTTACAAACGCGCTTCAGGCGTTCAACATCCTACTGCAAATTGGAGCCGGCACTGGCCTCATTTTTATCCTGAGATGGTTCTGGTGGCGCATAAACGCCTATACCGAAATAACGGGGATGGTGGTGTCGTTTATTGTGGCCCTGTGGTTCGAGGTGCTCGGACCCTACATGGGCTATGCTGTCCCCGAAGGACACTGGAGGCTGCTCATTGGCGTAGGGATTACTACAGCTGCTTGGGTGGCTGTCACCTTCATGACGCGCCCAGAAGAAGACCGAGTGCTGAAGAAATTCTACGAGCATGTGGGGCCGGCAAGTCTGGGCTGGAAACCGGTGCTCCTGCGCAACCCTGAGATTGTCGAGGAAAAAGGTCAGCTTCCGTTCGAAATCATGCTTATGGTAACGGGATGCTTCACCATCTACGCCGCCCTGTTTGCAACTGGGTACTGGATATACGGAA
>CAZVRJ010000011.1:0-67006 GCA_964629885.1 uncultured Chitinophagales bacterium | reverse complement strand
TCGGGACGAGAGAAGTACACATACTCGAAGATGCACTGGCTCGTTTCGGTGCCCGCCTTCGGCGGGATGTGGTACGAAACAGGCCCGTTGCCTTCCTTCACCGACTCGCGGTCGACCACGAGGACTTCGCCCGGCGCAATGTCGCGCAGGTACTCTGCTCCGATGATGTCGAAGGCACACGTTTCACTGGCCACGACGTAGGCGCCGTCGATGGTGCCGAGTGCCAGCGGACGAAATCCGTTCGGATCGCGTACGGCAATAAGTTTGTCGTCGGTGAGAATCACCAGACAGTAAGCTCCCTCAATTTGGTGCAACGCATCTAGGATGCGGTCGATCTCGGTCTCTTTCTTCGAGTGAGATATCAGGTGCAGGATCATTTCGGTGTCGGATGTGCTCTGAAACAGCACTCCTTCGTTGATGAACCGGCTGCGCAGCTGGCGGGCGTTGGTCAGGTTACCATTGTGACCTATGGCCAAGTTGCCCATGCTGTAGTGCACACGAAATGGCTGGATATTCATCGGGTTATCCGATGAGCCGCTGGTGCTATAGCGGTTGTGGCCGATGGCGGCATCGCCTAAAAGGGTGCGGTTGAACAGGTTCTTATCGTCGAATACCTGGAGCACAAGGCCAAAATCCTTGTGGATGCGCATCACCTTCCTGCCCTTTACCGGGTCGAACATGGATGTTACGATTCCGGCTGATTCCTGGCCACGATGTTGGAGAGCGTGGAGTCCGTAGTACGTGAGCATCGCGGCATCGGGATGATTGAACACTCCGAAAATGCCGCAGTAGTCTTTGGGCTTATCTAACATGAGGTGCGTTACGTGAACGTTACGGGAATGTAAAGATACGAATCTTTGAGGAAGCATCATTGGTGCAGATAGGGTCATCGACAATCACAGTAAGCCAGAAATCATTGATTATGATCGTTTGTTCAGATAGATTGGGGCTTAATCAAGAAACGAAAGTAGCTCGACGAATGCAGAAAATAGCTTTCAGAACCGCTATCTCGATGGCCATCGCATTTTTGGTGATGTCGGCTTCTGTCGTCGTAGCCCAGACTCAAGCCGAAAAAATTCTTTCGTCGATGAAGCGGTGGACCGAATTGGCCGCCCCGGAGAAGATTTATGTGCTAAGCGACAAGGAAGTTTACACAGTTGGTGAGACCATTTGGATGTCGGCTTGGGTGGTAGATGGCATCACCCACGAGCCGAATGCGGGTTCTGGCATCATACACGTCGAATTGGTGGATATGTGGGGCCATTCGAAAATAAGCCGCATGTTCCAGCTCACCGTCGGCCGCTCTTCGGCACAGTTCGAGCTTCCGGTCGACTTGCCATCTGGCGAGTACCAGCTTCGTGCCTACACCAACCGTATGCGCGATTACGACGAGGGCTACCAATTCCGTAGGAGCCTTCGTATCCTGAATCGCAACATCCCCCCTGCAGGACCCTCTTACTCCTTCGCCGACGATAGCCTCTCGGTTGGATCCAGCATCGATAGTAGCGGCAACGACTTACCCACCGTACGCTTTTTCCCAGAATCGGGCGACCTAGTTCATCAGCTTCCAACCAGAGTTGCATTCAAGGCTGTCTTTCCCGACGGATCAGGTGCTGATGTTAGCGGTTTGGTGCTCGATCGTAACGGCGACGAAGTGACTCGCTTTATCACCGCATTCGACGGACTTGGATCTTTCGAAATCACGCCCAAAGCCAATGAGGCATATGTTGCTGTCGTCGATCTGCCTGGCGACAAGGAGTTGCGCGTTGAGTTACCAGATGTGAAGCGCAGCGGACTCCAGCTCACCGTCAAGCCATCGACAGTAGGTGCAACTGTGAGCCTCCATTCCACAGAGCCCCGAAACGATCTGACCATCATTGCTCACCAGCGAGGCACACCCGTCTGGGCTGCTCTGAGTTCCGAAACTCGGAACCTCCTCGAAGGATACATCCCTGCAGAGCGTCTCCGTTCGGGCATCATCCATGTTACCGCTTTCGATTCGACCGGCAATCCAATTGCAGAACGCCTGTTCTACCACGGTAACCTTGAAGACACGCTCAATGTGACCGTGCTAACCACCGAAAGGTCGTACGCTCCACGCAGCTTGGTTGAAATACCCCTTCAGTTCGATGTACAGGGCGTGGCAGCATACCCAAGTGTCGCGATACGTGTCACAGAGGAGGCAGCGTACGAGGGCGGGGCAATCGACATCACTTCGTGGCTACAAATCGGTAGCGACCTCCACGGATCCGTACCTAATTTGGCTCAATATCTTTATGGAGACGGACGCGATCATGTTGATCTGCTCATGATGACGCACGGTTGGCGTAGATTCAAGTGGTCTGACGTCTTGAACCAGCAAATTGCACCTTTGCCGGAGGCATCCGAGGGCTTTGATGTCCGCGGCAGGGTGACCCTGAGCCGTAACCGAGAGGGTGTTGCAGGCAGCAAAGTAGTGGTGATGCACCGCACAGGCGACGGCGGAGCGGGCGAGGCCATCACTGATGCGCAGGGGTACTTTACCGTGCGGAATATGGTTTTCCCCGACTCGACGCAGATAACTGTCCATGCCGATGACCGCGGTGGACGAGTTGAGCTACGCATCGAACTGCTCGATATCATTGCACCACGTGGCGGATCTCGGTATCTGCCAAACAGAGTCGACAGCAACATGGCCGAAATTTACTCAAGTTACATGGAGTCGGTTCGGCAGAGGCTGGCTGTCGATCGCAGCTACGGTATCGAAATGCCCGCAATCACCCTCGACGAAATCACCGTAACCGATACTCGGGTGCGCGACCGACCTGTATCATCGCGGCTACTCGTTGAGCCTGACCGTGTTATTCGCGTGCAGGAGCAAGCACATGTTGCCGGGAAAGCGCTCGATTTTCTGGCTCGCCAGTCGGTGGGATTATATATAACACAGGAGTTCGACGGAATGCATCATTACTGGGTGTTTCGTGACCGAAGCAGTTCCAGTCTTTATCAGAACGAATTCTGCAACAACCAAGGGTGCATCCCAATGCTGTTGATCGATGGCATGGAGGCCGAGTGGCGTCGCGACGCTGGTCTCTTGAATGCATCCGATGTCGAGGTGATCGAGATTCTGCGTGGACCCAACGCAGCCATGTATGGAAGCAGGGCTTCAGGTGGTGTGGTGAGCATCGTAACCCGTAGTGGTCGTGAAGTGGAAAAAAGCAATCTCTCGAACATATCGGTAAGTGGATTCTCGCATCCACGCGAGTTTTATTCGCCCGATTACGGTATAGCATCAGACCTGAATCGGAAACCCGATTTACGCAGCACACTCTACTGGGCACCTGCCAAGGCTGCTAACGACCAGGGTATCATGCGGATTCGATTCTGGACCGGCGACCGCACTGGCCGATGGATCTTGGGTGTGGAGGGTCTCGACGAATACGGCTCCACCGTACGTTTCAGAACACCAATTATCGTAAACGAGTAACTCAATACGACCATTTAAGTCGCACGTACACCCCATTCGGTGTGTCGGTGAGTCCTTTAAGGGAGTTGCCCCTGAGCAATTGTGCCAAGACGAGGAAATCGAGATTTTCGGCTACAGAATAGCTGACCTGCGGTATAAGGATATGAACCGAGCGGGTGAGGCTGCCCATCAGACCCACGCCGGCCGAAACTAAGGGATGGGGACTTGCCGACACATTCACGAAATATCCCGTTTTCGCAATGAACAAATTATCGGCTCGTGGTGGCTGAAACAGGCCTGCTTCGCTACCCGGTTCATCCGAATATCCCCCATTGTACAATAGCTCACCGGACACATAAACCCCGCTCGCCAACATATGGTCGCCGCCTGCCGAGGCCGTAAGCGTTCCATCGGGCAGGAACAAGCTGGCCTCGCCTCTGAACCCCGACGACTCGATGTAGCCCGACCATCCTCCTCCCAGAATCCAGTCGCCGGCATAATACCCAGCTATACCCTGAAGATCGTACGTGCCCACGTTGCCGCGCCACATGCCCGCGATCACAGACTCGTCGAAATCGCGAGTGATCTTGTATCCGAGTTCAGCGCTCGATGCGAATCCCCAGTTGTGTTGGATGCGCACGGCATCGGTACCTGGACGCTCCTCGTAGTCGAAATCGAGCCACGCGTACGTGTTGAACAGGTCGTTCGGGTTCCAGACCATCGACTTACCCCAGTTGAGTCGCTGCCTGCCCACATGAACCTCCCACGCATCGCCCTCCCATGAGCCGTGCAGACGATCGATCGATGAATTTACGATATGCCCTCGTCGGTCAACCCAATTGTGGCTTAAATCAACGGCACCGGGATCTGTGCTTATCAGCGATCCGTACTCGGGCATGTTGCGGGCGGTGTATCCCGATATCCAGCGATTTCGGACGTCGGCCCGCATGCTGAAACCACCTCCCATCTGCCAGCTAGTTTCGGGTCGGTGATGTACGATGTTGTCGAACCTCACTGTAGCCAAGTCGTTGCTCAACGAGAACGCACCTAGTTCTTTGACGTACCCCTTATACTGAAACGGAGACTGTGCGGGCAAACGTGCGGGCGTGCACAGCGAGACAAGAATGGCTACTAACGTTATGAGGCGACCGATTTTCATGCATGCGGCTGATTGACATCGGTTGCAACCAATCCGTCGACCATGGTGATAATGCGATGAGCACGCTCAACCACCCGCTGGTCGTGGGTCGAGAAGATGAAGGTGATGCCCTCCTGGTGGTTCAGTTTCTCCATGATTTCGAGCAGGTTGGTGGCCGACTTTGAATCCAAGTTAGCGGTGGGTTCGTCGGCAAGCACGAAATCAGGCTTCGATGCCAACGCCCGCGCCACGGCCACCCGTTGCTGCTGACCGCCCGACATTTCGGACGGACGCTTATCGGCCTGCTCGGGAATACCCACCGCCTCAAGCATAGCCATGGCCTTGTCATTGCATTCCCGGGTTGAGTGTCCCTGAATCTGCAGTATAAATGCGATGTTCTCCTTGGCCGTAAGCACTGGAATCAGATTATACGCCTGAAACACAAAGCCGATGTGGTGCAATCGAAACTTGGAAAGCTGGGAATGGTTCATATCCCAAAGGTTGGTCCCATTGATGAACACCGACCCACTCGTGGGCTCGTCTAATCCCCCCAAAATATTCAGCAAGGTGGTTTTACCTGAGCCCGAGGGTCCCACTATTGTGGTGAATTCACCCTGATCAATGTTCAGGGAGATCCCGTTCAAGGCTTGGACTGGCACCTTGTCGGAGTTGTACACTTTAGTGAGGTCGCGTATTTCAATTACAGACATTTTGGTGCAGTTAGGTACTAATGTTTCCGAATGGCTTCGACGGGATTCAACCTCAGGGCCTTCCAAGACGGCAATATGGCAGCAAAAACCGCAGCCAAGGCAATTATGAGCGCATTGCTGACGTACTGTTCAACATTTAGAATCGGATAAATCAGATAGCTCATGCCGTACATCTCAAAGCCTTGGGCAAATGCACTTAGATCGATGCCGTTGATGCCCGTGTAATACACCGTCAATGCGCTGAGTGCAATCCCGAACGGTGCACCGACCAGGGTCAACATGATGGTTTCGTACATGATCATCTGAAACGCCTTGCCGCGGCTT
The DNA here is from genome assembly GCA_964629885.1 of uncultured Chitinophagales bacterium. Lineage (GTDB taxonomy): Bacteria > Bacteroidota > Rhodothermia > Balneolales > CAYWCV01 > CAYWCV01. Next base: position 61,389 of record CAZVRJ010000011.1, on the reverse strand, counting down.
AGACCGACGGCCATGAGCATCCCAAGCTCGGGTGTTCGCTCAAGCACGGCCATCAGCATGGTGTTCACGATGCCGAACATCAACGCAATCACGATGATGATCATGAAGACATACAGTGTGATGTCGGTAACACTGTCGGTATACCTGAGAGCCGGCGAGATGTCGCCCCAGCTTTTGACCGACATATTTAGCACCGAATCGAGCCGGGCGGCGTAGCGGTCGGCCTGTTTGTAATCATCTACGATAATGGCGATTTCATGAATGGCCTCGGGTTCCAAAATCAGGTTGGCCAGATCGCCTTGCCTCAGAAACACCATGTTCTCGTTCACACGAGCATCCGGGCTGTGGAAGATGCCCGACACCCGAAACGCTCCCGCCGTAAGCATGCCGTCGACATCCTGCACGTTGAGCACGATGCGAGAGTTCATCTGAACTTGCAGACGCTTGGCAAGCTTCGTTCCGATTATGATTGAGTTTCGTCCGGCATTACCTAAATACTCGCCCTCGCGCATGTACTTGTGGAGGTTGGTTACATTTGGCTCATTTTCGAAATCGATGCCTTTGGCCGTGACTCCAAAACTACCTGCACTCGACGAGATAAGCGCATCAACAACTGTTCTGCCAACGGCATGCTTCACCCCAGGGTCGCTGCGAACGGTGGTCATCACATCATCCACATTCAGTATGAAGGCCGCCGGAATCCGCTCCTCCTCATAGGCATCCGTATGAATCTGGATATGGGATGTGATGTTGGCGAGCTGCACATCCATGTATTGAACGATCATCCCATTCATGAATGCGGCGGTAAAAAGGGCTGCCCAAACACCCAGGACCACCGAAATGATGACCACGCTGCTCCGGAGCGGATTACGCCAGACATTTTTCCAGCTCAATGCAAGTACAGGCATTGTTTTCATGTCAACGCCTCATCGCTTCTACGGGTTTGAGGCGGTACATGTGCCAAATCGGGTACAGGGCTATCACGAACGATAACAGCAGCACCACTACTGCCTGAGTGATTGGAATGAGCGGATCAGTCGAAAATTGAAGGAATGGCTCCATTCCATACTCGAGCATCGTCTCCACCATCTCCCCCTCGAGCATGATGGGATTTCTGTTGTAGTAATACATAACCGGCAGACTCAGAACAATGCCAACCATTGTGGCGATGGTCGTTATCATAAACATTTCGAGGGTGATCATACCAGCCAAGCGGCTTCGAGGCGTACCAATTGCCCCCATCACCCCCAGCTCGTAGGAGCGTTCGGCCGTCATCATGAGAACGGTTCCGAGTATGCCGAATCCCACCACCATGTACAACACCAACAGAATGATAAAGCCGCTGCCGTAATCGGCCTCGATGGCCTGCACCAAATCGGGCATGACGATGGTCCAGTCGAGGGCAAGTATTCCCTCGGGCATCTTTGCTTGCAAACGGTCGGCTATGGCGGCAGAGTATTTGATATTATCGACCAAAACGGCCACACCGGTAACCCGGTCGTACGCCCCCGTGAAATCATGGATCGTCTCCATGGGCATGTAGACCAACGCTTTGTTCAAATCGGGCAGACCAAACTTCAGTATGCCAATTACCGGATACGCCCCATTTGCACTCATGCCCTGGTAACCCGACCCCAACAGCACGAGCGTATCGCCCACACCAATATTCAGAAACTCCGACAATCCCTGCGAAATAAGTACATGTGGATCCGCATTAGTTGCGAAATACTGTCCCTCGACCAGCTTCTCATGGGGGTCACTCAAATGCCTCTCTTCTTCCACATCAATTCCGATGAGCATGGTGGCGCGGCTGCGGTCATAACCGGCCGCAAGTGCGAACGTGTTGAAGCGTGGAACCACTGCCTTGATACCGGGCTCCGATTCGACGGTTTGAATCAACTCGTCGGTTAGCTCCATGCTGTTGTCGAGGGTTGGCTCGTCGAGAAAGCCTTCTGCCTGCAATTGTAGGTGACCCGAAAACTGCCCTGCCGAAATGTCGATCATCATATCGTACTGCCCACGCTGCATCGACTGCATCACGGCCGACAACACCACCGCCATCACAATCGACGTCATGGTTATAATCGTACGGCGACGATTCCTCCAAATATTACGCCATGCAAGGACGAGCGTGAGCATCAGTTAACCCTTCTCATGTTTGCTACTGAGAAAAAGTCCTCCTTAAGGTTCGTCTTGAATGTCAGCTTTTTGTATTCCATCACAGTCTTGTGTCCCTTTTTCTCGACGGGAATCATCTCGAGTCGCGATGGGATCTTGCGTCCGTCGAAGACCTTCACGTCCGACCCTACCAAAATGTTCACCAGTTCGCCGAACTCGTCGTAGAATTCGCTGCGCAGCTGTAAGTAATCGTCCTTCGATATCCAAACTACGACGCGATCCCAAACGACGGGAGCATCTGGCTTGGGCTTCATTTCGATCTTGTAACAAACGAGTCCTTCGATGGTTGCCTCGCCCAAAAGAGCGTGCGTGTAGTCTTCAACGATGGAGGATTCGCGCACGAGGTCGTCGTTGGTGAAGTCGGATCCCATCCAAGACTGCATCATCATCGATGGCGGAAGCTTGACGGTTCGGCCGATGTTGGGCACCCAATTCCAAATTTCGTTGCGGCGTTTCAGAAACGATGTGCCGGCATCTCGTGCCGGAGAGGTGATGTAGACCATCGAGTATTGCGTACCGATCGACCAGCCCTTCATGGTGATGGAGCGGGTCCAGTTCGGGCGGATGATCGTCATAACAATCTCAGACTCCGACGATTCACCGCGCATGTTGAGGTCTGCCTTGCGCACGATTTCGAGGGCGCTTTGGGCACCTTGGGCACAAGCGGCTGACGATGTGCCAGCGAGCAGCATGGCCACGATGGCAATCAGCCTAACAGTGGTCTTCATAATAAGCCTCCTCTCAAATCGATGCCTCCCAACGGCACCATAATATCACGTATAAGGAATATAACGTCCTCAGCACCAAAATTCTTATAATTCAACCGCCCTCACCCCTGGCCCCTCACCCGCCAACAAGTTGGCAGGAGAGGGGAAGTCGTACCCTCTTGCTCTTGCTCTTGCTCTTGTTCTCGCTCTTGCCGTTGCCGTTGCTCTTGCTTTTGCTCTCGCTTCTCGCTTCTCGCGTCTCGTCTCGTTATCTTTCCTTTCATGAACAACACCATCATCTGGATTACGGGCGCCAGCTCCGGCATTGGCGAGGCCATGGCCAAGGAATGGGCGTCGAAGGGTGCCCGGCTGATCTTGTCGGCACGGAGCCGCGAGCGTCTCGAACGGGTCAACGACGCCTGCGGGGGTGGGCACCTCGTGCTTCCATTGGATATGGAAGATGCCTCGGGGTTTGAAGGTGCCTGCGAGCAGGCTTGGAGGTGGATGGGCAAAGTCGACATTGTGGTGCACAATGCCGGCATCAGTCAGCGGTCGAGGGTTGAAGATGTGACCGACGAGGTACTCGACCGCATCATGGAGGTCAACTTCCTAGGTGCGGCGCGTCTGACGAGACTGCAGCTCGTTCGGTTCCAACAGCAAGGGAGCGGGCATTTCGTGGTAATAAGCAGCCTGTCGGGGAAGTTTGGCGTGCCTTACCGTAGCGTCTACTGTGCATCGAAGCATGCCTTACATGGCTATTTTGAAGCACTCCGTGTCGAGAACGCCGGCATCCCAATCAAAGTGACCATGATATGCCCTGGTTACATCAAAACGGACGTATCGGTGAATGCACTAGGACCAGATGGCAAGCCGACTGGGGTGATGGACGAAAATCAAGCGCGGGGTATTTCGCCCGAAGCATGTGCAAAATCCATAGTGAAGGCGGTAGCAAAAGGCAAGGAGGAGCTTGTTATTGGGGGATCCGAGCGTTTTGGCGTGTACATCAAACGGTTCTTCCCAACCTTGCTCACAAAGATACTTTCGAAGCGCGCTGGATATTGATTTTGTACAATAAGCTACGAATCCGTATTTTTCTTTTCTGATTTTGTAATATTCCACGCAATCCAACCATGCTGTACACCATCATCCTCATTCTAATTGTTCTCATCTGCATTCTATTGACCCTCGTGGTATTGCTGCAAAGCGGTCAAGGCCAAGGGCTCTCCGGTGGTCTGGCAGCTATGGGACCTGCATCCCAAATGATCGGTGCCCGTCGCACGGCAGATATCCTTTCGAAGGCGACCTCCTACCTCGGCGGTTCCTTTTTGTTGCTTTGCGTCCTCGCAAACTTCTTCATCGACAGCAACAACACTCGTTCGGCCGTCCAGAGCAGAGGCGTGCTGCCAACGCAAACCGAGACGCAGCAACAGCCGGCTGAAACACCATCGGCGCTCCCTGCGACCCCAGTCCAGCCCGACACCGTTCGCAACTAACCGAATATCGATTTAACGAAAAAGCCCAGTTATGCTGGGCTTTTTTTGTTTCATGCAGTAACCGTTCGAACTCCCCGACCTTACATTACGGGTCTGACTAACTCGGGTCCGTTGTTCGACGCTGTGTTGACAGCATCGCTTACGCGGTAAAGCGCCATCCTTTCGGTTGGATAGGGCTTCATCATTCCCAAAAGAGCTATTTGGTCGTCGAAAAGTGGATCCAGCCAATTGTCGTAATCCCTCTTTCTGAGTATTACGGGCATTCGTTCGTGCAGCGGCGCCAACAGATCGTTTGCGGTGGTGGTGACAATGGTGAAACTGAATACTGTTTGCCCATCTTTCTCCCATTTCTCGAAAAGTCCTGCAAATCCCATCACCTCTTGGTCGAGAGCTCGAATGTAATATGGGATTTTGGCCTTGCCCAACTTTTGCCACTCGTAAAATCCGCTTGCTGGGACAATACATCGTTGGCGTTGAAATGGTTTCTTGAACGACGGCTTTTCGAGTAGGGTCTCGCTGCGGGCATTGATCATAGAATACCCCAAAGAGATATCCTCTGCCCAGCCAGGTATAAGCCCCCAGCGCAATGAACCGATCCTTTTTATGCGTGCCTTTCCGAGCAAGACCACTGGCAGCATAGAACCAGGAGTGGCGTTGAAATTGGGTTCGAACAGTTCCGGTTCGTCGGATGTTACCCCGAAGACCTCTTCGATTTTTTCTTTACCTGCAAAAACTGCATATCTGCCGCACATTATACTGGAGGATTGAGGATTGAGTATTGAGGATTTTCTGATCTTTGGGAAGATATAAGAAATTCTTTTTAAGATATTTGGGCATGAAAATTCTAATCAATGAAACAGAAGGTAGATTGCGGGCTGGTTGGAGGCTGCTAATCCAGTTTGTGCTCGCAATTGCTATCGTTCTCCCATTTGGGTTTTTAGTAGGTCAACTCGGATTCAACGCTGAATACATCGGCCTTTTTGCTACCGCATCAGGAATCGTTCTATCCATTGTGATTATGGGCCGATTTATAGATAAGCGCCGGTTCAGCGAGTTTGGCATTCAGACCACTGAGGGTTGGAAACAAGAGCTCTGGGCTGGTACAGCGATCGGAATTGTTGCAATGACCGGAATCTGGCTCTTTCAATGGATGCTTGGTTACGTAAAAATGGACGGCTTCGGCTGGGATCGTACAGCAGAACAATTCTGGTTGATGCCCATCGTCGGTTATTTGTTCTTGATGATGGTTGTTGGTTTCTATGAGGAATACTGGACGCGCGGCTACCAGATGAAGGTGCTGGCCGAAGGTATGCATGTCGGATCCATTTCGCCGAGAATAGCAGTCGGCATTGCCATGTTCATCACATCTCTTGTCTTTGGATTACTCCACGCAGGGAATCCAAATGCGAGCACGATATCAACGGTGAACATTACGCTTGCCGGAATCATGCTGGCATTGCCTTACTTACTCACGGGTCGGCTATGGGTGTCGATCGGGCTTCATTTCAGCTGGAATTTTTTCCAGGGTGCCATTTTTGGATTCCCTGTGAGCGGGAAGACGTTTCGAACGGCTGTTATTCAAACCAACCAGACAGGACCAGATTGGTTCACGGGAGGGGCATTTGGTCCTGAGGCAGGTGCTGTTGGGCTACTGGCAATGGCTTTTATTACCCTTTGGATCTGTATCAGGTACAAGCCGAAATCGTTGGATGACCGCGTTAACGAAATGGTAACACCACCCCATACGGTGTAGGGCCTCTGTAAAAGTGTAGATTAGTGATAGATTCCGTATCTTGTAAGATTATTGTATAACCGTTCGGTATAAAAAAATTGGCCGGGCGGACACCAGACTAATCCGACTGCCTTGTCATTTACCGAATTCGGACTCAGCCAGGAAATCATCGACGGTATCCTGGACATGGGTTTCACCCAACCAACTCCCATACAACTACAAGCCATTCCACTCGTGCTCGAGGGCCGCGATATTGTCGCATCAGCCCAGACAGGTACCGGTAAAACAGCCGCTTTTGTTGTTCCCATCCTCGAAAAGATCAAAAATAGCCCCAATAAGGGCATTCAGTGCCTCATTCTGTCGCCGACACGTGAGCTTGCACAACAGATCGACGAGCAAATATTTGCCATTGGGTATCACGTCGACATCCCGTCGGTCACCATCTATGGCGGTGGCGATTGGGGCGAGCAGCAGAAGGCGCTCGAGCGCGGAGTTCGCATCATCGTTGCGACCCCAGGACGCCTGCTCGATTTGATGAAGGTCAGGAACCTCGATTTCAGCAATATTGAAATCTTGGTGCTCGACGAGGCCGACCGTATGCTCGACATGGGATTCATACCAGATGTACGAACCATCATCAATCGGGTTCCGAAAAAGCGTCAGACGCTGTTTTTCTCAGCCACGATACACGACAAATTAAAGCCGCTTCTCGACGAGTTTCTGATCGATCCATTCCGTATTTCAATTGCACCAAACACAACGGCGGCAAACGTAAATCAGTGGCTCTATTTTGTTGATTTCGACAAAAAGGCCGACTTGGTGAAGTATTTAATGCAGGACGAGCAGTTTCCATCTTGCATCTTATTCACGGGTACGAAGCGAGGCGCCGACGAGTTGGCACGCGAACTAAGACGTAAGCGTCTTGCGGTTACAAGCATCCACGGCGACCGCACCCAACAGGAGCGCGAAGAGGCACTGGCGGCTTTCAAACAGGGGAATATCCGCGTTTTGGTGGCCACCGACGTGCTTGCACGAGGAATCGACATCGAAGAAGTGTCGCTCGTCATCAACTACGACGTGCCTCGTGAGCTCGAAGATTACATTCACCGCATCGGGCGTACAGCACGGGCCGACGCCAAAGGCGATGCAATCACTTTCGTCTCGCACCAGGACAAACGCTACCTCGATCCGATTCGCAAGGCTATGGGCGACAAGCTTGTGGTATTGAATGTACCCGATTTCTTGGCTGGTAGACCCGAGGATCAACAAGTTGAAAGACCGTCTCATTCGCAAGATCGTGGTCCACGCCGCGACACTCGCAGACCACAAGCTCCCGACCGTGCCGCGACGAATGAATCGCCGGTTGCAAGGATTGAGAGAGCAGCGAAGGTAGATAAAGTTGATAAGGTCGCGGATGTCGTTGCTGACGAAGCTGTTGCCGAAACTGAAAAACCTGCACCACGCCGTCAAAACCAACGCCGCAGACCTGATAAGGAATCTGCTGATAAAGATCAGTCCACAGCTGCAGAGCCCATGGAGATTGATGCAAAACCAGTCGCAGCCAAGCCTGCACGTCCTCGTCCAGTAAAGAAAGAGGACGAAGTATCTACAGAGCCATCTGTAGCAGAATCATCCACAGCAGAGTCTGGCGAGACCAGTGATGTAAAGCCAGCTCGCCGCCGTCGCAGAGGTGGAAGAAACCGCCGTGGCAGATCTGCCGATACCGAAGGCCGGACTGGTGAGAGACCAGCAAACCCTCCTCGCGAACAACGCGAACCTCGCGAGCCACGGGAAGTACGTGAGCCACAGGCGCCAAGGGAGGCACGACCTGATCAACGCAGGCCAAATCTTCCACGCGAAGACCGCACCGACCAGCGCAAGCCTAATCCACCTCGTGAGCAGCGCGAGCAGCGTGAACCTCGTGAGCCACGGGGACCACAAGCGCCAAGAAGCGACAAGCCTAGAGATGGACAGCGCGGACCAAGAGACAATAGACAAGGCGGCAATCGCCATAGAGACCCACGGTACGATCGTCCAACTAACTACGGTGTAACACAGAAGCTACCTGTGACAAACGATCTGTCGTCGATGTCGACTTCGTTGAAAGATGGTAAGTCAGCTGCTAAACCGAAAGCGGAAGAGCAAAAATCAGGCGTATTCGGCTTCATCAAGAAAATCTTCGGAAAAGAATAAGCCACTCCTTCTTCTTTCTTCTTTCTTCTTTCCGTCACTCCTCAATCCTCATACCCGGTCCATCGCCCGGTTTGTGTTCGATGAGCTTGTTGAAGTCGTCCATGTGCTGTGCTGCTTTGCTGAGCTGGTCAGCAACCCGCTTATAGTTGCGGATCATTTCGTGTAGGTTCAGCATGGATTGCACGCTGATTTTTTCCTGCCCACCGAAGGTCAGGATTGCGATCTTGACCTCGTTGTAGGTCGTCTCCACCTGGTCTTCGAGCGTACGTACTCTATCGAGGCTGAATCCGACCATTTCGGAGTCGCAGGCCACCGTCAGGTCCAGCACTGCGTTCTCAAGGCGCTTCAGTTCTGAGGCAACGAACGCATGTATGTTGTTCTGTTCCTTAATGCGGAGTGCAACCATGGCATGTTCAGAGGCTTCCCTAAAGTATTGGAGCACCCGTAAGGCTTGGGGCAGAGAGTACTCCAGGTTGGGCGGCATATTCAATCGGTGCATTTTCTGAATGTAGGCCACAACCTCAAGGTGTAGATGCTCGACCGTTTCGACGTACTGATCCAGCTCTTTATGCGTCCGGTCTCCCTTCAAAACATGCCTAACCGCCTTGCGCGATTTCTTGCCGACGCGCTTAAGTTCAAAGACCAGGGCACTAACAGCAAGCGATGGCGTTTGAAGCAACGTGTCGTCGAGGTACTTCGGTTTGTCTTCCCGTCGCTCCGATCCAGTGAAACGACTTTCGAGCCAAACCACAAGCTTCCCTGTAAACGGAATGAACAGGGCTAGTCCAGTCATCTTTTTCATGGTATGGAACATGGCAACAGTGGCGGCAACGCTCAGCTCAGGACCAAAGAGATAGGCAATTCCTTTTAGATATGCACCAACGAGGAAAAAAGCGACAAGCCCTGTCACCACATTAAACAAAACGTGGGCTGTTGCGGTTCGTTTAGCTGCAGATGTGGATCCGATAACAGCGAAGAGAGCTGTTGATGTCGTGCCAATATCCGCCCCGATAATCATGGTTGCACCGGCTTGGATGGGAATGAAGCCGCCAGCGACAGCAGTGATAACGATAGCGATCGACGCCGACGATGATTGCATCAGCGTGGTGAGTCCTATGCCGATCCCCAACATGAGCAACCGGCTTTGAAATGACTCTCCAAGAGCCTCGAATGGAATATCGTTTCCTAGGCCCTGGAACGAGTCCTTAAGCACATCGATACCTAGGAAAAAAATGCTTAATCCAACCAACGCCTGACCGAGTCCACCACGCTTAGTCCCCTCCTGACCAAGCCAGAGCACCATTCCGAGGGCCAAAAACGGCATCGCGAAAGCCTGCAGGTTGATGTTGAGTCCTACCGTCGACACAATCCATCCTGTAAAGGTCGTGCCTACATTGCTTCCGAAGATCACGTAGACTGCTTGAAGCAACGACATGATACCGGCATTAACGAAGCCGATGGTGGCAAATATGACCGCGCTAGAACTTTGAACGATCGCAGTAATGAGCATACCCGACATCACCCCTTTCGCAGGGGTAGCAGTCCAGTGAGCCAACAGATTGCGCAGAGAATCACCAGCCGACAGCTTCAGCCCGTCTGTGAGCATTTTCATACCCAACAAGAACAGGGCGATGCCGCCAAGGAACATGGTGACCAGTTCGATCATTTACTGCTCTGAGAGCCACCTCTCGGCGTCTAATGCCGCCATACATCCAGTGCCGGCCGCGGTGATTGCCTGACGATATACACTGTCTTGTGCGTCGCCGCAAGCGAAGACACCCTCAACATTCGTGTGTGTCGATTTGGCGTGCGTTTTTATGTAGCCCACATCATCCATATCGAGTGTGCCCTTAAACAAGTCGGTGTTTGGCTTGTGCCCGATTGCCATAAATACGCCCGTAACATCATCGAGGGTAGTTAGGGTGTTATCATTGACGTTGCGGAGCACAATGCCCTGAACCACTTTGTCGCCCAGAATTTCGTGCACGACTGAGTAATATACCACGTCAACCTTAGGATTCTCGAGCACTCGGGTCTGCATAACTTTCGATGCTCGAAATTCATCGCGACGGTGAACAAGCGTCACTTTGGATGCAAATTTGGTCAAAAAGCTGGCCTCTTCCATAGCTGTGTCGCCACCACCCACCACTACAACATGTTGGTTACGGAAAAATGCACCGTCGCATGTCGCACAAGCTGAAACGCCGTAGCCACGCAGACGGGTCTCACTTTCGATGTTTAGCCATTTGGCAGATGCACCCGTGGCCACGATGAGCGCCTTGGCGAATACATTGTACTCTTCATCGATGGTGAGTTTGAAAGGATGTTGGTTTGTGTCGACATTTGTCACAAAACCATACCGTGTGTCGGCCCCGAATCGCTGTGCCTGCTCACGGAACATGTTCATCATTTCGGGTCCCATAACGCCATTCGGGAATCCCGGGTAGTTTTCAACGTCGGTGGTGGTCATAAGCTGTCCACCGGGCTCTGCACCCTCAAATACAAGCGGCTTCAGATCGGCGCGAGCGGCATAGATGGCGGCGGTGAACCCAGCCGGACCACTACCCATAATGATTACATCAAACGTTTTATTTGCAATGTCTTCCATGTGAATGTCTTTGTAATTCAATAATCGACCAAGTTACGGCTTTTTGATGTTCAGATATGTGACGAAAGTTACGGATCATAGACAACAGAGGCATCGAGGGGATCATAGGCAACAGAGGCATCGAGGGCATCGAGGGCATCAGGGGCAACATAGGTAAGCTGGGGACTATTTGATGCCCTCGATGCCCATGATCCCCTCGATGCCTTGGTTAATGCAATACTATTCGCATGAACTGCAATAAGAAGCTCTTTCCGATTTAGTTGCAGTTGATTACATTGAAACCATCACCGCATGCTTTGGCCAGGTCGGGGGATTACAGCAGATCTGACCGAAGTCCACGTTTAATGCAGGAATTAAATTATGATAGCAGCCGTACCAAAGGAGACTTTGGCCGGAGAGACGCGTGTCGCCTTGACACCTGATCTCGTGGCCGAAGTCCGAAAGTTAGGGATGGAGGTTTTGGTAGAGACAGGTGCGGGCGACGGATCATTCGCATCAGACGCCCAGTATGAAAAGGCCGGTGCAACCATCGCACCAACAGCCGATGCTCTCTACGAAAAAGCCGGCATGATTTTGAAGGTCCAGAAACCGACCGATGCCGAAATCGCAAAAATGAAGCCTGGTACTATACTAATCAGCTTCCTTTGGGCTCTAAGCGACCCCGAGCTGGTTGGAAAGCTTAAAAAGGCCAACATAACCGCGTTGGGGATGGAAGCCATCCCCCGAATAACACGTGCACAAAGCATGGATGCCCTGTCGTCGATGAGCTCACTTGCTGGATATAAGTCGGTACTTATGGCAGCGGCGAATCTGGGTAAGTATCTGCCGATGATGATGACAGCGGCCGGGACCATTCGTCCATCGAAGGTGCTGATTTTAGGAGCTGGTGTCGCTGGTTTGCAGGCCATTGCAACTGCACGCCGCTTGGGCGCCATCGTCGAAGCATTCGACGTGCGACCTGCTGTAAAGGAACAAGTGGAAAGTCTTGGTGCGAAATTTATTGATGTGCCCCTCGACTCGGATACCGAGACCAAAGGTGGCTACGCCAAAGAGCTTTCGACGGATGCTCAAGAGCGCCAGCGCGAAGTGATGCACAAGCATGTGAAGTCGGCCGATGTGGTGATAACCACCGCATTGATACCTGGCAAAAAAGCACCGACTCTGATCACGAAAGCCATGGTCGACGATATGGTACCAGGATCCGTGGTAATCGACCTTGCAGCCGAGCAGGGTGGGAACTGTGAGTACACGGTGGCCGGACAGGTGACAACCGTGAACGGCGTCTCCATACATGGACCCGTGAACATACCCGCTACCATGCCGGTGCATGCAAGCCAACTCTACGCACGGAATATGGTCAATTTGCTCAAGAACATGGTGAAAGAGGGCGAACCCATATTCGACATGAGCGACGAAATTACGCTGTATACCACCATCACACGCGACGGCGAAATTGTAACCCCTCTCCTTAAACCAGCTGCGGAGGCTTAATATGGATATGAATATTTTCAACCTGTTTGTCTTCGTCCTGGCCTGCTTTGTCGGGTTCGAGGTTATTTCGAAGGTTCCAAACACGCTTCACACACCCCTAATGTCGGGATCGAATGCTATCTCTGGCATCACCATTGTCGGTGCTCTGGCAGTTATTGGTCACATCGACGGACCCATTGTGCAGTGGATTGCTTTATTCGCACTTATTTTTGCGACCATTAACGTGGTTGGTGGCTTCATGGTCACCGATCGCATGCTCCAAATGTTTCGCAGAAAGGACTAAGCCATGGATATCACAACTATTGTACAACTGTCGTATCTGCTGGCCATCATCTTCTTTGTGGTTGGCCTAAAACGTTTGAGCTCACCCGCAACGGCGCGATCGGGTAATCAACTTGCTTCGGTGGGTATGCTGATCGGTGTGGTTGCAACACTCGCGGGACAAGGAATTCTCGGGTGGGAGTTCATTGTGTCCGGTCTAGTTATCGGTGGCTTGGTTGGAGCAGTTCTCGCCCGCAAGATTGAGATGACCTCCATGCCTGAAATGGTGGCCATTCTAAACGGTTTTGGTGGTATTGCCTCGGCCTTAGTTGCCATGGCTGAATTTTTTACGTACGACGATCCTGAAATGCTTGCTGCAGGCGATATTGGCATCGTTGGATTGAGTGTTTTAATTGGATTTTTGACATTCACCGGCAGCATGTTGGCTTTCGGCAAGCTCAAGGGGATGGTTACTGGTCGAGCCGTGACGTATAAAGGGCAGCAAATCATCAACGGTCTTTTGGGTGTAATCACGGTAGGATCGCTGATTATGTTTGCTCTTCAGCCCTATATGCCGATGTGGTTGTACATCCTTATCGCGGGCGCCTTGATTCTCGGTATCGTGCTCGTCATACCCATCGGTGGTGCCGACATGCCCGTGGTCATTTCACTGTTGAACTCGTATTCTGGCGTTGCCGCTGCGGCAACTGGTTTCGTGTTGAACAATAATCTCCTGATTATTGCGGGTGCGTTGGTAGGTGCTTCCGGTCTTATCCTTACAAATATTATGTGTAAGGCGATGAACCGTTCGCTAGGCAACGTGCTGTTTGGAGCCTTCGGATCCGTGATTGAGCAAATTGCAGGACCCGACGAGGGTGGACCTAAGTCGGTACGCCAAGCATCGGCCGAGGATGTCGCTGTAATGACCGCTTATGCCCAGAAGGTCATCATTGTACCAGGATACGGACTTGCGGTCGCACAAGCGCAACACAGCATCCGCGAGGCAGGCGAATTGCTCGAACGCAAAGGCGTTGATGTACGGTATGCAATCCACCCGGTTGCTGGTCGTATGCCTGGTCACATGAACGTACTTTTGGCCGAGGCCAATGTGCCTTACGACCAGCTCTATGACATGGATGAAATCAATTCCGAGTTCGAGAGCACAGATGTTGTTTTGGTTATTGGCGCTAATGACGTCGTTAACCCGGCTGCCCGAGATAATCCGGCTAGCCCGATCTACGGAATGCCGATCTTGGATGTCGACAAGGCAAAAACCGTCGTCGTGTTCAAGCGAAGCATGAATCCCGGTTTCGCCGGTATCGACAACGAGCTGTTCTACAAATCGAACACCTATATGTACTTCGGCGATGCCAAAAAGTCTGTGATGGCGCTGATAAGCGCGATCAAGGAAGCCTGATAATTCTTCCGTATCTTACGGGTCTTGCGATTTTTGCATCAATAGCCCCATAAACGTTGAAAACCCGCGTACCGCACATTTACGTCCACACTCTTGGGTGCTCCAAGAATATGGTCGATTCGGAAGTTTTAGTAGCGCAGGCCCGAGCGAACGACTTTGTAGTAACAGAGGCGGTCGATCGGGCCGATGTGCTCATCATTAATACCTGTGGGTTCATCGAAGCGGCTAAACAAGAGTCGATCGAGCACATCCTTCAGGGTGTTGAACTGCGCAAAAAAGGCCAACTCAAGAAGCTTATTGTGATGGGTTGCCTGTCGCAACGCTATCAGTCTGACCTCCAATCAGAAATCCCAGAGGTAGATCGATATTTTGGCACCATGCACCTCCCAGAAATCCTCGAGGAGCTTGGCGGATCCTATAAATATGAGCTGCTCGGCGAGCGTTCGCTTTCGACACCATCCCACTTTGCCTATTTGAAGATCTCGGAAGGGTGCGATAATCCTTGCTCATTTTGTTCTATTCCACTCATGAGGGGCGGCCACCGATCCAAACCGATCGATGAGCTACTCCAAGAAGCCCGTTTGCTGAAGGCACAGGGTGTTCGCGAGTTGATACTTATCGGGCAGGATCTGACCTTTTACGGCCTCGACATCTACGGCACACGTACGCTTGCAGATTTGATGAAGCGTCTTTCAGATTTAGGTTTCGACTGGATACGCCTATTGTATGCTTATCCTGCGAAATTCCCAGTCGATATTCTGCCAGTTATCCGCGAGCGGGAAAACATTTGCAAGTATCTCGACATGCCAGTGCAGCATGTCGACACCGATGTTCTGAAATCGATGCGACGCGGGGTCACAGAGAACCGACTAAGGGAGCTTATTGGTATCATCCGCGACGAAGTGCCGGGTATCCGCTTGCGCACCACATTGATATTGGGCTATCCGACCGAGACTAAAGATCATTTCAACCGTTTGTTGGATTTCATGCGCGATATCCGGTTCGACCGTCTCGGAGTATTTGCCTACAGCCAGGAAGATGGTACAACCGCCTACGACCTTGGCGATCCTGTATCAAGAAAAGAAAAGCAACGACGAGTTGCCGAGGCCATGAATTTGCAGCAAGAAATCAGTCTTGAAAAAAATCTTACGTTGATCGGGCAGACTATGAAGGTGCTTGTCGACCGCATTGAGGACGGAGTGGCTTACGGCAGAACGGAGTTCGACACACCTGAGGTTGACAACGAGGTCATCATTCAGACTGCCCAAGATGGTTTCGAAGTCGGTAATTTATCGATTGGATCATTCTATAATGTCGACATTACTGATGCAGAAGCTTTTGATTTGTTCGGATCCATCGCTTCGAAGGCATAGACGCTCCGCTACACAGACTTGCATCTACCAATACAAATGCCTTAATTGCGGTCGTAAACACGCATTAAGCATTTATTAACATGGCCCATACTTACCGTTATGTCGACGGCATGAAGTTGGACAACTACTTAATTGATGCGGCAGATATTGCCGTGTCGGGCAAAGGCGACGGCAGGATATCGTTAAGTGATGCCCGAGAGCTGATGCGCCGCGTGAAGGAAGATGGGTTGTATTCCGACGTTGAGAAGGTGACTATCTCGTATATAAGGGAACATTATAAGTGGACCGACGAGGCCGACGATTGGTTTCGTACTGAAATTCGGCGATGGGCCGCGAAATCCAAGGCATCAGAGTAATCAGGGGCATCATGGGCATCATGGGCATCAATTGTATTCTTTTCTGGTCTCCTTGATGCCTGTGTTGTCCCCGTTGCCCTGGATGCCCTCGACGCCCTCTATGCCCATGATGCCCTCGATTTTACATCTTTTAATATTCTTGGGAACAATTCCATAAAATTCATGGGGATGATCCAATCTGCGGTCGTATTTTCGGATTTGTGTCTTTTGGCATTTTACTCGGGATGTACCTTTAACAGTCAGAATTATATATGAAACACACCATACTGTCGCGTGTGAAAATGGGCTCGACTCCCGTTTTCGCCATGATATTGGCAGGCTCTTTGGTAGCAGGCGCCTGTTCTTCCTCCAAAACCGCTGCTCCAACAACCCCAGCTAGACCTGCTGGTCAGGCAGCCACCCCAACAGGCACACCTCCGGCTGCTTCAGCAGCGGCTGCTCGTCCAGGTGGTGCTGCAGCGGGGATAAAGCCATACAAAGACGTCATTACCGCCAAGGCTAAGACGGACGATGGCATGTTCAAAGTCCATGAAATCGACGGAAAGTATTTCTTTGAAATACCTGACGGACTTCTTGGCAGAGAGATTATGCTGATTAGCCGTATTGCGAAAACTGCAACAGGTATCGGCTTCGGTGGCGAAAAATTTGGACAGCAGAGCCTTCGTTTTGTTCGTCGTGGCGATAATATTGACATGCGTGCTATTAGCTACCAGAATGTTGCAGCCGACTCGCTTCCAATTGCCCAAGCTATTCGCAACTCGAACAACGAGCCTATCCTTTTCACATTCGACATTAAGTCGTTAGCCAAGGATTCAGCTGGTGTTGTTATTGAAGTAACACCGCTACTTACTACTGATGTCCCATTCTTGGGTATGAACAGCAACTTGCGCACGAGCTTGCGTGTTCGTCGCCTTGATCCGGCTCGTTCTTATGTCGAATCGATCAGAAGCTACCCCGATAACATCGAGATGCGCCATGTGCTCACTTACGACGCACAATCGCCACCAACAAATGCTGAGACAAGCTCTATCACGCTTGAGATCAACCACTCGATGATCCTCCTTCCAGAGACACCGATGATGCCGCGTATCTATGATCCGCGTGTTGGTTATTTCGCAGTGCGTCAGGTCGATTACGGCTTGGACGAGCAACGCTCCACAACGCGTACGTATATTAAGCGCTGGAGACTCGAGCCTAAGCCAGAGGACGTACAGCGTTACCTCAGAGGTGAATTGGTTGAGCCAGCAAAGCAGATTGTCTATTATGTAGATCCTGCCACTCCAGAGAAATGGCGTAAATACCTGCTCCAAGGTGTTGACGATTGGCAAGTAGCCTTTGAGGCCGCAGGTTTCAAAAACGCAATCGTGGGCAAGCTTCCGCCAAGCCCTGAAGAGGACCCAGAGTTCAGCCCAGAGAACATCCGCTACTCTGTTATCCGCTACTTTACATCGCCGATTGCTAACGCATACGGTCCGTCAGAAGCTGATCCGCGTTCAGGCGAGATCCTTGATTCAGACATCGGCTGGTACCACAATGTCATGAACTTGCTCCGCAACTGGTTCTTCGTTCAGACAGCTGCTATCAATCCAGATGCTCGTGGCATCAAATTCCGCGACGAAGTGATGGGCGAGCTCATCCGCTTTGTTTCTGCGCACGAAGTTGGACACACGATCGGCCTTCCACACAACATGAAATCGAGCTCGGCATACCCTGTCGACTCGTTGCGTTCTGCTACCTTCACCTCAAAGTATAACACGGCTCCATCCATCATGGACTATGCCCGTTTCAACTACGTTGCCCAGCCTGGTGACGTTGGCGTTGCTTTGATGCCAGGTGTAGGTCCATACGACAAATATGCCGTTAACTGGGGTTACCGCTGGTTGCCGAACATTACCGATCCAACACAAGAGAAAGCAACTCTCGACAGCTGGATTCTAGCTGTTGAAGGCGATCCGATGTACATGTTCGGAGATGACGGCGACGGACGCATCGACCCATCTGCGCAAACTGAAGATCTCGGCGACGACTCCATGAAGGCAAGTGCTTATGGCATAGCCAACTTGAAGCGCATCGTTCCGAACCTCATTGAGTGGGGCACGGTCGAAGGTCAGGGTTATGAAGAACTTGCAGAGCTTTACGGCCAAGTTTTGGGACAGTGGAACCGCTATATGGGTCATGTGTCTACAAATGTTGGCGGTGTATACCGTACACGTAAAGCTGCCGGCCAGGAAGGTGTTATCTATGAATATGTAGAGAAAGAGCGTATGCAGCGTGCTGTCAAGTTCTTGAACGACGAAGCATTCAAGACACCTACATGGATGATCAACCAAGACATTCTCGGCCGCATCGAGAACCAAGGCTTGACCAACCGCATCATCGGAGCCATGACAGGCACCCTGAACCGCGTTCTAGACACCCAGAAGATGCAGCGCCTGCTCGACTACGAGGCCATGAAAGGCAATCAGGCATACACGGTATCAAACATGTTTGCTGACCTCCGCCAAGGCGTGTGGACAGAGCTTGGAACTGGCCGCAGCGTAGACATCTACCGTCGCGGCTTGCAGCGCGGATATGTCGATCGTATGGGCTCCTTCATGGTTGATGCCCCCGTATCTCCTGCCCTTGCAGCATTCGGTGGTGGCGGCGGCGGAGTAAACATGTCGACCAACGACATTCGTCCGCTAGTACGCGCCGATCTGACCCGCCTTCGCAATGAGTTGCGTAATGCCGGTGGCGACGCTGTTACACGTGCACACTACCAAGACCTTGTGGCTCGTATCGACGCCATCTTAGATCCGAAGTAATAGCAATCAAGATTCCATAAAAAAAGCCCCATACGAATGTGTGGGGCTTTTTTTGTATCAATTAGTTTGATTTCGATCTTAGCTACTCAACCCGAAAGAGATCGCGCAACAACCGTTTAGTCTGCTCGTCATGGCTTCGTGCCACAAAAACGGGATACTTATGACCGCTGCGAATTATTCTGTCGGTTGTGCTGCCAAGCAAAAAAGCTGCAAGTCCTGATCGACCTCGACTTCCAAGCACCAACAGATCGGCATCAATGCGTGATGCGACACTCAGAATGGCAGATGCTGTTCCATTGTCTTCTTCCTCGACATCAAGCTTGACCTGCACACCTTCGATCTGTGGTCTTGATGCGATCCAATCATCCAAGCCCTTCTCGGTAATTACACGCATTTTCTCGCTCATTTGGTCGTAGGTCAGCCCAGATTTGAAGTATCCTGCAGGCACATTATATGCCGAAACTACATGCAATTCATGAATTTGTGGTAAATGCATGGTCAGTTTGGTTGCGCAATCGTAGGCTACACCCGACGCATCCGAAAAATCGGTAGCAAGTAGCACACGGCTCAACGATACGCTATCCGACTCTGGCACCAACCATAGGCTAGCAGGCGACCGTGATGCGAGCTGTGAAGCAAGATATCCAGCACCGTGATCATGATCTCGTTTACCTAAAAATGCAAGTTCAATATCCCACGCATGCATATAACGCAATATTTCGGATGAAGGTGATCCTTTGAGTACCGCAGCGATGGACGTCTCGGCACCCTTGAGTCCAACCTTGATGGCATGTTGTCGCAAGTCGTCTGCGTCGAAACCATCATTATTCAGATCAAGCGACTCCTCCATTTCGGAAGCGGGAAAATTGTTCACACTATCTTTTAAGACGTGTACAAGATGCAATTGTGCCCCATCGAACAGTTGTGGAACCTTCGACACGTACGATATGATGTGTTTATCGAAGGGTTCCAAGCTAAGGCATATTAGGATGCGTTTCATGGCTATATGGATA
Source organism: uncultured Chitinophagales bacterium (assembly GCA_964629885.1). Lineage (GTDB taxonomy): Bacteria > Bacteroidota > Rhodothermia > Balneolales > CAYWCV01 > CAYWCV01. The sequence continues at coordinate 41,763 of CAZVRJ010000011.1, read as the reverse complement.
ATCCGGTGCAGTTATTATGACCCAACGACGTTCAGATCGACACAGGCCTTCTTACAATGTACAAGGCTGAAGCACAAAAAAAAAGCCACATCAACATGTGATGTGGCCTTATAACAACGTTAAAAAAACGTGTGTTTAGTTGCCAGCTGGTGGCATCAATACGGAGTCGATAACGTGAATCACGCCGTTGCTGGCTGTGATGTCGGTTGTTACAACGTTCGTTGTGCCATTAAGAACAACACCTGCGTCACCAACAGCGATAGCTACTGATGCGCCATTAACGGTAGTAGCCGAGTTGAGGGTAACTACATCAGCTGCCATTACATTACCACTAACAACGTGGTATAGAAGGATAGCTCTGAGTTGCTCTAGGTTTTCTGGAAGCAACAGGTTTTCGACTGTGCCCGCAGGAAGCTTAGCAAAAGCCTCATCGGTTGGAGCGAAAACGGTGTATGGACCTGGGCCCATCAAAGTTTCTGCCAAACCGGCAGCTTCAACAGCTGCGACCAACGTTGTGAATGTACCAGCCGATTTTGCTACGGCAACGATGTCGTTAGCAGGAGCAACTTCTTCGACAGGAGCTTCTTCAACAGGAGCTTCTGCTTGAGGCGTGCATGCGAATGTACCAAACATGAGAACAGCTGCCATTACAAACGGGGTGAGTTTGCCGATGGCTTTAATTGCGATAGCTTTCATTTGCGTGTGTTGTTGTTTTTTAAGTTTCACTACCATTGTCTGACTTTCGACATTTGCGGAATTTGTGGTAGTATCCAAATTTACGAACATTTAATGAAACCACGATAACGCCTTCAGTGTTCCATAAAAATTAATTCAAAAAAATAATTTTCATCGTCACCACAACCTCGTAGGTTAGAATTATATTCCTTTCTTTGAATTTCAACACATTTAAGCGTGATTATTTCCATCCAGGGTGTTCGTGGGTCGTTTCATGAAGAGGCGGCTGCAAAAATATTTGACAAACCAATACTTTTGGAGCGCGACACGTTCGATGAAGTTTTCGGCGACTGCTCGCTAGGTAAGTGCGATTATGCCATCACTGCCATCGAGAATTCAATTGTTGGCTCACTCATCTACAATTACGACCGGCTTTTCAAGTATGATTTGCATATTGTGGGCGAGACTTACCTCCGTATATCACATAATTTGATCGCCGCTCCCGATACGTCGCTCTATGAGGTAAAAGAAATTTGGTCGCATCCCATGGCTATCGAGCAATGCAGGGCTTTTCTAGCCACTCATCCCGCTAAAGTAGTTGAAATGGACGACACAGCTGGATCCGTCAAAAAAATCATGGAGGATCGTCCTAAGGGAGTGGCAGCAATAGCCGGTGCAAGAAGCGCCGAAATTTATGGGGCGCGCATACTTATGCCGTCGATCGAGACGGATCCGCACAACTACACCCGTTTTCTGGTTCTTTCAAAAGATCCAGATAGAAGGCCAACGAAGAAAGAGAACACAAAAACCAGCCTAGTCGTACGAATCGAAGACAAACCCGGCTCCCTGTACGAGCTTCTAGGAATGATTCGAGAAGCCAAGGTCAATCTAAGTAAGATTGAGTCACGACCAAGAGTGGGTGTACCTTGGAATTATGACTTCTATCTAGACCTCAATATCGACGCAAGCTCAGACCAAGGCAAGAATGTCGTGCATACATTGTCTAAGTCAGTATTATTCTTGAAGGTTCTGGGCAGCTATCCAAATCTAGACTTGTAGACTATACTTAAAATGCGACACGCATTTTACCGCTGATTTTCTTATCATTCTAAGATACCATTAGTGTGCTGTAATTATTACCATAATATTAGAAAGGTTATTTATGTCGTTCCGTACAGGCATCTTCGTCGATGCCCTCAGCGTAAGTTTTAACGGCGGGTTCGGTCTTCGCTTCGACAATCTAAGAAAATACGCCCTCCGAAGCGGCTATCAGCCAGGTAGATTCAATGTCTACCTTGCCATAGACCAAGAGCGTGCATCCGAAGACTTGGGCTACAGAAACAAGACTAACCGCTTTTGCGAAGTTTTGAGAGATTTTGAGTTCAAAGTAATCGAAAAACAAGTTATAGTGCCTAAAAACACGGAAACGGGCGATCCACTGACGCGCCCAAGTGTATCCGTCGAAATGGCGCTCGACATGATCGAACAGTGCAAAGACCTCAACCATGTGGTGTTGCTTACCAACGACCCCGACTTTGTGAGGGTTATTCGTAAGATTCAATCTTACGGATGCAGAGTGGAGCTCATGGGATTCAATTACATCCCCCCCGCTCTAAAGAAAGAAGCCGATTTCTTTATATCAGGATTTATGGTTCCTGGCTTATTGCCTGTACAGGGAAACACGACTGAATGGGGTAAGGTTGGTTCGCGAGTCAGAGGTGTTTGCTATGATTTCAGCCACGATGATGGATATGGATTCCTTCGCTTCTTGAACCGCTATGATCTTCCATTGTGGGTTACCGACTCAAGATCTGACAGCTCGCCCTACAAGACGGTATTTGCCCACATATCCCAGTTTGAGCCAAACTTTGATACAAGCTTTGTGCCAAGTCGCGACCTGATCTTCGAATTCACGCTAACAGAGAACGACAAGGGTCTGATAGCAGAGGATATTATTTTATTCTCTGCACCCTAAGAGGTGTGAGCCCGTTTTCAGTTTTTTTTCGTATTGTAAGTTCAGGATTTGGATGACCGATGGTTGGTCAACCTATTGAATTGCTCAAACAAACAAAAACTGAAGGGGATTTCGAATGGAAAATATTAGCATGGGAGGTGGCTTGGTGAAAGCAGACCTCGCAAAACGTTTTGTTGCAGCCTTGATCGACGGCGTTATTGCCGCAGTTATAAGCTTTATCCCGTTGGTGGGATCAATAGCTGGTGCAGCGTACATGTTGCTAAGAGATGGATTAGAGCTTGATTTCATGGACGGCCGCTCTATTGGCAAGAAAGTGATGAAGCTCCGCCCAATTACCAATGACGGCTCAAAAATGACCATTGAGAAGTCCATTCGGAGAAACTGGATGTTCGCCTTAGGAGCATTCAATGGTATCCTGCTATTTATACCCATATTGGGTTGGTTGGCCATAATGATATTGAGTATTGCAGGACTCGTGATCGGTTTAGTCGAAGTATTTAAAGTACTCACCGATGCTGAAGGCCGACGCTTTGGCGACAATATGGCCGGAACAAAAGTAATCGAAACGACTGATTGACACACTTAGGAAGTGCCGGACTTGGGCATGTCCCTATCGTCCGGCACTAATCCGATCTACAATCGCATTGATCTCTGCCCTTGCCAGATCGCAGCTGTGGGCTACTACTGCCACCAACTCGCCTACTCTTACTTTATTCCCTTCAAGAGCCTCTTTTTCGATCATGTTCAACACATGAACGGTGGCCTTCATGCCCAGTGTGCCCAAGCTTGACTTCATTTTGTGTGCCAATTTTTTGACGTCGTCCATGCTGCCTGCTTCGTGCATGAATTTCAAGTCGGTGATCTCTTTCGGGTTCTGGTCTAGAAACATGGTCAACAACTCGACGAGCATATCATCGTCGTCGCCAACAACCTCCCTAAAATACGATAGGTCAACAAGTCCATCCTTATTTGCGTCTGACATAGCGGGTCCAATTGATTCGTGGTTTTCGATTTCTCGCGCCTTGTATTGCTGGCGTTTGATTTTTAAAAATAAGGTATCCTGATCAAATGGTTTCGTAACAAAATCATCAAAACCAGATTCAAGCACCTTTTTTCTTGTCTCAGAAAATGCATCTGCCGTAAGTGCAATAATGGGGACTTTATGGTTTAAAACCAAACTATTCGAATCGCGAATAATCTTGGTCGTATCGTAACCATTTAACTCGGGCATTTGCAAGTCCATTAGAACGACATCGATTGGTTCACGTTCTAATATTTCTAATGCTTTGCTGCCATTGTCGGCTATAAAAACTACGGCATTCCACTTAATAAGCAATTTGTTGATCACAAACTGATTCATCGTGTTGTCTTCGGCAACTAGAATCTTGCTTTGTTTCAAGTCCTTGCGAGCTACAATTCTCTCAACGGTCTCTTTGTTGATTGGATTTCCCTTCTGGAACTTCAAAATAAACGTGAAATCGGATCCAACACCGACACGGCTTTTCACCATGATGCTGCCACCCTGCATTTCTACCAACTTTTTTGTAATAGCCAATCCAAGACCAGTACCACCGTACTTTCGGCTTGTGTCGGTATAAGCTTGTGTAAAGCTTTCAAAGATGGTATTGATCTTCGCCTGCGGAATGCCGATCCCAGTATCCTTCACGGATATCGACAAACCAATTCCCGACTCGTCTTCGTAGATCCTGCTAACATTGACATCAACACGGCCAATGTTTGTAAACTTGATGGCATTACTTGTCAGGTTAAGCATTATCTGATTTAGCCGATAGGGATCCCCATTTAGATATCTGGGGACATCAAGCTCAATTTCAAGATTTAGCTCTATGCCTTTAGTGTCCGACCGAATCTTTTGGGTGTACAATAGATCGTTCATCAACTCCTGGATGTTGAAGTCGATATGCTCAAAATTGACCTTCCCCGCTTCGATCTTTGAAAAGTCGAGAATGTCGTTGATGATCACGAGAAGATTATCGGCAGAGTACTTGATTGCCTTGAGATTTTCCAGGTTCTTATCTTTAAAATCTTCCTGAAGCAAGAGGTCGATCAGCCCAAGAATGGCATTCATTGGGGTGCGAATCTCATGGCTCATGTTAGAAAGGAATTCTGACTTTGTGACGGCTGCAGATTCGGCCGCTTCCTTCGCCTTCCTCAGCTCAACCTCAAACTTTTTCCTGTCTGAAATGTCGATGATGGCTCCATCGAAGATTACCCTGCCATCAGAGTCGATCGTGCTAATACTTTTTAGCAAACCCCAAAAATGGGTGCCGTCGCGCCTAATAAATAAAACCTCGTCGTTACTTCTATCGATTCCTCGTTCTAAACTCTGTAAAATCTGCTTCCGCATGGTAGGGTCGGCATAAAGCGCATTGATCGGAATCGACTTCACATCATCAGGCGAGTCGTAGCCGAACATGTTGGCAAATGCTTGGTTGGCATAAATCAGACCCTCGTCACGAGTACTTCGATAAATACCCTCCTTTATGTTGTGATTTATCGACTTCAACAATGATGCGTTCTCACGAAGCGTGTTTTCAGTGTTCTTCTGCTCGGTAATGTCTTGTACGGTGCCTACAATCTTAAATGGGTTGCCATTTTCATCGAGCTTCCTCACACCTGCCCCGGTCAGATAAAAAACCTTCCCATCTGGAAACAGCGCCCGAAACTCATGCCTAAATTCGACACCTGTTTCAGCACATGCCAAAAATCGACTCAATGCTTCATGTAAATCATCAGGGTGAATGAATTTCCTCAATTCGTCACCACTAAGCTTTGTAAAACGTCTGGGTAACCTGAAAAGCCGATGGAATGATTCGGATATCTTGATGTCGTGCGTATGGATATTGTACTCATAGCTCGAAACACGCGCCAACATTTGAGCTTCACGAAGACGGTGTCTCGACTCTTCCAACTCATACAATGCCCTTTGCTTCTCGCGGTCAGCATCGCGTAACATCTGCCCCGACTTGATTACATAGGTGATACGTTCAACCGAAATTTCGTATTCAGGTATGTAATCGAATGCGCCCATTCTCATCATTTCGACGGCATCACGCGCATCTGCCTTTTTTACGAGAACCACAACAGGTGCCCGCAACCCTCTTTCACGTAGCGTGTTGATGAATTTTATACCGTTTTCGGCATTTTCGTTACACGATATGAAAACAAAATCCGTGTCTTTTTCGATAACTGTGGCTGCATCTTCAGCTCTGGCAATCACCCTGTCGATCGAATACTCAACATGAAGTCCGAAGAGTGCCTCATCTAGTGACTGGATGACGGACTCCTCCTTTGTTACCAAGGTAATATGAATTCGATTATTCAGGATCGACACAAACTACAGAGTGGACAATCTGGAGGATACTAAGCTCCATCAAGTGAGTGCCGGACTGATGGTTGCACCAGTCCGGCATCTCCGAAATATAAAAAAATTAAGCTTGTTGAATGCGGGCTAAGTCGTCAACCCCCGACCGAACGGAAGCAGCCGACTTCATTAAGAGCTCTTGCTCCTGATCGTCGAGTTCAACCTCAATGATCTGTTTGATGCCACCCTTACCCAATTTCACAGGTACTCCAAGATAGAGGTCATTGATCCCGTACTCACCAGTAAGCCATGCAGCACATGGGAAAATACGATTTTGATCTAGAGCGATGGCCTCAACCATTTGCGCAGCTGCAGCACCCGGTGCATACCAAGCTGATGTACCCATAAGACCCACGAGCTCGCCACCACCAACTTTAGCACGTTCAACAATGGCATCAAGCTTGTCTTTGGCGATTAACTGGGTCACAGGTATACCCGATACAGTGGTGTACCTTGGCAGTGGAACCATGGTGTCGCCGTGTCCACCCAGCAGAAGCGCCTGGATGTCTTTGGGCGATATATCCAACGCTTCGGCTAAGAAGGCTCTATAACGGGCCGTATCGAGAATTCCAGCCATTCCCATCACTTGGTTTGCAGGGAGCTTGCTGGCCTTGTAGGCCACATAGGTCATTACATCCAATGGATTGGAGACAACGATAATGATTGTATTGGGCGACTTCTCAACCAACTTCTCAGTAACCGTCTTAACGATGTTGGCGTTGATCGAAAGAAGATCGTCGCGGCTCATACCTGGGCGGCGTGGTACACCTGCAGTTATCACGCAGATATCTGACCCAGCCGTGTCATCATAGTTTGTGGAACCCTTCAGTCGGGTGTCGAATCCGAAGATGGGTGATGTCTGCCACTGGTCGAGTCCACGACCTACTGACGGATAAAATGTTTTGTCGCCTTCGATGCGCTCAAGGTCGACCAAAATTACTTCTTTTGCATAATCGCGCTGTGCGACGGCTAAGGCTACGGTTGCGCCTACATTACCGCCTGCGCCTACAACTGTTACTTTCATGATATTCGGGATATTTAGTTACGGCTCAATGGATGATAATTTCTGTCAGGTAATCTCTCTATAATCTTTGCCCCACATCAGTTTTGTACGGAGCGTGTCAAAATAGCTATGACCTGGAAGCTGAATCATGTTTACCGAAAATCCAGATCGAATGATCCGTACCTCAAAAGGATATTCGGCAATTTCAAAGACCTGACCATCATAGGAAAATAACACCTCATGGGGCTGGGAAACAACCCGAATTTTCAATTCTCTGTCAGCTGGAATGACTAATGGGCGTATGGTGAGTGTGTGCGGACAGATGGGTGTAAGAATCATAACATCTGCAATAGGCGACACAATGGGGCCATTAGACGACAGATTGTATGCAGTTGAACCAGTCGGTGTCGCAATGATCAATCCATCGGCCCAATACCGGTTGATAAACTGGCCATCGTACCAAGCTTCAACGACAATCATTGCCGGATTTTCTCTTTTGCTAAACACAAACTCGTTCAGCGCGTGGTAACAGTTTCCAGACGAATCGACCGAAGTCAGCAACGAGCGCTGTTCTAGCTCATAATTGCCCGACGCTATATTTTGAAGTGCCTCAGTAATCCCGTTTTGCTGAAGTGTTGCTAAAAAACCGAGGCGCCCTGAGTTAACACCGAGAATTGGCTTGTTCGAATTTCCAATTAAACGAGCGGCATGCAGCATGGTACCGTCGCCACCAATGCCAATAATCACATCCGCATCGGCTATGATATCTTGCTCAGATTCATAATTCGACGATCCGTTGGAGCCATCGCTTTCAATAAGCTCTTGCAATACCAAAGCCTCGTGGCCTTTCGATGCACACCACTGCTGGATTTGCAACAGTGGGTCGCGAACAGCGTACTTCTTAGGGTTTGCGATGATTCCAAAACGCATGTCAAGAGGGATCGTCTTGAATAACCACGTTCCTAAAGTCGAGCCACCAAGAGAATTCGTTCATTTGGATGCCACGAACTTTTTTGTTTGTAATCGCAAAACGATTGATGTCGAAACGCAACACTCTGTTAGCCGCCATTACATCGTTGTCGTCGATAAATCCGTTAGATGTATACAAGCCGGGTTGCGACATAAAAAACAAAATCTCTTGGGTAACGAGGGGTGTGCGATAGATACGCATAGGAGTTATGTTTCGCGCAGATTGAACCACATTAAGCAGAAAATCACCAGCAATCTGATTCCCGTTGTAGCTCACATTCACCACATTTCGAACAGTATCGAAGCGTGCCACCCTCATAGATGTGAAACCATCGGGTGTGTGCATGAGTGGGTTAACCACACGTACTACATTGGTACCCATCAAACGAACATACTCCTCAACGTTAAATTCTTTAATGACAGACAAAGCGTCGTTTATGTTAAACAAGTATGCGTTTTGTGGATTGAAATTCAAATCGTAACGCTGTGGGTGCCCACGGTACAACTCATAACTTGCAGTATATGATTCTTCTAGATTGCCTTGGTCGTTGATTAGCGTTCGAATCATCTCTGGCCCGAGCTCGGCAATAAAGTCGATTTCCTCCCTCGCGAAACGCTTAAAAAGCTCCGACTCAGCACGTTGATTCACTACTTCGATCTGGTCGATGCTGATCTTGTCTGCTCCACCCCAATACCGCGTGTTTCGGGTCAATACAAACAACGTATCGCCATATGCACGCTCAAAACGGAATGGTCCAGTACCGACAGGATCTCCCTCTTCGGCCGAACGTTTATTGGCAAACGCCTCAACAGGATAAACCACAGCCAACGGCGATGCTAATTTCTGAAGGAACTTCGGATCTGGGTGATTGAGATTAAACTGGATAGTACGTTCGTCGATAACCCTGATTCCTTGAATGTCACGAATTACCCTATCCTGCTCGAAATAAATTTCGTTCTGCTCCCTAAAAAAAGCATCGAACCCGATGATGCTGCCTGTGAAAAGTCGTGCCGCATCGGGTGGGACCGTATTGCTAGCCATTCTTCGAAATGCATTATAAACATCTTGAGCAATAACTTTACGTCCGATCCCGCTGGTAAACACCGTGGCATCATGGAAGAAAATGTCATCCCTCAACGTGAATAACCATGTCAATGAGTCGGATGTGACATCCCAGGACGCTGCTAGTCGCGGTTTCACATCTCCATTAACATCCAACCCTGTGAGCCCCTCATGAACGAGCTGCACAATACGCTGCGCGGCTGGATTCAATGCATAAAGGGGGTCAAGTGTTTTAATTTGGTCGAGTTCGCCGTATTTGAGCAGCTTCATCTCGGCCCTTGCACGAACAGATTCCTGGTTGTTCGAGGTAATAGTAGTTGCAGGGGCGTCTACTACTGTAAGGGGTCCAGTACTCGCACAGGCGGCAACTAGTACTGAAATTGAGAAAAAACCTAGTATAATTTGCAGCTTTTGTTTCATAGGGTGATGCAGATAGTGACCTCGAAATTATCTGAGGATAACGACCAATTTATAAATTAGGTATTCATATCTAATTGATTCCGAGATGTTGTGCGTTCCCACCATTATTTAGATGTACCCGATTTTAGACCCTTCAGACCTTTGACGGCTTTCATGCTCAGTAGGTTTGTTTCGTAGCTGCGAATTCGACCGCTTTTCCGGCGATGCTCCTCCATACCAATATCGACTAATCTCAAAATCAGTTTGTCGAAACCTATGCCGCTGTGTTGCCACAAATAGAAGGAAAACGACCCCGGTATGGTGTTGATCTCGTTAAAATAGATATCCTCTGTGTCGGGATTTACCAAAAAATCTAATCGCGCCAGACCAATTGCATTGAGTGTCTGGAAAACCCTTACAGCCATGGATTGGATCCTACCTGTGAGATCGTCTGATATGGGAGCAGGGATGATTCTTGAAGCAGAAGCCATGCCCTTCGATGACGATGAGTCGGAAAGGTACTTGTCGTGAAACGTAAGCGACTCGCCTTTACCCTGCGGTTGTTCGCAAACACTGGCTTGTGCCACATCCGCATTACCCATTACGGAGCAGTTGATTTCTAGCAGAGGTCGCACAGCTTTTTCAACCAAAACATTTGAGTCGTATCGCAATGCCTTCTCGACGGCAGCTTCCAGGTTTTCGACGCCATCTACCATCGTAATTCCAATGCTGCTTCCAAGGTGCACGGGTTTTACAAAAAGCGGGAATCCCATTTCGGAAACTTCATTGATGATTTGGTCCTTCTCACGAACCCATCTTTGCTCAGCGAAGTCGACCCAATCGACCACGGGCAAGCCCGCCTGACGCGCTAGACGCTTCGCAGCGACCTTATCCATACCTAGTGCCGATCCTAGTACTCCTGGACCCGTGTAGGGGATATTGAAGACATCGCACAACCCTTGAAACGCACCGTTTTCTCCATCGCCACCATGAAATGCCAGCACCATCACATAAATCGGCCACTCCTGGGGTTTCGAGAAAAACTTCGTGGCACCAGTTTGCAAGAGAATGGGCATGCCATCGGCGTTCTTCGATATCGTGCACGGTGTGGCGGCTCGCTCAAGGGCTGTAATATCCTCGAATCGCTTTAGATCTGCAAGAACATCTCCGGTATACCAACGGCCACTTTTAGATATGTAGAGTGGCGTTACCGACTTGCCGGATTCGCGCAAGGCGGCAATCGCCTGGTGTGCAGTTAGGACGGAAACCTCATGTTCGGGAGAAACCCCTCCGAATGCGACTACGAGTTGATTAATTGACATAAAAAATTGAAAAGTTTGCATTCAAAATAGCAATTATATGGATCATCATCATGGGTAAGAATGTTGCCGTATATTTGTCTCCATGAACCGAAAGTCATCCAAGTTCTCAATGCCGTATAGGGCCATGCTGAAATTCGATCATCGACATGTTGGCGGCGCTATTGCGCTGGTTGCTTTCGTGGTGCCCTTTTTCTTGGATCTGCCTGGATTGAGCCAAGCTGGCCACATCACACTGTCAATTTTCCTGGCAGCAGTTGCGCTTTGGATTTTCGAGGCCATCCCCATCTATGCCACTTCTCTTTTCGTGATACTGATGCAGGTGCTGCTTCTTAGCGCCGAGGGAATATTAGGATCTAGCTACTCTTTGAGTGAATCGGCGTACGACGCCCCGGGGTATCATTATTTTTTAGGCGTCTTGGCCAATCCCATCATCATACTTTTTTTGGCGGGGTTCATGCTGGCCGAGGGAGCCGTGAAGTATAATTTGGACAGAACTCTTACGCGCAGGTTGTTGCACCCGTTCGGATCGAAGCCATCATCCATTTTGCTTGGATTGATGCTTGTAACGGGCGTGATGTCTGCATTCATGAGTAATACGGCTACAACTGCCATGATGATGACAGTGATAATTCCTATTGTGGCCAAGCTCAGCCAAGAAGACCCTTTTCGGATCGCTCTCGCGCTATGCATCCCTATTGCTGCAAACGTGGGGGGCATCGCAACCCCCATAGGAACGCCCCCCAATGCTGTTGTGCTTGCATCACTCACGGAGAACGGTTTCCCAATCACATTCACAGCTTGGGTGGCGATGGTTTTGCCATTGGCAATCATCATGCTGTTCACGAGTTGGTGGTTGCTCATGCGTATTTATCCGATTAAAACGGCAACCATCGAGCTCGACATCAAGGCTGCAGGTCGGCCGACCTTCAAATCGAGGTTGCTTACCGTCATCTTTGGCGGCACGATACTTTTGTGGATGAGCGAGGCTTTGCATGGCATACCTACTGGTTTAATCTCCGTAATACCCATTGCGTTGCTTACCATGACGAGCATCCTCAGTAAAGACGACATCCGAAAATTGCCATGGGAGGTGCTGTGGCTGGTGGCTGGTGGACTTGCACTTGGAATTTCCCTGAATCAGACGGGACTGTCTGACTGGATTCTGCGCTCAGTAGATTGGGGACAATTCAGCCCGATAATGCTGATAGCTGTGTTTGCGATTGTTTCGATATCGCTATCGAACGTACTCTCGCACACGGTTACCGCCACCTTGCTGATTCCTTTAGCCGTGAGTCTATCCGTGAGTTTGGATACGGAAGTTGGACTGTTAGTTGCCGGTGTTACAATCGCCGTATCGACTAGCCTGAGCATGATGTTGCCGATCTCAACGCCGCCTAACGCCATCGCCATATCGACCGGATTGGTGAAAACGAAAGATTTGGCCAAAGTCGGAGGGTTCATAGCAGTAATCGGTCTGTTATTTATTTTATTATTCGCCGTATTTTACTGGCCACTATTTAATACTTGACCAACTTTCCCATGTCAAAGATTTACATCGTCTGCATCGAAGACGAAAATGAAGTTCGTGATGCCATCGTGAAAGACGTCGAGGTACTTGAGCCAAAGTTTCCGATCGAAGCCACGTCATCGGCCGAAGAGGCGCTTGAGTTGATCGGCACCATTTATGAGGAGGGGAACGAAGTTGGCCTGATTCTTTGCGATCATGTGCTGCCGGGGATCCAGGGCGTTGAACTGCTTATCGAGCTGGCATTAAATCCAGAGACGGCACATACGAAGAAAGTGCTGATTACAGGCCAGGCTGGTCACCAAGACACCATCCGCGCCATCAACGAGGCAGACATCGACTACTACATTTCGAAGCCTTGGACCAAAGAGCAGCTCCTTAGCGTGTGTCGCCGTGAGTTGACTGAATATGTGATCGAAACCGAGAAGAACTTGCTCGATTTTATGAGCGTTCTGAACGCCGACGAACTCTCTGAGGCAATGCGATCTGGTCGCCGCCTCACCGACTCCTAATCCGCACATCATGGCTGATGTAAGCCTGGCTTTTATCCGGCAGTGGCTGAGAGATCCTGCCAGGGTTGCAAGCCTTGTAACGGCTTACATGGAGAAGAACGGATTCACGCCGAACGTGGTCTCATTTAAGTCTGGCGAGACGATTGTCAATGAGGGTCAACTCAACGACCTAGTTCACATTCTTTTGGATGGCTTGGTGATTCTCACAAAAAAGACCGAGTCGGGCGAACCCCTTCGTGTTGCTGAGTTGCAACCGGGTTCGTTGGTGGGATTGGTATCGTTTGTTACACGCCGAAAAGCTCTTACATCGGCGACGCCGGCATCCGACTGTAGACTCGTGCGCATGACACGTTCAGAATTCGACAGCTTCAGCACCCACAGCGCCGATATGTCGCGCATGTCGCACAATTTGATGCTAGGCAATATGCTGGATCGTTACGATCACATCATTTCTCTCCACCTACAAATGGAGCAGCTCAACAATGAGCTTGAATTGGAACGCAACCACCTGCAGGATGCCCTTCAACAGCTGGAATTAGCTCAGAACAGACTCGTTTCGCAAGAAAAGATGGCACTTTTAGGAGAGTTAGTAGCGGGTGTTGCGCACGAAATCAACAATCCGGCAGCCGCGCTCTTACGTGCTGCCGAGCAATTAGGTGGCACCCTACCGAATCTTGCTACAACGTTGGACCCCGACAGAGCAAAAAAGCTATTTGAGATGGGACTTAATCGAACCCCGAAAAATACATCGGATGAACGAGCGGCCGTCGCTACTCTTGAAGAGCGATACCCGAGTTTACCGCGCACCACTCTGCGCACGTTGAGCAGGCTGCAACCAGAAGCCATGGAGTCGGTCAGTGTCCACTTGGATAAATATCAAGATGATGCCGTGAACCTAGAGAAAGCCCTTCAGAACGATTTGGCTTGGTTTGAGACCGGTTCTTACATTCGCAACATCAGGTCGGCCTCCGACCGAATTGCGAAGATGGTCAAAAGTTTGAAGAGTTATAGTCGGCAGGATAAGGGCGGTTGGGAACTTGTGGATGTTCGCGAAGGGATACGCGACACATTGGTATTGCTTGGAGCACGGCTCGAAAGTGTCGATTTGGAGCTTGAATTACACGATGTCCCACAAACTTTCTGCAATCCGGCCGAGCTCAACCAAGTTTGGACAAACATCATTGTGAATGCAGTAGATGCCATGTCGGGTGGTGGGAAAATGATTATCCGCACACACTCATCGCCGACACATGTCGTCGTCGAATTCGAGGATTTCGGACCTGGTGTTCCCGATGATCTCAAATCCCGCATCTTTCAAGCCAGTTTCACTACCAAAAGCACGGGTACCCAATTTGGTCTGGGGTTAGGGTTGGCCATATCAACAGATATCATTAGTAAACACAACGGAACTATCACCGTAACAGACCCCAATCATATAGGAGCAACGTTCGTTGTTCAACTGCCTTTAAATGTAGCTCCACCCGATTTGGCCATCTCGGCCAACAACTGACGTGACCTATCGAGGGCAAGGGCGATGTTGTCGAGAACATTATGTTTGTCGATGATTTCGTAGAACCCAGACTGAAAAAGCTCTCGTTTGACCTCGGGCAACACACCAGAAAGCACGATCGCCGTACCTTTTGCATTCAGTTGCTGTGTAATAACCTTGAGTCGCTGAATGCCGGTAGCGTCGATAAAGGGCACATATCGCATTCGAAGTATCAAAATCTTCGGTAATTGGTGCAAGTCGAGCAGAGTCTCTTGGAATTTCTGGGATGCCCCGAAGAATAAAGGGCCGTTTATTTCGTAAAGAAGCACGCCATCGGGTATTCCACTCAATTCTTCCTCGAACATGGCTTCGGACGAAGGCGACGGGTCCACACTTACCGACCCAGCTGTCTGCATTGCCAAAGCGTCGCTCATTCTGTTCATGAACATAAATGCCGCAAGCACGATACCGACCTCGATGGCTATAATGAGGTCGAACATAACCGTCAACACAAATGTCGTCACCATAATGATGACATCGTTTCGGTTGCTTTTGAACATTGCGAAGAAGTGGGGCCATTCACCCATGTGCCAAGCAACCACAATCAGTATTCCCGCAAGGCAGGCCATAGGTATCAGCTTAGCATAGGGAGCTACAAGGATCATGATGCCCAAGAGGACCAAGGCATGAGTGATGCCGGCAATAGGGGTCCTGCCACCGTTCTTCACGTTGGTTGCCGTTCGTGCAATGGCACCCGTTGCGGGGATTCCACCGAACAGCGATGAAAAGATGTTTGCAGTACCCTGAGCGACCAGCTCCATGTTGGACCTGTGGCGGCCACCGATCATGCCGTCAGCCACCACGGCCGACAACAACGACTCGATACTGCCTAAAATAGCGATGGCAAAGGCCGGCTGAATGAGTGCCTGTATCATGCCAAAACTTATCGTCGGCAATTCAGGCATCGGTAAGGAACTGGGAATATCACCGTAATTACTCTCGATGGTATCGACTGGCAGATTGAAGTATTGCACGATAACCGTCGTTGCGACTATGGCAATAATCGAACCAGGGATGATCTTCGAAATCCTGTGGAACTGGAACACTAAAAGCATCGTACCAGCTGCAATGACCACTGCGATCGGGTTTACGTTTGAGATGTGTTCAACGATCACTACCCACTTTTCAGTAAAATCGGCCGGCAGGTCTTTGATCGACAATCCCAAGAAATCGTTCATCTGCGAACTGAAAATGATGAGGGCGATGCCACTCGTAAATCCGATAATTAGCGGGTAAGGGATGAACTTCAATAAATTGCCAAGACGCAGAAATCCCATGCCTATCATCAAAATGCCAGCCATGAGAGTTGCCACAGTGAGCCCGTTAATACCGTGCTCTTGAACAATGGCGTAAACGATGACGATGAAGGCACCCGTTGGTCCACCAATTTGAACCCGGCTCCCACCTAGGACGGATATGAGTATACCTGCAACAATCGCAGTGATCAAGCCCTTCTCGGGCGACACCCCCGATGCGATGGCAAAGGCAATGGCAAGCGGCAATGCCACAATACCAACAATGGTGCCGGCAAGAACGTCTTTGACAACCTGCTCCTGGGTCAACCCCTGTTGAATCAGGGTTAAGAGCTTGGGTCTGAATTCATTGGGTATCAATGATTCGATGGTCCTCCCGACCATTTCGATTATGAAGCACTGCGGAAATGTATCAATTCCATGAAAGAAATACCCAAGATTTTAAGGATATTACAAGCATACAAATTTCATGAGAATTTCAACATGTCGTCATACACCAGAGTTTTTTTTGCAGCACTCTGTCTGCTATTTATAACATTTAGCACAAGCGCAATGGCACAGCCCGACCGCATCACTGGGATGGCGCACGCCACCCGCTCCGAAGTCATCGGCCAGCACGGAATGGCGGCCACTAGTCAGCCCTTGGCAACGCAGATAGCCATCGACATCCTAAAAAGAGGCGGGAATGCCATCGATGCGGCCATTGCGGCCAACGCTGCCCTCGGTTTGATGGAACCAACAGGCAACGGCATAGGCGGCGACCTTTTCGCCATCGTTTGGTCGGCCAAAGACCAAAGGCTGTACGGGCTAAATGCGAGTGGCCGCTCACCTCTCGGATTGAGCTACGACCAACTCAAAAAAGAGCTTGACGCACTTGGCCGAACGACGATTCCGCCACGAGGCGTGCTTCCGATATCGGTGCCTGGCGCGGTGGATGGCTGGTTTGAGTTGCATGGCAAGTTTGGCAAGCTCCCGATGTCAGACATCCTACAGCCATCGATCGATTATGGGGAAAAGGGTTTCCCCGTTTCTGAGCTCATTGCCTGGTACTGGCGTTCGGGTGCGGCGTCGCTTAGCTATAACCCCGGTGGTTTCAGAGATGAATTGACCATCGACGGACGCGGACCCGAAAAAGGCGAAATCATGAAGCGTCCGACACTCGCCAACACCTACCGTCTTTTGGCCACGCAAGGACGAGATGCTTTTTATAAGGGCGAAATTGCCGATAAGACGGATGCCTTCATGCGCGCCAATGGCGGCTATCTGCGCAAAGTCGACTTTGAGCGCCATACTTCTACCTGGGTGGAACCTGCTTCGGTAAACTACCGCGGCTACGACGTGTATGAACTGCCGCCGAACGGTCAAGGCATTGCCGCCCTTCAGATGCTCAAGATCCTTGAAGGGTATGATCTGGCTGCGATGGGCTACAACAGCGTCGAGGCACTCCATCTTATGGTCGAGGCCAAGAAGCTAGCCTTCGAAGATGTTGCCAAATTCTACGCCGATCCCGACTTCTCCGGCATCGACTACCGTCCACTCCTCACGGAGGAATACGCTGCGGAGCGTCGCAAGCTAATCGGTGAGCGCGCTGCCAATGAAGTGCGTCCTGGTAACGCGATACTCCGAGATAGCGACACTATTTACCTTACCACCGCCGACTCCGAGGGCAACATGGTATCGCTCATTCAGAGCAATTTCCGAGGCATGGGATCTGGGATTGTTGTTCCGGGTACCGGCTTCGTATTCCAAGACCGTGGTGAGCTGTTTTCGATGGATCCCGACCATGCCAATGCGTACGAGCCTGGTAAACGTCCCTTTAATACGATCATCCCTGCATTTATCATGAAGGATGGCAAACCATGGGTCAGTTTCGGAGTGATGGGTGGCGACATGCAACCACAAGGACACGTCCAAATCGTAGTCAATCTAATCGACTTCGGCATGAACCTTCAGGAAGCCGGCGATGCCGCCCGTTGGAGGCACTTTGGCTCAACGGAGGTGACAGCGGGCGCAAACGATTATCTGCGCGACGGCGGAAGGCTGAGCGTGGAATCGGGCATCCCTGGGCAAGTGTTACGCGACCTCACACTTCGCGGCCATAAGATCGGATTCGAAGTCGGTCCGTACGGCGGGTATCAAGCCATCATGTGGGACGACAAGCACAAAGTGTGGATTGGTGCGTCGGAATCGCGCAAGGACGGTCACGCTGCGGGATACTGAGCGAGACGCGAGAACGAGAAGCGAGACGCAAGAACAAGAGCAAGGGGTTAGGTTAGGAGAGCCAGGAGCTGAGTTTGGTTAGATCGATGTTGCCGCCGGTGAGGATGATTCCGACGCGTTTATCAGCGAAAACTTCCCTGTGTTTCAAAACAGCCGCAAGGGGCACGACGCAGCTTGGCTCCACTACGATCTTCATGCGCTCGAGCACGAGCTTGAGAGCCACTTTGATCTCATCGTCCGACACGGTGAAGATATCAGCGACATGGTTTCGGATAACAGCAAACGTTCTGTCGCTTAGGCGGGTAAGTAGTCCGTCGGCAATGGTGTCGATGTACGGAGCCGACTGCAGTATTCCCGAAGTGAACGACGCAAAAGCATCGGCGGCACCTTCTGGCTCCCCGGCATACGCTTTCGCTTCTGGCTTGAAGTAATGCACACTCAAAGCCGTACCCGACATGAGTCCACCTCCGCCAACCGGTGCGACAATAGCATCGAGGTCGGCAACATCTTCGATTAACTCTTTGGCGCATGTCGCTTGACCCGTTATGACCCTGTCGTCATCATATGGATGCACGAAGGCCGCTCCCGTTTGTTGCACAATGGCATCCAATGCGTCCTCGCGGGCTTTCTGATTCGGCGCACAAAATGTGATTTGGGCACCATAGCCTCTTACGGCATCCACCTTCGGTTTTGGCGATGTCTCTGGCATAACGATGTATGCTGGCACACCCAGCTGCCTCGCAGCGTACGCTATCGCTTGCGCATGATTCCCGGAGGAGTGCGTGGCCAATCCTCGCGACAACTCTTCTGTATTCAACGAAAGTGCTGCATTCATGCCACCACGAATCTTGAATGCCCCAATTTTTTGGAAGTTTTCACACTTGAAGAAAAGCGAAGCTCCCACCATTCCATCGATTGTGGAACTCGTCAAAACAGGCGTTCGATGGATAAATGGCCTAATTCGGTCGTGGGCTGCAATGATGTCTTCTTTGCTGATCATTTTAATTGGTCGAGAATGTGTCGGATGGCGCGGTCGAGCTGTGGGTCACGACCCGATAAGTTATCGGCAAACGTGTTTTGTACAAAGATGTCTGGCGCCACACCTTCGCGCTCCAAATTGCGTCCATCGAGCCCATAGCAGCCCCATGCAGGCATGCGGTGGTTCGAGCCATCTACCAGCCCCAAGCTCGTGGTAAAGATGATCCAACGATAAGTTTCGGTTCCGATAACTGTACCAAGTTTGAGGGCTTTGAATCCCTCGGCGGTCATTTCAGCATCAGAGAGGCTTTGCTCATTCACCAAAAGCACGATCGGTTTGTCGGCTTGGGTGTAATTTGGCTGACTGGTGCGTGCACCATCGCGAAAGCTCCACTTAAGGTATTCGCGCTGACTCAAGAGCTGTAGAACAGCATCGTGCACGTTTCCGCCTGTGTTGTTGCGAAGATCCAAAATGAGGGCATCACGATCTTGTGCCTCATTGCCCATCTCAATTCTGAGCCGATCTAACTCGCCTCCACTCATGTTTTTCATATGGATGTATGCTATGCGGCCATTTCCATCTTTGTCGACTTTGGCCTGATTCGTATCCATCCATTCGTCATAGAGTAATGTATTCCGAGCACCTGCCGACATCGGGCGAATTTTAACATTAAAGCTTTGGCTACCACGACGGAAGCCTAATTCAATTTCTGTCAGCATACCTGCATTTAAGAAGTACTGCTCTCGATTTTCCTTTGTGTCGATCTGTACACCATTCACAGATACAAGAACATCTCCAGGTCGAACACTCACGTCCTTATTATCGGCTGAACTGCCTTTCACGATTCTGTCGACAGTGAAGGGAGCGTCTTGACGAAACATGATACCCGTTTCCATCGAACGAGATGTGAAGAAAACATTTTCTTCCTCGCCGGACGTGTTGAACCCGAGATGTGATGCGTTTAGCTCACCCAACAAATCGTTGGTTAGAAGCCTCAGCTGGTCGCGGGTGGTCACATGTGGCAAATAAGCTTCGTACCTCTTAAGCATTGCCTCCCAATTGACACCGTGGAAGTCGCCCGAGTAGAAGTTTTCATCCATATTTGCCCACGTTTCGTAGAACATTTGGTCGAACTCCTCACGCATGTTCTTGTAGAACGGCTCATCGATGGTAATCTTCTCGACGTCGTTCGCTGCTAGTTTTACGATATGGATGTCGCCGCGAACAAGTGTATAAAATGCGTTATTCGCCTCCACTAAGCCGAAACCACCCAAAGCACCGCGAATTTTCTCCGTCTTTGGAGGCTCAAACGGCGTCAAAACAGTCTTCCACAAGTTTGTGGGTGATGCGTCGTGATTTGAGGTATATATGATAGTGTGCTCACCGTCTTTCTCAAGCACATGCACTATAGACTGATTTCCTGAGTTCGGGCCAATGCGCTCCCAACGGCGGACCATATCGTCGAAGTCGATTTCAACGGCTACCTTTTTGGCTGCAGTGCCAGCATTAGACCTTCTTGATGTGTCGGCAGAAGTAAAGAGCTGGTCGAATCGGTCGCTCCTGAATTCTGGGCCGTACTTTTGCAGCGGAATGCGCCATATACTAGCGTTACCCCCACCAGTAGGATAGGTTGGAGTGGTGCGGTCGCTGTGGAAGTAAAGGTACTTACCGTCGGGCGACCAAACAGGATTATTTTCAGCAACACGTGTGTTTGTGAGGTTGATCTTACGCTTGTTTTTCAGGTCAACCAGCATGATTTCGCGCTCGAAATCTCGGATGGCTGCAAATGCCACCCATTGGTCATCTGGCGAAAATTTTGGATCGGTGTTGTAAAATCCCCAAAGTTCGTCGGTAGCGATGACTTCAGATTTCAATGTTGATGCATCTAAAATCTTGACATCGTTTCGGCCGCTCAGGAAAGCAAGCTTCGACTTGTCGCTGTTCCAACTAAGGTTGCGGTCGTCGCCTCGCGAGGTAGTAACCTGTTTTTCTGCTCCGGAACCGTCGGCAGCTATGGTGTATAGATTTTCCCAACCCTTGTTGGTGCGACTGAAGATGAGCGTCTTGTTGTCGGCCATCCACTTTACAGAAACTACACGCTCAGCAGTGGAAACAGGCATCCTGCGCACGAATTTGCCCTTGATATCCGACACGAATAACACTCCACGCGAAATGAAGGCCATCTTTTTACCATCGCCAGACACATCGAAATTCGTAATGTTTCCACCCGTCTTAAATTCCTTCGATAATTCCAATGTAGTTGCTGCATGAATTGCTACTGGTACTTTTGTTGCCCGCTTTGTCGCCACATCATAAACCCAGAGTTGGTAATCGCGAGTAAACACGACCTTGCTCCCATCAGCACTTACCTGGGGGTAATAGGCAGATGTTTCGAAATTGGTGAGTCGCTCGGGTGACCCGTCTTTGTATAGATAGAGATTGTACTCTTCGTTGTGACGGTCTGAAACGAAGTAAAGATTCCCGCTACGATCGAACGATGGAAACATGTCCTTGCCCATATGCTCGGTCAACTGGCGGTACTGCCGACTCTGTAGGTTGTATGATTTCAAATCTGGATTGTAAGCCCCCACATAGCGCTTTCGAGACGGAAATCGGAGGCTCTCCCACGTGTCGGTGAACACAATGTCGCCAGTCGAAGGGTGTTGAACTGCATCGTGTGGCAAGTTAAAATAGTGTTCAAACAACCTCTTAGGGGTACCGCCACTGATCGAAACCGTATATGTCGATACCGAGTTATAGCGGTTTGAGTTGAACATGACGGATTGGCTATCCCATGACCAGCTTACTGGTACGTCATTGGCATCGTGCACGGTAAGCTGTTTTACGGGCCCACCAGCCAATGGCATGATATAAACGTTGGCATTACCCTCTTGGCTACCTGCAAAAGCTAGCCATTTACCGTCTGGCGACACCCTAGGCGAAGTTTCATTGCCATCCATGGCTGTGACACGCACAGCGGTGCCTCCTGCGGTAGGGACTTTCCAGATATCCCCTTCATACGCGAAATATACTATCGACCCATCGGGAGTTAAGCTGGGTTTGGTCGGGAAATACAAGTCGGATGCCATTGATGTAACACTCGAAAACATCAACAGAGAAATGAAGGCAATTAGGCGCGCCATACAGTAGCAATTTGGTTAATCGGTACTGCGAAAGTACAAAACCTTCTTCCTTTTTCCTTACTCCTTACTCCTTCTTTCTTCTTTATTCTTTCTTCCTTCTCTCCGGGTATTTATCATACGGAAACAGGAAAAGCCCATAAGGTTCGTTTCCCACTTTGTCGGCTGTCTGATGGTGGCGTTGATGAGCTCGGCGAATCAGGCGCATCAATCTGCTTTCGCTCGAAAACGGTAGAAAGCGCCTATGTGTGAACAAATCGTGTATGATGAAGTATAGAATTCCATAAACTGTAATTCCCATGCCTAGACCGAATCGAGGATCCCCAAATGGATCGTTCGCTCCCAAGATGATCAGAACGATTGCAGCAAGGGCAAACAAAGTGGAGAAAACGTCGTTCAACTCGAATATGCCATGGTGGGCTTCATGATGTGTCTTGTGTATGCGCCATAGTAACCCATGAAATAAGTATCTATGCACCACATACGAAAGGATCTCCATCCCGACAAAGGCGAGCATTATATACGCTAGGAATAACATACCCAAATATACCTTATTTCATCCGATCAAGGTTCCAACTCTTGTTCTTGTCCTTGTTCTTGCTCTTGTTCTTGTTCTCGCTCTTGCTCACGCCCCCGTTTGCTCGGTGACTCTGATTTTGGTATTTTCCTAACCCACTAGATCAACGGTAAAAGCTGTACTACTATGAATTCATATAATCGTCTGTTTATCACCCTGTTAACCGGAGCGTTGACATTTGGAACAATAGCATGCTCAGGATCGAACGATGCCCCTTCACCGACGGTACAAACGGATAAAGTTGTCCTTACTGACGATGTGACGAGCAACGTCCAGCGTATATTAAACGGCTACTATGCAGTTAAGGACGCTATGGTGACCAGCGATGCAGCCCAAGTCAAGACTGCAGCAGAGTCGTTGTTAGAAGTTATTACTGAATTCGACACAAATGGCCTAGACGAGGCTGTTGCAGCGCGTCTCACCAGCGAGGTGGATGCTATTCGGTACGGTGCACAAAATGTGGCTGAGGCAGAAAGTATTGATGCACAGCGTGAATATTTGCCAGCTCTGACCGAAAACATGATTGGTCTTGTGACCCATTACGCTGTATCTAACCAACCAGTGTACAAGCAGTATTGTCCAATGGCATTCAATGACAAAGGGGCCTACTGGCTGAGTAGCAGCGACTCAGTAATCAACCCATACTTTGGCGATATGATGCTTCGCTGCGGCGAAGTGGTAGAGACACTTTAAGAGGCAGCATCGGCCAAGCGACCTTATGTAAAAAACGCGGACACCTTATCAGGGTGCCCGCGTTACAGATAGGTATGCTTAGTGCTCTTCCTCTTGCCGAGTCAGAGTTTCTCTGGTGTCACATCTCAGGTTATACCTGATTTTCTTTGGTTAAATTTCTTAAGCCTTAATTCTAGTTACCTCGGTCGGATGCAGTTAGCCTGAATACGATCGGGATGCTGTACTGTACCCTTACTGGTCGGCCGCGCTGTTTGCCAGGTGTGAATTTTGCTTTCTTCACTGCATCTAGTGCAGCTTCGTCGCATCCGCCACCAATCCCTTTTAGAACTATAGGATTCGTGACATTGCCTTTTTCGTCGATTACGAACTGTACAAAGACGCGTCCCTCTATTCCAGCCTTCTTGGCAATCTCTGGATAGACAATCATCTTCTGAACGGACTCCAACCCTCCGATGAGCTCGGGCATTTCTTCGACAGCAATAAATACCTCAGGCTCTTCGATCTCTTTTTCCTCTTTCTTCGATGCCGGAGGAGCTGGTGGTGCTGGAGGAAGCTCAAGGATGTCTGAAAGGTCGAGGGACGCATCAAGATTCAACTCAATATCTTCCACTAACATGTCGTTCGGTACCTCTACGGGCACCGGTGGACGTGGTGGTGGTGGTGGGCGTGTCAACTGTTCGGTTTGAACAATTTCTTCAATGCTTATTACTTCGTCACGTTGGTTAAACTCTATTTCTTTGAGATCTGTCTGCAGGTCAATCCTGAAGAGTGTGATCATGGCAAGAAGTGAGATTATCAAGCCCGTCTGCAAGCTAATTGTGTAGTTGGCAGTGACGTCTGCGCCGGGCTTCTTGAGGTTTAAGTGTCTCATAACGATACCTCTTCTATCTGAAATTATCTGTCATCATATCAATTACTCCTTAGTGGAGCGTGTGGCAGACAGCCACGCTTGGAAGCGGTTTTCTGTCTGCCTATCTGTTGCTAAGGATATAATACGAGGACGACCCTAACGTTATGTAGCGTCTTTTGGGAATAGTTTCACATCTTATGCTATACATCGAAGAATGACTCTACACAAAATGAGAAGGGGCAGTACCTGCACGTATGAAATGCTTGCACTACCCCTTCAAAATAAACCAGAAAAGCGAGTTTACTTCGACAAGTACAAATTCTTGAACTCGTATGGTTTGCGGAAGTGTTCGTCTTTGAAGTCTTTCAAAAAGTAGATACTCTCACCTGTCGACTTCATTTCCGGACCAAGCTCCTTCTTCACTTCTGGAAACTTGTCGAATGGGAAGACAGGCTCCTTAATGGCATAGCAATCTAAGCTCGAAGTGAGATCGAATTCAGACAGTTTGTGGCCAAGAATAACCTTTACGCCGATCTGTGCTTCAGGCCGTCCTGTTGCCTTCGCTATAAAGGGTATCGTTCGGGTTGCACGCGGATTGGCTTCGAGTACGTAGACCTTCTCATCTTTCACTGCATACTGCACGTTGATGAAGCCCAGTATGTTCATCGCTTTGGCTATGCGAAGCTGATACTCCTCAATAGTTTTGATTACATGGTCGCTCAACGAATACGGTGGAAGTACAGCCGTTGAGTCGCCTGAGTGCACCCCAGCCGGCTCAATGTGCTGCATAATCCCAGATATGTGCAGTTGCTCGCCATCGTAGATGGAGTCGACATCTACCTCTACAGCATGCTCGAGGTAACGGTCTACCAAGAAAGCGTTCTCTGGATGTGTTGCCATTACCCGCTTCACATATCGCTCGAGCTCTTCGTGCTTTACCGCAATTCGCATGCCCTGACCACCGAGTACGTAACTTGGTCGGAGCAACACCGGATAACCCACAATGTCGGCTACGGCAAGCGACTCAGCAACAGTCGTGGCCATTCCATAGGCAGGAAATGGGATATCTAGCTCTGTGAGCAGATCCGAAAACTTACCCCTGTCTTCAGCCAAATCCATCATGTCGTACGATGTACCGAAGATCTTGATACCCGAAGCCTTGAAACGGCTGGCCAGCTTGAGTGCCGTCTGCCCACCGACCTGAAGAATTACACCTTCCGGTTTCTCATGCTCGAAAATATCGAGTACCCTCTCCCAAAAAACAGGCTCAAAATAGAGCTTATCGGCGATATCGAAATCGGTCGAAACGGTCTCAGGGTTACAGTTTACCATGATGGTTTCGTAACCAAGGTCTTTCGCTGCAAGTACGGCATGCGTGCACGAGTAATCGAATTCGATGGCCTGACCGATACGATTTGGGCCACTTCCCAAAATCAGAATCTTCTTCTTGTCGGTCACCACACTCTCGTTCTCTTCCTCGTAAGTCGAGTAATAGTATGGAGTCTTGGCAGGGAACTCGCCAGCACACGTATCAACAAGCCTGAAGCTTGGCTTTAGTCCAATAGACAAGCGATGATTACGTACCTGGTCTTCGGTTACCAACTCACCACTTTTGCTTAATAGCCAAGCGAGTTGTTTGTCCGAAAAGCCAGCCTGCTTCATTTCATACAGATCTTCGCGACTGATGTTCGATAACGATTGGCCTTCGGTACGGTTTTCGAGCGACACCATGTAGCGAATCTGCTGCAGGAACCACGGATCCACTTTGGTGATATCGGCAATTTCTTCGACAGATGCGCCCAGTTTAAAAGCATTTCTAATTTGAATGCTGCGGTCCCAGTAGGGTTTGAGCAGTCGCTCACGAACCGTTTTGCGATCGGGCACGTCGAACCCGTCGGCACCCAGGCCAGCGCGGCCAACTTCCATCGATTGCCAAGCCTTGTTCATGGCCTCGGCAAAGGTTCGGCCAATCGCCATTACTTCACCTACCGCCTTCATCTGTGTACCGAGTGTCTCGTCGACACCAGGAAACTTCTCAAAGTTGAAACGTGGCACTTTCACGACAATGTAATCGAGCGAGGGTTCGAAACAAGCCGAGGTCGTACCTGTAATCTGGTTCTTGAGTTCATCCAAGTTGTAACCGACAGCCAACTTTGTGGCAATTTTGGCGATAGGGTAACCGGTTGCCTTAGATGCCAAAGCCGAAGAACGACTTACGCGTGGGTTAATCTCAACGGCTACAAAGCGATCTGTGCCTGGCTCCATCGCAAACTGGACATTACACCCACCTGCGAAGGCTCCAATACTGCGCATCATTTTGATCGATGCGTCGCGAAGTATTTGTAACTGCTTGTCGGTGAGGGTCTGTGTAGGTGCCACAGTAACGGAGTCGCCTGTGTGTACGCCCATCGGATCCATGTTCTCGATGTAGCAGATAATGACCACGTTGTCGTTGTTGTCGCGGAGTAGCTCGAGCTCGTATTCTTTCCATCCAAAAACCGACTCTTCGATCAGCACCTCGTGTATTGGGCTCAATTCCAAACCACGCAGCACTTTGCGCTCGAATTCATCCTCGTTCCATACAATGCCACCACCCATGCCGCCGAGGGTGAACGATGGACGAATAACAATTGGTAATCCACCAAGCTCTTCTACAATCTCCTTCGCGTCGAGCAACGACTTTGCTGTACGGCTACGGCACTGGCCGATGTTGATCTCGTTCATCAAATCGCGGAACTTAGCACGGTCTTCGGTGATCTCGATGGCGTCGATATTGACGCCGATCACATCGATGCCCTCGCTAACCCAAAAACCCTCATTGTGCAGATCTCTAGCTAGGTTTAGTGCAGTCTGACCACCCATGGTCGGTAGCACCGCGTCGGGCCTTTCGATCTCTACGATTTCACGGATCGATTGGGTTGTAAGCGGCTTGAGGTAAATCTTGTCTGCCATGATAGGATCGGTCATGATCGTAGCAGGATTCGAGTTGATGAGCACTACCTCGTAACCTTCCTCTTTCAGTGACCGACAGGCTTGAGTTCCAGAATAGTCGAACTCGCAGGCTTGCCCGATGATGATAGGACCGGAACCAATAATCAGAATTTTATGGATGTCGTCGCGTCTAGGCATTCGTGTAGATGATAAAAATTAAGCTTTTGATTCAGCGATGCGGTTTATGAACTGGTCGAAGAGATAGGCTGAATCGTGTGGACCGGGCGATGCTTCAGGGTGATATTGGACGGAGAATCCATTAAAGCGTCTGAATTCTAGACCCTCGACGGTATCGTCGTTCAGGTTAATGTGCGATATGGTAGCAAAGGTGGGATCTATCGCCTCAGGCAGAACCGAAAACCCGGGATTCAGTGTAGTAATCACAACCAAGCCAGTCGATATGTTCTTTACGGGATGGTTTGCACCTCGGTGACCCACAAACATTTTTCCTACTTTAATGCCTTCGGAGAGTGCCATCAACTGATGGCCTAGGCATATGCCAAAGAGCGGCTTACCACTCGCTTTAGCCTGTTGCACGGTTTCGATACCGTATTCCATTGGGTTTGGGTCGCCAGGGCCGTTCGAGAAGAAAAACCCATCGGGATCCCAAGACTGAAT
This sequence comes from uncultured Chitinophagales bacterium, assembly GCA_964629885.1. Lineage (GTDB taxonomy): Bacteria > Bacteroidota > Rhodothermia > Balneolales > CAYWCV01 > CAYWCV01. The sequence continues at coordinate 14,065 of CAZVRJ010000011.1, read as the reverse complement.
CTCTTCAAATGTGGTCTTAGCTGGAAACACGCGCACGGTGCAGCCCCTGCTTGTGAAGTTGTTCAGGATGTTCTGCTTAATACCATAATCGATGGCGGCAATGCGATAGCCACCGTTGCCCGGTATGGTCTGTGCCTCCTCACGGGTTACCTTCGAGGCCAACTCGAGGCCAACCATGCTGACCCACTCTATTGCTTATGCAACAAGTGCAGCAGGATCTAAAATCTCCGTCGAGATGACGGCATTCATTACACCCTTGCTTCGAATGTGCCGCACTAACTTCCGTGTGTCAATGCCTGTAATGCCAACTATTCCGTTCCTCTGCAAGTACTCTTGAAGGCTACCATCTGCTATCGGGTTACTGTAATCGTAAGAGAAATCGCGTACGATGATACCCGAAACCATCACTTTCGAAGCCTCGTCGTCTCTCGACGAGGTGCCGTAGTTACCGATATGGGGGTAGGTCATCATCATAAGCTGACCGAAGTAGCTGGGATCAGTGAATATCTCCTGATAACCAGTCATACTGGTGTTGAAGCATAGCTCTCCACCCGTGGTGCCCTCCTGGCCTATCGACCACCCGGAAGCGGTAGTGCCGTCTGCTAGGGCTATAAGTGCAGGTATACGAGGTTTGAGGGACATGATCTGTATTTATTTTATGCTGTCTGATAACCAAAAAAAATCCGACAACTCAACTGTGGAATTGTCGGATTCATGAAATGGGATAAAGGTCGGGTTTTTTCTTCAATGCTGTTGTGGTACTCCAAGATTTAAAACAACGCATAGATGAAGGGCGCGAGCGCCGTGTTACTGGTAACGACGATGAGCAAACCTAATCCTACCAAAATGACCACTATCGGAAGAAGCCAGTATTTCTTTCTGACTTTCATGAACTCCCAAAACTCCGATATGATTTTTGCTTTGCTCATTTTCGCTTGTTGTCAAATTGCGTAAATGTACGCAGATTGAGCGAATCTTACAAAGTAAAACTATTAGATAAGCCTATTTGAGGAGGTTGGGATCGACGCTGTTGATAAATTTTACCAGCGACTCGACTACCCTTTCTGACTTGGCCGACCCACTCAGAACTTTACTAATCATGCTGCTATTCTGCGTTAAGTATTCACGTGCCACTTCCCTATCGGTATACGCCTTGCCGTTAGTCTGACGCTTTCGAACCTTTGCCATTTCATAGGCTACCCTCAGTCTCTCGAGTTCGTTATCCATTGTTTGTCCCTCTTTTTTGATGTAGATTCAATTTTGATGAATTCAAATTTTATTCACACATTCGCAACAAATTAGAAGAATTCTGCGAATTTCCTACTACATACTATCGCTTTTAGTGACGTGACATTTAATGGCAACACCTTACGGAAACTGAGAAAATCAAGAAGGCTTACCCAACGAGCGCTCGGCGAAATAATTGGAGTGCACCATTCACATGTAAGTAAGTGGGAAGTGGCTGAGTATGCACCCGACGGCGACAATATCCAGAAGCTATCAATCGCGTTGGGGGTCCCATCCACAGAGTTCTTCATAGAAACCCGATATGGTGGTCATTTCCCGCCCGAACGCACCGAGCAGGATACCGTGACCTATATGGATGACGAGGTATCGCGGCTCGGGTATTTAACAGCAGTTCGCCATTATTTGCACCACCAGCTCAGTATCGTCAACGACGAAATTACCTTGCTTGAGCAGCGGTCATAATCAAACTTCAATAACTGTTACCCCTGGTCCACCCATGTCCCAGCGTGGTGTGTAATATTTGCGGATGTTTCCGCGTGTCACAAGATGGTCGTGAACAATCTTCCTCAGAATACCATCGCCCTTTCCGTGAATGATCTCGACCTGATGCAACCCTGTCTGGATTACATCGTCTATGTATCGAACCACCTTTTTCTCGGCTTCGTCGGCACGCATGCCCCTTATATCGAGTGTGATGGGCACCTGAAGTGGCACTGGCATTGATGCCGAAGACATCACCTTAACCATAGGTGTTGTTGGCTTTTTGATTTGCTCGGTCACCTTTACCAACTTTTCGACTCGTGTCTTCATCCTCATTCCATTAACCAGTACGACTGCCTGCTTGCCCGTCAGCTCTAATAGCTCGCCGGTGCTCTTGCCGTCCAAGAAACGGATCATGTCGCCCGGCACTGGCGGGTCGCCCGACACCTCATATAACCGTTGCTCATCAATTTGCTGCAGTTCGCTATCGTTTGCAGCCACAGTGTCGCGTACCTTTTTCCGAACCGCCTTCACCACCTCTTTGTCGCCACCACTCTTTTTGATCTGCTTAACCGCGTCATCGACTTGCTTTTGTGCACCAATCACAATGTTACGCGCCTCTTGGAGGGCTTTTTGTCGAAGTTTGGTCTGCTCGTTGAGTATGGCCTTTTGTTTGGTCTCAAGATCGGAGCGCTGCTTCTCAACCTCGCGAAGTGTGATTCCGGCTTGAAACGCAGCCAAATCGGCTTCTCGGGTCTTTGTTTGAAGCTCGAGGATCAACGATTCAACCCTGTTCTTCGACTTCCCGATCTTTGCGCGAGCTCGGTCGAGCAGCATGCCATCGACACCGATTCGTGCCGCTATCTCAAAGGCATAACTGCTTCCAGGTACGCCTTTCCTAAAAATATAAGTCGGCGATAGGGTTACTGGGTCGAACTCCATCGAGGCATTTACAGCCTGTGGATGATCATGTGCAAATATTTTGAGATGTCCGTGGTGCGTCGTAGCCAATACAAGCACTCCACGTTCCATCATGGTTTCCATGAAGGCTTGGTATAATGCGGCTCCCTCTTCTGGGTCTGTGCCGGTACCTGCTTCGTCGATGAGCACCAAACTGCCATGTTTCGCCTCCTTGAGGGTGTCGCGCATCCATGTGAGGCGCGATGAGAACGTAGAAAGGTCTTGCTCGACCGACTGATCGTCGCCCAAGTCGATGAAGATGCTGTCGAAAACCGGCATTTGGGTTCCATCGGCCACGGGGATTGCATATCCGCATTGCAGCATGATGGAGCACAAGCCGAGCGTTTTTAGGGCCACCGACTTCCCGCCTGCGTTCGGACCCGTGATCAGAAGGCAACGCTCATTGGAGTCGAGCTCCAAGTCTAGCGGAACAACTTCTTCTTTTCTTGTCGAGTCCCTTAACTTCTTGAGTAAAAGGTGTGGATTCTTTGCTCTCAACAACTTGAGTTGAGCGGTGCCCCACTCCGGAATTTGTCCATTTAGCCGATATGAGAACCGACCAATAGCGTGAGCCAAATCCAATTCGCCTATGTGCTCACCATTCTCGTGGAGATTGTCGGCATACTTTCGCACCAGATCGGTGAGCTCCATGAGCAACCGCTCTATCTCTTGGGCTTCCTGAATTTCGAGTTGCCGAATTTCGTTGTTTAAATGCAGCGCCTCGACAGGCTCAAGGTAAACGGTTTGGCCCGTTGCAGATATATCGTGGATGAAACCCTGGATCTTGCGCTTGTATTCTACTTTTACAGGGATCACCATCCTGCCGTTGCGTATTGTCATCCCTTCGTCGCCGGTCATTTCGTTACGGGCTGCCTCCCGTAATATTCGATCCAATGTGGTTCGAAGCTCGGCCTTACGCTGGTGCATCGATCGGCGTATGTTGCGAAGCGTGTTACTGGCCGTATCTTTCACCTCTCCACTCTCGCTCAACACATTCTGAACCGCAGTCTCGAGTTCCTTGATGGGTACCAGCTTGTTTCCTGTAGCTCCCAGTCGTGGATATAAATCCATCTTTGCTTGGAAAAACTGTTTGATACGCCTCGACGCTGATGCCATGGCACCGATTTGAAGCAACGACATAGGATCGAGAATGCTGCGCTGAACCCTCGATCGCTTAACGGCTTGGCGGATGTCATACAACCCCTCAAGCGGCAATCCCTCACCCAATTGAAGTATCCGCAACATCTCTTCGGTCGACTCTGAGCGGTCGCGCAATTCAACCATGTCGGCGGTTGGATGCAGCGATTCGAGATGCTCGGCTCCCATGTTTGTGAGTATACCCTGCATGGTGGACTCACGAACAGTTTCAAATCCGATTTTCTGGGTAAGATTTTCAGGGTAGAGCAGCATGCCTAAAAGGTACGGACAATTTGCAACCACTCGGCTTGTCCATCATCAATTAGTGGCCGGTTCGGGTAAGTAATAATGCGGTATCTTTATATTTTGAGATCGATGAGAGCATAGGGATTTTTTTGATTGGTTCAGATGGGCAAAAGTTAAGACGAGTACTCAGATTCTTGAATCTTGTTATCGACTTAATCGTAAAACATAGGATACCCTGTTGTCATTCCTCAAACGATACAACTGACTGAGTTCGATTTTATACCTTTCAAATCAAGCCGATTCAGGCTGATATTATGGACCGAATTTTACAAATAATTAGCGAGTTTTTGGGCATCAGCCAAGACGCCTCTTTGAAACTGTTGCTCTCGGTAGCAGCGGCAATAATTCTGGCCATCGTTCAGTTTGCCGTACTTAAAATTGCCCTTCGAAATGTGACCGACACCGGAGTGAGATACAAGTGGGGTAAAACCACCCGATTCGTCATTGCCATACTTGGCATACTTCTTATCGGTCGTATTTGGTTTGAGGGGGTGGGGGCGATCGGTACGTATATCGCGCTCGTAGCCGCTGGTCTGGTTATCGTATTACGCGAACCTGTACAAGACATCGCCGCCTTCATGTTCATTATGTGGAGACACCCCTTCCGTCTAGGCGATCGAATAGCTATTAAGGATGCCACAGGAGTTGTGAAGGGCGACGTAATTGACCAGGGCTTGTTTAAGTTCACCCTGATGGAGATCGGAGAGTGGGTTGATGCCGATCAAAGCACGGGTCGTGTTGTGCATGTATCTAACCACAGAGTTTTCATTGGCCACGTCTACAACTACACTGGTGGCTTCAAGTATATTTGGAATGAAGTAACCGTGCGAATAGCCTTTGAGAGTAACTGGCGTAAGGCTAAAGAACTCCTTTTGGAGATAGCTAACAGATATTCAGCCGAAGTCACCAAAAGCGCGCAACAAGAGATGATCGAGGCGGCTTCGACCTACTATTTGAATTACAGCATTCTCACTCCCACAGTTTACGTTGATATCAAGGAGTATGGGATTAATCTAACGATCCGGTATCTCACCGATCCGAGACGCCGCAGAGGCACTCAGCAACAGATCAGCGAGGCCGTTCTCGACATGATTCTCGCAAACGACGATATCATGTGGGCATACCCAACCAGCCGCGTTTACCGGGCTGAGGTCGACGGCAAGGACGAAAACTGGATAGGTGGGCAGAATTTCCCGACCACTAAACCAGTCGACTGATTCGCCTGCAAGTAACAATTATGTGACATTAGTTTAACACTGACATTATGTGGGGATAATATCTTTTGACTTATCCAAAAACCACATTTGATTCTATGTTACAAAAGTTATTCTGTGTTCTGCTTTTAATAATTGTGTCACCCCTTACCGTTTTTGCGCAATCAGGATCGATAACAGGCCGCGTTGTAGACAGAGACGGATTCCCAATGCCTGGTGCAACGGTTCTCTTGGTGGAGTTGCCATCTAAGGGAACAGTTTCTGATGCCAACGGACGCTATACGCTTGTGAACGTGCCGGTTGGTTCCTACACCGTCAGAGTTTCGTACATCGGCTACGCCACTCTGAATCTCCCAGTTGTTGTTCGTCAGGGAGAATCCAGCGCATTGAATGTCCGCTTGGAAGAAGCAGCGAAAGTAGGCGACGAAGTCATCGTTCTCGGCGACAATCTTCGTGGCCAGGCTCGTGCTCTTAATCAGCAGCGTAACAATATGAACATCACGAATGTGGTGTCTTCCGATCAGGTTGGCCGTTTCCCGGATGCCAATATCGGAGATGCCCTGAAGCGCGTCAGCGGTATCACCATTCAGAATGACCAAGGTGAAGCCCGTAACATCATCATTCGTGGCATGGCGCCACAGCTAAACTCTGTAACCCTTAACGGCGAGCGTATGCCTTCGGCCGAAGGTGACAACCGCCTTATCCAGCTTGATCTCATTCCTGCCGACATGATCCAAAGCATCGAGGTAAGCAAGGCTGTTTTACCCGACATGGACGCCGATGCTATCGGTGGATCGGTAAACTTAATTACTAAAAGCACCCCGAGTGGGCTACGTTTTTCAGGTACTGCAGCAAGTGGGATGAACTTCCTCAGCAACAAGCCAATTTGGAATGGCTCTTTTTCTGTCGGCAACCGTTTTGCCGACGATAAACTTGGTGTGATGCTTTCGGGCACCTTTCACAGCCATGACTTCGGCTCCGACAACATCGAGGCAGTTTGGACTGAGTTAAATGATGGACGAGCCGTACTGGACGAATTTGACATACGTAAGTATTTGGTCCGTCGTGACCGTCGTAGTGGATCGATTGGCTTAGATTACCGCGTAGACGACAGAAACGTTATCTACCTGAATGGTATGTACAACTGGCGTGATGACTGGGAGAACCGCTACCGCATGCGTGTTAGCCAAATCCAACGCGCATTCGACCGCAATCAGGCAGTTGACAACGGCAATGGCACCTACAACTTGCCAGCACGCGTCCAATTCCAAACGAAAGGTGGTCTTGATAACGATCGTGTAAAAGCAACACGTCTTGAAGACCAGCGCACCAGAAATTTGTCGCTCGGTGGCGATCACCTTTTTGGCAGCCTCAAGCTCAACTGGTCTATTTCTGCCGCTAAAGCAAGTGAAGAGCGTCCAAATGAGCGCTATATCAGCTATCGCCAAGCTGGCCGCGCAACGGTGCTCGACTTGACCGACACGAACAAACCTAACGCCCAACTTGCGAACACCACCGACAATTTGGCAATTAGTTTCCACGAGCTTTCTGAGCAATACAGCTTCACATCCGACCAAGATCTAAATGCAAAAATTGATTTGCTTCTTCCGTACAGCAACGATGGCTTCTTAAAGTTTGGCGGAAAAATTCGCACTAAAAACAAAGAGCGCGAAAATAACTTCTACTATTATCGCCCACTCAGTGTTGCAACATTTGGTTCGACCCTTGGGTCAGTTCCGTACAATGACCAGACCGACTCCGGTTTCATGCCGGGCTCGAAGTATCGTGCTGGCCAATTTGTGACGGCAGAGTTCTTGGGTGGACTGAACTTAGAAAATGGCTCACTATTCCGCAAGGAAGATGGCTTGGAGGAGTACATTTCTGGCAACTACAATGCAGACGAGCAAATTGCATCGACCTACGCCATGGTTGACCATCAATTAAGCGATAAATTGTCGGCGGTTGTTGGTTTGCGCATCGAAGCTACATCTATCGACTACACGGGTAATGAATTCGATGTGGACGAGGAAGTAGTAACCAAGAACACGGGTTCCAATTCGTATGTCAACGTTATGCCGGGCTTGCACCTGCGATATGCCGTTAACGAGAACTCCATCGTCCGTTTTGCCTGGACCAACACATTAGCCCGTCCGGGTTACTTCCAATTGGTTCCATACGCGTTGTTTGTTTCGGAGGATTCCGAACTTGAGCGCGGAAACCCAGATCTGAAGGCCACCACGGCCATGAACTTTGACCTGATGGCTGAAAGCTACTTCAGCAACGTAGGTATTGTGTCGGCCGGCGTGTTCTATAAAGATGTCAACAACTTCATCTACAACCAGACCACCCGCAATTACACAGACCCAACATTTGGCTCCGGTCTTCAGTTCACAACAGCATTGAACGGTGGTACTGCCGATGTATTTGGATTTGAGGTTGCCATTCAGCGCCAATTGTGGAAAGGTCTCGGAGTTTACTTGAACTACACGCGCACCGAGTCTTCTACCTCAGGTGTCGAGGGACGCGAAAACGACGACCTATCACTTCCAGGAACAGCCAAGAACATGTTTAACGGCTCGTTGTCGTACGAAACATCGCGCTTGTCGTTACGTACTTCGCTCAACTATGCTAGCGACTATGTAGATGAACTCGGTGGCGAGTCCTTCGAAGACCGCTTCTACGATCGCCAGACATTTATCGACGTGAACGGCTCGTATACGATTACTCCAAAAATTCGTGTCTTTGCCGAAGTCAACAATTTGACGAACCAGCCGCTTCGTTACTATCAAGGTATTCGCTCCCGCATGATGCAGGAGGAATTCTACAATGTTAGAATGAACTTTGGTATCAAGATGGATTTGTTTGGTAACTAAACGTACCTAAATTCAATTAAGCCACTCATCATAAGGTGAGTGGCTTTTTTTATTCTATCCATATGCGATTATTACTGATCCTCTCGGTTTTTTACCTTATAGCTGGTTGTAACAGCAAGGTTAAATACGATTCGTTGCCAGCGTTTGCGACCATCGACTCGTCAGCTGTTTATATGGTAGTTGAAATACCAGCAGGTGAATCCATTAAGTTTGAATACAACAAAGATAGAGACCTATTCGAGGCTGAATTAATCGATGGAAAGCCTCGCGAGATACGTTTCCTCCCGTACCCAGTTAATTACGGGTTCATCCCATCAACATTTTCAGATCCCGAGGATGGTGGTGATGGCGATCCCGTCGACGCACTTCTTTTATCTAAACGACAGGCGACTGGCAGCTTAGTCTCGGCTATGCCCTTGGGGACTTTCAGGCTCATTGACCGTGGCGAAATCGACGATAAGGTGCTGCTGATTCCTACCGATGAGAATTTGCGTTTGGTACCGTGTGAGTCGCTTGCTTGTTTGTTAAGTGATTATCCCGAAATGCTGCAAATTTTGGAGAACTGGTTCATGAGTTATAAGGGTCCAGGTATGATGTCCTCGAATGGCTGGATGGGACCAGATTCTACCTTGCATATGATTCGAACCAGCGCTCAGAGTTTCAATTCGAAGCGTTAATCATCCTACGCCATCACGCTCACAGTGACGGATTAATGGCCTTATACCAGGTATTTGAATCCTATTCAGGGTTCGAAATGCGAACGCACTATTTTATCATTAAGCCTTTAAAGTAGCTTCTACACTTATTTCTGTGTTCAATAGCAATGATACAGGGCAGTTTTCCTTTGCATCTTTTACTGAAGCGTCGAATGTTGCCTGATCAATGCCCGGTACATTAGCAACGAGTATGAGATGCGATCTAACGATTTTCCCGTTTTCAAATGTGATGTTACATTTCGTGGTGAGAACATCAGGTGTGAAACCAGCAGCACCGAGAATAAAACTGAGCTTCATAGAAAAGCACCCTGCGTGTGCAGCGGCAATAAGCTCTTCGGGGTTCGTGCCTATACCTTCCTCAAACCGTGAGCTGAATGAGTATTGCGTTTCTTTCAGTACAGTACTGGCAGTAGTTAGATGTCCATAACCTTCTTTACCAGAACCATTCCATACGGCAGTTGAATGTCGAATCATAAAGCAGTGTAGTTAATTGTATTTTTTGTTTACTAATCTGAATATACAAACTGTGTCAATCAAACGGATAAATACCCACCATCGACAGCATAATAGCTACCCGTCACAAACGAGGCCTTGTCGGAGCTAAGCCAGAGCACAAGCTCAGCGACTTCCATGGCATCACCCATGCGCCCAATTGGGTGTTTGGTGACCAAAAAGTCCATCACTTCTGGCGAGAGGTGATTGTCAAGCAACGGTGTTTTGATAAAGGCTGGACCGACGCTGTTCACGCGGATTCCCTTGTCGGCATACTCAATGGCAGCATTCTTCGTCAAACCCACTACCCCATGTTTTGCGGCCACATAGGCCGATGCGGTGGCGAAACCGACCTGACCCAATATGGAGGCAATGTTTACAATGGCACCGGTTCCAGATTTGAGCATTTCAGGTATTTGATAGCGCATGCCAAAAAACACGCCTGTCAAATTGATGCCTATCACTTTGTCCCACCCATCAAGTGGATATTCGCCTGTTAAGAAAGCCGGGCCGCCAATGCCTGCATTATTGCAGGCAATATGCAGTGCCCCGTATGCATCGACTGTTTTCTTGACAAGCATTTCGTTGTCGGACGCACTTGCCACGTTGGCATGCACATACGTGGCTTCACCGCCCTCATTCAAAATCATGTCGACAGTAGCTTTGCCACCCATATCATCAATGTCGGATACTACGACTTTTGCGCCCTCTCTCGCATAGCAAATTGCCACTGCACGGCCGATTCCTGATCCACCGCCGGTTACTATTGCAACCTTATCTTTTAGCATTTTCATGACGTACTCCTCATCAATATGGTACAAAGAACATTATATGTCCTGAAACCAACTTAAGAAGTTCTAGACATGAAAACGACTCACATCTTGCTGCCAAACTTTACCGATCTTGTTGATCAACCTAGCCAGGCTGTCCAAGGAATTCTGGATAGTACCAACGCCAAACCGATCGTGTAGAACAAAATGAGCTGCATGTACTTCTTATCGTCATTTACAGTGCGCTTCATACGTCCGTGGCCAATCGTGATGACAATGATCCCCAACAACATGGTGATTGGGTGTTCAACCACGTACAGACGCAACATGGAGTCGCTCATGGCTTCACCGCTCATTGCCGAAAACCCCAATGGTGATAGAAAATAAAGTGCGATCCCGACTACAAACTGAAGGTGCAGGGCAAGCATCGACCAAAGGGCCAGACGCTTCAAGCTAGAGGAGAATGGTTTACCTCCCAGTTTACCAATCAGCGCGATAAGAATGACGATAACGATGAGTGCAAGCACCACGTAGGCAAATGCGGAGTGCAGGTGTTGGAAGCCGGTATACATGGGAAGATGGTTGGTAGGTGAATCAGAGAACTTAATCGAACTGACATGTGAAAATACGAATATTGGCGATGGAAACAGATGTCGGGCTCATATTTGATGAACCGAAGGATGTAAACATCGACACCAGGGGAACATTATCAAGTAAGGACAGTATAACCTGCACGCCATGAATTGAATCGGGACACGATTTCAATTTCATGTCAGCGACACATTAATTGGATATTACTTCCAGTTCAACAAAAAAAGGCACTATGAAATCAATTATCGCTACAATCGCGCTATTCACGGTAATGGCTGTAGGCACTGTGCAAGCACAGCACGTAAACATCGGAATCAAGGGTGGCTTAAACGCCTACAACCTCTCGAACAACAACGGCGGGGAATTTGACACCAAGCTAGGTGGCCACGTTGGTCTGCTGGGTCACGTCCACATGGCAAGCCAATTTGGTTTGCAACCCGAAATTGTATTCTCGATGCAAGGTGCAAATTCGACTGTCGGCGACGCCAAGCTGAACCTGAATTATGTGAACGTGCCACTGTTGATTCAATACATGTTCAACAATGGCTTTCGCCTACAAGCAGGTCCACAAATTGGATTCCTGATGAGTGCCAAAGCCGAAAACGGCAGCTCCGTCGATGTCAAAGATAGTTTCAACAACCTCGACTTGGGCTTGAGCTTCGGTGCCAGCTATGTTCAGCCATCTACTGGATTCGGTTTTGACGTACGCTACAATCACGGAATGAGCGACATCGCTGAGTCCTCGTTGGTCGAGACGTTCAACCGTGGTTTTCAAGTTGGTGTCTTCTATCTTATTAAGCACCGCAACTAAGACACTACGGCACAATCATTTACCGATGCAAAATCGGCTAAATATTGAGTCTAAAATGTCTTCGTTGGTTATACTCACCCCCGTGATGTGACCCAACTCCTGAAGGGCACCTCGCAGATCGATCGACAAGAACTCATTGCTTGATCCGTCTTCGAGACGGGCAATGGCAGACTGAACGAAATTTCGGGCTTTCTGCAAGGCGTCGCGATGACGCGTGGCTGTTATGACAAGACTCCCGGCATCGGTATCATGCCTGCCGAGGGCCTTGTCGAGCAGCAGCTGCTTTAGCTTATCGACGCCCTGGCCGGATGCGGCCGAAATGACGACGTCGTAGGCACTGAGGTCCTCGTCGGACGAGGCCATGTCAACTTTGTTCCCAATATGCAGGATGGGCTTTTCAGGATGTGCTTGCTTAAGCTGCTCGTATGCCTGCGTCCTGCCGTGATCGGTGGTCATGTCGCTGAGCACCATAACCACGTCGGCTTCCAAGATGGCCTTCTCCGATCGTTTCACCCCCTCGGCTTCGATCACGTTGTCGGTTATCCTGAGTCCAGCCGTGTCGATGAGTTTAAAATAGATTCCACCATAGGTCCAGTCGGCGTCGATGGTGTCGCGTGTGGTTCCGGCGATGGCACTCACAATGGCGCGGTCCTTGCCCGTAAGCGTATTCAGCAAGGTGGATTTGCCCGCGTTTGGACGCCCAACCAAAACCGTGCGCACCCCATCGCGTAAAAGTCGGCCAGTTTCGTACGTCTCAAGCAACCCACCGATCTGTGTATCGAGATCCACGAGCAGCTTCATCAGCCCCGATCGGTCGGCGAATTCGACGTCCTCCTCGATGAAGTCGAGCTCAAGTTCGAGCATGGCTGTGGCGTCGATGATGGCTTGGCGGAACCTCGCCACAAACTCACCCAGTGCACCATCGAGCTGCTGCTGGGCCGCTTGCAGTGCACGACGGCTCTTGGCGTGGATCATATCGGCAACGGCCTCGGCTTGCGAGAGCTCCATCTTACCGTTCAGGAAGGCCCGCATAGTGAACTCGCCCGGCTCGGCCATCCGAATGCCCACCGACAACACGGTCTCGAGCACGGAGTGGGTCACCAACACGCCACCATGGCACGATATTTCGACAGTATCCTCACCCGTGAACGATTTCGGACCACGAAATACCGTGGCAACCACTTCGTCCACAACCTCGCCATTGCGCTCAATTTTGCCGAAATGCGCCGTATGTGATGCCTGTTTGGCTAAAATCTTACCACGAAATATCGTGTCGACCAACTCGATTACTCCCTTGCCCGAAGCACGTATCACCGCAATCCCACCCTCGCCGGGAGGTGTGGCAATGGCGGCAATGGGGTCATTTGAGTATGTGGGAGATGCCTTCGGCATAGGTCCTTACAGGATGACAGCGGCGATTTGTATAAGCATGTTGAGATGCCTCCGGCATAGGTCCCTACTTCGTCGGGATGACAGCGGCGGCCTCATAGAGTGAAATGATCCCTACGGGATAGACATCTTCGATGCCCAATGTCCAATGCCCAATGTCTACTATTTCACATTCCCCATCAGCTTCTTAATGAACGGGCTGATCAAGATCACGAACAGACCAGTGCCGGCGGTGGTATAGAAAATGAGCTGGAATTGGTCGGGCAGCAACGACGGGTTTGCCGTGATGGCGGCGTCGCTGAAGCGTCCGGCCAAAAGACCCGCTATCAAGTTGCCCAAGGCGGCTGCCATGAACCAGATGCCCATCATCTGTCCTACGAACTTCTTCGGCGACAGCTTGGTGATGGAGCTCAATCCCACCGGACTCAAACACAGCTCGCCCATGGTGTGAAGCAGGTAGGTGAGCACGAGCCAGCCTGGACCTGCACCCGAAGCATTCGCCAAGGCGATGTTGGCCGCAAACACCAGCACGAAAAACCCGAGACCCAACTGCACCAAGCCGAGGCCGAACTTGAAGGGCATGCTCAACTCTATCTTCGCCCGCGACAGCGCCACCCAAAGCCAACCGAACACGGGGGCCAGAATGATGATGAACATCGAGTTGATCGACTGGAACCAGCTCGTCGGCATGAGCCACCCCAAAATGGTGCGGTCGGTGTAGCGCTCAGCGAACAGGTTCAGCGAAGAACCAGCCTGCTCGAATCCGCTCCAGAACATGGCGGCGGCCAAAAAGAGGAAAGCAATGACGATCACACGCTTGATCTCGGCGCTGTCGAGTCCACCGAAGAAGATTACATAGGCAAAGAAAGCCGTCACGAGGGTCAGAATGATGTATGCGGAGCCTTGGGCAATACCAAGCGGGTTGATCGCGAGCAAACCCGTGGCCACAACAACGACAAGTGCGACGGCTGCCAAAGCGGCCACGATGAGTCCAGTCCGAATTTTACCCATCATGGCAGTTGTGTGCTGCACGGGTGGATGAATACCCACATCGGAGAGCCTCGATTCTGTGAGTCTA
>CAZVRJ010000010.1:0-70331 GCA_964629885.1 uncultured Chitinophagales bacterium | reverse complement strand
TCGAGGAGATATCGAAGGTGGACGCATCGGTGGGAGTGTTCATGGACGTACAGAATACTCTTGTGAACAACGCCTTCGTGCGTTGGGGAAGTGAAGACGTCAAACAACGGTATTTGCCACAGCTTGCCCAGACGAAGGTAGGCGCATATGCGCTTTCGGAAGCCGGCTCGGGAAGCGACGCATTCGCCCTGAAATGCCGTGCTAAGAAGGACGGCGACAACTACGTGCTCAACGGTACCAAGCTGTGGATCACCAACGCCAACGAGGCCGAAATCTTCATCGTCTTTGCCACTATTGATCCTGAGTTGGGTTACAAGGGCATCACCGGATTCGTGGTTGAGCGGGGCATGCCGGGCTTCAGCATCGGCAAAAAGGAAGACAAACTCGGCATTCGTGCCAGCTCAACTTGCGAGCTTATTTTCGAAGACTGTGTTGTTCCAGCGGCCAACATCCTTGGTGAACTAGGCATGGGATACAAAGTGGCCATTGAGACGCTGAATGAAGGACGCATTGGCATCGGTGCTCAAATGCTAGGTATCGCACGTGCCGCCCATGAGGCAGCGCTGGCATACACCAAAGAGCGCAAGCAGTTCGGCAAGGCGATTTTCGACTTCCAAGCCGTGCAGTTCCAGTTGGCCGAAATGGCGCTCGACATCGAAACGACCAAGTTGCTTGTGTACCAAGCCGCTCGACTCAAAACAGTCGGCGAACCCTTCTTGAAGGAGGCCGCCATGGCTAAATTCCACGCATCGGCCGTAGCTGAGAAGGTGGCATCGATGGCCATCGATCTTTACGGCGGAAACGGTTATGTGACGGAGTACCCAGTTGAGAAGTATTGGCGTGATGCCAAGATCGGCAAGATCTATGAGGGCACCTCGAATATGCAACTGGCCACGATCGCTAAGCTGCTCTGACAGAAGATGTCTTCGATATAGGTCCCTACGGGATGACACGACATTATGTATAAAAGTAAAAAGGCGGCACGAAGTGCCGCCTTTTATTTTATTATCACAATTGTCATCCCGTAGGGACCTATGCTGCAGGCATCTTATCTCCCTCGTCTCTGCAGCATCTCCATGCGGCGCTCGTGGTGCTTTTCCCACTTTTCAAACTGCTCATCGTTGAGCACTTCGCGCATCTTTACGCTAAGGCTGTCGTGTTGTGCACTGATGCGCTCTCTTGTCGACACATTGGCATCTTGAAGAGTGCGACGTACGCGCTGGCTGAACTCAAGTGTCAATCGTTCGACCACTTCGCGTTGCTCCGTACTCAGATCTAACTCTTCGGCAAGCCTGCGTCTCTCACGCATTTCGCGCTCTCGCATATCATTCCGATCTGACCCACGGTTCTGGGACCATTGATTCCTCGGAGTTGATAATGGCTCGCGTGGTACTAGGTATCCGGCAACAAAGCCAAACACGAATGTGACCAAAAAGGCGACCGTAATCCAAATTTTTGTCTTCACTTGTGTTTACTTCTGTGTTGGCGTCGAGTTGTCGATGATCGACCAACTCAGCGCATCTTGTTCTAAGGATTCAAACATGACCGAAATTTCGTCATCGATCATGTCGTTGTCGTTGGATGTACCAGGTATGGCGTGCAGCGCCATAAAAAAGAGGATTACACCCACGCCAGATGCAAGCACATAGCGCTTGAAGATCCGAATAGCGTCATATTGCCACTGGTCTTGGCTGGCGGCACGCATTTTCTGGCGCATTCGGCTTACAGCAAAGGGATCGGGTTGCACGTCGGCATACGAAGAGCGAACGGGAAGTCCACTCATCTGCATCCGGTATTCTGCAAGCAGATCGGGATGGCTCTGTAGATCGGCCTCGAGAACAGAGAGCTGCTGTTCGCTGAGAAGCCCGTCGATGGCCTCAGTGATGCGTTCTTCCAAGTTTCTGATATCGTTCATGGTGTAACTCCGTATAATTCTAGCTGCTCTCTCATCATTTTTCTTGCCTTGAACAGGCGACTTTTGACGGTCCCTTCGGGAATGTCCAAAATTTGGGAAATTTCATCGTAACTGAGGTCTTGAATTTCCCTAAATACGATCACAGACCTGAAATCTTCAGGTAACTTTGCCAGAGCTTTGTCGATCCAATACCGAGTGTTTCTGTCCTCGGCGACATCTGTTCCAGAAGGATCAGGGAATTCGTAATCGGAATCGGGCTGCTTGAACCAGTCGAAAATGAACTGCCCGCGAAACTTGCGACGACGCATGGCATCGAGGCAGACGTTGCGCGCTATGCGGTAGGTCCACGTGTACAGGCTACTTTCGCCGCGAAAACTGTCAATGTTGCGGTAGGCTTTCAGAAATGCCTCTTGGGTAAGGTCGTCGACATCCAGTCCTGTTCCTGCAGTAATGCCGGCTACGGCACGGTAAACTCTAGGGTATAGCCGCTCCAACGCCTGGCCCAATGCAACTTGGTCGCCAGGCTCAGCGATATCGTCATCACGTAGCACAGATAGGAGCATATGCGCGTGTAAGGGTAAACCGTAAGTTGAGGAAAGTGACGACATTGAAATAGGGTGCGATCCCACTGAAACCAATTATTTTATTTACTCTCATCAACATAGACGCACAGGTAGTCAATACGTTCGCGGGTTGATGCATTTTTAATGTTTTAGCGTATATTCAACCAATTTCAATACGGAAAATATCCAAAGTTTTGGAACGATTGTGTGCCATTATCAGATTTATAAAAAATGAGGTTGCAGCAATCTCATCCAAGTCAACCCGATTTTACGTATTCATTCGATAGTTTCATTAAACAATGACAGAAGAGCAAGATCAACTGCTGCGCTCGTGCGCCAAAGACGAGAAAGCTTTTGAAGAACTCAAAAACGCTTTTAGCGCCATCAAAAGCGATTGCGAGCGTTCAAAGATGAACCTGTGGCTTTTAGAACAGGCCATCAAGAATGACTATGACTCAATTTTGGTCACCGACATCAACCTTGTTGATGGCGGTCCGCAAATAGTTTATGTCAACGAAGGCTTCACAAAGATGACCGGCTATAGCCGCGATGAAGTGATTGGCAAGACCCCCAGAATCCTTCAGGGACCCAAGACCGACAAAGGAACTTTGGCACATTTGAAGAAATCCTTGATAGAGGGTCACTCGTTCTTCGGTCAGGCCGTAAACTATCGTAAGGATGGATCCGAGTTTATCAACCAGTGGGATATTCACCCAATCTACAATGATAAGGGCGAGCTGACCCACTGGGTATCGTATCAGCACGATATAACCACCAAGAAGCGTGCCGAAGCTACGTATGTGGAGCAGAACGCCGATTTCGACAATATGGACGAGCTGTCGAAGCGTACGTTGGTCGATTTCGATCCAGAGGGACGCATCATTTACGCCAATAAAGCGTTCAGGGCACTTTCAGGGTATGAGAAGGAAGAACTTGGTCGCATGTCGATATGGGATATTATAAGCAGTCGACACGCTCACTCGCTTAAGGCTCGGTTCTCGGCAGTTGACCAGCCCAACGAGCTAGAGAAGAACAAGATCAAGACGGTGATTACGCATAAATCGGGACTACCGATACAGGTTGAAATTCGATGCCACCACCACGAGTTGACCGAAGGAAGATTGATTCGCGCGAACATCCAGAATCTCACACTTCAGAAGCGTATTCTTAAGACGTTGAGCAAGCGAAACGTGAACTTCTCTCGTCTGGTTGAAAAAAACTCCGATTTCACCTACCACCTCATCGCCGAGAATACGGGTCACGTTCACTTCGATTGGGTGTCTGATGCATTTGTTAAAGTGACTGGACACAGCTCCGAGAAAGCGTTTACATCTAATGGATGGAGAGAACTCATTCATCCAGATGATTTGCACTTGGTAAAAGACCACCTATCCAAGGTGATTTCGGGCAAATCTACTGTGACAGAGTACCGGATGGTTGATGCCAACGGAAAAGTCATCAAAGTGATCGACTACGGCAAGCCGATATTCGACCCCAACACGGGGAAAGTACTATCGGTTTCAGGTGCCATCATGGACGTCACCAAAGACAGACACCAAAGTACGGTCTAATCAGGCGCCGCAATAGCGGGACTGGTATTCTTCGACGTTCACGGTGCGAAGCCATTCGGCACGACCAAAGTCATCGCAACCCGATTTTCTTTGGCCCTTGCTTACTTTGGCAAGTCCACGGTCGACATATGCGTGAGCGTCTCGAGGACTAATTTCGAGGGCTAGGTTCAAGTCGGCGATGGCGTCGTCGTATTTGCCCATATTCAGGCTTGCTTTACCGCGCGCTTTATACGTGTTACCATGGCGCGGATTCAACTGAATTGCTTTGGTCAGGCTAGTGTATGCCTCGCTGTTATTGCCGGCTTCGATGAGTGCCATACCGCGTTGGTACCAGAGATTGTGATCTGTCGGATCCAAATCTGTTGCTTTCTTGAGCAACGATGCCGCTTGAACTGGATTTCCACTCATGAGTGCGTCCATGGCATCATTTTTGAGAGTGTTGGCCTCGAGCGCCCACTGCTCCTGTGGCGTAAGTACTGTATCTGCAGCTGCGGCCTCCATGGCTTGTCTGTGTGCCTCAGCCACGCGGTTCTCGCCACAGGAGATGGCAGTTACGGAAGCAACAAGTATTAATGTCGCGATTTGTATGGGCTTATAAGTGCGAAATAGGGTCATTCGTTGTCTGTTTATTCTCGTTTTGTTTACTTAATTACGTTATTGTTGAGAATTTTGTTCCCAACAGACTCGGCAGATACGATCTCCACGACTTGCCCGATATGGTCAAGTATGGGCACATAGTGTTCTTGTAGCCAACGTACGTCTTGGTTTGGTTCGTGTACTGACTTTACAAAAAAGGATTTTATTCCCAACCGAACCGATGGTTTCAGGTCCGAAATTTTATCGCCAACCATTACCGACATTGAGAAGTCGATATCAAGCTCTTTACTGGCCAGCTCAAACATCCCTGTACCAGGTTTCCGATAATGCAGCAGGTCGGGGTCTAGGCCGTCGTGGTACTCGGGATGGAAAGGGGCAACATACCATCTGTCGATGCGTGCTCCGGCCTTGGCAAGCTCAGCGTCAACCCAGCGGTGCAAATCTTGAACTTCCTTCATCCCGTACTTGCCGCGCATTACGCCCGACTGGTTCGTAACCACTACCGTAAGCCAGTTGTTGTCGTTCATCCATCGGATGCTCTCAACGGCCTGCTCGCACCAAGTCCATTGCGATGGCAGATGAACGTAATCGTAATCGACGTTCAGGGTTCCGTCCCGATCCAGAAAAAATGCTTTATTCATAGAATATGATACTATCTCAGTAATATAGGTATATCATTTTGATGCTCCAATTAGGGAAATCTCATCCTGAAATCGAGAATTGAGCTTGTCGGTTCGTTTGCCTAAATTATGGTCACACTGTCGACGCATCCTCACACGAGCAAAACCATTGAATCCTATTCGGATACTGTCGCACGACGATCTTCAGCGCACGTTCATGCGCCTGGCCCATCAGTTCATGGAGCCTCACGGTAATGTCGATGATGTCGTTTTGATCGGGATGCAGCCAAGAGGGGTGCACATAGCCCGTGCCATTAATCGCTACATAGGCGAGTTCTACGGCAAGCAGCTTCCATTTGGACTTCTCGACGTCACGTTCTACCGCGACGACTTCCGCACGCGCATGAAGATGCCCGAGGTGCACATCACCGACATCCCTTTCGATATATTTGGTAAACACGTCATTTTAGTTGATGATGTCTTGTACACGGGTCGAACCATCCGTTCAGCCATGGATGCCCTCATGCATTTCGGTCGCCCAGCTTCGATCACCTGCTGCTGCCTCATCGACCGAGGGCACCGGGAGCTGCCAGTTACGGCCGACTATATCGGCAAAATCATCCCAACCCATGCCAACGAGGAAATTCAGGTTCGACTAGAGCCGGAAGATCCTGAGATGGGCGTTTATATTGTGCATGGGGAGGCTGGGCATGAGTGATTTACATGACACTTACACCTTTACACACCAACACTTGTTGGGATTGGCCGACTATACCGCCGATGATATCGTATATGTTTTAGATCAGGCAAGGTATTTCCGAGAAATTTTGGATCGCCCAATTCCAAAAATTCCAAGCCTGCGCGACAAGACCATCGTCAACCTTTTCTACGAAAACAGTACCCGCACGCGTATTTCGTTCGAATTGGCGCAGCGACGCATGGCCGCCGACGTGGTCAATTTTTCGGCCTCGTCATCGTCGTCGAAGAAGGGTGAGTCGCTCAAAGACACCATCCGCAACATTGAGTCGATGAAAATCGATATGGTGGTGGTGCGCCACGAGAGCCCGGGTGTGCCACACTTTCTCACACGCTGTGTAGATGCAAGTATCATCAATGCGGGCGATGGCGCCCATGAGCATCCGACGCAGGCGTTGTTGGATCTATACAGCATCCGTGAGCAATTTCCTGGTTTCAGCCGGCTCGATGGCGTCAAGATTGCCATCATCGGCGACATCTCGCACAGTCGGGTGGTACGCTCGAACGTAATCGGCATGCAGAAACTGGGTGCTCAGGTTGTACTATGTGGACCAAAAACGATGATGCCACATTCTGTGCGTCTGCTAGGTGTTGAGGTCTCGCACAATCTCGAGGAGACGCTTGCTTGGTGCGACATCGCCATGGCCTTGCGCATCCAGTTAGAGCGGCAAGACGAGGGAACGGCGTTATTCCCGAGTTTGCGCGAATACCATGAGCGGTTCGGCATCAAACGGAGTCATTTAGAAAAATATCCAGATTTCCGGATCATGCACCCTGGACCCATCAATCGTGGGGTGGAACTAGAGAGTGAAGTGGCCGACAGCGATCGCAGTATAATCCTCGACCAAGTAACCAATGGGGTGGCAGTGCGTATGGCAATTCTCTACTTGGTGGCCGGCGGCACCAGGGCCTGAGTGTGCACAAGCGTCACATGTTGGCGTCACTCGTTCGGCGTATTAACTTAGCGACGCTGCATGGAGCTCACTAGATCCAAGCCAGTTCAGAATCACCAGGATCACACAAGATGATACGAATATCCGGCACCTTCCTCGACGAAATTACTCACGACATTCCAGCCCAGAATTGGGGCGAAGCAGAGTGGGCGGCCGACTTCGACGCCATGAAGGCGGTTGGCATCGACACGGTGATCCTCATTCGGGCTGGCTATAAACGAACTGCGACGTTCAATTCGAAGGTTTTGTCCAAAGAGATGGACATCTTTCCTGTCTATCAGGACTTGGTGGACCTTTTCTTGCGGCAGGCCGAACGCTGTGGTATGAAATTTTATTTTGGCACCTACGATTCAGGTAGGTATTGGCATAGCGGCGATTACAGGAAGGAAACCGACATCAACAAAGCCTTCTGTGAAGAGGTTATCAATAAGTATGGCCACTATCCTGCATTTGGTGGATGGTACATATCGCATGAGATCAACGCCTTCGATGCCGGCATGATGCGCGTGTATGAGGAGTTGAGCAGGCACCTAAGGGAGCTAAAGCCGATGCCCATCTTAATATCGCCTTATGTGAGGGGGAAGAAGCAGTTCGGTGAGGATGCAATATCTCTGCGTCAGCATGAATTAGAGTGGGAGCAGGTTTTTGCAACCATCTCTGGCATGGTAGACATCGTGGCTTTTCAAGATGGTCAAATAGGCTTCGGTGAACTAGACGATTATCTGCAGGTGAACCGTGAATTGGCAAGCAAATATGGCATTCGTTCGTGGAGCAACGTCGAGTCGTTCGATCGCGATATGCCCATAAAGTTTCCTCCAATCCCTTTCGACAAGCTCCGATACAAGATGGAACGTGCCCATGCGGCTCAAGTGGAAAAATTGATCACGTTCGAATTTTCTCATTTCATGAGTCCAAATTCCATCTATCCGTCAGCCCGGAATTTATATAAACGCTATCAAGAATGGCTTGGAGAGCAAGAGCAAGAGCAAGAGCAACAGCAAGAGCAATAACAAGAGCGAGTAGCGAGAAGCGAGAAAATTAGTGTTATGATGAATACTTTTCCTTACCAACACCCAAGAGCGGCTGAATTTTATCGAGTTTTCGACACCGAGCTGCTGCAATCGGTCATCCCGTTCTGGGAGCGTCACTCGCCGGACCACGTGAATGGAGGATATTTCAACTGCTTGGATCAAGACGGAGCTGTATTTGACCGTCGCAAGCATATATGGCTTCAAGGCCGGCAGGTTTGGATGTTCTCGAAGCTGTACAACACGGTCGATCAGCGCAGCGATTGGCTGGAAATGGCTCGACTAGGAGCCGATTTCTTGAAAAGGCATGCCATTCAGCCAGATGGGCGAGTCTACTTCTCACTTACTGAAACGGGTGAGCCGCTGAGTATGCAACGTAAGATATTCTCGGAATGCTTTTGGATCATGGCTATGGCCGAGTTCAGCCGAGCGAGTGGCGACAATACATATTTAGCGACGGCGAAAGAAGAGCTTGATCTTGTATGGAGCTGGTCCGACGATCTGCGCAAGGTGGGGCGACCTGCATACCAAGGAGAGGTGGCAGCGCAGGGTTTGGCCATCCCCATGATACTGCTCAACCTTATCGAGGAGGTGGCCGGTGACCATTGGCAGGAATATGAGGTCCAAGTGGAGGAATGCATCCGCCGTATGCTTCTTCACGTCGATTCGTCGAGGCAGATGGTATACGAGACAGTATCCCCGACAGGCGAAAAGATTCCCGGTTACGAAGGACGCTTGCTCAACCCTGGGCACGCAATTGAAGCCGGATGGTTTTTGCAACACTGGGCTCAGCGGCTTGGTAGGCCGGAACTCAGTGATATCGCCATCAACATGGTGCGTTGGTCGTTCGACAAGGGATGGGACCATGAGCATGGCGGCATACTATACTTTCTCGATTCCGAGGGATTCTCACCAATCCAGCTCGAGTGGGACATGAAGCTATGGTGGCCTCATTGTGAGGCCATGTATGCCCATTTACTGAACTACAGGATTACAGGAGAACAAGAAGATTTGGAGCGCTTCGAGCGAACCTTTGAGTGGACGTTTTCCCATTTTCCCGATCCGGCGCATGGAGAGTGGTTCGGATATCTCAACCGTCGAGGGGAGGTCACCCATCGTTTCAAGGGAGGTCCATACAAGGGATGCTTTCACGTCCCTAGGGCGCTATGGCTGTGTAGAAGGCTGCTCGCGCAGTAGAGGGCTATCAGAATCGTAAGATTGACATCAGGAGATTTTCGTCGATCTTCACATTCTCACGGCGGTAGTGCTCTGGCAAAAGCGACTGATGCACGATTTCGGGAAGGCGCTCGACCATGGTCTGCCGAACATCCGATTTGACATCCTCGTACGGTTTGATGGTGAATATTCTTGCGGTTGCCTCGATTAAGGCCCATTCATTGTCGCGTGGCCATGGACCAGAAAGCATTCTACTACCCCTATCTATTTCAAGGGGTAGCGTGTGTTCCGGTAATCCGCTTTTTGTCACATCTGTTCGAGATCCTTCTTTTGTGATCCACGTTCCTGAATGCTGATCGAATGCGGTGTTCCAATCACTACTTTGTTGGTAGCTTCGGATCACCTTCCAGGCATCGGAACTGTCGGCAAATACGTAGTAACGGAAATCGGAGGTAATCGACGACACATAACGCGTGTCCTTCCAACGCTCGTACCATTGATTGGAGAGTCGGTCGACGTCGATCGTGTCGGCCACGGCCCTAAGTGTCGCGAAATAGAGTGCGGTGTTGGTGGCCATCCTTTCAGCCAGCTGGACCTCCGGGGTGGCAGCCAAGCCGGATTGTTCAGCACGTGCTGCTAGCACAGAGTCGCGTATGGCCAGCTCGAGGGCGCCACGCAGGTTGGGACGCAATATCTCGAGGGGCAGGTCGGGCAGTCGTTCGATAAATTGCCCAAAGGTAAACGGTTTGCCATCAACTAGTGCCAGAGGGGTGTCTCGGGTGAGTGATGCGGGTTTTAGTTCAAGGAAACCTTGGTTCATCTCTACCAGATCCATGTAGGCTGTTGTGCGCGGTACCAGCGGTGCAATCTCCGCCCATGTTTGACGCAGACGATCCATATATGTTTCTAGGGAGTGGGAGGTCATCAAGGAGTCGGTAAACGGTACGGTTATTTCCTCGAGGCGGCGATGGTACACTTTAAAGGCTAGGTTTTCTCGGGCATTATTGTAAGTGGTGCCATCGGCATGGAAGGTTTCCTCACGTTCGAGCAGGCGGAACATGTGCCAGCCACGCAGCGATGAGACCGGCTTGGTTACCTCACCGGCCAAACTGAGCGACATTGCTGCCGTTTCGGGTGCCTCGTCCATCATTTCAAAACCAACCCAACCCATTTTGTAGGCGCTGTCGGGCACACCCATCTTTCTCATGCTTTCGATAGCCAACGATTCGAAGGACTCGCCTGACTGAAGTCGACGTTCGTATGCCATGATGTCATTGCGGGTCGGTGCGAAAATCTGTTCCAGATTCAGGCGTGTGTTCGACCTGCGAAAAGCCTCTAAGATGTCTGCTTCGTCGGGCATGCGTAGTTTCGGCTCGGCAATTTTCTCAAGCCATGACCTGCGTAGGGCGGCTTCGCGTTTGCGTCTGATGTCGAGCTTGACCTCACGGAGTGTATCAAGCGACATCTGTTTTCCAATCTCGGCGATGATCCTGCGCTCCAGCATGGCTACGGCATAGTCCTTACGAGTATCTACACCATCGCGGATTGGTGCCGCAGAGGCAAAGGCCATGTATTCTTCCTCGAAAGATGCTAAATCTAAAGTCACGTTCTCCCATTGAGCCACAATCAACGGTGGAGGCTCCACGACAGGCGCACTACATGCAGCCATGGTGAATATCAGGAAGATTAAGCGGGATGATTTCATCGTACCAACAGAGTCATAATGCGATGAGGAGGTACTTCAAAATTAATCGATCCACCATTTATTGCAAAGGACGCTGTGTCATTCCAACATTCGTGCAGATCTGTGGCACATGCCTTCGCTTTAGTTGGAGGGACCATAAGGGTGCACTGCTCAGGCTTGTCGCTTGTCGAATAGACCCTTACAACCCAGCAATTATCTGTATCGTGGTGTTTTAAGGCCGACAATACGACAGCCGAGTTGTCGATCGATAGTAAGGAGTCGGTTCTGTGCAGTTTCCCTTTACCAGTTGCATACGGTAACCAAGGGAAAGGACGGGCTTGAAGCGGATGAGAGAACTCCCTCAAGGTCCGATGAGCTGCCGGTACGCCAGCGGTCGTAGTTCCCATGGCCATTTCGATTTTAAGAGCCCTCAGGCATTGGGCTCCGGGTACTGGAATGGACGGGCCAGCCTGTACGCGTCTGATTCTACCACCACCTATGCTCAGCATTCCTACCGAGCGGTGAAGTGTCACAGCTAAACATGAGCCATGTACCGTATGTTGAGCGATTTCGTACTCGTGATTGCCTCTGCTGGCCAGCCAGAGGGCCGGTGCCAGATCCCTTGGTACAATCACCCCGTCGCGCATAAACTCTGTGCCGTAGTCTAGCTCGCCTGGATACCCATTCCAACGCTCAGCCGACGTTTCGGGGGTTCTGAGGGGCCCAAAATGATGGTCTGCCAACCTGAAGTGTGCATCAGCGATGCTGTGGTCAATGTGCTCACCCAAGGGGATGAGTATTCGCAGACGACCGTCAGATGCTTTGTTGATGTAGTCGAGATCGATCGACTGGCCACCTTGCGCTAACTCCTGCACACGTCCTGTAATATTCATTTCGACGCTACCGCCCTCACGATTTTCGGGCACTCGTAAAGACCATGTTAACTGACCAGTAGATGTATCAGGAACCATGGATGCCTCCCAGGTTCTGTTATCTGCGTCGGGTCCGTACGAATATGTGTCGCCGAAATCGGGCCGCCATTCTAGGATGGCAGAATCCCAAAGGGTTTCCCGCTTCGAAGTGACAGGAATGTAACGCTGACCCTCGGCTGCTTCACCCTTTTGGTGCACACGGACCACCGTGTACCCCGCGGCCGGCACTGTTAAAAGCATTCGAACTTGGTATCGCCGACCCCATGTTGCCCCTAGAAATTGGTTCTCGACTACAGGTGCATGGGACGACAATACATTTAACTGCACATCTGCACCATCTCCATCATCGGCTGAAAGCTGAGATTCGAGGGGAGGAGAACCCTCTTCGCCATCAGGATTGGGGAAGAAAACCTCGGACTCTACCCACGATGTTACTGTGTGTGGGTGTGGGTTGTGCACAAGCACATAGCTCTCATCCGATTTAAGCTGAACATCTGAGGACGATTGGTCCAATCCCTTGATCAATGCTTGTTCCAGTATCTCAGTTATAAGCACATCAACCATATGATCAACCTGCTGGAATCGCACTTCGTTATCGAAATGGACATCATCGATACTGCATCCGCATATATCGTCGTGAGGATGATTCTTCATCAATTTTCGCCACACCCTGTCGATCAGGGTTGCGTCGTGGCTAATCAGTCCGTGCTCGATAGCAGACAATAAAAGAGGCTCTAAAAAGCCAGTGATCAGCGATTCAAGCCGGTGATTTTGCTGTTTGATGTACACTCTCGTAGACCAAACACCTTTTAGGATTGGGTGATGTGCATTACCATCTAGGTCGCCGGTAAATTCTGGTCGCTTCCTATCGTATGCCACAATGTTGTGGGCATAAGCGTCTAAATCGGAATGCTCGAGCTCAAATGGCAGATCTCTTGAATTGAGGCTATCAAGAATGAGGGGAAGGTCGGCTTGCTCAGGCATGTGGTCCATACCATTAAACAGGACAACCCAAGGCTCGGATTGAATCTTCGAGTAGTTGTCGATGCTCTTCTTGATTCGCTCTTCGGCTAAGTCGATGTCGGGCGCTAAGCCCTCGAATCGGCCATAAACTGACGGGAATCCCAGGGATGAAGCATTGAAATAACCGTCGATCAAGTATGTGGCGATCACCTTGCTGCCGTCGGGAGCAACCCAGTCGAAGATGCTTCCAAGGGTGTCGAAGTGTTTTTCGGGCATGCCACGCATGAATAGGAACGTATCTAGATCGAACTGTTTGAGCAATTGTGGAAGCTGGGCAAAGTGGCCGAATGGATCGGGTACATATCCAACATTGAGCAGCCCTCCCCAGGCGCGTCCGTCGGCCGCGCCTGCCTGAAGATTGCGTATCACAGACTCGCCGCTGACCAAGAACAGGTCGGGAAGTACATACCAAGGCCCAATGATGAGGCGTCTATCTCGAATTAGGCGTTGCAGGCGTTCGGCCGAATGTGGTCGCACCCCTATGTAGTCTTCAAGTAGGATGGTTTGCCCATCGAACATGAACGATTTGTACTCCTCGTTACTCTCGAGAAGAGCTAAAATGCGGTCGGTCATGCGCACCAACCGATGTCTGTAGCTTTCAAATGGCAGATACCATGCCCTATCCCAATGAGAATGGGAGACCACCAAACCCTTGATACTTTTATTTGTTTGCATGAGGCTTAACGAAACGTGGGCTTAAGATACGCTGAAAATGAGGAGTGTATGATTTTTGCTAAATAAGATGGTCATAATGTGCATAATTATCTTAATAAATTACCAAGGTTTATCAATTTTGAGCGAGCAGGATGAAATTTAAACGATTTGGCGGTCAAAAATAGGAGGATTGAAATAAAAAGCGCTTTTGAAAAAATCTTTCAAAAGCATTGATTTGTAACTTCGCAAACAATATAATGTACTTATAGAAATCCACAACAGACATAATGTACATATTTACTGCTAGTTGTGAATAGCCATATCGCATCCAACGTTGCATCGACGACCATAAGACCGAAGGCCATGGCATCATTTAGCATACAACGCAATTCGCGAACATCTTGGGGACGAATCATTTCGGCCTGCAGTGCAGTGTTGTTCATGTTTTTGTTTGCGACCAGTGTGTTGGCACAAACCACAGGCAAAATTGCCGGCAAGATCACCGACAAAGAGGGTCTACCAATGCCTGGCGCCAATGTCATCATTGAGGGTACAATACGTGGTGCTTCTTCCGACGTAAAGGGAGATTACTTCATCCTCAATATCTCGCCAGGCAGCTATACTCTGATTATTTCGATAATTGGATACGAAACTGTTCGTGTGACGGATGTCCGAGTGCAGGTTGACCGCACAACCACGATCGATATGGTAATGAATGAGGCCAACCTTACCTTCGACGAGATTGTGGTGTCGGCCGAGGCAAGCATGATCACACGCGATCAAACATCTGCCTCTGCAAAGATCACCGGCGACGAACTTAGGGTCTTACCGACCGATAGTTTCTTGAAGACCGTTACGTTGCAAGCGGGGGTGAACCGTGGTGCTGGGGGATCCATTCACATCCGAGGTGGTCGATCCACTGAAATAAAATATTACGTAGATGGTGTAGCCGTGACGAATCCGTTCAGTAACGGATTGGCTGTACCGGTTCAGAACGAGTCGATCCAGGAAATTGAGGTTATCAGCGGCACGTTTAATGCTGAATACGGGCAGGCCAACAGTGGGATCATCAACATCGTCACCAAAGATGGCGGTGACAAATTTGCGGCCACGTTCAACGGAAGTGTAGGAGGATACTTCACTGGTCGCAACGACATATTCTACGATATCGAGAATGCGAAACCGTACGGGCAACAAGTGTATGAAAGCACCTTGTCTGGCCCCATCTTCAAAGAGAAATTGACTTTCTTCACCAACTTCAGGTACACCGATTCGGATGGATGGTTGTATGGGAGGCGCATTTTTACACCCTCCGACAGCTCCGTGTTTTCGTCCAATGATCCAAACTCGTGGCTTATTAGGTCGTCGGGCGACTCCTCTGTTGTACCCATGAATGTTTCGACCAGTAACTCCGCATTGGCCAAACTGACATGGAAACTCTCGAACAACATCAAACTTGGTTATTCGATAACTAGGTCTTACGGTAGATCGCAGGGTTACAGCCATCTGTATCGCTACAATCCCGACTATCGTCCAACGTCGCGTAGTGAGTCGTACAATCACCTGCTGAGTTTGAATCATGTACTGAACAACCGCACATTCTATAATCTAAGGCTGACTGCTTACACAACGAATGCACGGCAGTTTGTATACGAAGATCCTTTCGATGAGCGATATAGGTTCATCGAGGGTCGCAACCAGCAGCCAAGCGACGTATTTAACACCGGCGGCGTTAACAATTACCATTTCCGTCGCAAAAGTACCACATGGGCAGCGAGATTCGACATCTCAAGACAGATGAATACATATCATTTAGTCAAAACAGGCGTCGAATTTAGATATAACGATTTATTTCAGCGGGAGTTCTTTATCCAGGCAAGACGGCAGACAGGTCTAACACGCGAGATACCCCCGATCGAGTCGAGGTTTCACAATACCTTTACCAAATCACCATACGAATTTGCCGCTTTTTTGCAGGACAAGATTGAGGTTCGCGATCTCATCATCAACGTGGGTGTTCGCTTCGACTATTTCAACGCCAACAGCGACGTGCCGACCGATCTGCGCGACCCGGGCAATACCCGAGGCGCTCCTTACGAAGAAGCCTACAACCCTGCCTCCGTCAAGTATCAGTTGAGTCCTCGCATTGGCTTTGCCTTCCCGATTTCAGCCTCTGGGGTAATCCACGCATCATATGGGCAGTTTTTCCAAATTCCAGAATTCAGCCGCCTCTACGAAAACCCTGAGTTTGAGGTTACAGCAAGCAATTTCAACCAATACATCGGAAATGCCGACTTGGAGGCCCAGCGCTCGACCACATATGAAATTGGCCTTCAGCAGGAGTTGGGAATGTACACGGCCATCGACCTTACGGCCTACTACCGCGACATCCGCAATCTGCTTGGAACGGGCTTATATGCTTCGCGAACGGGTGGCGACAGTTGGGGTCGCTATGAAAATGCCGATTTTGGAAGCGTTCGAGGCATCAGCTTGGCTTGGAGCATCAGAACTGACATCGGTGTACGTGGCAGCATCAACTACACGTATCAATCGGCTAGAGGTAACGGAAGCGACCCCAAGCAAGCATTTTTTGATGCACAGTCTAATAACGAGGCAACCCGGATTCTTGTGCCTCTAGCATGGGATCAAAGGCATAATGTCGGGGGAAGTATCACTTATCAACGTGGCTTGTTCAATGCAGGTTTGATAGGCAGCTATGGCACTGGATACCCATTTACCCCAAGCGACTTGCAGCGCCAACCGCTTACCGAATTGAGGAACGAAGCTCGGTATGAGCCTGAATTTGTCGTAGATCTTCGTCTCTCAAGAAACTTCAAATTGAGTGGCATGACGGGACAAGTGTATATGTTTGGTGAGAATATTCTTGATTTCTATCGCCAAGACCGTCGCCCACGCCTGTTTATCCGCGACATTGAAGCACATAATCAAAGCGGCAAGAACATCATCAACAGCCTTGAAGAGTATCGTAGCAATCCGGCCGTACACCCAAGTCCCCGTCTTGTCCGTCTTGGATTCCAGATTTTGATTTGATTTCAGCATGGCAAACAGACACATATTACATATCGCCCGCATCGTCACAGTCTTTACGGCTTCTATTGTAGCCCTAGCTTCACAGTCGTTGGCGCAAAACAACGCATCTGGTGTCTATATCGATCCTGAACGTGGTACAAGGTCGTGGAGAACGAGCTTCAACACCAACGGCAATCAGGTAGAATCGATTGTTACGAACTGGGGCACGGTGGGTCGTGGCAACTTCAGCATCAACCAAGCTGGAGTATGGCCAAAGGGTACAGGCCATGGCCACTTGCACGAAATGACGGGCCTCGTTGCAACCCGCGTTGTCGACCGCGATGGCAAAACCATTGAAATGGTGAGCGATGGTTACGGTGACAGCGCCCAACAGGATATCGACCCGGTGACCAACGTAGAGTGGAAGTTTCAGCCTTTACCAGAATATTTTAACAGAAATGTTGAGAATCCTGAAATAGCCAACTCGCTGAACCCAGAATCGTGGCCAAGAAGATGGCCTGATCGTCCTTCGCAATGGGATGGACAATGGAACGGTTATTTCGGTTTAAATCAGTTTAATGCTGATCAGGAGTTATTCTATGTAATGGACGATCTGTCGAACACCGAATATAAGTTTGGCCCGTTGGCTAACGACCCACAAGCCGGTGGATTGGGTCTTCAAATTCGAGTTCGAATATTCCAATGGAGTCAGGCGCTTGCTAAGGACATTTTGTTCATGCAATATGAGGTATCCAACATTGGTGATATCGTTTACAATAATTTGAACGCTAACAATCCCATCTACTTTGGTGGTTACACGGATGTCAATCCTGCCGGTTCCGGATCTACGGACGATGCGGCCGATTTCGACATTTCTCAGGATATTGTTTTTGGTTGGGCCCTTTCGGGTGTTGGTACATGGGGTCAATTCAGGGATATCCCTCCAGGTTATATTGGATGGAAATTCCTTGAAAGCCCCGGTATTTCCGACGACTTCATCGACAACGATAACGATGGTTTGATCGACGAAAGTCGTGATAATGATGCTGGTCAGTTGATATTTGGGCCAGTTGGTCGTTATGGCGATCCAAAAGAGCATTGGTCAGGCGACGAAGATGGCGATTGGAATGCGTTGGTCGACGATGTCGGAAGTGATGGTATTGGCCCTGGTTTTGAAGGCTATCCAGGTCCAGATCCCGATGGCACTGAGGGGAATGGGCGTCCAGATCAGGGCGAACCTAATTTTGGCCGACTTGACAACGACGAGTCGGATCAAGTGGGTCTAACCTCGTTTAATGCACCACTGTTCGGATCGGTGAGCATTCATAATGAGGCCGCCATGTGGCCGAAGATGCAACCGGGATTTTTCGACATCCCCGCACAGGGTGTTAACCAGATCTGGATTTTCGCTTCTGGACCATTTCGACTAAGACCTGATCGTACGGAGCGTTTCTCCACCTGTTTTGTTTTTGGCGCTAACCGCCAGGCGCTATTCCGGTCAGCCCAGGTGGCGCAACGTATCTATGATTCCGACTATCGTTTTGCACGCCCACCCCGCCAGCCAAAGCTGAAGGCGATTGCCGGCGATGGGAAGGTCACTCTCATTTGGGATAACCTGGCTGAGTTTTCTAGGGATCCGATCTATGGCTTCGATTTTGAGGGCTACCGCATCATCAAATCCACAGATCCACAGTTTAACGACGCCCAAGATATTACCGACTCATTTGGAAACTCGGTCTACAAGAGGTCAATTGCACAATTCGACAAGGTGAATGGCCTTAAAGGATACCACAAGCTACAGTTTGGTGAAGAAATTGGATTACCGAACGGTGTTCACTTCTTTATGGGCGACGATACGGGCTTGCAGCATTCCTACATCGACACCGACGTTATTAACGGAAGGGTCTATTATTACGCTGTGCTTTCCTACGATGCTGGGTACGTTGACTCGTATTTTGATCTAGGTATTTCCGACTCGCCTCTACTTTTTCCGATTTCACCGTCTGAATCGCCAGGAAGTATCACTGTAACTCAAGGAGTTGTTACGCGTTACGACGTGAACACTGTTTCGGCACGACCCAACAGTCAGCCAGCAGACGAAATTCTCGGTGAGCTTAGTGTAGACGATCAGAATCGGGTCCCACGAGCCAAGGGCGATGCCACCTCCGTACTCCAGGCATTTCCTATTAACGAGCGGGCATTCCTCGAAACCGAATACACCATCACTTTCGAGCAGGAAGCAGTGGCTACCAGCGTGGAGTACGGAACGAAGACATACACGGTCAAAGACAAAGTGGGCCGTACCGTTGTCGATAAAGCACCCGTTCCGAAAAATCCTGATGGAACCTATGTGACCAATTGGACGGAAGAGATTTTTGACGAAGGATTCCTTCTCGTTTTCAATAACACATTTCCAACACAGACATTTACGCAACAGAACTCGAGATTTTCCCCGAGTAGTAAATCCAATCTGAGGTCGGCTATTCAGGCACCGCTACCAACAACACTAATTCCTACACCACCTCTTTGGCCCATCAATATTGTTATCGATTTCGGAGAGGAAAATGCGGTATTAGATACTGCATTCATCAATAACACGGGTCTATTCACTCGTCCAGTCAATTTCAGACTGTATGAAGAGGGTAGCGATGAGAATATTAATTTCATCCTTAATGAACTTCCTCAATCGACCAACGGCCGCATCGACATTGGGGAGAGCATTGATCTTGTGTTCAGGAATAGGCCAAATGATTTCCGGTACACCTTGAGTTGGAAGATTCTCTTTAATCCACCAGTAGATGCCAACGGCAACGAGTTGCCAGCGTCTCTGGCTGTTCTTCCACAGGCTGGCGATAGGTTTGTGCTTCGAACCCAGAAGCCGTTCGGCGAACGTGATGAATATGTTTTGAGAGTAACTGCCACAAAAATAGACGAAGATGCCGACAAAACGCTGCTAGATGAGATCATCGTCGTTCCAAATCCATATATAGCGGCTACTGTTACGGAGTCTCGACCTTTTCTATCGGGTCGTGGTGAACGAAGGATTGAAATTCGCAAACTGCCAACCACGTGTCGAGTGCGAATCTTTTCGGCCAGTGGGGTTTTCCTCAGGGAATTGAACCCTTCGAATGGCGTTGCAGTATGGGACTTGAAAACCAATGAAGGGTTGGAGGTCTCGTTCGGTCTTTACTTCTTCCACGTCGACGCGCCAGGTATTGGCGAGAAGATTGGAAAATTTGCCATTATCAACTGATGCATACACAGGAATAGTGATCATGAAACAGCATCTGATAATAGCACTCCTCTTTGGATTGATCGTATCGACGCCTGTATTGGCCCAAAAGAAGGTCGGTACAACAGCAGTGTCTTTTCTTGAAATCGCCGTTGGCGCCCGAGGTATGGCCATGGGCGAAGCCCACGTCGCCGCCGTTAATGATGTCACATCGCTGTACTGGAATCCGGCCGGCGTCACCCAGATAAATGGGAGTCAAGTATCTTTCCAATACACCGACTGGATCATCGATACAAGGCTTAACTACGCTGCCGCAATTTTCAGGGTTCGCCCGAACATGTACGTCGGTGCTCATTTCAACTCCTTCGATTCGGGCACCATGAAGGTGACGGATGTCCTCTTCCCCGAGGGAACTGGTGAAGTGTTCCGTGTACAGGACGTCTCATTGGGTCTGAGCTATGCTCAACAGTTGACGGAGTTTTTCTCTATGGGTGGCAATGTGAAGTTCGTACAGTCTACCATTTGGAGGATGAAGGCGTCTGCTATGGCCGTCGATATGGGTTTTCAATATCAGACACCATTTAAAAACATGAACTTAGGGTTCAGCATCTCCAATTTTGGATCCGAAATGAAGCTCCAAGGCGACAATACAGCTATACGTGTAGACCTTGATCCTCGTGCAAGTGGTAACAACGACGGAATACTAGGGAACCTCTCTCTGCGGTCTTGGGATTTGCCCCTCATTTTCCGAATTGGACTTGGATATAAAATCATCGACAATCCAAACCAGTCCCTTTTTGTCACATCAGATGCAGTATATCCGAACAATAACAATCCCTACATCAATTCAGGTTTTGAGTATGGATACCGAAACACGTTCTTCCTGAGGGGTGGCTATGCCAATGCCTTCTTATCGGGCACAGAGGGTTTGGGGCACATTCGTCTTGGATTTGGTGTGAAATTGGCCGACAGAATCGCTGCAGATTATGCATACAGCGACCGCGGTATTCTTGGTGGTATAAGTACGCTTGGAGCAACAGTAAAATTTTGACAACATGATCGATCTCGCCGACACAACCGAGAAACTTTATGAACAGGTCGCCAACGATCTGAAGGTGCGCATCAAAAAGATGGAATTTGGAGTGCAAGGACGCATCCCGAACTTCCTGAATTTGGCTCGCGACTACGAGGTTAGTATGTCGACCATCAAAAAGGCCATGCAGATTCTCAACGATGAGCAAGTTGTGATCAGCCGTGTTGGCAAGGGCACGTTTGCAAACACAAGTAGCACTAGGCAGCGTGGGTCGCTTTCGGGATCCATCGATTTGACCTCCAACAAAATAGGCTTGCTTATCAGAGATGTTGAGGGTCCTTATTTTTCGGGAATTTACAAAGGTTTGGCCGAAGCGGCCGATAAGAAAAAGCGCCAGTTGCTGCTTACTGTCTCTCGCGACATCTATCAACAGGAGGATGCCCTTCTCCGATTGATGGTTGACCACAATGCTGCCGGGTTGTTGGTAACTACGCGAAGAAAATCACTATTTGGGATCTCCATCTACGACAAACTGGTCGAAGCGAAGTATCCCATGGTATTCATGCATGAAGTGTACGACTCGCCGGCAATGATTGTCGATGTCGACAATTACCGTGGTGGATGGCTTGTGGGCGAGCATTTGGTGCGCCGGGGCACGCGCCGCTTTGCGATTGTAGTGGGCGAAATCGGATTCAAGACCGACGATTTACGACTTCAAGGGTTTATGGACGCCCTCCAAGAAGCTGGGGTGAACACCAGCACAGACGTTTTTGTATTTCGTTTCAGCTTTGGCAGCGAGGCCACGGCATTCGACGAAGGTTATAAAATCGGGCAAAGCATCTGCTTCAAAGATATCGGGGTTGATGGGGTCTTTCTGTTTAACGACATGGTGGCCATGGGTTTCCAGAAAGCTATTCTAGAACGTGGATATCGCATACCTCAAGATATTGCCTGTGTGGGCTTCGACAACATTGAGCGATGCTCAGAGGCACGGGTGCCATTGACAACCGTGAACGTGCCACGACAAGAGCTAGGGGAGCTCGCGATCAACAAAATTTTAGAGGCTGTTGAGCAGCGCGACAACAAAGCAGGCGAACGCTTTTTAATTCAACCAGAACTTGTTGTACGGGATTCGGCATGAAAAAATTTATCGCAAGTATTTTTATCCCATTCGCACTTCTTGCAGCATGCTCCGAGCAGAAGCAGGTTTCATCTCTAGTATTAGAAGAAGAAGTGCGTGGTGTTTGGATAACAAACATCGACAGTGAGGTCATGTTCAGCAAAAAAGCAACAGCCCAAGCAATCGATTACTTAGCTGATCGAGGATTCAACGTTGTTTTTCCGGTTGTCTGGAACGATGGATATACCCTGTATCCCAGCCAAGTAATGGAACAATATTTTGGATCACCTTACAAAATTGACACGCTGTTCCAAGCGCAGGGTCGCGATCCGCTAGCAGAGCTCATTGTGGAGGCACACCGTCGTGGACTTGAGGTCATCCCTTGGTTCGAGTTTGGATTTTCGACATCCATAAACCAAAAGGGTGGGCACATTATCAATAAATACCCTCAATGGTCGGCACGTGCATTCGACGGCTCGCTACTCACTAAAAACGGATTTGAGTGGATGAACGCTTTCGACCCCGAGGTGCAGACGTTTATGACCCAGCTGGTTATGGAGGTGCCCCAAAACTACGATGTGGACGGCGTACAAGGCGACGACCGCCTTCCTTCGCTGCCTGCCGAGGGCGGGTATGATCCGCTTACGGTAAGCATGTACAAAATGGAAACCGGAAACGATGTTCCAGAAAATCCGCTTGAGCCACAATTTTTACAGTGGAAGGCAGACAAATTGAGCGCCTACGGAAAACAACTGTACGAGACAGTAAAAGCCTTCGACCAAGAGCTCATCGTATCATACTCACCCATCATTTACCCTTGGGGCTTTAATAATTACCTGCAGGATTGGCCCGCTTGGGTTAAAGGTGGATTTGTCGACCTTTTGATTCCACAGGCATACCGCTACGACACCACCCAGTACAAAGAGACGGTAGATGAGATTGTTTCGTATGCCAATCAACCCGAAGCAAAGCCCTACACCTTGGCCATAGGCATATTGACCAAGTCAGGTCCACGATACAATGGTCCGCAGTACGTCAAGACCGCCATAAACCACAATAGGTCGAAAGGCACAAAGGGGGAAGTCTATTTCTTTTACGAGGGCATGAATCACAACAATGAACATCTCGCCGACACCCTGCGCAACACGTTCTATTCTGAATCAGCAACGCTTCCCTACCGCAATGGAGTCGTCAGAAGGAAACCCGCTCACATTATTCATGAAGAAGAGGCTGAACTCACAGGTAATTGGACATCCGTAAGTTCCGACCAAGCCTTTGATGGCCAGTTCATGCAAGGGTCGGGGTCGGTGCAGTACACCTTCAAAGAGCCCGAAACGGCACGCTATGAGGTATATATCCATATTCCATTCGGATATTCGATGGAAGAAACACCCAATGTTGAGATCAAATTCGGCAATCACACCGACGGCGAATTCTTCAACCGTGAACTCTCAGGGAATTTGGAAGGATGGATGTTAGCAGGGGAGGTGATCGCATCTAAGGGTGACTGGGTGCATGTTGTTGTCTCCTCAAATTCACAAATTGCTGTTGACGGTGTCATGTTCTTGAATAAACTGAATAAAAAGAAGTGACCCATTTGACACGTACATATCGCATTACTTGCATCGCTCTAACAGTGATGCTTTTGGTTGGTTTGGGCCCTGCGCACGGTCAGACTCTGCCCTACAAACAGGAAGTGCGCGGTGTATGGGTTACCAACGTAGATAGTGATGTACTCAGCTCAAGGGAGAAGATTGCTGAGGCTATGGATTACCTAGCCTCTAGAGGCTTTAATGTGGTTTTCCCAGTTGTGTGGAACAAAGGATATACTTTGTATCCAAGCCGAACAATGCGCAGGGAGTTTGGATCGCAGCTCGACCAATACAATCTGTCGGATCTTCCTTTCAAATCGCAGAACCGAGACCCACTCAGGGAGTTAATTGTTGAGGCTCACCGGAACGGGATGGAAGTGATTCCTTGGTTCGAATTTGGATTCTCTTCTAGCTACTCTCAAAACGGTGGACACCTCATCAATAATCGTCCACATTGGAAGGCGATCGACATTAATGGCAATTTGGTCGTAAAAAATGGTTTCGATTGGATGGATGCCCTAAATCCTGAGGTGCAAGACTTCATGCTGAACTTAATCCGTGAGGTTATTGAAGATTACGATGTGGATGGCGTACAAGGTGACGATAGGCTTCCCGCTATGCCAGCAGAGGGTGGATATAGCGACCAAAACATAGAAATGTACCGGGCGGAGCATAATGGCCAAAATCCGCCGGCTCAGTTCAACAACGCCGCATTCATGAAATGGAAGGCAGATAAGTTGACCCACTTTGGCGGCAGGTTGTACCGAATGGTGAAACAGTACGATCCAAAGTTAATTGTCTCAATGTCGCCGAGCATCTTTCCATTCAGTTATTCCCAGTACCTGCAAGATTGGCCCCGTTGGATGGATTCGAGCTACGTTGATATGCTCCATCCACAAGCATACCGGTATGATATCAACAGTTACCGCAATCTTATCATTGAACTGGTTGGTAGTGGAACGGGATCTTCGGGATACGTTAAGCCCGTCGACCGTGCAAAACTTTCGCCAGGCATTTTAATCAAGGCTGGGAATCAATTTAACCGATCGACGTATATTCGGCAGGCTGTGGAGTTTAATCGGTCGAGAGGGGTAAATGGTGAGGTATATTTCTTTTACGAAGGACTTCGCGACAAGAACGAATTTGCTGCAGACACTCTCTACAAGTACTACTATAATGTACCGTCCCTGCTCCCGTTTCGCCAAGGCAAGATCAGGCGACCAAAAGCTATCATCGTTGACGAAGACACTCCTGGCGCTACAATAGCGGGAACATGGACTACGACAACGGAATACAAAGGTCATAAAGGGGGAGTCCTCCGCACACCAGAGGGATCGGGCTCGACAATCGAATGGTCTACGAACGTCCCTTGGACCGCTTGGTATGACGTGTATGTCTTTAACCCGGTATCTAATTTCGAATCATCCCAAGCTGCTTCCTATTCTACATGGGGCGATCTCGGCCGTAAGGACACATTGATCAACCAGCGTAGTGCTGGTCGGGGTTGGATCAAAATTGGTACACAGTTTATCACCTCCGGTAACCGCAAGTTTGCGGAATTAAGATCTGGTTCCACTAACAATAACCGACATGTCTTTGCTGATGGGGCGATGCTCATTCTGAACCGGAAGTTGAGCCCAGACATTGTTTTAGATGGGATGCTTCTCTCAAATTCAGAGGAGATTGCTCCGAATTTGCCAGTTGGACCAGTTTTGCATCAAAACTACCCGAATCCTTTTAACCCGACAACAACCATCCAGTTTTCAATTCCTCAACGCGATAGTGTGAGCTTAGACGTGTTAGATATTTCTGGCAAGGTGGTTCGCTCGGTTGTAGTTGATCGTGAGTATCAATCAGGAACCCACAGCATCATGTTTGACGGGTCAATGTTGGCATCAGGTGTCTATCTGATGCGTCTGCAGACATCTGCAGGGTCTATCACCAAAAAGCTAACCCTTCTCAAATAGGTCGATGCAACCAATCGATTATATCATCATATCGGTGTACCTGCTGCTCTTGGTGGGTTTTGGTGTCTACCTTCAAAAAAAGGCATCAACAGGTATAGATAGTTTCTTCCTAGGAAACCGAAAAATTCCTTGGTGGGCATTAGGTGCTTCGGGAATGGCGTCGAACTTGGATGTAAGCGGTACAATGATCATTGTAGCGCTCATTTACGCGATCGGACTCAATGGCTTTTTCATCGAGATCCGAGGCGGCGTTGTGCTGGTTATGGCCTTCTTTATGATCTTTATGGGTAAATGGAACCGGCGTGCGGGTGTTATGACACTCGCCGAATGGATGCAATTCCGTTTTGGTCCAGGTCGTGCAGGGAATGTAGCTCGATTGCTTGCTGCAATCACAAATCTTGCTTTTGCAGTGGCTGTTGTCACATACTTTGCACAGGGTGGTGGCATATTTTTGGGTACGATTCTAGGAATGGATCCGAATCTGGCTGCCTTGATCATGATCGTGCTGGCTTCGATATACACCATTGCATCGGGATTGTACGGAGTGGTTTATACCGACGTATTTCAAGGTTTTCTCATCTTGATCGCCATTTTGTACGTCTGTTTCTTAGCTTTTACGCAGTACACACTTCCCGATGAGTTCATGGTCTCGGTGCCTTTGGTTGGGGGTGGTTTTCAAGAGTTGAAAACAAACATTACGTCATGGGTGGATATTGTCCCATCGTGGAATATGAATCTACCTGGCGAATACGCGGCGTACAATTTCTTGGGCATTGCAGTTATGTTCTATTTGGCCAAGACAGTTATTGAAGGGTCAGGTGGATCGGGTGGGTATTTGGTGCAGCGGTACTATGCAGCCGAAAACGATCGTGAAGCCGGGCTCTTGAGCCTATTATGGATTCTTTTACTCTCGTTCCGTTGGCCTTTTGTAGTTAGCATGGCGATTATTGGCATCGTCTATGGTTCCCAGCACGGGGTAATTCAAAATCCTGAAGAGGTGCTTCCAACAGTGCTAGTGAACGTCATCCCAACAGGAATGAAAGGACTCCTATTAGCTGGCTTGATTGCTGCGGCAATGTCGACCTTCGACTCCGTAGTGAACTCAGGTGCCGCCTATTGGGTGAAGGATATCTACCAGAAATTCATCCGTCCGGACGCTGACGAGAAAAAACTAATTTGGCATAGCCGAATGGCTTCCCTCGTGATTGTTATTGTGGGACTGGCTCTAACCTATGCGTTTAATAATCTGAATCAGGTTTGGTCGTGGCTCACTATGGGCTTGGGTTCAGGTTTTATCATTCCACAGGTCATTCGATGGTATTGGTGGCGCTTCAATGGATGGGGGTTTGCGTCAGGAGTGTTCACGGGCATGATGATGGCCTTCGCACAGCTCATTTTCTATCCAGGAATTGGCGACATGTGGGGTTTCCTCATAATTATTAGTGCTTCGTTTGTCGCCTCGATTTTGGGCACCTTCATGTCAGACCCAGTCGATGATGAGGTGTTGATGAACTTCTACCGGAAGACCCGCCCATTTGGATTCTGGGGACACATCCGCGAGAAAGTAAAGGATATCGATCAGCACCAAGTTGCCGAAGAGAATAAGCGTGATCTCCGCTCCATTTTTGTTGCCGTTCCTTGGCAATTGACCCTCTTTCTCACCCCAATGGTATTTGTCACGCGCCAGTGGCACCTTTTCTGGCCTTTGTTTGGATTGCTGATAGTCTTGAGCTTGATGTTGTATTTCGGTTGGTTCAGGCACTTGTCGGCTCTACCACGCACACCGGTTGAAGCATCACCGTCTGATGCTAAACTCACATAAACGCATACACGACGATCACACAAACCGCTACCATTAATCAATAAACCACAAACATATGAATGCTTCAAAACAAGCTCAATCGACCTTTTTAGGTCTCTGGCTTCTGAGTTTGGCATTGTTGCCAACTCTCAGTTCTGCGCAGGTCACTGCAATGACCGACAAAGCTTGGGAAATCTTATCTGGACAACGGCCATGGCTACCTGCTGCAGGTGACCAAGTACGCGGAGGAGCGTACAACCCCGTTACCGATAACATCCTAATGGCTACTCGCCAATTGGGTAATCGAGTACTCGTTTTAAACTCCGCTACGGGCGACTCTGTAGGAGTGCTCAATAATACCGATGTTACCGGTGGTACTTTCGGAATCAACGAAATGGGTATTACCAGCGATGGTAATATTTTTGCCGCAAACTTGATCACGTCTGGCACAGCTCTAAAAATCTATCATTGGCCGAATCAAACGGTCACGACTGCACCACGGGTCGTTTTTGACGGCACAACGTCGACCCTTACTGCAGGGCGCTATGGCGACTCCTTCGCTGTTGAGGGCAACTTTGGAACAGATGCAAATCCTGGCAGCATCACGATCTATGTAAGTGGATCGGGCAATACTAAGATTGCTGTGTTTACTATGGCACGTGGTGCAACTACCGCAACCTTAGCCCGCGAGTTAACGATTGCATCAGGTTTGGCTCGTGGTGCTATGTCACCTACAGGCGATGGAAACCTATGGGTTAACGGTGGTGGATCTGTCGCATCGTTGATCAACGGAACCACCGGTGCCGTCATCAAAACGATCGGACCCGATCTGACAAACAACGCATTCCAAGAAATACGCTCATTCACACAAAATGAGAAGAACTTTGTCGTAATTGGTTTGCGTGGTGGTTCATTTGGTTCAGAATTTGAGGTCTTCGATGTTACCAACTTGGATGAAATCAAAAAAGTCGCAACAATTGCTGGTATCAACAGCGTAGCTAACTCAAACGGCGCCGGCTTCATCACATACGATGCGGTAAAGAACCGCCTCTTTGTGATGGGTACCAACAACAACCTCACTGCATTCCGCTTTGGCCAGGTGCATGCAGCCCGGTTCGCCCCAGAGTGGGCTGTCTATGCCGACGAAAACCGCTGGTTCCGCT
This sequence comes from uncultured Chitinophagales bacterium, assembly GCA_964629885.1. GTDB lineage: Bacteria > Bacteroidota > Rhodothermia > Balneolales > CAYWCV01 > CAYWCV01. The sequence continues at coordinate 41,921 of CAZVRJ010000010.1, read as the reverse complement.
CCGATAACGTAACACGTGGATTGACCGTTAACCCAGCAACGGGCAATGCTCTTTTGGTATCACGTACAGGATACGCTGAAATAAAAGTCATCAACTCCGCTACCGGAGATTCGATCAAGGCCTTGGATATGACCGGCGTGGTAAATGTGAACTCAACATTCCCTATCAATATTGCCGCTGCAACTTCCGACGGCCAAATTTTCGCATGCAACTTGGCACTATCAGGACAAACGGTACGAATCTACCGTTGGGCCAACGAAAATGCTGCTCCTCAGACCGTCTTCGAGGGAGAGTTGAGTGCACTTCGCTATGGTGACGCCTTCGGCATCAGGGGCTCAGGAAATAGTGTAACAGTCTACATTTCTGGTACAGGCAGCACCGAAATCGGTCGTCTTACATGGAATGGAACAGCCATGGTCGAGATTGCCCCTCTGCTCGTTCCAGCCAATCTAGGACGCTTTGGTATTTCGCCTGTCCCAGGAACCACCCACGTATGGTTGAGCGGTTTTGGAACACCCACTTCGTTGCTCAACGAAGCAAATAACACCATCTTGGCCGAGCTGGACGAGGCAAAAGTCCCAAACACATTCTTTGGGCCAAGCACCTACTTCGAGGCTGCTGGACGCAAGTTTTTGGCCTTGGGTCCGAACAACTCCACCTTCCATGTAATTGATGTCACCAATCCACAAGAGCCCACATTACTCAGAACTCTTGGACCACTAAGTGTGCGTGCAAACGTCAATCAAACCGGCGGATCCGGATGGGATCCAACCAACAACAGACTTGTTGTTATGGCATCGAATAATGCCTATGCCAGTTTCAAACTGACGAATGCTACTCTTACCGATTTGGATGATGAAACTGTTTCAGAGCTTCCAAGCAACTTCGAAATCATCGGTAACTATCCGAACCCATTCAACCCAACGACAACGATCCGTTTCAACTTGGCTGAACGTGCCGATGTAACCCTGCAGGTGATCGACATCCTCGGTCGTGTTGTCTTGACACAAAACGTGGGTCGTTTGGCTGCCGGAAGCAACCAGCAGTTTATGCTCAACGCCTCCCGTCTGGCAAGCGGTGTATACCTATACCGCATGACCGCCAACACGGGCGCTAAGATCATGTCGGCAAGCGGCAAATTCACACTCGTTAAGTAATAGATCTCCATAAAAGCCCGCACCTGATTCTCGGGTGCGGGCTTTTTCATATCACTGAATTTACATGGCCATGCTTCGGTTCGTACTACCCCTATTTTTTACACTCATATTTGCAAGCTGCACCGCCCAACCATCATGGGATCACGAAACGGATATTTTGGTTGTTGGTGGAGGTGCCAGTGGAACCGCAGCCGCCATCCAAGCTTCTAGGTTGGGTGCCAGTGTCATTGTGGCCGAGCCAACCACATGGTTGGGGGGCATGCTCACGGCAGCCGGCGTTGCCGCCGTTGATGGTAACCATCGTATGCCATCGGGCATATTTGGAGAGTTTAGGGAGGCTCTGTACACCTATTACGGAGGTCCATCCAAAGTCGCCACCGGTTGGGTGAGCAATACCCTATTCGAACCCCATGTTGGCGACTCCATTTTGAAGGCAATGGTGGCCGTTGAATCTAATGTCCAAGTAAAGTATGAGCTACAGTTTCGCAAGGCAGTGATGCTTGGAGATCGTATTATTGGAGCTGAATTCACCGACAAAAACGGTGATCTCGTTCGCATTGGGGCAAATATCGTCATTGAGGCAACAGAATTTGGCGATGTTATCGCCTCCTCAGGAGCTGCATACCGTACAGGAATGGAAACCCTCGCTGAAACAGGCGAACAGGGAGCCCCCGAACAAAAAGTGGACTATGTACAAGACCTTACCTATGTCGCCATTCTGAAAGATTATGGTAGTGGAGCCGACATGACGATTCCCAAACCAGAACCGTACAATACCGAACCATTCGACTGTATGTGCGCACAAGTATGCGATGTTCAGACAGAGGGTCTGATCGATTGCCAGCAAATGCTAAATTATGGGAGGCTGCCGAACGACAAGTTCATGATCAATTGGCCGAACAAGGGCAACGACTTATACCTTGATATACTCGAATTGACACCAGAACAGAGAGATGAAGCTCTCAAAGCGGCCAAAAATCATACCTTAGCTTGGGTCTATTTCCTTCAAACCAAAGGGGGCTATAAACACATTGGTCTAGCAACTGACGAATTTGGCACAGACGACCATCTAGCTTTGATCCCATACATCCGCGAAAGCCGCCGTTTAAACGGAAAGATCACACTTAAACTCCAAGATATACTCGACCCCTATGCTGACTCCGGCCGTCCCTACTATCAATTTGGTATTGCTGTTGGCGATTATCCCGTAGACCACCACCGAAAGGTGAACCCGGAACCGCGTCAAATCGAATTTCCACCAATTCCATCATATAACGTGCCATTTGGCTCGATGATACCCGAATCCATCAAGGGACTTATTGTAGCCGAAAAGAGCATCTCCGTAACCAGCGTCGTAAATGGAACCACCCGCCTACAACCCGTTGTGTTGGGCTTAGGGCAGGCTGCAGGTGCCGCTGCTGCTCTAAGCATAAGGGAAGGCGTTGAACCCGCGGATCTTTCAATCAGACTATTGCAGCAAACACTGCTCGACGCATCGGTTTGGATCATGCCTTACTTTGACGTCAAAGCAAGCGAACCCGAATTTGCGGCTATAATGAGGGTCGGTTCAGCCGGTTTAATGCGTGGCGAGGGCAGACCTGTGGCATGGGCAAACGAAACCCATTTTAAGCCAGATTCAGCTGCCACAACCGATGATCTCATCCTTGCCTTGTCAGTTTTGGAGCTTGATAGCACCCTTGAGCCTGGTCAAGCTCTCACGCATGATATGGCTTCAGCAGAACTTATGAAGGTTGGGGGTGTCACTTCTCTAGCAGATAACAGTAGCTCCGAAAGAATTACACGAAGAGAACTTGCTTTCCTTCTCGACAAAATCTTTAACCCCTTCGAATTACCTGTTCCAAAAATCTGGGATTAAGCCCTAAGCCTTTAATAGATGCCTGTCGGCCAAACTAGCCACCATGGCACCCATTACAGCCAGCAGCAGCATCGAGTCGAAGCCTAAGAACTGTGGCGAAGTTATGTTTACGAGCATCATGCCGACCACCTGGCACAAGATGATCAATGCAGTAATGCGGGCGAACGGTGATGTAGCCGTCTTGAACACCCTGTAGCCGGTTCGGGCTATCATGATAAGGTAGGTGATGGCGGCGAGCATCCCGAAAAGACCCATCTTGAACCAAACAGCAAGATAGCCGTTGTGAACGTAGCTGGTATGGGTCCAATATCCCGAAATGACCCCATAGCGTTGGTAAACATATCCGAACCCATAGCCCGCAAACGGATTCAGCTTAACAAGGTCCCATACCGATTGGGTCTCCAACACCCGTTCAAGTAACGATGGGTCCATCTGCGATCCGCCAGTGAGAGACAATCGATAAGCTAAGTTCTCGAGCACTAACAGGGTGGCCGAATAATAAACCGTGAAAGCGATTGTGATCGCCACAAACCCGAGTAACGTGGATGTGATGAGTGCTCGCACTCGTGCACTTCGATCGGAAAAGAGCATGAAAACGCCCACAGAAACGGCAAAAGCAAGCCAATAACCTCGGCTTTGAGTTAGAATCAACCCAGCAAACATGAAACCGAACACTCCCAGATAGAACAATCTTGGAATCCACTTGGTCTGATATGCTTGCAGGATAAAAAAGCCCACAGCTCCGGCCATGAGAAAAACTTCGTTTTTGGCTACACGCGCTTTTTGGACCTGCCAATCCATCACAGCCTCAAGCAATATCTGCTGATAGTTGCGGATGTTGCGAAGTGCGATGAAGAGCATCATCACAACCAAAACGATCAGGATGTTCCTTACCACCTTGTCGTCTACCAGTTGGTCGCGCAGCACGAAATACGTGAGGATCGGGAACATCAATGTGATGTCGTCAATCCTGTTTTTCATGAATCCACCGGTGAAAAACCCCAATACAATGCCGTAACCGACGAAAATGAGCAGCACTAAGTACGCTTTATCGACACCATGCCGCAGTCGCCATTGTCCGGTGAGTGCCAACCACGGTACCATGATAGCCACCACCCCAGCAATGTAGGCGTAATAGAGTGCCTCTCGGATGTTCGTACCCGAATCTTGGTCGAAAGTGAGCAGCGCGAAAAACACAAGTCCGTATGCAATTACACCCTTGTGCTTATATGCCGTAAAGAGTGCTACAGGCACTAGTGCAAGAGCGATCAACACAAAACCCGTGAGCTCTTGCAATGCCAAGATTCCGAGAGCGGTAATCACGGCGACGCCTGCGCCGAAGAGCAGCCAGCCGTACCGGTCGTTGGGGTACGTGGCTTCCATTACGGCTTACGACCTCAGATAGGCCATATAGTCGCGGTTGCGGTACAAAAGAAGTTGGATGGCATAGAACACGATCATCAAGATAAACGTCGACATAAAGGCACCAATCACGATCAAAGAGCGTTTCGGACGGTCTTTGCGCTCAGCCACATATGGATCATCGACCACTACCAAGCCGGGGATTGACTTGGCTTCCTCCATGCGTGCGTTTTCGTAGATCGGGATGATGAATTTGAGCATCTCCTGCTGGATCTCGGCCTCCGCCATAAGGCGAACATACTGCGTCGAAATCTCAGGAAGCTGCGAAAAATTCAGGATGACGTCGTTTGGATTCGTGTTGTTGTACATCGATGCCAATGTGGATTTCAATGCGTTCACCCGCTGAAGTTGCCTCTGATAGATGGGGTTGTTCTCGCGCGCATTCTCGGCTACCATTTTCAACTGTAGCTCGGCTTCATACAACTGAGCCGTGACCGCAATAATGGCGCTCAGGTACTCAGACGCCTGCGTGTTAAACTCAATCACCCCATACTCTCGCTGAAACTCGATGGTGCGACGCTCAAGGCTGTCGACCGATGCCATGACTTCGGTGTATTTGTCGCCGATAAACTCCTTGAAGCGGGTTGCCTCAGTTGAGGACAGCTCGATATTGTACTCGTTAATGAGCTGCACATAATAATCGACCATTTCTTTGGCACGAACAGGATCTTCATCCCATACTTGGATGACCATGTTGCCTTCTTCAAAGGTCTCGAAATTCGTATTCGCATCGAGGCGCTTCATGGCATTCAACAAGGGGAACTGGCTACCACCCGTGTCATACACCTCAATGAGGTTGAATTGGTCGACCACCCGTTTCTTTACCGTGTGCGTCTCGAGCAAGACAAGAAAGCGATCGAACGCACTCGAACGGGTGCGCAACAGGTTGCTGGCCAATCCGCCTAGCCCGCTGCTACGTGTGAGCAGGTCGAGACCGATGGCAGGCGTGTTGGCAGGCATCAGGTTGGCCGACGAACGGAATTCGTTGGGTAGCATCAAACTGACAACCACAGCAATCACAGTCACCAGAACGGTCACGATGGCAATGCGGCGCACATTTCGGATGAGGTGGCGAATGATATCGCTTCCTGATAGACCTGCCGGTTTCGGTGAGGCTTCGTGAGGTGTCATGAATCAGTTCTTATAATAGATCAGGATTGCGACTGTTGTCGAGACTGCAGATACCAACGCCGTAAAGGCCGTAAAAATCAAGCCTTGGCGTTGTATCTTAAAGCCCTGCTTTTGCAATTCGTAAATGCGTTGTTGTGCCAAGTCATCGATCGGTACGCGCTCAACATACACCCAGTCGCCCGACTCAATGGAAGTGTAGCGTGCATCGGTCCACGTTCTCGCACCTGCTTTAATCACATATACTTTTTCAGGGTTTGCAGCCAACGAGAATCCTCCAGCCTTACTTAAATAATCAGCCGTACTGTTCGATGAACTAAATTCAACGAACCCCGGATTGTTCACCTGACCATATACAAATACAGTGCCTTCATTCCTTGGAATGAAGAGGCTGTCGCCATCGTACATTCGAATCGACCGCAGCGACTGCTCATTCGACACATCTAGATAGACACGGTTTTTTCGTGCTTTTTCTTCAAGCTCAAACCAGTTCAAACCCTGCAAATACTGATCTGAACTTCTCATTAGTTGGGCCATATCCGACTGTGGAGGGGTCGATTTGTCGTTTATATCTGCACCCTTACGCGATATAAATGCGCCTTTCGCCAATGCATCACTATCTAGGCCTCCTGCCATAGAAAGAACCTCATATGCTGTTGTGACCCCATCCGAAATTGGATAAATTCCACTCGATCTTGCTCTTCCGAGCACGGTTGCACGAGCGTTGAGGTATTCTCTCGACTTCTCGTTTACCACAATGCGGTCGTTTGGAAGCAGGGCGGTCTTTCTGGCACTTGCCTGCCTGAGGTCGATAGTCACTAACTTTGTGCCACCTGCATCGGTACGGTAGATGCTGATATTCGTGGTGTCGGCGTTGCTTGTAAATCCACCTGTGATTCTTAATAGACGATCAAATGTGTCGTCTCCTCTATACTGCATGTCCATCGAGGTGTAGACGGCACCTGAAAGCGACACCCTAGCATCGGATGTACTCGTTCTCATCAGTTGAACTTGGTCGCTGTCTTGCAGTATAAGATTAGCATCCAGATTTCCACCGTAGTAATAGTCGTAGAGGTCTGCTAGAACCGTGCTGCCATCGCTGCGAATGATTCGGATGGATCTCAACTGAAAGATTTCCGAATCTAAGAGCGCTTTTACCGACATCGCCTTTGCTCCCACACTAGATTGGCCAAGCATACTGTTCGATGAAAGACCCGGTATTTCGAGTGATGTAGGCGACAATGTGCGACTAACCCCATCAAGGTCGGCTCTTGACGATTCTGCCGAAGGAATTTCGATGAGGGCGCCCAGAAGGGGAACATCAAGACGTGTTCCATAAGGAAGCGACACTCTTCCAGGATATGGGATGTCGCCTGTGACGTGGACGGTCAGCGGCCTCGGTTTATCGAGCATCACGTCGACCATCACATTGCGATACTGTTTTTCAACGGCATTTTTGATGGCAGTACGGGCATCCAACAAGCTCAGACCGGCAATCTGAACGGTGCCGACAGATGGCAGATATACATCGCCTTCGATGTTAACCCCCATGGCTCTATAATTAAGGCTGAAGGTGCCGGTAATGATCACCCCGATCAAATCGTTTGGACCAATGATATATCGAGACGGATCTACGCGTACTTCCGGCGAAAAAGGAAGCTTCGCAGCCTCAAGCCCCAACATATCGACGTAGAAAGTGGTACCGAGCGATTCGTCGATTTTGAAGTCTAGATTGACCGACGAGCCGCCACCGCTTGACGATTGTCTAGTGGGGAGGTTCTGAGCTACCAGGGGTGTACCCAGGCCTGCAATTAAAAGCAGTGTGCATGCCCGACGCAAAACCCCGGCGAAAGCCATATTCATAAATGGAAATATCGTTTGGAAAAGCGTGTAAAAAACGCGGAGACAGGCAGAAAAGTACAAAAAAAACAGCACTTCAGCCATTAAACGGCTAATCTACGATCCATATTAAGCGATTACCATCGCCAACGCGTCATCACAACGCCTGCTATTACGAATATGGCCCCCATATATTGCACCCAGGATAGGCGTTCATCGAGTAGTAGGAAGCCAAATACTATCCCAAACATCGGTACGAAATTTTGAAACGCTGTGGTACGCACTGCACCCACTTTGCTCAATCCATGGTTCCAAATGATATAGGATACACCGATCGACAAGGCACCACTATAGACAATTCCCATCCAAGCTTCACCACTTAGGGTAAGTAGGTTAGTTTGCCACACCCAGGGCATCCCAGCAAGGATTATCGCGAGACCACCACTAGTCATGCTGATTACTGCCAAATCGAGTGGCTTGTACCTGCTCAGAAAATTCCGCGACAAAAGCGAATACAATGCCCAGCACACTGCAGCCAGAAACAGCATGAGGTCGCCAAGACCCGACTTCAGCTCAAGTTGGAAGCCAGTCTTGCCAAAGATTAGCATGAGAACCCCCAAGAAGCCCGTGATGATGCCGGTCACTTGTGGCGTCGTTACCTTTTCCTTGAATAGAAAATGCGACATGATGGCAACGTACACGGGACCTGAGCCAAGCATGACGGCCGCGTTTGCCGAATAACTCCATTCGATGCCGATAATAAAGGCTACTTGGTACACGAAGTTTCCAAGAATACCCAAGCCGATCAGCGGCCAGACGTCACCCTTGTGAATCCTGATTTTACTTCCCCGATGGATGGCCAAATACCACATCACAGCCAAAGCGAGCATAAATCTAAGGCTGTTGAATGCCATCGGACTCACCTCAGCCAAGCTGTACTTGACAACGGCGAAGTTGGCACCCCACACCGCGACCACTGCCAAAAGTAAAAGATCTAGGTAGAGAGGTCTGTTGCTCATTGGGAAAAAATAATCCGAAAAGGTAGCGCTTTTTTTGTCGGGTGGGAAACTTTATGCACCAGATTTACGTAATGCAATGCAAGCAAGTTGTTAAATCTACGTACATTTACTGACCGACAGTCATTTATCATCCGCACGACACCAAATGGGTATATCAGAACGAAAAGAGCGTGAACGCGAACAACGGCGCATGGCTATAGTCGACGCGGCCGAGAAGGTCTTCTTCGTAAAGGGCGTTGATTCGGCGACGATGGACGAAATAGCCGATGTGGCCGAATTAAGCAAGGGTACACTGTATCTATACTACAAAAGTAAAATAGAGCTTTATTTAGCCGTTTGTGAAAAGGGTATGCACATTATGCTCGACCAGTTTCGCATCGCCTATGAGAAGCCGGTTGTGGGCAGAGAAAAGCTGCGCAACATTGGTTTGGCCTATTTCAATTTTGCTGTAACCCAGCCCGACTACTTCAAGGCTACCTCTTATTTTGAGTTAACCGACATGGAAAATGACTCAAAAGACAGCGCAATCGCCATTTCATGCCATGATCTCGGAGAGTCACTGTTTCGTTATACACTAGATGCTATCCGAGACGGCATGGATGATGGGTCCATCCACGAAAAGCATAACCCAAACGAGTTGGCGGTAATGATGTGGAGCAGTATGCGAGGCGTGATTCAGTTGTACAACATGCGTCATCGTGGACATGAAATTCCAATTTTGAACACGTTGACATTTGAAGATTTAGTACCCCATTACATCAACCTACTATTGGAGGGTCTCCGGTATGCACCTGTCGACGACATGGTGAAATCGGCTTGATTCTGAAATGATTGATGACTACCCCGACAACATCTACAGATATATGTTAAGAACCACATTTGTAACATTTTTAGCGCTGCTACTTTCTGCATCAAGTATTATGGCCCAAACCGAGGCCATTAAGCCCGGAGTAAAGGTTAATTTGCAGACAGCTATCGAGACGGCTCTGGCCAACTCGACCGACATGAAGCGGGCGCTGCTAAGTGTGCGCGACGCCGACCAACTCGAGAATTTGGCTTGGGCTGAGGTGATGCCCACAATTAACGCCGACATGACATACACTCGAAACATGGAGATCCCAGTGAATTTCGTACCGGGCGAGTTCTTTGGTGGTGAGCCTGGTTCGTTGGTGCCCATTGCGTTTGGAACCGACAACTCGTGGGACGGAGGTCTAAGCATTCAGCAGACCCTCTTCCGTGGTCAGGCCTTCATCGGCATAAGCAGCTCATCCGTGTTTCGTATGGCTCAATTGGAGAATTACCGCGCAGCATCACAGTTCGTAGTAACCCAAACCAGACAGGCGTATCATACGGTGCTAATTGCCAAAGAGCAGCTTAGGCTTCAGGAGGCAACCATCTCGAGGCTACGCGAGAATCTCTCCGATAACAAGAGCAGGGCTGGAGCTGGTATTATTGACGAATATGAAGTGTTGCGAGTTGAGGTTCAGCTCAGAAACGAGGAGCCCCGTATCCAGCAGTCGTTAAATTCGGTGAATGCTGCTTATAGAAACCTTAAGGTTCTGATGGGTATGCCTCTCGATGTAGATTTTGAAATCGAGGGGGACCTTTCTGCTTTCGATATTTTTTCTAGCGAGGCCTCTCCGTCGAATGCATCCATCTCATCAGTATCGAATCAAACGCCGTACCAACCGTTGGTTCGCGCAGGCGAGGTTCCGAATCTGGGTCAGACGAGGGGCGATTTGAGGATGTTGGACTACCAGATTCAACTCAAAAAGAAGGAAATCTCGTCCGAGAAGTCGATGTATTACCCCAATATCACAGCGACCTATAACTTGCGTTGGTCGGCGGCACAGCCGGGTTCCCCCAACTTTTTCGGAGACAGTGATTCGCGTGCCCGCTTTCAGACTCTTGGAGTCAAGGCTAGTCTGCCAATCTTCGACGGTATGAGACGCAACACGAATGTGCAACGTGCCATTATTTCGCGAAAGGATCTTGAGGAGCAGCTCAGTTTGGCTGAACGGCAGGCACGTAACGAAGTGATAACTGCTAGCGAGGAAATCAACCAAGTGATCACGGTTTTGCCCTCGGTCAAAGAGGGTATCGACTTGGCACGAACGGGGTATGACCGCGCTTTGGCACGATTCAATAACGGACTTGGAACGCAGCTCGACGTTACAGAAGCTGAACTGCAGCTGCGCCAAGCCCAGCTCAACTATGCACAACTGATTTTTGACTACCTGAACAGCAAGGCAAAGTATGACCAGGCCATTGGTCATGTGCCATTTGTTTCCAACTGATTTTACAGACATCACAACAACACGCTATGAAATTCACACAGTATCTAATCGCAACCGTAATCATTGCAGGAGTATTTGCATCCTGCTCAGGCGAGGAATCCCAAGTTGATCCTGCCAACGGTGCAACACTGGCACAGGATCAAATTCGAGTAGTAAATGTAGAATCGATATTGATCGAAGCAGAGCCCTTTCAAGACTTCCTAAACGTGATCGGCACTGTTAAAGCATCTGAGGACATCAATCTGGCAGCCGAGGGAAGCGGACGCATCGTCGAAATGAGGGTTCGTCGTGGCAGTCGTGTTGCAAAGGGTGCCCCAATCGCTAAAATCGATGACGCACAGATCGTGCTCGAAGTGTCGAGGCTTCGTGCTCAAAACGAGAATGCCCGCGAGAACTACGAGCGCCGCAAGGCCATCTGGGAAAAAGATCGAATTGGATCGGAGCTTGACCTAATCGCTGCAAAAACTACGTATGAGCAAACAGAGGCTAGTCTGAAGCTGCTTCAGCTGCAACTCGACCGCACCGTAATTCGTGCGCCCTTCAATGCCGTTGTCGAAGACATCATAAGTGAAGTGGGTGAAACGGTAGCACCAGGTACGCCGGTGGTTCGTCTCATATCAGACGGGACTGTTCGCGTTCGCGCAGGGGTTCCGGCTCGATATACCGAATCGGTTCGTGTAGGCGATAGCGTGGAAATCACGTTTGATGAATTCAGAAGCGAGGTCATCAAGAGCACGGTCGTGTTCGTGGGAACCAGTATTGATCCACAGGCACGCACATTTACCGTCGAGGCAAACATCCCTAACAGGGGCAACCGATTCAAAATCGACATGGTATCTAACGTCAGGATCCAGACGCGCTCATTCGATGAGGTGCTTGTACTTGCTCAAGAGTATGTGTTCCGAAACGAGGATGGCTATCAAGTATATGTAGTGGGCTCCGACGAAAATGGAAATCCAATAGCCGAATCGCGACAGGTTACGACTGGAGCCCTATTCAATAATAGGGTTGTTATTACCGGTGGTTTAAACATAGGCGACCAAGTCATCACCACTGGTGCTGCAAGTGTCGAAAACAGAACCCGTATTCGGGTCATCTCGTCTGGCACCAACGGTGTTGCAGAAGTAGCACAATAATTTTCAAAAGCACATACCGCTTCGTATGGCCAATTTAAAAAATAAACACAGCGCCGACCGAAAAGAGTTCGGCTTATCATCTTTGGCGATCAACCAAAGCACCAGCGTCATGGTTATGGTGGTTTTGGTAGCCATTTTGGGCCTCGTGTCATACAATCGCATCCCGAAGGAGTCATCGCCCGACGTCAAGATTCCAAACGTATTCGTCGTTACAGTGTACCCTGGTGTGGCACCTGAGGATATGGAGAGTCTTGTTACCCAGAAGCTCGAAGAGAAGATCAACGAAATTGCCGACATCAAGAAGATGATGTCGACTACAACCGAGGGATATTCGAGCATCAACGTGGAGTTCCAGACGGGTATCGACATGAGCGACGCCTTGACGAAAGTCCGCGAAAAGGTTGACCTGGCTCGTCCAAATCTCCCACCTGCGGCCGAGGAGCCCATTGTGCAGGAGATCAACATCTCCGAGTTCCCCATAATGCAGGTGAACATTAGCGGTCAATACAGTCTCGACCGCCTCAAAAAAGTGGCCGAAGACCTTCAGGAGCAAATCGAGTCGATTCCATCTGTGCTTGAAGTAGATCTTGCCGGTGGATTGGATCGCGAGGTCAAGGTGGATGTCGACCTAAACAAGCTGAAATACTATGGTGTTAGCTTTACTGATGTGACCGATGCCATTGCCAACGAAAACGTTACCGTCCCAGGTGGTGGTATCGACGTCGGCAACAAGAAGTTCCTCGTGCGTGTACCGGGCGAATACACCGACCCACGTTTGCTCGAAGATATCGTCATCAAAGCTCCTGACGACAAGCCTATTTATATCAAAGACCTTGCGACGGTCGACTACGGATACAAAGATCGTGAAACGTATGCACGACTCGATGGAAGCCCCGTAATTACGTTGTCGGTTAAGAAAAGAGTGGGTCAGAACATCATTGAGACCTCCGATGCCGTCAAGGCCATAATCGAACGCAATAAGATAATTTTTCCTGCCACAACCACAGTGAGCATCACGAACGACCAAAGCGTCGAGATCGCTGAAATGGTGGGTAGCCTCGAAAACAATATCATATCAGGATTGATCCTTGTCATCATGGTGCTGTTGTTTTTCCTTGGTGTGCGTAACTCATCGTTCGTTGGTATTGCAATTCCTATGTCGATGTTCTTGTCGTTCATCATGCTGATGGCTCTAGGCATTACTATGAACATGATCGTTCTGTTCTCGCTCATTTTGGCCCTTGGTATGCTTGTCGATAACGCCATTGTGGTAGTCGAGAATATCTATCGCTATATCGAGGAAGGCTACGAGAATTTCGAGGCTGCTAAGAAGGGAACCGGTGAGGTTGCAATACCTATCATTTCCGGTACTTTAACGACGCTCGCGGCCTTCTTCCCGCTGCTATTCTGGCCGGGAATCGTAGGCGAGTTTATGAGCTATTTGCCTATCACGCTCATCATCACTCTGTCGAGCTCATTGTTTGTGGGTCTCGTGATCAACCCGGTATTATGTGCGCTGTTCATGACAAGGGTGGGTGCCGATAACGGCAAGCCAGCAATGTCGAAGCGAGGCCGCTACACCATTCTTGTCGTTTCGACTTTGTTTCTGGTCATGCTACTGATATCGAACCCAATCTCTTGGGGACTCGCTCTGTTCGTAGCCGGTATACTTTACATATTGCATGTCACTATTTTTAGCAAGATTGCAGTTTGGTGGCAGAACAGCGGCGTGAATGTGATAATCGGTTGGTACTCATCCACACTAAAATGGGCATTGACCAACCGACTCAAAGTAGTTGGAATATCATTTGTCATACTAATCAGCAGCTTTGTCGTCTTCGGCGCATTCAACAATGGAATTGAATTCTTCCCGGAAAACATTCCACCAAACACGCTTTATGCCCAGATTGAGGCACCTGTCGGAACAAGTGCTGATTTCACCGATAGTATTGTTCGTCAAATTGAGGCCAAAGTTCAAAATATGCCGCAGATTGGCGATGCCAAGTCGATTGTGGCCACATCTGGCTCACAGATCGCAAGTGGATTCGGTGGAGGTGGTTCTTCGACCCACTTGGGAACAGTGGTTGTCAACTTCAATGAATTCAATGAGCGAGAATTCGATACCTTCGAGGCGCTCGATTGGATGCAGAGTAACCTGAGCACAGACCTAGTTGGTGCCGAGATTACCGTAGAGCAGCAGCAAAATGGCCCACCAACCGGTAAAGTGGTCAACCTCGAAATCAACGGCAAAAACCTCGCAGAAATCACCCAATTATCTCGAGAGGCCCTCCGTATTCTTGAGAACCACCCTGTCTATGCTAAATTGGAAGGTCTTGAAACGGATCTCCCAGATTCCCGTCCTGAGTTGCGTGTTGACGTAAATCGTGAGCTTGCAGCTAAATTTGGCCTAAACACGAACAAGGTCGGCATGACGGTTCGCAGTGCCATCAACGGTGTCGAAGCGTCAAAGTTCCGCGACGGTAAGGATGAATTTGACATTACGGTTCGTTTAGCAGAGCAATACAGAAACGACCTTTCACAGATAGGCGACCTAACTGTTATGGCTGAGAACGACCGTCAAGTACCAATCAGTGCACTCGCATCGTGGAGTATCGATAAAAGCCCTGGCGGTGTGAACCGCATCAACATGGAGCGCGTCATAACGGTTCGGGCCGATGTGAAGCCAGAATTTCAGGCAAACGTGGTTTTGGACGAGGTGAAAGAGGTGCTTGCACCGTTCATTGAGCAGCTCCCGCAAGGTGTAGCCGCCAACTGGACTGGTCAGCAGCAGGAGCAAGACGATGCCCAAGAGTTTCTGACGCTTGCCTTCATGACAGCGCTGTTCCTGATCACCTTTATTCTTGTTTCGCAGTTCAACTCCATTGCTAAGCCGCTTATCGTGTTGACTTCTGTGGTTATGTCGGTGAGTGGAGTGTTGTATGGACTGGTAGTTTTTCAAATGCCATTTGGTATCATTATGACAGGCATTGGCATCATATCGCTCGCTGGTGTGGTTGTAAACAATGCCATCGTTCTGATCGATTATGTGGATATTCTGCGTAGCCGAGATGGGCTTGGTGTGTATGAAGCTCTCCTTCAGGGTGGTATGACACGTTTTCGCCCGGTTATACTTACAGCCATCACCACTGTCCTCGGTTTGGTGCCGCTGGCGACGGGGTTCAATTTGGACTTTTTCACATTCTTCACCAATCCTGCCGAGTTTTTCAATAACATCCATCTATACGTTTACTATGGTGGCACACAGGCTGCATGGTGGGCACCGATGGCAATCGCAGTAATCGCGGGACTATCCTTTTCTACCTTGATTACCCTCATTCTTGTTCCGGTTCTGTATTCATTGTTCGACTCAGCAGAACGTAGGATGAGGCGGTATTTTTATGATCGCAAAGAAATGAAGGCATCTGCTACGGCATCGGCTAATGGTGCAACGAGAAGCAGATTGCCATCAAGCGAAGTGGAAGAGGAAGTTGAAGAAAATGTATATGTTGTTGCTCAAGTAGGCAGCATTAAACCGAGTACTGCTACATGATGTGGATTTTATAAAAAAAATGCCACCTAAAGATTAGGTGGCATTTTTTGTTTCTACGAATTAAGCCGTAAAATGATATCTTGACGCTTCGTTAGTTGTCGTAAACATTTACTTGTTCCAGCCAGTGATTCAACGAATTCAACACGTATTCCTTGTTCTAGCCGTGGTTTTGAATGCGGCTTACCTATTCTCTCCTCTATTCGAGCGTGCTGCAGAGGACCCTGCTTCATGGATCATGTCTGGCATACTTGCTGGTGTGGGAATTGCCACTCTAATTGCCATCGCGGTGATCTTCATGTTCAAGAATCGCCGAAACCAGATGTCGTGGTTACGTCGTGGGCTCATTTTTCAAATTTTGGGCTTGGGGTTCAGTGCCGGTGTCCTTTTCTCGATGGGTGGAATCAGTGTCAACTTGATCGACGAAGGTTTGTCAATATTACTGCCAATGGTTGCGTTCTTCTTCATGATCATTTCTCTCATTTACATTCGTAAAGATGAGAAGTTGGTACGCTCAATCGATAGGCTTCGTTAAAACACGAAGCTGTGACCAAGCCACCTGTATTTAAACTGGTTGTAAGCCTCGCTGCAGGACTAACCACGTTTGGATTGGCAGCTATTTTGGTGCGGTTTGCAGATGCCGACCCATTTGCTGTCGTAATGGTACGCACCGTTGGTGCATTCTTGTTGCTGCTCCCATTTTACTGGACCCGCCCGGCATCTCAGCGCACACCTTTCAGCGGTCGAGATGGATTTCTCTTCGCCCTCGCAGGTATTTGCCTAGGTCTACATTTCACCCTTTGGACAGCCTCGCTAAGCTATACCTCTGTAGCGTCGGCTTCTGTTTTGGTGTGCATACACCCCATTATCTTAATTATTGCCGAGCGTCTCATTTTCAAATTCCGATTCGCAGGTGGGGTTTGGTTGGGAGTTGTCACAGCCTTCGCTGGTTCAGTGATGCTAGGACTCACAGACCAAACCTCAACAATCGGAAGCCATCCCGTGCTTGGAAATACGATGGCTTTCTTAGCTGCCGTTGCTTTCGTGGTCTACATTCTGGTGGGCCAAGAACTGCGGAAGAAAGCTGGATGGCTTGAATACATCTTTCCAGTTTATACTTGGTCGGCCGTCTTTTGTGTTGCCATGTTTGTCGCTGCCGGATTTCCGATGGGTGAAGGGGCTTCTTTCTGGATGGCGTCTATTGCGTTGGCACTTGGTCCTCAATTGATAGGGCATGGGTCGATGAATTATGCCATTAAGTACATCCAGCCAACCATGCTATCTATGAGCATTCTTGTAGAACCCATCCTAGCCACGATTGCTGCCATCATTTTCTTTTCCGAGATCCCACCACTTGCATCCGTTACCGCCATGGTGGTTATTGCCGGTGGGTTAATTGTTGCTTGGTTCAGCCGAATACGGCAGCTAACCAGCACCTAAAAGGCGTAGTTCAAACTGAACGTGATGTTCCGCTGCATCCCATCGAGGGTAGATGCGTGTTCGCGGTAGGCAGTATTTGATAAGTTATCGGCAAATACTCTAAGCTGTAACGATTTGTTTATGTCGACAGTAGATATAAGCTGAAAGTTGACGAATCCATCTGTGCCATCCGGAGAAATTCGGTCGTCTCCAATTTCTTCGATGGAGAGTTTTCTTTTTGCCAAAGCAACTCTGGCCTGTGGACGAATGCGTACTCTGTTTTCGAGAGTGTACAACTCCAAGAAAAATATTCCATTGGCTGGAGGGATGCGATCGACATAATCACGGATGCCATCCGCGTTCCGAATTCTGCCATACGTGTAGTTGGCAATTAGACCAGTTCTGACACCATCGGCTATCAAACCCTGAAATCTGCTTTCAAAACCAGCCAAATTCATGCTGCTGGCATTTGCCGACACAGATTCATAATAAAGTTCATTGCCAGCACTAGGGGTGCGTCCGTCAACTACTCTACGGCCCAAATTATCGACTACTCCGCCAGTATACTGAACATCAATCTTGTCGAAATAGTGGATCACAAACCCGCTTAGCTCAGCTTTAAGATTAGGGGTACCTACACGAATACCGAGGTCCACATTAACCGACTGCTCGGGTTTTAAATCGGGGTTAGCGGTTTGATAGAGGTCGCTCCGTCTAATACCGACCTCAGACAAATCGGCCACATTTGGTGCCCTAAAACCAGTTCCAATGTTGCCAACTGCGTAGGTATTGCTCGCAAGTTTGTAACTGGCACCTGCCGATCCGGTAATTTGAGAGAACCACTGGCTGTATGGGTCGAACGTTCGTGCTGTTAACACACCTTCCATTGGCAATTTCGCGTATGTAGACGATAACCTGAGTCCTCCTTCCAAAGTCCACCGATCAAAACCATCATGATAAACATGTGCAAACAATCCTGACTGCAAATACTCGGATCCGTCGGGGAATCGCGATAGCAGCTCTTGATGGTCGAAGTTGTTGTGGCTGTGCTGGTATTGCTCACTGCTTGTGATGTCGTAGCTTACGTCGGCTCCCCATGAAAGCAACGTTGATTTTCCGAGCAGTGTCTTCAGATCGGTCGAAAGATGGAGTTGGTTGCTCGTATTGTTGTCGTGGGTCTCAACATCGCTAGGCAAACCATCATAGCTTGCCGAACGCAGACTTGGAGATCGACTGAATCGTATTGATTTCCGAAAATCCATAAGTTGATGATATCCGGCATGAATCCGGATATTATTTACCCATGGTTTCCTTACCTGATGCAATACTTCAACTTGTGCTGCCGTAAAAGCCAATGGTGAGGTATTTGAGTCATAATACCTGGAAGGTGAGTCCGATCCGCTGTACCCAACAATCATCCTGTCCCATCGTGGGGCATCGGGTATCACGCTCCTGAAGAATACTGCCTCCATCGAAGTACGGTTGGATGCCGACCAATTAAGGGAGCCATTGACGGAATGAAACGTGAATTCACTCTCATTCAGCGTCCTTCCATATGGGAAATAGATAATAGGGTCACTGCTCGGACTCATAGAGTAGTGGCTGAAATCTCTGAAGGTGCCGGAGAAGGCCAAAGATAGATTTTCTGCAGATTTACCAAGCTCGCCATGCACCGTCTTTTCGCCATTGCCCCCAACATTCAACTGCGTCTGTAAACGACCATTCCAGTTTGGATTGCCCGACAGTTGAGCAACTCGGGGCACTACATTTACTCCGCCCGACAGAGCGTCGCTACCATAAAAAGTCGAGATTGGTCCACGAAAGACTTCGATTTGGTCGACAGAGAATGGATCGATCGAACCGAAGTATTGATTTTGCCCCGATCTTACGAACGATGGATTCATACGTAGACCATTGAACAGATAGAGCACATCTCTCCCGGCCCTGCCACGCACATAGATACTTCCCTGTCCTGGCGTCGTTTGTTGCACGTAAACCCCAGTTTCAGCTCTAAGCAAATCGGCTGCCGTGCTGTTCTGTTTGAGTTGAAGCTCGTCGTACGTTATGGTTGTGACAGGAATTGGGTTCTTATTTTCGAGGCCAGTGATGATCCTTCCGCTACGAACCAATATCTCCTGCCCAGCAATACTTGTGGGTGTCAACATGATTCGGACATCCTGTTTAACACTTGAAAACTTGACACTTTGGGTTTCGTAACCAACTGCCGAAAAGCGAAGCTCTAATGGCAATGATCGACCTTGAACCACAAACCTTCCCGCCGTATCGGTCACATATCCCGATTCGGTGCCGACAACTAAAATGTTGACAAGTGCCAATGGCTCATCACTAGCAGCATCTACTACTGTACCCGATATTTGGGCCATTAAAACCACCGGGCATAGTAAAACGAACACCAAAAAAAGGTATGCAGGCTTTAGCACGACTGAATTGCTGTAATTATTGCTAACCCGAAATATAATCGACGGATCACTTTAAGGCCTCTCGCATAAAGATGTGACGTCAGCTCCCGACTCTCAATGTCATTAGGGTCACATCGTCGCTGTATTTGCCGTTGGTGAACTCGTCGATGGCATGGATGATTGCATCGGCATACGAACTGGCATTATCTGCACTCGTGTTGTTCATGACAGCGATAAGGTTGTCGTCGCCAAACTCTTCATCGTCCGGACTCATCGCCTCAGTTATGCCGTCGGTGAACATGACCAAAATATCCCCTTCCATTAGCTCGACACGTTCACATTCATATGGGAAGTGCGTAGGCACTGCACCTAGGATTACGCCACCTTTGGTAAGTTCAATGGGCACTCTTGTACCCTCACGAAATATCAAGGGTGGATTGTGGCCAGCATTCACATAGTATAGCGACATGTCGTTGCAATCGAGAATGCCCCAGAAAAAAGTCACAAATGTATCGCTGGGGGTGTTCTGGAAAATGACGTCGTTGATTCGAGCAGTTTTCTCCGACAATGGCATATCGAGTGGAGCTAACATGTGTACCATTGCCTGCACATTTGCCATAACTAGCGAAGCTGGAATGCCCTTGCCGGTGACGTCTGCGATGGTGAGGAGGAACGTTTTGCCACCTAAATCAATAACATCGTAGTAATCGCCGCCAACCTGACGCGATGGTATGTTTCGGGGTGAGATATCGACAGGAGATGTGTCTGGAAGGGTAGATGGCAGCAATGCTTCCTGGATGGTTCTGGCTAATCCGAGTTCCTTTTCCAAGCGCTCCTTCTCGATCCTTGCCTCCATTAGGTAGGTTTTTTGGACAGACATCAGAACCAAACTGCCGAGAGATACCAGAAAGTCGGTATCGGACGAGCTAAACGTTTCCCCGCCCATTCGACTACCAAGACACAGCGTGGCAACGCGTTCGTTTTGCAGATTGAGGTTGATTACGATCTCAATGCCGTTGCGAGATAATGAGGGTTCGGCATCGCCCGATTGGTCAACACCGATCATATCGCCTTCAAGTGAAAAAATGGCACGCAGTTCATCGCCGGTTGGCAGTTTGGAAACCGCATTCTTCACGATAACTTCTAGCTGTTGGTTGCGCTCCAGAATCAAGAAGAAGTTTCGAACACCCATTTGTCCCATCAGTGCGAACTTGAAAATCCGCAATATTTGGTCTCGGTCAACACTGTAGCTGAACTCTTTGCTTAGATCGAAAAGCGTGTTGAGCTCCTGTACCTTTTGGTCGAGCGCCCTGTTTGTAAGCTTAAGCTCACTGATGAGTCTCGAATTCGCAATACCGACCGCCGGCATGACAACTACACTCTCAAGGAATTCCAGTTCCCTGTCTGAAATGGGCAACCCTGTGGGTTTTTCACCAAGGCAGAGCCAACCGAGATGTTCGTTGTTGGTACGGAGGTTAATCATAACCCTGTATCCCTCATTTGCCAACATCTGTGGAAATACTTCACGGTCTTTTACCCAGGTACGGATAGGCGAATCGTTAGGAGCAGGAATACTTATCGGGAGATGAAATCGCTGGCCTTCGCTAAAGTGTCCACGCCCCTTCGTCTTTGCAACCGAATAGTAATCCTCATCCGAGTCTTTGAGCAAAATCAGTGCCCTTGTGATCACGAGCTTGCCCATGATCATAAAAAGGAGGGTGTTCAGGATAAAATTTAGATCCTGGCTCTCGAGAATGAGCTTGGTAGAGTCGATCAGTGTTTTGAGCTCGAAACGGCTCAGGCGATCATCGAGGTCTTTTTGGGAGGAACTCAGCACGTTTCGATCATCTGCGCTTGGTCATTCTGATTTCGTTGGTGCCGCCCATATTGCTGTACTCGACGGCATCCATCAACTTACGGATCAAGTACACACCAACACCACCTCTTTTTTTGAGCCGGATTCTCTCCTTGATGTCGGGCTCAGAATAAAGCTCTGGATTGAACGCTTTGCCCTGGTCGGTGATCGAAATCCAAAATTCGTCGCTAACGGCACCTATACTGATCAGAACCCGCTGATTCTCATCGTACTGGTAGGCATGCTTGATTACGTTCGTGTAAGCCTCATCTACAGCGAGCCGAATCTCGTCTACCTCGCGGTCATTGAATCCAAACTGATTGGCGTACAGGCCAACAAAGTCCCTGACGGCAGATATGTATGCCGTCGAAGCAGGAACGGAGATGGACTGTTCTTTGATGCGCTTCACAGGGAGGCTCAGGAAGGGTTCGTAAATTGCGAAACGGCGTCGCTCTCGTCATCCATTATGTCGTAAAGTGCAGGGAACCCGAGCAAGTCGAACACATTGTAAACCCTCGGATTCATATTGGTCAGCTTGATGTCGCCGCCCAAACTGCGAACATCTTCGATATACGCCATGAAAACCCCCAACCCGGCACTTGAGATGTACTCTAGCCTGTGGCAGTTAACAATGATCTTATGCTTCTGTTTGTTCAGTAAATTCTGAAGCGATTCTTCTAGCTGCGGTGCGGTATGTGCATCCAATTCACCGTTCAGCTCCAGAACATCGAGGCTCTCTAACTGTTTATGTATGACGCTGAAACTGCTCATATATGGGATAGGTTATTGAATTAGCACCGAAATGTAACAAAAAAAAGAGTCTTTCGAATAGATCTTGTCCTTGGTTGGACTTGACATGCATAATGGATGATAACAC
This sequence comes from uncultured Chitinophagales bacterium, assembly GCA_964629885.1. GTDB lineage: Bacteria > Bacteroidota > Rhodothermia > Balneolales > CAYWCV01 > CAYWCV01. The sequence goes on along the minus strand of CAZVRJ010000010.1, from coordinate 19,929 downwards.
TATACGGAAGAACGCACCAAAATGATGCACTCAACAGAACCATAAAAAAAAGGCAGTACACGGGTCAAATGCACTGCCTTAAACTATTCATCAAGAGAGACGCTACTTGAGCGTTTCACAATTTGTACACTTTCTGAATATCATGCAAGATATTTTTTGTCTTTTTAAGGCATAATTCAGGTTTAGTGCATTTAGAAGCAGTATCGGAAACACATAACTAATTTATGTAACTAATCATACTATATAAGCCATGATTTAAATTTTATCAGGATATCAATGATCGCACTCGGTTGGCTAATACCACATATGCAAAGGCATGAGCGCGAAACCATGATAACCTCTCCTGAATTAATGGTAAAAGCTGTAACTTAAGTCCTTAAATAGCAAACGTACGCACTCTGTCAGATTAGCCACTTTTCATGCCCCAATCGTTGAATGTTGCCGTAATAGGAGCCGGAATTTCTGGCCTTGCCGCAGCTTATAGGCTAAAGCAACGTGGTTGTCAGGTTACCCTTTTCGAAGCGTCAGACACAATCGGTGGAAACATAAGGGGAAGTGTTGACGACAATTGGCTTGCCGACAGCGGATATGGGTTGATAAATGTATCCGACCCTATCATTCAAACGCTGGTTGGGGAGCTTGAACTTCGCGATGAAGTTTTGAATCTGAGTCCATTGAGCCGGAAACGATTCGTTGCGTACGGAAGTCGACTCAAACGACTACCAAACACACTTAGTGATGCCGTTTGGTCAGGATACTTACCATTTGGCACCCGCATGCGCCTGCTTTTCAGTCGCTTCGCAAAAAAGCAAGTGAACGATAACGACTCTATCTCTACCGTAATCGAACGATTCCTTGGTCCGTCGGCGGTATCTCTAGTCGCCGAACCACTATCATCAGCATTGTTTGCCGGCAATCCGAACGATCTCAACACACGTTATGCGTTTCCATCGCTCTATAAGCATCTAGTAGAAAAACGGTCGTTGAGTCGGGCACTGCGCCAAGCATTAAAAGACAAACGTGTCAAGCTCGAGAAACCGGAGTATGTTGGATTTCGATATGGGATGCCAACACTAACCAACGCACTTGCCGACCGGCTTCACGAAGAGACTGTAAAAGGTGCACGCATCGTTCAAGTGAAAAGGCATAATGATCACTGGCTCCTTACGATGTACATCGGCACGGAAGCGAGATACTTTGTATGCGACAAGATCATTTTTGCTACTCCGGCTCACGCCCTTTCCGATATGCTCATCGGAGACAACCACGATAACGACTTGACTACAATCGCAGAGATGCCGTATGCTCCTCTTACGGTGCTAAACATGGGATTCCGAAAAGCAGATTTAGCTCATAAATTGGATTCGGCAGGTTTCATTGTTCATAAGTCCGAGTCGAATTCTCTGTTGGGCGTTATGTTCACATCTAGCATTCTTAGTGAGCGAACCCCAGGTGGTAATCACTTGGTTACGGCGTTTGTTGGCGGTACAGAAAATGCGGACTTTGCCACTGAGCCAGTTAACAAGATCAAAACGGCCGTGCTCAAAGATTTGAACAAATATCTTGGAGTGAAGGCGTATCCCGTTTATGTGAAGTCGTTTTCTTACCCACGTGCAATTCCTCAGTTTGGGCAAGAATACTCTGAAACGGCTGAAGCGATCACACGTTTTGAGCAGCGTTACGATGGCATCAGACTCGTTGGGCAATACAGGTTTGGGCAAGGTGTGGAATCGTGTATTCGAGGTGCATTCAGCACGGCAGATTCCATAATCGACACAGACCAATCGACGTCCGTCTAACACAACGCATAATATTTACATAGCGGATCGGCTTTTTACATCGTTGGACGAATTATTCTCGACGAATTTTCATTCTTAGGTGCACAAGACGTACTTGTAAAAGTTCGTCACTTCGGCCATACGACCATGTATATGCCACTTTTGCAAGGCTTATATTAAAGGTTCATCAATCAACTGTGCAAGGTTACCACGAATGAGAATACACGCAGCCTTACTGGTATTGCTGATAACTACCGGTTTTATATTTACCTCATGTAATTCATCTGGAAGTGGGGATCAAGGCAGGCGTATGGTCACTCCAGCAGTGGAGGCGATTCAAGCCAGAATTGGAAGCTTACCCTTGGAGGAAAGGCTGAGTGGTACTGTTGTAGCAGACAATCAAGTAGAGATATACTCAGAAGTAAGTGGTGTTGTCGAACAGGTATTAGTTCGTAACGGCGATACTGTTCAACGTGGACAAGCGCTGCTACGCATTCGGGACACCGAGCTTCGTGAGCGCCTCAAGCAAGCTGAGGCAGGGCTGCAAATCGCTCAGGCACGTACCGAACAGGCCGAAGCTTCGCTCGTACAACTTAAAGCTCAGTTTGACCGCGCAAAATCGCTGGCCGATAGAAACATGAGCAGTCAGGCTGAAGTTGATAATATCACGGCAGAGCTAGCTTCTGCTCAAGCCAACGTGTCGCTAGCCAATGCCCAAGTTGCACAGGCAAAATCGGCGGTCGACGAAGCCAATATGAATTTGTCGAGAACAGTGATTCGCTCGCCGGTTAATGGCTTGGTTGGCCAAAGAGGTTTGGAGCCCGGACAGCTCATATCTCCCAACACCAGATTGTTCATTGTTGGCAATCCAAACAACTTGCGCATCACAACCATCATTACAGAGCGGATGATGATGTACATCAAAGAAGGCATGAAGGTTGAAGTTTCGAACCCATCGGTCCCCGACAGTGTAGTTAGTGCAACCATATCGCGAATTTCTCCGTTTTTAGATCCGGTTACGCACACTACAACTGCCGAGATTGACATTAACAACACCGGTGGATTCCTGCTGCCAGGTATGTTCGCGACGGTAGATGTTTTTTACGGCCAATCGTTGAGCGCCACATTAGTTCCAAACAGCGCAATCTACAGGCACCCCCTAACCGGTATTGAGGGTGTGTACGTGGCAAGATCGATCGGATCGGAGATTCAACCCGTAACGGATGTTGATGCTACGGCTCCACCACCACTTACCGATGCCACTCCTGTCGAGTTCGTCGAAATTAACGTGCTAGCCAAAGGACGCGAGGTATCTGGCATAAGTGGTATTCAAGGTGGCACTTGGGTTGTGAGCGTGGGGCAGAATTTATTGGCAGGTGGGGCACGTGAGGCGCGGGTTCGCACTGTGGCGTGGGACCGCATCATCGAGTTGCAAATGCTCACTGAAGAAGATTTAATGAGATCCGTGCTTCGCGAGAATTCAGACCGAGCGACTGCAGCAGCAAACAACAGCATGTAATTTTGGCATTATGAGTATCACCAATACCTCAATCCGCCGACCCGTTGCTACGGCAATGGTGTACCTTATTGTCATCACACTTGGCACGCTCGGCTTCCGCTATTTGCCTGTCGATCTTCTGCCACCCATCGAATTTCCTCGGATCACTGTTAATACCGGTTACCCGAATGTGGGTCCAGAAGAGATAGAGCTGCTGCTCACAGACCGTATCGAGAACGCCATTGCCGGCGTTCCGAATATTCAAAAAATTACATCCAATTCGGAAGAGGGGCGCAGCAACGTGACGGCACACTTTGCCCAAGGTACTAACCTGGAGGAAGCCGCCAATGACATCCGAGGAGCCATCGACCGATTGAGAGGGTCGTTCCCACCCGAGGTTGACCAGCCTCGTATTTGGAAGTTTGACCCCAACAATGCCCCTATCGTGATGATTGGTGCATCGTCAAATCGAAATTTGGCTGATTTGACCAAAATTTTGCAACGCGATATATCCAAAAGATTCGAGCAAATACCCGGTGTTGGATCCATCGATGTTTGGGGGGGGATGAGCCGTGAAGTCCAGGTTAACCTGCACCGCGACCGCATGATTACCACCGGGGTGACGGCCAATGAGGTTACCCAAGCTTTGTCTAGAGAAAATGCGAACCTACCTGGTGGCAACATAAAAGACGGGTACAACGATATTTACGTTCGCACGCTCGGTGAGTTCGAAACAGTAGACCAAGTGGCCAATACCGTTATCAAAACGGTTGATGGACGACCCATCCGCGTTCAGGATATTGCCAGCGTCGAAGAGGGATATTCCACCATGAACCGCCTTGTCAAAGTCGAAGACCGGACCATGGTGAGATTTGCTATTCGTAAGCAGACAGGAGCAAATACGGTCTCTGTTGCTGAAGCTATCCGTCTCGAGGTAGATCGGGTAAATGCGGAGCGGCCAGACTTGCAGCTCGTAATCACAACGGATCAGTCCAAATTCATTCAGAGCTCGATCAACAGTGTCCGTAATTCAGCCGTTTGGGGTGGTGTTTTGGCGATCATCATCTTGATTGCTTTCCTAAGAAACGGATCGACGGTATTTATCATCGCTGTAGCAATTCCTATTTCAATCATTGCCACATTTGCGCTTCTATATTTCAATGGGCTGACCTTGAACCAAATGAGCTTTGGTGGATTGGCACTCGGGGTAGGGATGATCGTCGACAATGCCATTGTCGTTCTCGAAAATATAGTCCGATTGCGGCAAGGCGGAGGTAAACCTCAAGAAAGTGCAGCCGAGGGTACGCGCCAGGTTGCCGGTGCAATCGTAGCTTCCACACTGACCACATCGGTGGTGTTCTTGCCTGTAGTGTTCATCCAGTCAATAACAGGCATCCTATTTCAGCAGTTGGCATTGGTGGTGGTTTTCTCCCTCTTGTGTTCCTTGCTTGTCGCATTGACGCTTGTCCCTATGTTGGCGTCTCGCTTCCTGACCATAAAGCCAATTGACCCCGATTCGCCTGAGGCTAAAAAACATGGTAGAATCTATCGTAAGGTGGAGGAGTTATACTCACGGTCCATACAAAAGGTCTTGATACGCCGTAAGATGGTGATAGCACTTACAGCTGTCCTTCTTGTCGCTTCGGCAGCAGGATTGTCGTTTATTCCCATGGAACTTGCTCCACAGAGCGACGCCGATGCCATCACTATTAGCATGCGCATGGCATCGGGAACAAATATGGCTGTAGTGCAGGAGTACACCAAGGAATTACAGCATATCGTTGAAAGCGTTGTACCTCGCGAGAGGCTGAAATTCATGTCGACCGATGTACGAGAGGGCCGTGGAGAGATTGAGCTTACGCTAGATTTGGATGTTCGCTCTAATGAAACCCCATCACAGCTAGCCGATCGTATACGTTCGCATGTAGATGGGGTCATCCCAGGTGGACAGGTGAATGTTTCGGCTCAGTCAGGTCTGTGGATTTTACGACGAGTATTTGGAAACAGCGGTGAAGATGCTTCCGTGCAGGTCGAACTGAGGGGTTATGATCTTGGTACATCCGATGCACTTGCCCAAGACCTGAAGCTTCAGTTTGAACAACTTGTAGGAATAGCAGCGGTCAATGTCAGCCGAAGTGAGGGTCGTCCGGAGCAGAACCTGCGATTTGATCGAGAAAAACTCGCCGAGTTAGGATTAAGTGTGCGTGCAGTGGCACAGACGCTTCAAACAAGCATTGGAGGATCGCAGGCCGGTGTGTACCGCGTTGCAGGCGACGAATATCCGATCAGGGTACGACTCCAGGAAAAAGATCGCATGAGCTATCTTGATCTCGACAATATTGCGATTAGTACTCCTGCAGGGGTTGTTCTGCCGGTTTCGGCACTATTGGAGAAATCGGACGACCGTGGGCCAACAGCAATCAGCAGGGTAAACGGCCAACGCGTAACGTACATCAACGCGACTCTTGAGGCCGGTGTACCACTGGGTGATGCTGTAGAACGTATTAGAGGTGAGCTGTCGCAGACGGTGCTTCCCGAGGGATTCAGCATCGTCTTTGGGGGAGAGTATGAGGAGCAACAGAAAGCTGCCGCCGATTTCCAGCTTGCAATCATTATCGCTCTAGTACTCATATATATGGTGATGGCTGCCCAATTTGAGCGGTTTATTGATCCACTCATTGTAATGTGCTCGGTTCCACTGGCACTGATTGGCGTTGTGCCGACGATGCTCATGACGGGGACCACACTCAACCTGCAGAGCTTAATGGGCATTGTGATGTTGGTCGGAATTGTGGTGAACAATGCCATCGTACTGGTCGATTACATCAATTTGTTGCGGAGGGAGGAAGGTCTCGGGGTACAGGAGGCAGTTGTCAAAGCTGCAGGATTGAGACTGCGTCCGATACTGATGACTACGCTCACAACGATTCTCGGTCTGCTACCGATGAGTTTTGGGTTTGGACAAGGTGGAGAAATTCAGGCATCGCTGGCAAGAGTTGTAATCGGAGGACTCACGGCATCAACACTTATCACATTGGTTTTGATACCGACTGTCTATGTGATTGTGGCAGCATTGCAGGAGAGATTTTATGCTTGGGTTGCTACGAAGCAGTCGGTTGCTCCGGTAGCTGAATCGACTCGTTCGTAAGGGATAAAGAGTCACTTTTACATTAGAATCGTTCGATAAGGATTAAAATTATCGGAATTTCCCATACAAAGCGCTTTCTAAAGCTGCTCTTGTGTTGCTATTTCGTTAAAATCTCCTTATCAATCGCCTTATGCACTTAAGGACGGTTCGTCACATCAGTATCAATACCTATTCAGTGTGCATACTCTGATCAGCTGTATTTCGACTGGTGTCACAGACCACTGAAGCATTCCCTCAAAACATCAACAACACCCCTATGAACAAACTCTTACGATTTTTCGTCATTCTGCTCATGCTGAGCGGAACTGCGGGTATCGTTGCTGCTCAGACATTGAGAATTTCTGGCGTGGTCTCCGACAGAACCACCGGCGAAATTCTTCCGACAGCAAACGTTTACATCGTACAACTAAATCGCGGTGCTACTACCAATATGGAAGGGCGCTACGAAATCCCAGTCACCCCTGGTACGTACACCCTTCAAGTTAGCTTCATTGGCTACCGCCGGTTCACTACAAGTGTAACCGTTGGCAACCAAGATGTAACGCTTAACGTGGCGATGGAAGCCTCTACGCTAAATCTCGACGAACTCATCGTTGTTGGTTTCGGAACGCAGTCGCGCGCATCGATTACAGGTTCCATCTCCCAAGTTTCAGGTGAGACGATCGAGAAAATGCCTGTAAATACCGTTGAAAATGCAATGCAAGGTCGTGTTGCCGGTGTATTTGTGCAGCAGAACAACGGAAAACTTGGCCAAGGCATCCAGATTCGTGTTCGCGGATCGTCGTCGGTGACAGCCAGCAACCAGCCACTTTATGTAGTTGACGGTATACCGGTGGTTATGGACGATTTCTCTCTGAGTGGTGCCGCAACCAACCCAATGGCACAGTTTAACTTTAACGATGTTGAATCCATTCAGATTTTGAAGGATGCATCTGCTGCCGCCATCTTTGGATCTCGTGCTGCTAACGGTGTGGTTTTGATCACCACTAAGCAAGGCCGCCCAGGTAGAACGAACTTCAACTATACGTTCCAAACGGGAATGAGCGAGCCGACTAACAAAGTCGACATGATGGACTCCAAAGATTACATCAACTACATGTATCATGCGGCAAAGAATACAGATCGCATCCGTGCATCACAGGGTCTTTCCCAGAATCGTGTATTTATCCTCGAAGACACATTTGATTACTACAGTTTGGGTACCGACTGGCGTCGTTGCCTCAGCACCGAGTATGGTGGACAAGGTGGCGAGTGTGTGGTCGACATTAACTGGCAAGATCTTGCTTTCCAAGATGCAAGTATGTATACCCACGATCTCTCCGCTTCGGGTGGTAACGATGCGACCCGCTTCTTCGTAAGCGGCAGCTTAAGCGACCAAGATGGTATTTTGATCAAAGATCGTTTCCAACGTATTACAGGTCGTCTTAACCTCGACCACCGTGCCAACACGAAGATCAATGTAGGCATGAACCTGAATTTGGGACGTAGTTTCCATCAGCGTCTATCAACTGACAACGCCTTCTCAACTCCGATCCAGTTGATTGCCCAAATGCCGATGAGCCCGCTCTACTACCCAGTGGAATCATCGCTACCGAATTATGTGCCATCCAGCGAGTTTAACAACGACACCTATTACTACAACGGTATCATTCACCGCGACTTCTCTAAGTACAATGTGACCACCATGCGCAGCACTGGTTCAGCCTACATTTTGTACAAAATTCTTCCAGAACTTGAATTCAAGTCGGAAGTGTCTGCCGATATCGTAACAGGTAATGACGATCAATGGTACAGCCCGAAAACAGCCGTCGGTTTTGCATCGGCCGCAAATGGTGGCTACTCCTCTATTGCATGGCAGCAGACTCAGTCGTATGCTACTTCGCAGTACCTGAACTACTCCGGCAACTTCGGCCAGGACCACAAAGTTAGCGGTACTGCTGGTATGAACTACCAGTACAACGACTACAATTACGCGCTTGCCGCTGCTTCTGGATTCCCTAATGATTCATTCCAGCGTTTGACAAGTGCAGCTAACGTGCTTTCAGGCACGTCAACCGGCTCCGAGTACAGCTTTCTTTCGTACTTCGTGCGTAGCAACTACGGCTTCAAGGACAAGTACCTCCTCTCATTGAGCGGACGTGTTGACGGTTCTTCCCGTTTTGGTAAAGACAACCGTTATGGATTCTTCCCTGCAGCGTCTGTGGGTTGGGTTCTGACAGAAGAAAACTTCGCGCAAGACTGGAACAAAGTTATTACTTACGCCAAACTTCGTTCCAGCTACGGTATTACGGGTAATGCCGGTATCGGAAATTTTGGCTCACTTGGTCTGTGGGGTGGAACATCTTACGCAGGACAGTCGGGTATCGCTCCTTCGCAGATACCTAACCCGAACCTGACTTGGGAAACTACTCGTCAGTTCAACATTGGTATTGACTTCGGTTTCATAAATAACCGCATCACAGGTGAATTCGACTACTACGTCAAGAACACCGAAGATCTTCTGCTCAGCGTTCAGATACCAGCAACATCTGGTTTCAACACATCGCTACGCAACGTAGGTGAGTTGCAGAACAAAGGGTTTGAATTGGTGCTTAACACGTTCAACCTTACCGGTGCGTTCAACTGGACCACCAACTTCAACATCGCGATGAACGAGAACAAGGTGACCAATCTTGATGGACAGGTGATCACTTCGGGCTTGTCGGGCATTAACCGCGCCATGGAAGGTCAGCCGATCGGTGTGTTCTTCATGCCAATCTATGCTGGTGTGAACCCAGAGAACGGCGACGCCTTGTTCAACGTCTATACCGACAGCGACTGTAAGACGGTTGAACGTACAACAAACGTATTTAATCAAGCCACATCATGTGTTGCCGGAAATCCAAACCCACGTCTTACTGGTGGTTTGAGCAACTCGTTCGCTTTCAAAGGCTTCGATTTGAACGTGTTATTCCAGTTTGTTGAAGGTAACGACACTTATATCGGTGGTCACGGCCGCTGGAGCCGCGGTAACGGCGTGTTCGAAGACAACTCCGTACGCGATCAGCTGAACAGCTGGACAACGACAAACCGTAACACCAACGTCCCTGAAGCACGTTACCTGATCACCAACGGTAATCAGAACTCATCCCGTTACATTTCTGACGGTTCGTATCTGCGCCTGAAGAATGTGACCTTGAGCTACAACGTGCCACGTCGCCTTATTAGCGAATACGGCTTCACAAAAGCTCGTTTGTTTGCCACGGGCGTTAACCTGCTTACATGGACCAACTACCTAGGTTGGGATCCAGAAATGAACACCGACTTCTTGGCAGGTAACATCTCGCTTGGTACCGACTTCTATACCGCGCCTCAGGCGAAGACCATTACGGTCGGTATTGATATCGGATTTTAATCCACTGGCAACTCAAACAAGGAAACACAATGAATATGAAACGAATTAAACTCCTGTTCCTGCCGTTGTTAGCTGGAGCCCTACTTTGGAGCTGCTCCGATACATTAGATCTCGAGCCACAGGCATCGATTTCCGATGTAATTGCGCTCTCAACACCAGGCAACATTCAAACAGCGCTAGTTGGTGGTTACGCATCGTTGGCAGGTGCCAACGCTTACGGTGGCCACTACATTTTCTTGACGGAGATCTTTGCTGTTCCGGCAAACGAGGTCTTCTTCAACGGTACCTTTCTCCAACCGAGAGAAATAAATGCAAAGCAGATTCTGACAACGAACTCTTTCATTGCAGGATACTGGTCAACGAGTTACAACATTATTAACCGCTCAAACAACATTTTGGCGGCTCTTGATGTGTATGGAAGCGACACCGCCACCCGCGGCCGTGTTGAAGCTGAAGCTAAGTTCCTTCGCGGTGCTGCTTACTTCAATTTGGTGCAGATTTATGGCAAGGCATACAACGATGGCACACCAACAAGTAACCCAGGTGTTCCCATTACTCTTGCTCCGACTCGTGGTGTGGATGCCTCACTCCAGATTCCACGCAACTCGGTTGCCGAGGTGTATGCACAAGCTGTGAGCGACCTCTCTGCCGCTCGCGATGCCCTTCCAGCTGCAAATACCTTCTTTGCCAATACATACGTTGCAAGCGCATTGCTCGCACGTGTACATTTGGCTATGGGTAACTTCCCACAAGCAGCTGCAGAGGCAAACAGGGTGATAACATCGAACAGATATTCCTTGTTCCCTGACATCCGATCAAACTTTGTTCGCACTTCTAACGGCTCTGAAACCATCTTTGCTGTTCAGAATACTGCAACTGTGTTCAATCACGACATGGCAGTGTATTACGCTCCAACTCCGTACGGCCGTGCAGACGTTCAAGTGCTGAATCCACACCTCGACAAATATGAGGCTGGGGACCAGCGTGCAACCCTGTTCATCCAAACAGGTCGTGGACGTATGACCACGAAGTACCACTCAGATAATTCATCTATTGACCCACGTCGTACGAACATTACCGTTCTGCGCCTGGCAGAGATGTATCTGACTCGTGCTGAAGCGAACTTACGTGGCAATACAAACCTTGGCGATACGCCTGTTAACGACATCAACCGTATACGTACACGTGTTGGCCTGCCAGCCGTTACGTCGGTTACCTTGGCAGACATCCTACGTGAGCGTCGCAATGAGCTCATGTTCGAAGGTGTTTTGTTTATGGACATGAAGCGTACACAGACGAATACCACAGGCCTTACGACTACCATTCCATGGAACTCGAATGCTTTGGTATTCCCAATCCCAGATCGTGAAATGCTCGTCAACGCCCAGTTGACGCAAAACCCAGGATACTAATCCCTGGTTTAAGCTTTAAGAACCCGGCTCCGATTATCGGGGTCGGGTTTTTTTTTGATTTGTACATTCACCCATCCCAAACATCCCATTGATATGAGATTGCCCGTCACTTCGATAACTGCATTTTTATTGGTAGCCGCTTTGAGTTCGTCGTGCGCGTCTCAACGTACAGTGGTATCAAGCACCGGATTACAGCAAAAGTTGGATGTACTAGCCGAACAGTTTGATGGCGATGTGGGGATTTTCGTCAGGCACCTGAAGACCGGTGAGATGTATGCCGTAAATGCCGATAGCATCTTTCCGAGTGCAAGCATCGTCAAAGTGCCAATTCTGGTCGGTATTTTCGATATGATCGAATCGGGCGAGCTTGATTACAAAACTGAACTCGCTTATTACGCCGACTCCGTCAACTACCCCGGTGGCGATAGTGGTCTCATCGCAAACCACAAGGAAGGAGCAATGGTGCCACTCGACAAACTAATCATGCTCATGATCACCACCAGTGACAATACAGCAAGCTATTGGTTGCAGCAGATTGCATCAGGCGAAAGAATCAACAGACTGATGGGGGAATTCGGCCTAAGGCACACGCGCGTCAATTCCCGTACTCCTGGCCGTGAAGACGCTAGGACGACATATGGATGGGGACAAATGACACCACGTGAAATGGTGAGCCTGATGATGGGAATCAGATCTGGTGCCATCGTCAGTGGTCCTGCCAGTGAGGAAATGTATCGTGTGCTCACACGAATTCATTACGACGGCGAAGCACTCGCATTCATTCCACCTTGGGTTCAAGCCGCCTCAAAGCAGGGAGCCGTTAACCGGTCGCGTTCTGAAGTTGTTCTTGTGAATGCACCCTCGGGCGATTATGTATTTTGCGTAGTGACCAAGAACCAAGCTGACACATCTTGGGAATACGACAACGCAGGTTACCAGCTAATTAGGGATGTCTCAAGCCTACTGTGGCAGGCCTTTGAACCGAATAACCCGTGGCAGAAACCTAATTATGACACTTCTAAGTATTGGTGATCAACGAGCCAAAGTAGCGCTTGGGTAGCGCTGGCTAATCCAAAAATAGGAGCCAAACAAGGCACCCGTATAGAATAGATCGCCCAACACCGTATTCTGGAAGAACGGTATGGCCATTGTATAACAAGCCATTAATCCTGACCAATCTTGGGTGTAGAAAGCGGATCCATACCAAACAGCCAAGTTGCTACCTACGAAAAACAGGGTCGACGAGACAAGGGATGCCCCAATCACAGTGCCCATTTTAACCCTGTCGCGCAATGCGAAACCAATCAGAACCGTGATCAAGAACAAGCCGTAGACGACAGGCATGTGGGAGTGGAATCCAATAATAGCATCGCTGATGAGCATTACGACAAAAGGCATCAGAAAAGCTATTGCTCGGCTTGAGAATAGTGCCCCACCAAAAAGTGCAATCGCAGCAATAGGTGCAAAGTTTGGGGGATGAGGCAACAGTCGGCTTGCAATGGCAAGTACAATTAAGACGGCAATAATGGCATTCTGACGATTCAGCATGGTGGTGCTCTTTTATGAATTCAATGATTCAAAATACGGAATTGTGCTCGAAGCTGAAACCATTACATCAAGCAATTGAGACCAAATGCTACAGGATCTCGTTGGGTATGTTTGTTACCACAAACGATCCCTCGGTACCATGGGTAGATTTCCAATAAATGAACAATTCGTCGCTGACGCCGGCTCCGTCCTCATCCAATATGATCACACTGATGAAAGACCTGCGAGCAAGAATTCCATCGACAGAAGAATTGCCTACACGCCATGCATAGCCATGCTTGGCATGCACCTGTTCGACAAGCCGATTTCCATTACCATCAAAGATTCCATCCTTGCGGATGAGTAACAATACATTTGGAGATTTATCACCATTGCTTACAGTTACTGCCAACGTAACCAAAGGACCATCAAAACCATCGGCACGCAATGAGGCTTCAAGTAGCGTCCCAGACTCCATAAAAACTAGTTCAGATGCTGGTAGTGCTGGATCGAGGTTAAATAAAGTCTCAAATCTGTTACCATCTGCCAGTAACAAATCAATGTCTGGCACAGTGACTAATTCACCGCTACTATCAATGCCTTGTTCTGGCGCTTGAACAGCGGGATTAGAGTCTAGCTGCCGGTCACTCCCGCACGATTGGATGATCAACGCCAATATGGCGAAAGCTACTAGAGATACATGTTTCATATCGTGAAATTACCCATCCCGGTTTCATAAAACAACAAAGGACTGCCCAGTACGAGCAGCCCTTTGCGTGTCACTAAGACGAATATACTTACTTTTGGCGGTTCACAGACAAGAAAAGGTCCACCGTCAACTCGTCGGCAACCACGGCGGTCGATACCCAATCGCCGGTGCCTACGCCATAATCAAGACGCTTGAGCTTAAAGGAACCCTCAAGACCAGCTACCTCTGTGTTTTCACGTGAGGGATGGTCGGCAACACCAAGCAGTGTAAATGGGATCTCGACTTGTTTGGTCACATCTTTGATGGTAAGATTGCCACGCATCAGAAACTGGTTCTCACCAGTTTTGGTGATGCTCGTGCTGCTGAATGTCATTTTAGGGAATACATCGGCATTGAAGAAATCAGGATTCTTTAAGTGACTGTCGCGACGCTCATTATTCGTGTTCACGCTATTTACGTCCATATCAACTACGACATTGGAGTTCGCAAGGTCGTTTGGGTTGAAATTTAGATCAATAGTGTAGGCTGTGAACTTGCCCACAACGGGTGTGAAGAAGTGGCGGATGCTGAAAGTAACGTTAGTGTGCGAACGGTCAATGGTCCATTTGATGGATGCGTTCTTATCGTTCTCGTTGATGTCGGTTGCCATCAAGGCAGTCGGCAGCAATAGGGCTACCATCAGGGCAAGTGTACGAAATATTTTCATAGCTGAGAGATGAGTGCAGTTTTTAGATTAGTGTATAACGTAAGCAAGATATCAAATATTTGTTGTTATAAACAACTATTGTTGTTGCAAAAACACCCTTTTTGGTAAATGCTTGTAAAAAACTGCCAAAAAATTTCAACACCCAATTACCGCTGACACTTCGGAGATCATTCTTGTTCTTGCTACCTTCCCATCATGTCGAAATCAGGCACAACGCCGCTTATGCGGCAATACAACGATATCAAGGGAAAGTACCCGGGAACAATCCTATTGTTTCGCGTGGGCGACTTCTATGAAACGTTCTCCGACGATGCCGTCACAGTAAGCCGTGAGCTGGGAATCACGCTTACTAAACGGAATAACGGTGGGGATCAGACCCCGCTTGCCGGCTTCCCGTTTCATGCGCTCGACAGTTACCTGCCCAAGCTCATTCGGCGTGGATTCCGAGTGGCTGTATGCGAGCAGACCCAGGATCCCGAGGAGGCTAAGGCCCAAAAGAAAATCGTCGAAAGGGAGGTCACCGAGATCGTTACGCCTGGTACGGCATTGTCTGATAAACTTCTCGACCATAAGCGGAATAACTACTTGGTGTCGGTATTCAAGCAGGGCACGACTTGGGCCATTGCGTATGCCGATGTTTCGACCGCCGAGTTTTATTTGGCTCAGACCGATTACAACGAGCACTTACAGTTAGTATCTAGCTTACAGCCTGCCGAGTTGCTGCTCCCAAAGAAATGGAAGAGCGATCCCGACAAAGCGTACTCCCAGTTTAATGTGACTTGGGTTGACGACTGGATTTTCGAAGGCGACTTTGCCTACAAGTTGCTGACCGATCATTTCAGGACGCACTCCCTTAAAGGATTTGGTGTCGACGAGTTGGCCATTGCTCAGGTTGCCGCAGGCGCCCTTCTTCATTACGTTTCGGAGACTCAAAAAGGCGCCATGGGCAACTTGCGTAAGTTGCGTCCCTTTGAGCCGGCTGGAACCATGATGCTCGATCCTGCTACTAAACGCAATTTGGAGCTGACGGCTTCCATGTCGGAAGGGGGCACAGATGGCACCCTTATCTCCATCCTCGATGAGACATGCACGGCTATGGGTGGCAGGTTGCTTCGCAGGCGCATACATGCCCCGCAAAGGAACATCCACGAAATAAAACGCCGTCTTGAATCGGTTGAATCTCTTTTGAAGCAACACACCATTCGTGGTGAGATTCGGTCTGAACTCGACCACATGGGCGACTTGGAGCGACTCATATCGAGAATTGCTCTAGGCAGGTGTTCGGCACGCGATGTTGTACAGTTGAAGCTCTCGATCCAGCAACTTCCGAAGCTGAAGATTTTGATTAACGGTATCCAAGATCCTGTTGTCAGCGACATCAATAAGCGGATCCGGTTGCTGATCGATGTGCAGGAGAGGATTCAGAAGGCCTTGATCGACGAACCGCCGGCCAGTATAAGAGACGGTGGAATGATACGCGATGGATACAGCCCCGAGCTCGACGAGCTGCGCGATATCACAAAAAATGGGAAGAAGTATGTGGCGCGCATCCAGCAGGATCTGATCAAGAGCACAGGAATAAGCTCGCTGAAACTGGGGTACAACAGGGTATTTGGCTACTATATCGAGGTAACCAAACTTCATCAAAGCAAGGTGCCCGATACATTTATCCGTAAGCAAACGCTGGTGAATGCCGAGCGTTATATCACGCCAGAGCTCAAGGAGATTGAGGAAAAGATTTTGTCGGCCGAAGAGAAAATCAGCTCGCTTGAGGAGTCCATTTTCCATGAGCTGCGCATCTTTGTGGCGGAACATACCGAGCAGATTCAGGAACTGGCAGCCGCCATTGCCGAATTGGATGTGCTTCAAAGCCTCGCGGAAACGGCTTTCCGGAATAAGTATGTGAAACCGGTGGTGAACGAGGGCGACGTGATTAGCATCAAAGCGGGCCGACATCCTGTGGTTGAACGTACACTGCCACCAGGCGAGCCGTTCATCCCCAACGATGTCGACCTCAACAACAGGGATCAGCAGATCATCATAATCACAGGGCCTAACATGGCCGGTAAGAGCATCATTCTGCGACAAACGGGTTTGATTGTGCTTATGGCTCAGATCGGAAGCTTTGTGCCTGCCGATGCTGCCGAGATTGGCATCGTAGATAAGATCTTTACGAGAGTTGGCGCCTCCGACAATTTGGCCGCAGGCGAGAGTACGTTCCTCGTCGAAATGAATGAGGCCGCCAATATCTTGAACAACGCAACACCCAAGTCACTCATTTTGCTCGACGAGGTTGGGCGTGGTACAAGCACCTTCGATGGGTTGAGTATCGCTTGGTCGTTGGCCGAATATTTGCATAATAGCCCTGATGTGGCTGCAAAGACACTTTTCGCCACACACTACCACGAGTTGAACGAGCTTGAGAGCCGCTATCCGCGTATCAAGAATTTCAACGTGCTGGTGCGAGAGTTTGATGGGAAAGTCGTATTCCTGCGTAAACTAGTGAAGGGTGGAGCGGATCACAGTTATGGGATCCAGGTCGCCTCGATGGCAGGTTTGCCCGAGGCGGTCATAGCACGAGCGCGTCAAATTCTGACAAATCTGGAGTCGCACACACTAGAGGTCGATGCAGCTGACTCTTCGGAGGCCCTCGGTGTAGTCAAAGCAGCTCGTCAGAAGGGTGCGGTTAACAAGGCACTCGAAACGATCCCGACGCAGGAGACTTTGCCCCAACTCAGCTTATTTCAGATGAACATGGATCCAAGGCAGGAAATGATCTTCAACAAGCTTAGGGCCATGGATCCAGACCGAATGACCCCCATCGAGGCGCTGATGCTGTTGGCAGACTTGCGTCGCCTACTCTCCTGAGCTGTTAAGCTTGTTCAGCTCCAGCGTTTTGCGCGAAAGCTCCAAACGGGCATTCCTGCGCTCGGCGGCTTGTTCAAACCGCAATTGTTCGTACTCGGTCTCGGGTTGAATCGGGGGCACTGGTACCGGGCGTCCATCTGCATCGACCGCAACAAAGGTGTAATACGATGTCGTACACAATCTGCGCTCGCCGGTACGCATATTTTCGGCCCAAGCCTGCATGGCGATTTCCATGGATGTGTTGAATGCGCGGGTCACTTCTCCCTCAATCACGACCACTTCGCCCAATTTTATGGCGTTCATAAACTCAACGCTGTCGACCGAAACGGTTACCACGAGGCGGTTGCAATGGCGCTGAGCAGCGATGGCCGAGCAGATGTCCATCCACATCAACAGCTTTCCACCCATTAAATTACCAAGAGGATTTGTGTCGTTTGGCATAACCAGTTCGTTCATTCGAACCCGGCTGCCTGCCACCGTTTTATTCTTGGGGTTGGTCTCGACGGGTGTTGTGTGTTCGTATCGTTTTGACATGCTCGGTTGTGTTTGGTGGATTGCTCAAATATAATGCATTCGCATTTGGGGCGCTCAATTTAACCGACATTACTCACTCAACGTCGAATTGTTTATCTTGCGCACATAAAATCTACAGAAATATGACCGACTCAAAAGCCAGTATAGAAATCCGCCAGCTCCACATTGACGATTATCAGGAAGTCGTCGATGTACAGGAGCGGTGTTACAAGGGTATCAAGCCGTGGACGAAGACACAATTTCGATCCATGCTGCGCCATTTTCCTGAAGGACAGATGGCGGTTACCTATAACGGACGCGTTGTTGGATGCAGTAACGCCCTCATTTTAGACCTAGACGAGTATTCGCGCGATCACTCATGGGAGGAGATTTCCGATAACGGGATGATCCGAAACCACGATGAGGATGGCGACACACTATACGGAATCGATGTGATTGTTGATCTCGACTATCGCGACATGAACATCGGCCGACGTTTGTATGAGGCTCGCAAGGACCTTTGTACCCGCCTCAACCTGAAGCGCATTTTGGTTGGTGGACGCATACCAGGCTATGCGGCTCACTCGGCTATGATGGATCCAACGGCGTACTGTCGTGCAGTAATGGCGGGAAGAATCTACGATCCAGTGCTCACATTCCAAATGCGTCACGGATTTGTGCTCAAGCGTATTATAAAGGGGTATTTACCCGAAGACTACGAGTCGAATGGTTATGCCACCCTGTTGGAGTGGGCAAATCTTGAGTACACGCGCACGGAGGCAAAGAGGAAGATTACTTCGTATCCCGTGAGGATCTGCTGTGTGCAATACCAGATGCGCAAGATTACCAATTTTGAGGATTTTGCCCAGCAAGTAGAATATTTCGTCGATGTGGCGAGCGACTACAAAGCCGATTTTGTGCTCTTTCCCGAGTTGCTGACCACCCAGCTGCTCAGCTTCATGGACGAAAAGCGACCCCATTTGGCTATTAAGGAGCTTACAACGTATACAGACCAGTACGAAGAGTTGTTCAACAGAATGGCCATCGAATACAATATCAATATTATTGGTGGCTCTCACTTCAAAATGGAGAACGATGTCATCACGAATGTGTCGTATCTATTTCGTCGCGACGGTAGCGTGGCTGAGCAATCGAAGCTTCACATCACCCCGAGCGAAAGCCGTTGGTGGGGTGTTACGGGTGGTAAGGATGGAATCCACGTATTCGACACCGACCGTGGCAAGATCGCCATCCTAATCTGCTATGACAGTGAGTTTCCGGAGTTGGCACGTATCGTGTCAGATATGGGCGCACAGATCCTATTCGTGCCATACTGTACCGATGAGAGGCACGGATTCACACGGGTGCGGATCTGCTCGCAGGCGCGTGCCATCGAGAATCAGGTTTATGTGGCCATGGCCGGTACGGTGGGCAACATTCCATCGGTCGAGAACATGGACATCCAGTATGCCCAGTCGGCCATCTTCACGCCATCCGACTTCCCGTTCGCACGCGATGGTGTTGCGGCAATTGCCGAAGAGAACGCCGAGATGATCGTAATCGCCGATGTCGATCTTGAGCTACTTCGCCGTGCACGTCACCAGGGAACAGTTACCCCATTCAAAGACAGGCGCCACGACCTGTATTCCATCCACCGACATTTGACCATTCAGCCCGACATTTTGGATGAGTGAGCCCTACACCATACGTCCCGCAAGAAAAGACGACATCGACCGGTTGATCGAGATCATCCGTGAGACCATCATATCGTATGGGTACATCTTTGAGCTGGAGTTTGAGTTGCCCGATTTCTTGGATTTCGACAATTACTACGGTCGGGGCAAAGGTGAGCTCTATGTGATAGAAGATGCCGGTGTGGTGGCCGGCTGTGGGGCCCTCAAGCTAGATGGCGTGATCCCGTATTTAAGCAGGATATACGTAGACGAAGCATTTCGTGGTCGTGGCTATGGCAAGGCAATCGTACTGTATTTGATGGGGCGAAACGTGGAATTGGGTAACAATTCGCTGGAGTTGTGGACCGACACCCTATTCAGGACAGCCCATGCGATGTATGAAAGGCTCGGGTTTTATTTTACGGGCAGGGTCAGGCCTTTAGGCGACATCAACAATTGTTTTGAATATCATTATACATCGAGTATAGGGCATTGAGCATATGGCATTGAGCGGAATGCCACTTAGATCCATTGTTGATTTGATCTCGTAGATCTGAAGGATCGGCGGTCTTGTTTGGGGCAAATAAAAAAGGGTAAGCTTACCATATCGCACCGCTACAACCTTTTACCGTTGCTACCTTCCGGTCCTGGCGGGGTTCAACGGGAGCAAGTCGTATGGGACTTACCCTTTTTTATCGCACGT
>CAZVRJ010000009.1:0-70413 GCA_964629885.1 uncultured Chitinophagales bacterium | reverse complement strand
GTACCTGCCTCGTGCTCCCAGAATGCCTCGGGATCCTGGATACTCTTGTCGTAGGTTTGTTTATACTCTTCGTATGATTTCAGGTTCAGCCACATATTGGAACGTCAAATGCTATTAGAATGGGGTGGTAGTATGGGACGATTTTGCCAAAAATCCAAGTCGATCACATCTGGATTGTCATAAAAATAGTGATTATGACCGCCATGGCAATATTCAGCCAGAAACCCGCCCGAACCATGTCGGATTGACGCAGCCGTCCGGTTGCATAAACGATGGCATTAGGCGGTGTGGCGACCGGCAACATGAAGGCACAACTAGCAGCCAATGCAGCTGGTATCACCAATGTTAACGGGCCATACCCGAGCGAAACGGATAGGGCACCCATAACAGGAAGAAGAGCCGCCGCCGTAGCCGTATTACTGGTTATTTCGGTCAAAAAGATGACCATCAACGAAACCAAGAGTATTAAAACTGGCAGTGGTACAGATCCCAATCCCGACATCTGTGCTCCCATCCAAACAGCCAGTTCAGACCGTTGTACTGCATCAGCCAAACTTAATCCGCCACCGAAAAGTAATAAAATACCCCATGGTATCTTCTCTGCATCGTTCCACATAAGAAGTTTTCCACCCTTGTTGTCGGGCAACAAAAACATAAAAATGGCCCCAATGATGGCGATCCCGGTGTCGGTAAGACCTGGAATGATCTCGGCAAGTTTTGGCTGGAACATCCAGCAAACAGCTGTGGAGGCAAAAACGATAAAAACACGTTTTTCAGAGGGCGACCATCTGCCAAGCTCGTTTATTCTGGTAATCAACTGCGCCTCGACAGTGCTATCGGCCATATACGTATTTGTCTTCAACACGAATTTTAGCACGAAATAGCACACAGGTAGCGAAACTAGAACCAATGGAACACCAATTACCATCCACTCGCCAAAGCCCATTTGGATGTCGTGTGCTTGAAGCAAATAAGCAGCCATTATGGCGTTTGGAGGTGTCCCAATCAGTGTTCCCAAACCACCGATGCTACATCCGTACGTGACGGCTAATAAAATTCCTGCCAACATGGGATTCGAACCAGTGTCGCCACTTCCCATCTTGCCCACTGTGAACGCAATAGGTAACATCATCAAAGCTGTTGCAGTGTTGCTGATCCACATACTCAGCAAAGCGGAAGCTAACAAGAACCCCAAAATGAGTCTGTTGGCCGAAAAACCAACCAACGAAACAACGTTTAGGGCAATTCTGCGATGCAAATTGCTCCTTTCAAGCGCAGCAGCAAGTAGAAACCCACCCAAAAATAGATAAATGATGGGGTTTGCATACGGCGCTGTGTTTTGTGCAACAGTTCCAACTCCCATTAGTGGGAAGGCTACTATTGGGATAAGCGCCGTAGCCCCAATGGGAATAGCCTCGGTAATCCACCAAATGGCCATCCACATGCCTACTACCATAACGGCATGCGCTACATCAGACATGCCTTCGGGCGCAGGTAGCACCCAAGCGACAATGGCGAGCAAAGGTCCAGCAACGAATCCGACGGACTTCAGCGTAATCATCTAATACTAGCTGATGGTTGTTTCAGCTAATAGTAGAGATTATGCACCTAATTTTTAAACTTTATCTGAAAGTCTACTGTGGTCCGTCTAGCTCGTAATTAAGCACAAACTTGGATGCATCGTAGATTTCCAAACGATACTCGATCGGCTTGCCTTCGATATCATAAACAAACCTTCTACGGAAGATGGCGATCGAGCCTGGTTTGATCTCCAACTTCTTATAGACCCAGGGCTCAGGGACTTTTGCAGATATCTCTTCCACTGCCTTGCCTAAGCGAATACCACTTTGCTTTAAGAGCTCATAAACGGATGAACCCTCAAAGTCCATGTGGCTTCTGAGACCAACCCGCGGATTCAGCCAAGAGGTGACATACACTTTAGCCGAACCGATACAATCTATAAGACGTTCTACCTTGATGACAGACCGCTTTTCGGGGATACCGTAGAATTTCGAGACAGGACGCGGAGCTCTCTCCCAACCTATTGTGATCTCGAGAACATCTGGGCGAAGGTCCGATTCGTAGAATTCGCTTGGGTCGCCATACCAGAGATTAGCCTTGGTCAATACCTGACGCTCAGCAACACGGGTGCCCAAACCTTTCTTGCGAACGAGAAGCCCCTCAAACACAAGCTTGTTCATAGCTTCGCGCATCGTGCTTCGCGATACACCGATGGCCTCAGAGAGCTCTAACTCATTCGGCAGAAGATTAACCCCATCGGAATAATCTGGATCGTCAATAAGCCTTCTAACAATTTGTTCAGCTTGCAAGTACAATGGCAGCGAACTATCGGGATCTACCCGATCAATTTCTTTTTTGATCATGAACTTGAATGGTATGTGTTCTATTTAGAACGATATAAATATGACATGAACTACATGTACGTAGAATGTATGAATTTTTACCACCTTGCTCAACACTTGTCGTATATAAATAATTCCTAAACTCGAACTCCATCCGTAGCTCGAAAAAGATGCGTAAACGTCGGATCGGGTTTTATGTGAAGAATACTGCCAATTTCGGGGTGTAAGCCACCCTCAATCCTGACCACGATACGGAGGTCATGGTTCGAACCATACACAAAAGACTCGCTGCCAAGGGGTTCGAGAACATCAACAGTTATCTGCAAACCCTCTGCATCTTCGTTTGTGGTCAGCGCCCAATGTTCGGGTCGCACACCCAAATCGACGGGCAGATTATCGGTCAATTTTTGTTCGTCGAAGTTCGAAGCATCAAGGGCGCACGATAAGCGACCAGATGCAGACGTGAATCGCAACCCACCATTCTGGGTTACCGATCCAGGTATGAAATTCATTGCCGGACTACCAATAAAACCCGCTACAAACTTGTTGGCCGGATTCGAATATAGATTCAATGGAGTGTCGGCCTGCATCACTAGCCCGTCATTCATCACCACGATTCGGGTGCCTAATGTCATAGCCTCCACTTGGTCGTGAGTAACATAGACGATTGTCGCCTTCAAGTCACGGTGCAAACGAGCGATTTCCCCACGAGTTTGCACACGCATCTTGGCGTCAAGGTTACTTAACGGCTCATCAAACAAGAAAACTTTAGGCTTGCGCACAATGGCACGCCCAACCGCAACACGCTGCCGCTGCCCTCCCGACAACTCCTTGGGCTTTCGGTCCAAATACGACTCCAAACCAAGAATGCGAGCTGCTTCGGCAACCCTTGTTTCGATCTCCCCTTTCGGCACTTTACGCAACATCAGGCCAAATGCCATGTTCTGCTTCACGGTCATGTGAGGATACAAGGCATAGTTCTGAAACACCATGGCAATGTCGCGGTCTTTCGGCGCCACTTCGTTCATGCGTTGTCCATCAATCTGAAGCTCACCAATACTGATGTCTTCAAGACCAGCAATCATTCTAAGAGTGGTCGATTTTCCACAACCCGACGGACCCACAATAACAAGAAATTCTTTGTCGTAGATCTCCAGATTGAGGTCCTGCACTACAGGCTGACCTGGTGTGTACCACTTGGAAACGTTATTGAATGTAATGTTCGACAATGGAGTTCAGGTTTAGTTAATGGACGTAAGTAATTTCCAATTTCGATTTAGGAATGTGCTTGAAATTCCAATCAATCACAACATTGGATGGCACTCTTAAATTCAGTGAGTAACTGGCAGCTTGCCGATTCCATTGGATCATGAACTCACCCAAGGCGGTGTTTCGCACCACACTTACATGATTTAGGCCGGGAATATCGACCGGTGTTATGCGCACAGATTTATTCGGAAGATCAATGTCATCCAACCAACCAGCCACTTGGTAGAACCAGTAAGAGAAAGCCCCCAACGATGCGTGGTTGAACGAATTCATAATTGGGTGGCGATATCCTTTCTCAGGGTGCCAACTATCCCAATGCTCCCAATACGTCGTGGCTCCGTGGCGAAACATGAACCCCCATGATGGGTACTCATCATTTTCAAACAATTGCATTACAAGATCGTGGCGATCCAACTTCGAGAGCACATAGGGAAGATGGGCAGTGCCTAGGAACCCCGTTGTGAGATAGCCCTTGTGCTTCCGAATGCTGTTCAAGAGCCTGCGTTTCATTTCCTTATTGTGAGTAGTCAACAGATCGTATTTGATACACAACACGCATGCAGTCTGAGAGAATGTGCCAACCCGGGGTGCCCATCGTGTTTCGAAGGATGTCGATGCTAGCAACAGTCGATCTCGTAATACCGAAACATCAACCCCCACGAACACCCCCATTTCGATCATGGCTTTCAACACGGCTATGTGGTAAACTGTAGCGATGAAATCTTTAGGAGTGTCTTCGGTTGAGAGCCAGTCGCCATGACCTATCGCAGGACGAATACCATTATCTGAATCAACCCATAGCGAGTCGATGTAACGCATCCATGGGTTCCAAAGCGACCGAATGGAATCCGAAAAGCCATACGCTTTCATGCAGGCATGCGTGACCAGGATGCAGGCATCGCTCCATGCGGCGTTGTTCCAGCCAACAATCCCGCTCTTGAACTCAACATAAGGCACGATATCGGGGATGGCTCCGTCGCTGCGCTGTGAGTTCACGGCATCGTCGAGCCACTTTTTGTAAAAAGCCTCCATGTCCCATGTCATGGTGTGAGCTTCTGCCAAAATGGATCCATCGCCTGTCCAGCCCAGTCTCTCATCGCGTTGTGGACAATCGGTCGAAATATCCACCAAATTACTTTCTGAGCTTCGGATGTACGTATCGTACAGAGCCTGAAGTCGAGGATGATCACACTCAAAAGACCCCACACGCCCCAAATCCGACATCAACCTGCAGGACACCAACGACCCTTCCTCAATAGCACCCACATCGCCCTCGATGCTCATATACCTGTACCCGTGCGAGGTAAATCGACCCCTGTACTCATATCGATCTCCGCCTGACCTCACCGTATCGACCGACCTCGCCATTCGGTAATTCTCGGTATAGAGACTTCCGTCGGCCTGTAGGATCTCACCATATCGTAGCACCACCTCGGCCATAGGAGCCAACGAGAATCCTGGCACACCGCAGTGGTTCTGGCCGAAGTCGACCAGCCAAAACCCTTCATGCTTTTCGACAGACACCGGTTTAATCTCTTCGACTATCCGCACAGGCTGCCAATCTGCCGATACCATTGTTGGGACGTAGCCTGTCCACAGTTCGGCATTTCGTGTCGGTCGAGAGGACAAATCAGTCCTGAGATCGACCGTTTCGCCCATGTAAAGGTCGGCTTCCATCCATTCGGTATCCGATACAACCCAGTCGACATCTGTGCCGATCACATCTACGCGACCATCTTCATACTCAAGCACAACTTCGGCCCAAACAGCCGGCAATGCGCCATAATAACCTCTGTTACGCTCCCAGCCCAAGTAGCCGGCGTACCATCCACCCGATAACAGCAATTCTATTTTTGACATACCCGATGGCAAAATGTTCTCGAGCACAAATCGGGAATAGGGCACTCGATGGTTATAATCGGTCCAGCCGGGCCAAAACCTCGGGATTGAATCCTCAAAACGGCCATTAACTCGAACATCGACGATACCGAGCGCCGACAGCCGTATTGAGGCCGATTTAAGTACACTATCTAACGTAATGGTTTTCGAAAAGGAAATCACTGGCAAGGGCATCACCTCCATGGCACGGTCGCGCCAGGCAGTGTCGACTTCGGGCATTACGGAAACAATGTTCTCCCTCGAATAGGAATCCATCTTGGAGTCGAAGACCCATCGACCCGCCGCCTCCAACGGATTAAAACCGCCATCGGGGATGTACCCCGATGGCTTCGAATGTTCAAGTTTTGCAAACTCGCCTAACATCAGACTGGATTTACCCGAGGGGGTCGTTGAGGGGCTGTGAAACGCCGGTTCCTGGACGCACATAAACCTTCATCAACTTGCAAGGCACATCGCCGCGGTTCACGAAACGCACCTTTCCCGTTTTGGCTGGTACAACCATGCTCTCCAAATATGCCAATGGTACTACTGTGCCATTTTCGGAGTGCACTTCTACATGGTCGCCCTCCACCAAGTTCACCATATAGCCGATTTCGTCGGTATTCCACTCGCACGACTCCTCGAAATCAACCCTATTGATTATGTAAAACGTGTAAGGCACATCCATGAGGGTGTACTCAACCCATCCGTTGCCCTGGCTTTTGACAACCGGTTTGGCAACTAAGTTCGCATCAACCCAATCAGATCTTCTATCCCAATAGAGGTTTTCGAATCCACGGTCGATGTTGATCGGACGCAAATTACCATTCAGATCGCGACGCAGGTAATCGTATAGCTTGTAGGTGTAGATATATGGGGTTGCACTGATTTCAAGTACCAAATTGCCCGCACCACTGCAATGGATAGTGCCGTTGGGAATCATGAATAGATCGTGTGTCCTCGAGGGTCTGTTGTGCACATACCGATCCACATCGAGCTCAATGCCTTTTGTTGCCGATTCCTCGAGTAGCTTCCGGAATTCGTCGGGCTGGGTTTCGTCCTTGAACCCCAAGTACACCTTTGCATCATCATCGGCAAGGGCGATATAGTAGGTTTCATCTTGAGTGAAGGACTCCCCGAACTCCCGACGGATCTTATCTGGCCTTGGGTGCACCTGAACCGATAGGCTGCCACCATCCATCGTATCCAAATAGTCGAATCGCACCGGCCACTCAGTGCCAAATTGTCGAGCGGCATCAGTTCCCATCACACCGGCACTGTCGTTGAACAGTAGCCAGTCGAACGTAACCTCAAGAGAGTGCTGTCCATCTCCAAAAGTGATTCCATTCTCGGGTGCGATAAGCTCAAATGACCAGGCATAATTTGTCTGGTTGGGATCCAATCCCATGTGGTTCTTCATGAATTGCCCACCCCAAGGACCCGGTGCAAACCAAGGCCGTGGACGAAATGGCGTGCGGGTCATCTGATCAAGAGCGCTACGAAAGTCGTATCCCACCATCGATATCGGATTCGTGTCGTCGTGACCATCGATCATGCAGCCGATTTTCGGCAATAAAGCCTGCTTGTGTCGATTCATAGCTGGCCATTCAACGTAATACGCCCGTTTATAGAAGGTGCCGAAAGCAAGATCTTGGTTGTCGCCCCAATTCTGAAGCTTACCCATTTTGTGGAGCTGCTGGATCTTCTCTTTCGATACATCGACATACCAAACAGAGTCGGCGTTATCGATAAGTGCTGCCCCCACCCCAATAATGATTGTCACGTTACCAGCAGGTCGCCCACGAGCGATAAGTGCCTCGGTGCGAATGGATGCAACCTTCGCTGGATCAAACATAGGTTCGATCCCCATCGGCCATATGAACCCAAAGATTGGGTCGTCACCACCAAGGAAGGGTTCGAGTTCTTTGCGCAACTGATCGGCATGCTTCAGCGCTGTATCCATCATAAACCACGATGCTTTTACACCAGCCTTATCGAGCTCTTGGCTCAACTCTTCTTGAAAATGTACCCAATTCACACCATGGTATCCATCGATGGCTAAGACCCGCACACCCATATTTATGGATTCGGCAATTCTTTCTGCCAGCGGCTTGTATCCGGCATGCAACGTACCTGGATGAAGGCGGTGTTTGGGATGTGTGTCGAAACGGCCACGCGAGTATTTCATTGATGTCGTTGTCTGTCCCGATGAACTATTCTGATTATTGGCTTGCATGATAACTTGTGATATATAAAATGTTACTTTTCGTTTAATAGAATAGGCAGGTTACGCAGAAGGCCATCTCGCCAGAATCCCCAGGTGTGACCCTGTGGTTCAATGTTGAAATGATGGTTGATTCCAGCATCGATTAATGTTTGATGCAGCCTGAGATTGGCATCGTAGAAATCCAACTCATCGGGATCCAACATGCCCGATCCGACCTTCGTCTCGAATGTGCCTATGTCGAAGCAGAACCGGATTTGGCTACCGGCTCTGCAAGCAAGCTCAAAGATGGCGTCCCTCCGCAGGCCGACATATCCCGACTGGCTATACGCCAAGCCAATTAGGTCCGGGTTGTTTAGGGCAACGAACAAAGCGCAAACCCCGCCGTATGAATCGCCGACGATCATTCGTTTAGACGCCGTGCCTCCTGTTTGATAGATTGTCTCTACGAAAGGGACAAGCTCGGTTGCAATGAACGCGGCATAGGCTGGATTTAGATTATACTCCGATCGTCGATTAGGTGGTTCTTTGAGATGCCTGTTAGGAGGATTGACAAATACGGCCGTCACCGGCCCAATCAGCCCTTCATCGTGTAACCACGCCAACACCTCTCGCGCATGGGCAAACTCGATGTAGTCGAGTCCGTCGTTAAAGATGATCATCGTGTTCGAGCCATCGCCAGTCAACGCCGTATCGACCTGAAAACGCACATCATAACCGAGTTTAGCAGAGGATATCAGATGCTCATCACATCCTTTTATCGACCCCTTAAATCCGGTTCGAAGGCGTTTCAGGGCGGGATGACTCACATACTCAGGCATCATCAGTTCCGACATGGTGCCGAATCCGTTGTACATGATGTTCGGATTGAGCACATCCCGGAATGGATTACCATCCAAATTAACGAACGAGTACTCAATTCGGGCATTCATCGGCAGAACGAACCGCCACTCGGTGACATGGTCGTGCATAAACGATGGCACACCCTCGTCGGGCAGCCAGTCGTTATGATCGCCCATCAGCCGTGGGATCTCACCGTACGGGTCGCCATCCCAACGGATGACGACCTCGCCGGTGATGTGGTCAATTTCTGGAGATATGATACTATGATCTCTCAACGCTCAACGAGTCCGTCGCGAGTTACATCGTAGGTCTTGCCTTGCCATCTCAGGCCACGAAGCGCAGCATTCGGATCAAAGTCACCGAACTTAGGATTGGCCTCAATCGAATTGAGTCCTGCTTTGACACCGAACACACCCTCGATGATGAGTTTAACCCAGCTACCATTGCTCGAGCAGGTCCAATCGTTGATGTATGGGATGTCGGCTGATACCTTGAGCGATCCACCACTCTCGAGTGGCATCACGTTTTCGTCAAAGTGCGCCTGCCCAAATGGACCTTGATTCGCTGTTTTGGCCAGTCCCTTCAGCCAATTGAAAGCCAAATCGTGCTCACCAATATTATACAGGCCAAGGGCACTCATCGGCGGCCATGCTGGATACGATCCGTTCCACTGGTGGTCGGTACGGACGCTGAACATGGAGTTATCGTCGTAAGGCGACAGAGCCCGCATCCATGTTGGTGTTTGGAGCTCATTCACGAAAAATTCGGTGATTTCCTTCTTCTGCTTGTCGGACAAAGCATCGGGGATAGTGTTCAGTACGGTGAGGAAATCGTACACATGGCGTACTTCCACTAGCTCGTTTCCAGGGTAACGGGCGTTCCAAAAGCCTTTTCCATCGGCATACAGCGATTGCACCCGCTCAAGAAGTGCATTTGCCTCATCCATCAAGGCTTGTGCTTCGCTGGTGTTGCCTTTATGCGTTGCAATTTCGGATGCGTAACGTAGGTTGAACACGTTGGCCGCGTTCAAGCTCGCCACCTCGTGGATATATGTACTCACACACTCAAGCAAGTTGTTGAGTCCACCGTAATCGGCCAGCCCACTGTCGGTCTGGAAATTTTTATAATTGTGCGCGAAATGCTCTAGCATTTCGGCAGCAGGTTTTACGGTGCCGTCTTTGAGTGTAAGCGGCTTGTCGAGCCAAGCGGTATCTCCGGTCCAGCGCAAATAGTCGCGCATGAGAGCTACTAAGGCGTAGTCGTTAACGCCATACCAATACCCAACTGGCGATCCCGTCAAATACTCGGTTCCAAAATGGGAGTGGATGTCCATCTTGAGCCAATTGTCCATGTATTTGGTCATCACCTCTGGATCAAGCAGCGAATGCACCACGCCGCTGAGGTGGTAGTCCCAAATGAACGTTACTGTCTGCCAGTATTTCGGCATTAGGGTATCATACGCACGACCGTATACCGACGCAGGATTATCGCGACGGAAGTAGGTCACACCTAAAACACCCATATGATAGACACGGCGAATTTCGGCATCGTCGGTCTCCAGAGTTGGAAGATTACCAGAGTACACACCATTGTCGGGTGTAAAGATGGCCTCAATTTCTTGCTCCCATCTCGTACGCACCTTGCGCATTGCTGCTTCTGGATCGGCCGCAATACTGTCGTAAACTTCCGTTACCGTCTTCACATCATCGCCCGTAGCAGTGATGAACCAGATGGTTTTTGTATCGCCACCACCAAGTTCAAGGCTGGTCGCAATAAAAGATGGGCGCTTCGACAACTGTGCTGAAGGGGCAAGAATGCCCTGAATCTGGGCCGCGGTCGATTCCTTTGCTGTATGGATAATGGCATTTCGCCCAATATCGAGATCTAGATCATGTGTGGTATGAGTGCTTGCGTCACCACTGAGCTCCAGCTCTACTTTAGGTGCGTACTCTGCCGGTGCAGTAGGCGTATTCCAAGCACGTACCGCTTTCGTGATATAGCTCGTTATTCCGAGCTTGATATCGATAGTACGCGAATCATCATATTTGTTGGTTAGGTCGATGCGTATCAATGCAGCGTTAACATCGAATGGCAACACCAGAGTCGACTTAATGTAAATGCCGTCAATCGCTGCGTTACGGACAATCTTGTCGGGGAACCACTGAATGTCGACCGGCTGACCATACGATGGCCAGTAGCGTCCGTTTAAGAAAAGCGATGCAGTAATGCCGTCGCCGTTTCCAAATGGTGGAAAATTTATGCTGCGGATGCCAATGGGGTCGACGTCCACCTGGACGGTACCGATAAAATTTGTGAGTCCGGGGTGATTGAACAGATCACCGTGTTTGTGCCGTAGCACATCACTTCCAAGTTCTTCTAAACGGGGAATCATAGGAACATCTCCAGTAGGAATGATATTGTGGTTTTAGTCTTTACGTCTGCGTGTAGGTCGCTCGAGCTCTATCTCGAGCAGATGGGGGTAATACTCTTCAAATTCGATATACGTGACCGCCAATATGCGGCCGTCTTCTCTTGCAAGTTTCGGGTGCTCCTTGCCTGCGTAAATCAATAGTGGGTATGGAAGTCCATGGTGTTGTAGCTCCACGGTGTGCAGTAATTTCGGGTGTGACCAAGGACCCTCGAGCCGATCGGCCGTCTGGGCAACGATTTTCCCTTCAGTACTGTAGCTGTTCACAGCAAGCCAACATCCAAGCCAGTTATTCCATGATACCGACATTTCGTTCGGCATGCCTTTTAGGATGCTTACAGCCTTAGTAAGTTCTTTGTTCCAGCCTGAACCATCCCAGTACCGATATGCAAATCGGTCTTCTATGTCGCCGGGTTTGACTCTCGAGACGTAGCAGCGCTGAACACCGAACTTTTCTCGGCGTACTCCGTAAGCGTAGAGATAGCCATCATTTCCGTCAATGACCGAATTGGCAAACATGGGCTCGTTTTCGAGCCAGAACATACCGCCATGTGGACCCTCAATACGGGTAAAAATCATATCGTGGATCGATCCTTTAGCCAGACCAGATCCATGCACCCGAAAGTTGACGGGTAGAAACCCAGATCCAAACATCTCAACTTGGATGTAATAAAGGTACAGGGTTTCGCCGATCTGGATGCCGTGTAGGCACCAGTTCCTCCACTTGTCGTGAGTTTCGCCAGGCTTATCTGGAATAAGTTGGCGGATATTTCCGACGCTGTCGGTAACATACTCGAACTGCGACAATCCCCCTTCAGCATCTTTGTCATGACAGAACAAACCAGTGTTTGTGAGCATGCCTGTGATGTCGCCAAACTCCGACATGTCGCGGTTGCCAATGGCGAATCCATCGGGATACCATAGACTCTTGATGTTACGACGTTTGCCCAACACCGTATCGCCAAAGTAGAAGAAGAGTCCTCTTGAAGTTGGGATGCTAAATGCGCCGTCTTGACCGATCATGTTGTTTGGATTGTCCGTGAACAGCGGACCCATATCCTTCACACTCGCTACGCGATATCTTTTTGCCATAGTAAAAGTCCCCTCCCCCGAGTCGGGGAGGGAATTATTGGGTGGGGTTGGTGGGGTAATTATTTGATGAGCGTCATCGTGCGCGTCATAGTCTGACCCGCTGCCTCGAGACGGTATAGGTAAATACCGCTGCTCAGATTTAGCATTTCGACGTTCACACGGTAGGTTCCAGCCGAATGGCGGGAATCGGCCAGCGTGCGCACAACACGACCTGTGATATCAGTAACGGTCAAGCGCGGTGGGCTGTCGACAGGAACCGAATAGGTGATCGTTGTGGATGGGTTGAACGGATTCGGGTAGTTCTGCTCAAGTTCAACGTTGATAGGCAGGTTTGGACGATCTTCACGGATCGGGGTACTTGCAAGTACTTTGACTTCATCTTTGCCCTCACGGAAATCGAAGGTTGCAAAGCCTTCAATTGGCTCAAGATCATAGGCTGATTCCGTGATCAAGAAACTAAACGGATATGTACCAATATTGCGAGTGGCGGTCATGTAGATGGTAATTTCGTAGACATTCTCCTCTACTTTAGCCAAATATGGCTCTTCCATCTCCCAAACTTCCCACTTAAAGCCATCATCGACTCCGAATTTACTGCCTAGAGAATCGCTCCAGCCTTTCTTGATACCACTTTGCTTATCGTATTTCGTCGTACTGTCGTTACTCAAGTAATAGAAATACCCTTCTCCGTTTGTGCCAGTATACTTCATGGAGTCGACACGGAAACCGTCTTCCATGTAGATGGCTACCATGCCATGCTTCGCATTTTCATCTTTATCGGTGGTCTTGGCATCCATCGTAACGACAAACTGCCTATTAGCGCCGACTTCCTCAGGCATTAGGACTTCGACGATCTCGAAGCATCCATACAAGCCCATCAGCAATATGATGAGCAAAAAAGAGCGTAACGGTTTATTCTGTTTCATGGTGTTTTCAGTTGAGTTGTGGTTGTAAGGTTTATCAAATCCTAGGGTTTATGTTTCCATTTAAGCGTGACTATCTGGTTTGGACCAAGTTGCATCGAAATTGATCCATTCGAGAGTTCGACAGGTTTGCACCCGTTCCCCATGAGGTCGGTCATGCAAATGGCACCCGATGTCAGCCAATCGGCTTTCAAGGTGATACTGTCTTCCGAGAGTGGATGGGTGTTCTTGATTCGGATCAGAGCACCGTTGTGAATATCATCGCCGACGGCTTGGAGCGAGGTCACCATCGAATGGTTAGATTCCACCGACAGACCCGACTCAAATCTTGGCTCGGTGTTGAACCACCACTTGAGAGGTATCGGCGGATTGGCGATGCTTTGACCAAATCGGTGGCTGTCGCCCGGATCGAATCCACCCGATTTTAGTCTAAGCGCAAACCGAGATGTCAAAATCGTGCTATTCTCTTCGCGACGATTCCAGCTTTCGGGGAAGTTGTTTACGATATTCGCCTTTATTGAGGGGTGCGCGTTAGATTCATCGCGCTTCACATGGGTGACTCTGTTGTCAGGCGATGCCAAGTCTAGGGAGATGCGACCATCGGTCACGGTTAGTACCTCACGCATCGAGTAACCTGTGGTATTCATGCCGGGGAGACGATCGCGAAGGCCATCCATGAATCCACCAAGAGCTTCGACAAACACATCTGCACCGGCAAGTGATACAGGAAAATTCAGTGCATACATCTGCGGTTGATCGGTTGCATCCAGCTGCCGCATATCGAACGATGACGAAATGTGGATGACATCCGAATCGTTATAGATGGTATACGACATTGATGGGAGCATCGAGTTCGCCCGTTCGACGTGTATCGTTGCGGACACTGGTCTGTTGTCTTCAATGCGGATGCTTGGCTTGACGAGCGGCAAGTCGACAAAGGGTTCGTCTACTCCCCCTGTGGATACCTGCATTCCAGCAAAAGAGCTGCCTGCAAAATCTAGTTTGATATCAGATGCGAGACTGTGAATCTCAACCAAGTGTCCAGTCTCAAGGTTTACTGAAAATTTGACATGTCGGTTCCCAATGGAGTTATCTGTGATTGTCCAATCTGGATGCGAATCGACTTCCGGTTTCAACGGTACAAGGCGCACCTTCTTCCAACCGAATGTCGGGAGATCTTTTACATAAAACGACAGGCGGAAATTATCCCATTTATGCGGGATGGGAGTACCATCGATCTCCTCAACCGAATAGGAGGCAAATCGCATCGGGTTGAAGTCGAGCGATACGGGTCCACTCAATGGAAATCCATGTGGATTGAAGATGATGACAAACTCGCCTTCAAGCGATGTCTGCGGATGAATCCATCCGTAGATTGCTCTCTCCAGCACCTCGTCGATGAACTGGGTTGCTTGACCCACATACGACTCGCGATATCCGAGCGTTCGGGCATTTTCCACGTCGGTACCGTAGCCAAATTCGAGGCCACTACCGTGTCCACTATATTCAAGTTGTCGCTGCAAGCCTTTCCCAAGCCGTGCGCTGTACGTTGATAGCTGAGGATTGAGGATGGCTGCCATGGTCGCAAGGTTCTCGGCCGCCATACGCATGTGCTGGTTCTTGCGGTAGCGCTGCATGCGATCTGGCTCCCCTTGGAACTGGATGTCCCAATCGGACGTGGCATCGCCTCGAACAATAGGTAGCGTGCCAGAAATAGAGTTCAACAGCGCATCGGCCGCCTCATGTATGGTTGAGGCCTTGAACTTCGGCCAGCTGTACTCGGTATTCCATCGCTTATAGGCGTCCCACTGTCGGCGTGCAACGCCCAAATTGTCGCCAAATGCAGCATTCAGCAAGATGTGATTGCTCGGATAGGCATGCGACTGCATCCGTTGGATACGCGTCCAAATACGGTGCGCAACTGCTGGATTGCCGCGTTCGAGTCCATAGGCCATACCCTCGTTGTACGATTCGGTACGGTAGTAAACGACACGACTTTGGTCGGACCCTTCCCATTGAAATACTTTCGGTAAGCTTTGCTGTAACACGTAGCCGCCATAAACTTCGTTCAATCCGTTGATGAGAAGCTCGATGCCTTGGTCTTTCAACAACTGTGGCAGCAACCACGACTGACCTGGAACGTCATTGTAGATCGCGGCCTTCATTTCTACGCCAAACTCTTTCTTGATGGTGTTGCCTAGAGCAAGCGATCGAATCATCTCCTCGGAATCGACCATACCTGTGAACGGGTTGGAGTAAAACGGAGAGATGGCGATCCTACCCGATTTAATGTAGGTATTTAGACGATCGACCTGCGACTTGCCTCTTCCCTCGCGGTACGCTTCAAGGATCCAAAGTGCCTCTATGGTCCAACGGTAATCTGGGTCGGCATCCATGAGATTCATCACATCGTCGATGTGGCGCAGATGGATTTCCTTGACAAGCGGCTGTGGATGCGTGTAGCCTATGTCGAGGTGGCTGAGCGGCATGAGGTGGAGCGTGTACTTCGGCGTCGGTGCGATACTAAGACGATGGCGTCGGTTTCGATCGGCGTACTTGATATCGACGTTAATGTTTTTCGGGCCGGTGATTTCTGGCATCCAAGCGGGAATGCGGTTCACCCCTGGTTTGAGGGTGCCGGCATATACTGGATGTGATTTGCCGTCGAGCGTGGCGGTTATGTCGACCGCAGCTTGCTGGCCGGTGTGTTCGATGTAGAGGTCGTGCCGTTGCCGTGAACCCTCGGGGGTGTCTTTATAGAACATGGTCGACTTGGCCGTGGCTTCCGGGTTCCGACGAGTGTGGAGGTGGCGTATAGTGAGGGGGGTGCCGGCGTGGAGGGTGAGATAGAATCCCCAGTCGTACGATAGTTCGTCGAATAATACGATCCCAATATTCTGATGGGTGCGCGAGGTGCGAACGAGCAGATGATTTTCGCCTGCATTGAGCTGAACCTGGATACTTGAGGCATCCTTCATAGCATTCTCATCGCGGTCACTAATCGATACCACCTTGCCGTTGAGAATGATCTTCATCCTCGAATTGCCGCCAGTTTTGATAGTGGCTTCAGTAGCATGCGCCGCTACAATGGTGGTGTACGCATAGGCAGCATCGGCAAACCAGATGGTTTCGACGCCGTCCATGCTGCGCGACCATCCAACGATGTCATTGAAGTCGAGTAAGCCGTCGCCACGAACTGACTGCAGAAACCACGGTTGATCGGCATGGGTGAACAACTGGGTCCACGATGGCCGAATGCCAGCCTCTCCAATCGGATCAAAATCGGTCGGTACACCAAAACCGACCAAGGGCTGCGAATAGGGGCCATTCACCATCCAAGTGCTAATCGTGCCGTCAGCACCAAGTGGCACATCGACAACTTGAACCCGGACTTGGGCTGAAGCCATTTGTGCCGTAATTAAACACAAGAGCAAAACCGAGATTATATGGTAGACTTTCATTTTCACAGATTAAATCTCACGCTAAATCGATGCACATTTGCGAATACGTTGCCAGCTGGGGCCCAGGCATAATCGAGTTTGAGTTGGCCAAATGCCGTATCGGGTGTAAGCAATCCAACTCCAGCTGTGACGTTCATTTGGTCGGTATAAAACCGATATCCGCCCCGTATGGTGAGCGTGTTTATTAGAGTCAATTCCAATCCCGTATTCACCCATTCGACGTTGTCGGTCGGGTGAACCAGCTCGCCCGATATAGTAAGACGCAGGATGTCTGTATCGATGATTTCGTCGGCAGCACCGAGACGGAACATCAACGGGGTACGGAAGCGCTGTTCCGCGACTTTCATGTCTGGACCAAAGTGCTGAAGGGAGAAACCAAGACGCAAATTCCTGAATCCGGTATCGTATTGGGTTCCGATATCCATCAACACGTTTCCATGGCTGTACGTGTCGAGGGTTTCGTGCACATATTTGAGCTGACCGCCAATCACCAATCTCTCCGTGAAACGGCGCGATATGGTTAAGCCTGCCATCACATCACCAGCTTTCACCATACGTCCAGTGCCGTCGGGTTCATCAACAGTGGTTTCTTCGAACGAGTCGATTCCGAACGATAAGAGCGATACACCAAATACCAGCCTTTTGAACGGAATAGCAATGGCAACCGAGCTGTGAGCGGAGCCAACCAACCATTCATTATGGTGTATTCCAACCTGAAGCCGATCGACTTTTGCAAGACCAGCCGGATTCCAATATATGGCGCTTACATCGTCGGTGATGGCCGTCATGGCTTCGCCCATGCCGACTTCGCGGGCACCGGTGCCGATCTTCAGAAACTGAAATCCAGCACTACCGGCTTTTGAGAATTTGAATCCGTAATCGTACTGCGCGAAGGCCGGGCTGGCCGATAACAATACTAGGATTATGTAGAGGATGCGCTTTTTCATGTCATTTCACGATTACGAGCGTTCCTCTTGCATTTCCCACTTCCGACTCGACCGTCCAAAAGTAGATTCCAGGCGCTGGACGCTGCCTAGCGTCACTCAATTGCGACCAAACCGCTTGACCGCTAACAGGATTATCGTGCTTTAGCTCGACGACCAACTCCCCACTAGCCGTGAATACTTTGATCGTGCATTTCGCAGGAATATTGGTCCAAATGATGTCGTTGTCTTGATTTCGGTTCGGGAAACCGGATGCCAACTTGAACGGATTTGGGAAAACTCTCACATCAAGAGTGTTCGAAGTGGGTGGCCTTACAGCCGAAACGCCCGTCTCGTTTCTGTTGGTAAGCCAGCTTTCAACATTCCGAGAATCGACCGAAGAAACAGCGTAGTAATACTGAGCCCCCAAGCTGATATTACGGTCGTTGTAAACCCACTTATTGTTCAGGGCATCGTAATATTGGGTGATGTCGATCGCCCTGCCCGGACGAATAATGGCCAACTGCTGAAATGGTCCGATGAACGAGCGGTTGCTACGATAGACACGATATTCCCTGAAGGTAATCGATGGATCGAGCGGATTCACCCAATTGTCTTCGACTGGATCCCAGTCAATCGTGATAGACTGCGTTGCAGGCGATGGAAGAATTCGAATAGCTGGTGCGCGTGGTGGCACATTTCCTACCCTGAAATTGTTATCGACCAGAGCCTTTGCACGGTCTATAGTCCGACGCAATGAATCGAGGCCCGCAGGCAGACGGAACTGCTGCGATATGCCCTGTATGGCTACATTTTGCGGAATTCCGTTAACGGCTTCACCAACAACGATTCTGACCTGGGCTCCTGGTGCCAAGTCGTATGGTCCAACCGACATCAGCATAAATGGAGACAACCGCTCGTCGTTTCCAGCCTGAAGCGATGTATCCTCCCCATTGAGTATACGATAGAGTGCCTCCGTAGAAGCACTCGTCCCAGAGAAGAAGCGCTCGTTATTAAGCAACTGTGCATACAAAGCCGTTGCGGGCTGAACTCGCCCGTCTTTAACTGCATCGTGATACATGATGGCGTACCCCGCATACCCCGTGGTGCGAAGCTCGTTGGCAGTGGCCCAGAAGTTGCCCACATCTTGAGGCAAATCAAAGCTAGGGGTGTCGTCCCACGTGTACAGCATCTTTCTCGCCGGGTCGAACCGTACAAGATCGTCGGCACGGTTAAAGTCGTCGCCCCATCCGTTGTGGACAACGAAATCTTGGTAGCTTGGCCTCAACAAATTGGGGAAGCCGATAAAGACATCTGTCAGTGTCTGGCTTCCGATATTTCGAATAGTGTACTCATACAAAATAGCGTTCGTAAACGGACGGAAACTCCAAGTGCGACTCACACGTGTAACTTCCAAACCGGCAGCGGTGGTGAACCGAGCTGTAATCTTTTCCTCGGCCTCGGCAGGATTATAACCAGGTCGTTCAATGTAATTTTCAACACGCTGTAGCGGTTGATAGGTACCCGAACTCACACTTTGAAACGGCCCATGCTCAGCCATGAACAATGCCCCATTTGCTTGCCGGCCACCAATCCATAAACCGCCAGCAACACGGTAATGTCTTTGGTCGTCCTTGCTCATAACCGTCGGTCCGCCGGGCCAATCCAAACTTGGGAAATTTTGAAAACGGTTATTAGGGTCAGGTGCACCTAAGGTTCCATCATCGCGCACCGACTCCCATAGATTGCCACGCTTGTGAATTTCAAACTCAGGATTTCTGACTTGTGCCAACACCGATGTACCGAACAATGCAAGCAGTAGTACCGACAATGCATAAGAAGAAAAATGCCGTTTAAAAACCATAGCGCACTCCGATCTGTAAACGACGTGGTTCAAAGTAGTTTTGCCAGCTAAGGTCGTAGCCGCCGGCATCAAATTGCGAAACATAGCCCTCCTCGACGAATCTGCGTGTTGCATCAGCATCAAAGATTACGTCACCATACGATCTCAGGTTCTTCGTGTTGAGCACATTCGACATCAACATGTAAACAGATGCTGTGCCGGGACCTAATTTCAACCCACGTTCCACGCGCCAATCCAAATTATGACTGGCTGGATATCTAAAATTGTTGAACGTATCGGCCGGATCCGTGACTTGCAGATAGGTGAATGCCTGACCACTCACAAAGCGATAAAACA
Organism: uncultured Chitinophagales bacterium; assembly: GCA_964629885.1. Taxonomy (GTDB): domain Bacteria; phylum Bacteroidota; class Rhodothermia; order Balneolales; family CAYWCV01; genus CAYWCV01. Next base: position 50,809 of record CAZVRJ010000009.1, on the reverse strand, counting down.
GGCTTGTGCTAAATTCGCTAAATACACCTTTTTTGCCTCCATTCACGTTCATGTTCACCCTCATAATATGCGGACGACTGAAGCTTCGCTCAACGGGTATACGTTTATTCACTTCGGTATCCCATTCATACGTGTAGGTTCCATCGGCGTTGAGGATCACATTTCGCGGACTGGCCCTACCCGCGGTCGATCGGCTGAAGCTATAGTTGGCATCCACACGGAAATACTGGCTGAACAAGGTCTGGAAATTGATCTCGAATCCCCTTGAGTCGCCATAATCGCCCGTGAAGAACGACGAATACGATTGATTGGGGTTGATACGGTCGCGAAACGGATCGTAGCCACGTATGCCTCGATCAAACAACCCAACTCGCTCCTCGGTTTGATTGAAGACATCTTTGTAGTAAGCAACTACATCCAAAACGGCCAGATCACCGAAATTCTGTTTGAAGCCAACCTCAAACATGATGGTCTTCTGGGGTTTGAGTGGCTCGCGGGTTAAGGCGGCTAAACGCTCAGGATCTCCATCATTAGATGGAACATGGGGGATGGTTCCAGTCGCGGTCAACCCATCATTCATTCTATCAACGATGTAGACCGGCCTGAAGTAGTTAAACTCGAACATTTGATCAAGTGCCGGCATCTGATAGAAATGCCCATAGTTGAAGTGCAGCAAGGTGTTCACCGACATTGGGAACGACACACCAAACCGTGGACTAACCATATGGAAGTCGCGATAGCGCTCTCTCGGCTTGTTGATGGCATTCTCGAAGCTATATTTCCGATTGCCGTTTGCGTCAATCTGAGTATTCTGCGGATCACTTGCGGCGTTGTAATTCGGGTTGATGGCGTTGTTGAACAGATTGTTAGGTACAAACCAGTCGCGATTGGGATTGAAGTAATCGTAACGGAGACCAACGTTTAAAATCATGGAATCGAATTCCATCTTATCCTGTAAGTACAAGGCTATCTGCCATGGATGAAATGTCTCATGCAGACCCCTGTTCAACCACAATCGCTCGTCGGTTGAGTAGGATGTAAGTCGATAGTCATACCGCTCGGCATAGGTGTTCCTGCGCAGTTCAAATCCGGTTCGGATGAGATTGTTTCGATCGAGCTGCCAATGCAGACCACCCGTAAGAGAGATATCACCCGTTCCAATACTCGATTTACGCACAGGTGTAAACTGGTCGAAGGGCTCTGTTTCGTAACCGTTGAACCGCTGAAAACCGAAAAGGGTTGGTATGGCGCTCTTGCCAAGCTCCGTGAAATCGCTGGGTAGCTCACGATATTCCACCCTGTAAAAACTGAGTTTCCCTTCGTAGAACAGACTTGGATTCAACACCTTAGTAAAATGCAGACCCGTTGTGTAGGTATAGGTGTTGATCAACGTTCCCCAGCCACGGTAGTACTTTGCCTGTGAGGTAAAATCACCATTCTCCTGAAGTGTGGAGTGGGCATCGCGGTTGTACATAGCATTCAGCCTGAGGTTCCATCCCTGCCCCCTCGTGGTGAAGTTGGTAAAAACGTTCTCCGAGTTACGTGCATCCCTCGGCCGTGGCAGTGCATATGCCTGCTGTCGTAGCTGTGTTGCTGCAAAGAATTTCACGGGTTTTCCTGCGATCGATCCCAGCGGACCACCCAGACTAGCGTTGAGCGTATGATCAGGGATCTTGGTGTAATCGTACACCTGCGCCTGCCGGAAAGGAGTCCACCAGGCAGGATCTAGACTGCCATCCGGAAGCGTGTTATCCAAAAACTCTTTCTGCGTCTTAGGATCATAGATGTAGTTTCCAAAATGGCGCTGACCAGGCAGACCATACAAGTAGTTGAAGCTGCCACTGAACGCATCCCCACCCTCACGGGTCACCACATTAACAATACCGGATTGAGCCTCACCAAATTCGGCAGTGAAACCGCCGGTCATGAGCTGCACCTCTTTAATAATGTCCATGTTGATGTTGGTGAACGAACCACCCCAGTCGGCTCGGCCTGCCACAAGCGTGGCTGTACGGATACCATCTATGAACCATTTCACCTCATCTTGGCTTCCACCTCTCACCGAATAACGCTGCTCGCCGCGACCAGCAGAGCCGAGTCCACCAGCAACGGGAATCGGATCCAAGAAAAGACCAGCCTGCACCAAAAGTCCTTCGCGTGCGTCGGCTACTGGGAGCGCGGTCAATTTAACCGCATCCACATACTGCAAGCTGGCTGTGATGTCTTTCTGAATTACCGGCCGCACTGCCGTGACGATGATCTCCTCGCCCATTTCGGTCAATTGCTCGGAGAGCTTTACATCGATGGTGGTGGTGAGACCTGTGCGTACCACCACATCTCGCACGATCACGACCGAATAACCCACCATGGAGAACCTCAGGCTATAGGTGCCCGGCTGCACTTGCAACAAATTATAATAACCATCGACGTCGCTGGGAACACCCATCATAGTACCCTCGATGATGATGTTCACGCCAGGCATAGGGTCTCCGTTCGATGCATCTACCACACGTCCCGAAATCTTTCCCGTCGACTGAGCGAACGTTTGCAATGGGAAAAGCAGCGGCAAGAACAAGAACAAGAACAAGAGCAAGAGCAACGGCAAGAGCAGCGGTATGGGCAATTTTTTAATCATGGTTACTCCTTTATTCCACTCATCGTGAAACCCTGTATGAAATACCTTTGGAAAAAGAAGAAGAGAAGCAGAATGGGAAGCATCATCAAAATGGATGCCGCCATCAACAGTGCCCAATCCGTTTGGTGTTGACCTACCATCATTGCAAGTCCCAGTGCCAAGGTGCCCTGCATTTTCTCAGACAGATAGATGAGTGGACCGAGAAAGTCGTTCCAGCTGAACATGAATGTCAAAATGGCAACCGAAGCCAATGCTGGACGAGCGAGCGGAAGCACAATGGACCACCAAATACGGATTTCGGAGCAACCGTCAATTCTGGCCGCATCAAACAAACTCTTAGGCAACGTCATAAAGAACTGCCTCAAAAGGAAAATGGTGAAGGCTCCACCGCCGAAGAACGCGGGTATCGTCAGAGGTTTGATGGTGTTCAGCCATCCGATGTCCTTAAATAGCACAAAGAGGGGGATCATGGTCACTTGCATGGGCAGCATCATGGTGGCCAACACCACAATGAACAGCTTGTCACGACCCGGCCACTGCAGACATCCGAATGCGTACGCTACCAACGACCCCGACAAAACGGTGCCGATAATCGTGAGTCCCGTAATGACAACCGAGTTGAATAAGTACGTCCAAAATGGCATCGCGTCGAATACCCTCAGATAATTGCTCCACATAATGGTCTCTGGAATCCATTGCGGTGGCATGGCAAATATCTGTTGATCGGCTTTAAGCGAGGTGGAAACCATCCATATCAAAGGCAACACGAACACAAGGGCCAGTACAGCCAGTAATGTGTAGCTGGCGATGGCTTTCAGGCTATTCTTAGCCCAAGTTGACCTCATTTTGTTGTTGGCATTACCCATAATGCACCCACCTTTTGCTTACTCGGATTTGAATCCATGTTGCCACAAGGGTAATAACGAGCAAGATCCAAGCCATCGCCGAAGCATAGCCCATCTCAAAGTCGTCGAATGCCTTCTGATAGAGGTAAAGGTTATAGAATAGCGTGCTTTGTAATGGTCCACCGTCGGTCATCACGTAAGCTTCCACAAATACCTGCAGCGAACCGATTACCTCAAGTACCGCCCACAAAAACAATACGGGCGATAGAGATGGAACCGTGACATGCCTAAACTTAGCCCACCAACCACCTCCATCAAGCTCTATAGCTTCATACAGGGAAGGTTGTATTCCCTGCAAAGCAGCCAAAAAGACGAGCATTCGGGGTCCACCGACCGACCAAAGACTCATCAAAATCAAGGCTGGCTTCGACCAAAAAGGATCCTGAAGCCATAGTGGTCCATCTACACCCACACTACCAAGTGCAGCGTTGATCAACCCATACTCTGGGTTGAAAATCCACAACCACAACACACTAAGCACCACCCCGGTTACAATGCTCGGCACGAAATAGGCGGTCCTGAACCAACGCACTCCTTTGACGGCTTGATTGACCAACACGGCCAATACCAAAGAGAGAAAGATTGCGAGAGGAACCCTCACACCCGTGTAGAACAATGTGTTCCAAACGGATGTCCAAAACACCGGGTCGTTGAAAAGTAGATGCTGATAATTCGCCAACCCGATATACTGCGGGATGCGAAGCACATCGTAGCGGGTGAGGCTGTACCAAAACGACATCACCATCGGGTACAAACCAAAAATCATGAACCCTATGATCCACGGAGAAACAAACATCTATCCGATGATGGATCGCTTACGCATGTATCGAGGTTGAGCTGCTGCTTGCGGTGTGCTCATCGCTGCCTCCTTGCGGTAAGCCAGTCGATATCCATATTGGCACGGACGTAGCTGTCGTATTCGAGGGCTTCACGCAGCTCTCGCTGGACCCTTATACTCGCCATCGTGAATGCCGTTTCGGGCGATTGACGACCATAAAAGGTCTGCTCCCGTGCAACGGTGTACTCACGCCAAAATACATCATGCGCCATGGGGACTACCACTGGCGAGACTGCAAAGCCCAACATATCCACAAAAACTTCTCTAGTCGGATGAACATTCAGGAAATCATTCGATTCTAGGGTCTTCCTGTTCGCAGGGAACAAGTTCTCTTTCATAGTGAGGGCTTCGTACGTCTGACACTCCTCACCTGTAGCAAACTGAAGAAATGCCCATGCCGCCTCAACGTTTTTGGCCCCACGCGGGATACCCACCCACCAAGTGCCCGTTGATCCGGCTGTTTCACGACCATCCCAAGTCGGGATTATAGAAACACCGTACTCGAGTGTGGGTGCATACCGATCCATTTGGTCGATGAAGGTGTTATCGAGCACCATCATGCTCAATCGTCCTGATATAAACCCCTGCTGGTCGGCCATTCCCAAGCCGGCACGAAATCCTAAAATTTGGTCCAATCCATAATCGGTGTAGTATTGCTGGGTCCATGCCAATGCATCGAGAAGTGCCTGATGGTGCATGGTCACCACCGTGTCTCCTTGAACAAACTCAGCGCCGTTTTGCCAAGCCATCAACATCGGCATGTGCAGGTTGCCGTAGTCGGGCAAGAACCCCAATCTGCGGATTCGGCCGTTTTCATCGCGCAAGTCCAGACGTTTGGCCATTACCTGAAGTTCGTTCCAAGTGCGTGGTGGACGCTCAGGATCTAATCCAACTTCCCTGAAATGAGCTTTATTGTAGAAAAAGGCATAACTGGCAGTGTACATTGGAAGCCCATAAACCCTGCCTTGATGAGTCACATCCTTCCAGTTGGCGGCAAAAAAATCGGCCTCACCTACCTCAGCACCAACCAAAAGGCTATCCATAGGTATCAACGCCATGCGTGAAGCCCATTTGGAGATGGGTGTGACCATGTTAATGAGGTCGGGCGGATTGCCGCTCAGTATAGCGGTCAACACCTTCTTCTCATGCTCCTTCCAAGGAATCGCTATTGGGACGATTTCGATCGAGTCCTGTCGTTCGTTGAACAGGCTTACACTTAATGGAACCGGTGCGTTAGCTCCAGCCAAATACCAATATTCTACCTTGATCTTGATATCGGTGGATGAATCAATCTCTCGGGCACACGAGGCCATGAGGATTAAGCATCCTATTGCAAGGGCAATATATATCGCAGTGAAACGCATCAGGCTGTTTGAACTGCCTCCTGCCGTTTAATTTTGATGGAGTACGTAAACAGCTCCGCGTCGTAAATGCCAACGTTGAACTCGATAGGTCGATCAAGATCATCGAAAACTCGACGTTTACGTATCAAGACATGGGCACCCTGGCGTACATTGATCTTCTTAGCCTCGGTAGCATCGGCTCCGCGGGCACCTATTTCCTCCTCACTCATCGTGGGAATGTGACCCGTGAGACTCTCGATCAAATCGTAAAGAGGCGTGTTCACGTAGTCTTCGGTTCCGTCGAGATTCAGCCTAGGATGGAGCCACGACGTGAAAAACACTAACCCGCCTTTATCCAATCTGCGAAGACGGTCGATGCGTAAAACGGTTCGCCGACCATCGATGGCAAAGTAAGTGGCAACATCGGTCGGAGGAATCTCCCATTTTGCCTTGATCTCCAAGTTTTCGAAAGGGATTCCTTGGTCCGACATTTCGTGGGTAAAGCTGTGCCAGTTATCCAATTGGGTTGTCACCGATTTGAAGGCAACTTTTGTGCCGACACCCTTTTTCCTTGTAATCACTCCATCGTACACAAGTCGGTCCATGGCTTGACGTACTGTATTTCTCGATACCCCCATCTGCTCCGATAAGGTGATTTCGTCGGGCAAAAGCTTGCCATCCTGATACTCCTGAAGCTGAATGAGCTCCCGAATCATCATCTCGGCTTGCAGATACAGTGGAATGTAACTATCGTGATTTAATGCACGAATCATAGTGCTTTACTTTCACTTCATTTTTGCGTTATTTCGGATTGGCACCGTTTGTCCATATGTTCAGACATATAACGTTAATCGGAAAGTAATCCAGGGCTGTATACATGTCAAGTAGAATCGCATATTTTGGTGACATCAGTTCATTAATTGCAGAAAAGCGGTTTCATCCGTCCGGACATTCGAGTAGAACGGTATGAACATATACGTAATTTGTACCTATACATTTTGAAAAAGTAGATGACAACTTCACATCAACACGATTCTAAACCCGTTGTCGTCGTAACAGGCGGCGGACGGGGAATAGGCGAGGGCGTGGCACGCCTCATGGCAGAAAAAGGATACCATGTCGCCATCATCGACCGAGATGCCCACGTTGGCATCAACGTATCCAACAAAATCAGTACAGGTGGCGGGAGGTCGGCATTCTACCAGGCTGATGTATCCAATGCAACTCAGGTGAACGATGCCTTTGAGCGTATTGTGACCGATTTTGGGCGAATTGATGCTCTCAGCTGCAATGCAGGCATCCAGCGGTATGGAAACATCGACACGACGACTGAGGAGGGCTGGGACGAAGTGCTCGATGTGAACCTGAAAAGCATGTTTCTCTGCTCAAAAGCGGCAGTGCCTCATCTGAAAGAAACAAAGGGGAGTATCGTTATCATGTCGTCCGTACAGGGGTATGCAACACAGAAAAACGTTCTTGCATACACTACCTCTAAGCACGCTCTTGTCGGCTTTGTGCGCGCCATGGCACTCGACCTAGCCGAGTTCGGTGTTAGGGTGAATGGCGTGGCCCCCGGTTCGGTGCGCACTCCGATGCTTGAGCACACTGTTAGTTTAGATGCAAATCCCGACAAGTTGTGGAAGGTTCTCGACAACATGCACCCACTTGGCAGGATCGGGACTCCCCGCGAAATCGCCGAAGTGGTGGCCTTTCTAGCATCACCAGCGTCTTCGTTTGTGACGGGTTCCATGATTATTGCTGATGGCGGCTTGCTTCTGCCCATTGCCGGATCACCAAAGGAGGACTGATGCGACGCCAGTTCATCACCGATCTCAAGGCGACCACTGTTGCGGTGCCACTCGAAGCGCCTTTACGCCACGCAAATGGGTCGCACTGGGGGCGCTTTGTGCGCACTCTTGTCGAAATCCACACCGATCAAGGGCTGGTTGGATGGGGTGAGATGGGTGGCGGAGGTGCCTCTGCACAAGATGCCGTCAATGCCCTGAAACCGTACCTGATCGGCCACGATCCATCACAACTCGAGCAGCTTCGTTGGAAAATAATGAATCCAGTGGGGTCGTTATACAATTACAGGTACCAACTACATGCGGCCATTGAGTTTGCCTGCATGGATCTTACCGGCAAGTTATTGGGGGTTCGTGCCTGCGATCTCCTAGGTGGTTCGTTGCGAGAAGACATACCTTTTGCAAGCTATTTGTTTTATCGTAGTACGGACGAAAAGACCGGAATCGGAGGCGAAACTACTGCCGATCAGATGGTCGCTCATGCAAAGAATCTTGTTGCCAAGCATGGCTTCAAAACGCACAAACTCAAAGGTGGCGTGTTTAAGCCCGATCACGACATCGAGGTCTATCGGGCGTTGGCAGAAGCCTTTCCCGATGCTAGACTCAGACTCGATCCCAACAGCGTGTGGAGCACTGAGGAGGCCATACGAGTAGGAAAGGCCATCGAGCACTTGAACAACGACTACTTTGAGGACCCTTGCTTTGGACTTGAGGGCATGCGCAGAGTGCGCCATTTTGTGAGGATACCGACGGCTACAAACACCGTCGTCATCAACTTTGAGCAACTAGCCGCCAACATCCGTACCGAATCCGTCGATGTTGTACTACTCGACACCACATTCTGGGGTGGTTTGCGTCAGGCTTGGAGAGCCGCCCAAGTTCTCGAAACCTTCCAATGGGGTACTGCGGTACACAGTTCGGGCGAACTCGGCATACAGCTTGCGACCATGCTTCATTTGGGGGCAGCCATTCCAAACTTGAGCTTTGCTGCCGATGCCCATTACCATCAGCTCACCGACGACATAATACTAGGGGGCAAATTGGCCTATAAGGACGGATGCATCCGTTTACCGGAAGGTCCAGGTCTCGGTGTTGAACCAGATATGGACAAAGTTGCGAAATATGCCGAGTACTTCAAGGAAGTTGGCGGCTACCCGTACGACCGCGATCCCCTGCGTCCTGATTGGTTCGCCGTAATGCCGGAGAAGAATTGGGCAGCGGAGAATCGGTAACAAACAGTAACAATCATTATCAATGATTATCAGTCATTATCAGTCATTATCTTTCAGTGATGTTCAATGATTCAAATGCGCAAACTAGGTAAATAGATTAAGGACGGCTACATATGGGAAAATCTGGGGTTAAGATTCATACTACTGGTCGGGTTTTGATACCTGGGGTGCCACTGCATGTTTATGCTGTACAAGGTCCGGAATACAGCGTCCTCATCGACACAGGCATTGTGCAGATGAAAGATGATATTCTCGATCTGTGCGATAGGGCAGGGAATCCGAGGCTGGTACTTATAACGCACGCGCATGCCGACCACATCGGATGTAACTATGCCGTCAAACAAAAGACAGGGGCTCTTTTTGCTGCGTCAGGGGCTCTTCGGTGGATCGAAGATTACGAGGCACACTACCAAGAGTTTTGCCTACCAGACAAGACACTCGAATACACTCCCGACCAGCGCGACGACGTAAATGGCGTGATGGACCAAGAAGTCCATGTCGACATTTTGATCAGAGATGGCGACGTGTTCCGGTTGGGCGACGGCATCGAGCTTCATACCATCGCTGTACCAGGGCACAAATTGGAGGAGGTTGCATTTCATGAATCCCAATCAAAGAGCTTGTTTATGGGAGATTTGCTCCTCGCTCTAAAAACTCCCTTTTTTCACGGATTTCAGACGGCTAGAGGGTTTCAATCCAGTCTTGACAAAATTGATCGCATGATCAACGAAGGATCAGTTGAGATGGTGTTTGCAGCACACCACGACCCAATGAATGCCGAACAAGCATTAATAGCGGTGCATGAAACCCGTAGATTCATCGATAAGATCGCCGAAACTACTCTTGAAGCAGCAAATGGCGTTGACTTCACAACCCTTTGGAAGACTGTCTGTGCTCGCATGGATCGTCAACTCGAATTCCGCGGTTACGCCATGCTCCAAGTACAACTCCATGAAATGGAAACGGCCGGCTACGTGCGGCATGTCGACGGTAAATGGTGGGCAGTCTCATGAATGCAGCCAACGATTTCAGAGAATTAAAATCAGACAGGGTCAGTGTGCGATTGTATCTTCAAGGAGGCTATATATCCGACTTGGAAATCGACGGAAACAAAGCACCGCTACATGTAGCCCCATGGATTGGTGAGCAACTACCCGACGACATCCCCCCAATGCTGGCACATCTGCGTGGCGACTTTTTCTGCGCACCATTCGGCGCAGCAGATGACGACCCATTTGAAGATCGTCCACATGGCGCCACCGCCAACCGGCGATGGATTACGGTCGAAGCCCGTGAAGATGCCGGCCATTGGATACTCGACGGCAGAGTAAATGGAGCAACGGTTCACAAGCATGTGTGGCTAGAACCAGGCGAAACGATGGTCTACCAAGAACATGTCATTGAGGGTGGAAGTGGACGGCTTCCTATTGCACATCACCTGATGTTAAAAGTAACTTCACCGATAGAGCTCAAATTCTCACCATACGAATGGATTGGAACCCCTCCCTCCGCTGTTGAGCCAGACACCAGTATTGGTCGATCTTTACTTGCGTACAACAAGTCGTTCAAACGGCTCGAAGAAGCACCGCTTGCCGATGGAACCGCTACAGACCTGAGTGTTTATCCAACTCTGGAGCGGCACGAAGACATCGTAATGTTGCGGTCGCGGCGCGATTTGGAAAAAGGATGGGTTACCGCGGTCTGTAGGGAAGAAGATTGGATGTTCTTCGCCGAAAAGGATGTCAAAACGCTGCCAGGTACCACCCTTTGGATGAGCAACGGCGGCAGAGATTATACCCCATGGAACGGCAGGCATACAGGCGTGCTTGGGATCGAGGAGTGCTGCTCCTACTTCCATCTTGGGCATAAGGCATCGATAGAACCGAATCCTCTGTCGGATCAAGGATATCCTACATCTATCGAACTTAGGCCCGATGCATCCATTCGCATTCGCTATGCTTTTGGATTTCGGTTTGGACTTTGATTAGGGATCAGGGATCGGGGACTATGGACCATAAACTAAAAATCCACTCTACCACACTACAACTCTACAACTTATATGCGTTTCGCGACTCTTAAAGATAAAACCCCGGTGCTTGTTCATCACAACGGGGTGAGCCCACTCTCAAGACTAGGTTATTCCGGCTCTTTACTCGAATTGATTCAATCGGATTCGTATGAACTCCACTTGATTCAAACAGCATCACATGGCGTCACTCCCGATCCTATGCCAGATCCATCGGCATTCGACGCACCCTATTATAACCCAGGTAAGTTGATAGCCATCGGCCTAAACTATGTTGACCATGCAGCCGAGTCAAAAATGGAGCTCCCTAAGTCTCCACTATTGTTTACCAAGTTCAATAGTAGTATCACTGGTCCAACCGACCCAGTTAGAATTCCCGAAGGACTCACAAGCGAAGTTGACTATGAGGTAGAGTTGGGAATTGTTATCGGCAAGACAGCTCAGAACGTGAGCTTAAGTGATGCTTTAAACCATGTTTTTGGATACACCATAATCAACGATGTATCGGCAAGGGATATCCAATTCGCCGACAAGCAATGGGTTCGTGGTAAGTCGTTGGATACGTTTTGTCCGATGGGACCCATCATTGTCACAGCCGACGAAATCCCTGATCCTCAAGCCCTCAAATTGGGTTGCCAAGTAAACGGAATGGATCTTCAAAACGATACGACCCACAACATGATCTTTGGCGTGGCCGTGCTGGTTAGCGAACTCTCGAAATCGTTCACCCTGCACCCCGGCGACATCATTGCCACAGGCACTCCCGCTGGTGTTGGATTCAGCCGGAAACCACCCATTTACCTGCGTCCTGGCGACATAATGCGCACTTGGATCGAAAACATCGGTGAGTTGAACAACCCAATTATATCTGCATGAACCGACTTGAAGGAAAAGTCTGCGTTATTACCGGCGCGGCAAACGGAATTGGGCTTGCCATAGCTGAGCGCTTTTTGGCCGAAGGTGCCACGGTAGTTATTTCCGACTTAAACATGGAGCAGGCTGAAATTGAGGCTAAACGACTTGGTGAACATGCAAATGCTTGGCATGTCGATGTAACTTCGTTTGATTCGGTCAAGCATATGATCGACGAAACCGTGAGTCGATTTGGCAAGATCGACGTTTTGGTGAACAACGCAGGTTTAGGTGTGGCAGCCAATGTTATCGACACATCCGAAGAGGATTTCGACCGGGTGATTGCGGTGAATCTCAAAGGTGTCTTTTTGGGTATGAAATACGCCGTTCCACACATGCGGCGTCAAGGTTCTGGCAGCATCATCAATATGAGCAGCATCGGTGGGCTCGCCGGACTCTACGACCGCGCGGCTTATTGTGCGGCTAAGGGTGGTGTCGCAACTTTAACGAAAGCAGCAGCGATCGATCATGCCATGGAGGGGATCCGCATCAATGCCATCGCACCCGGTACCGTCAATACGCCGTGGGTGCAGCGGATTACATCGACATTGCCCGACCCAGAGGCAGCCCGCCAAAAGATGCGAGACCGCCAAGCACACGGACGTTTAGTGGAACCCTCGGAGGTCGCAGCCATGGCTGCCTACTTAGCATCAGATGAGTCGGCCAGCACTATTGGAGCCATCATGCTCGTCGATGGCGGATTCATGGCACGATAATCGTTCTTGAAGCTTCTGACGAATCGGGATCTCATAGAGCAAGTAATCCAACTTGTCTCTGAGAAAATTCACCGAGATCTACAGGATCAGATCTACCACGATCTGCAGGTCCTCATCGACGGTTATAAGTCCGCCAAATCTCGATGGTGGGGTTAAACCCCACTCCGACATCTTCAGTTTGATGTCGGCCCTGAGCATATTGTCTTTGCGGTCGGTGTGGTTTCGGAACTTCACGTTTTCGAGGCTCTTACGCAGGCCAGCCACCGTCAAATCTATTCGTCCCAAGTATTCTTTGCCGTTGAACATCAAACTAATGACGTCAACGACGATCATTGGGTGCTCAGATACTTTTAGGGTCTTTTGGAAATCACGGTTCAGTAAGAAATTCCCACAGCCGAACTCTTTGACGGGTATGGATAAAAGGAGCAGGGTGGCCCCGTTTTGGGAGCCACCCTGAACCGCTACCGTCTCTCCTGTGAATTCATTCTCAAACACGCACTTGAATCCCCCGACCGAAGTCTGCCCGCTGACCACCACCCGTTGACCCTTGATCACCAAATTGGCTTTTCCTGCGGGATCGATCTGGAGGGCAAAAAGGAAAAGAAGTACGATATTGAGAATGTGAATCATGATGTCATTTAGAATGCGATTACGCCTTCGATCATCACGCCATTGAATTTACCTTTGTGGCGGATGTCGTTCGAGCGGAAATCTTTGTATTCCTGGTTAACATACTCAATCTTGGTGAGGATGTTTTTCGTAGCAAACCAGCCGGCACCAATTTGGATACGGTCGATGGTCACATCTTCGGTGTAGCCAGACAAGCGTCCTTTTACGGTGTTGTAACGTGCGCCTACGAAGAAGTTCTCACTGGCACCGAAGCGATACACGCCATCGATTGCCATTTGGTTGAAGGTGCGGTCTTCGGTCTCTGCAAGGGTTTTGCCCTTCGATTGCTCGAAGTTACCAAAGAGCTCAAGTCCACCGAACTTTACAAATGGATTCAAAACCATGGCTGTGACATTGTCGGTTTGGTTTGTAGCCAAGCGGCCAGAGGTGAACTGGGCTGCGGTTGTTGCAGCAGTGTTCTCCATTACTAGGTAGTAGCGGGAACCGGCACGGTCGCCTGCCCACAAGGTATTACGTGCTGAGCCAGGAGTTGTGTAGATAGATCCTGTGAGACGTAGTCGCACTTGGTCGTTTATTTGCTTGTCATATCCAAGCTTACCATAAATTACTGGCTCGCGGTCTTTTGGACGGGTAATGCCACCTTGGATTTCACCACCGCTGGCAGCTATCATACCAAGGAATCCATTCTTCTGGAAGTACACTTCAGCTCCGATCTCCGTTGTGAAGGCATCCATAATCAAATTGCCCACAAATGGGTTGTACATGGCGTTGCCGTTGTCTGTGCGGCGGAAGTGAGCATCACCGTAGTTGATTTCCATGTGACCCACTTTGATCGTCACATTCTCCATCAGCTTGTCTACGGCCTCATTGTCGATGAAAGGAATCTTGTCGACCTGCACATAGCCACCTTTGACCCAAGTCTCAGGGTGGTGGCGGGATGACAAGTAGGCAATCAAGTTCAAACGAACACCATCGGCCAATGTCACGTCAAATACAAGGTTTGCAGTTGCGAGGTTGAATCCGTTGCCAATCTCGATAAGTTGGTTTTGATTAACGTTGTTAACTAGACGGGCGTCTGCGCCGTTTTCGTGGCTAAGACCCTGGAACTGTTGAGTGAACGCTCCACCGACACGAGTTTTGATACCTTCGAATTTGACAGTATCCTTTTTGGTGGTTTCAAAGGTATTGATGCCTCTTTTGTCGTTTGGGCGCCAAAACTGAACATCGGGGGTAAGTTGAGCAGCTGCTGCCAATGGCAGTATAAGAGCAACTATGAGAGCGCGAATGATTGTATTCATGGTAGACACTATTTTGATGGGTTGAATTTGGCAGAGAACGAGAGCTTGACATCATTGCCGGTCTTAATTGTACCTAGCATAGCTGTCGGTGGATCGATCTTGAATTCTGTCAATTTGGTTGCGATTGATCCCGAGAATTCCAGAACATTGCCCTGCTGATTCACAGTTACAGGCATTGTCATGGTTTTTGTAACGCCGGCGATGGTTACGTCGCCAGTTGCCGTCCAAGTGTTTCCTTGGCCGGGCTTGATATCCTTCAGTACATACTTGATCTGTGGGTTCTTGTCTGTCTTGAGGGCCTTATAAGCATTGCGGTCCATTTGGCTCTTCCCACTTTCGAGGGTTTCAGCCACTAGATTCACCGACAATGACTGGATACCTTTGAGGGTTCCATTTTCGATCGTAACGACTGCCTGGCCGGTTCCTTTCGCTGACTTCATCTCCCAGTCGTGCAGAGTTGATGTCCCCGAAACCATAAGTTCCGTGCCATTCGACATTACGTAGGAGGTTTGTGCAAATGTTACAGAAACCACCGATATTGTGAGTATTGCGAGAATCGCAGAGAATTTTTTCATGTTTGTCATAACCAATCCATTAGTACTTGAAAGCTTAAACAAGTTAATATGCGTAACTACTCCGCAATATGATTTATGTCATGTTTCCATATGTTTGTTGTCATCATGAGCAAAACCAACTGCATTTTACTTCTTCTGTGCCTCGTAGTGTCTTGCAACAGGGCACAGAACCCATCTGGTGAATTAACGCCCCCAGACTCCGCAAAGTATATCGATAGCCATAACCACTATGCTGGCAAACTTAGCGGTACTTGGTACAGAAACACACTGGGGGCCAGATCTACCCTCATTCTAGAGCCAATTTCGCCAGAAAGGGTCCAGTTTTCCATAACAGGTCTATCGGGTGCCCACACCGGCGAAATCGACGGCTTCTTGACTGTGGACGGCACTCGTGCTTCCTTCCGAACAGAATCGGAGGAATATGGCAACTGTGTTCTTCTGTTCGATGGAAGCATTGAGGGGTCCATTCGCATCGAACAAGAAGGATGCTCTGGCTACGGTGGCGTTGGAGTTACCTTTCTCGGGGTCTATGACCGAAATTGGACACCAGACGAAACCCTTGCGCTGGCGGCACTCGAAGAACGCTTCGGCGTGGATGTGACACGAGAAATCCAACTCAAGGCTGGATCTGATTTCGACATCTTCGCGGCATCCCTTCATTTGGAGAGCAGCATTGATGCCGGAGACGGTTTATCGGAGGTAACCGAGTACTACGTCAGAGGCTTACGTGGCTCATTGGCTAGCAGTATTGCAGTTAACAGTCAAACAGGCCAAGTTTGGATAGCCTACGTTAAAGACAACAAGCTTATGCACACAGGACCACTAGATCGAGTACCTATTGGCTTCAAGAAGTGGATGGATGACATGATCGAAACTCATAGCCTCGAGCTAGTGCTAAAACCGGACTCCATTTGACCGCTGATTATATGAGCGCGGATCTGTTCGATCTTGAAGATCATAAGATCGAGGAGGGCTGTGCGTTGATCAGCGGATCAATCCTAATCCTTGGAGAGCGGATTCGTTTCCGGGGCTGACTAGCAGTACTTTTTCGAACAAAACTTTGGCCTCATTCTTTTTGCCGAGTTGCAATTGAGTCCATGCATACATCAGCAGTGTGTCGTAGTCAGCTGGGTACAAGTTGGCAACCTTCTCGAAATAGCCCAGCGCCTTTGGGTATTCGCCCAAATTGTAGTGGATCAGTCCCATACGATAGAGCACTAAGGTCTGCTTGGGGTCAATCTTAAGTATTTCCTCATACTGTTTCCGTACATCGGCCCAATTGTTAACTGCGGCAGCAGGGTTCACATAGCCTAATCGTGGCTCTATGGCATATGGCATCAAGTTAATGCACTGTTGGTAAAGGCGCATTGACTCGACGTGCTTGCCAGCAAGGTAATTCAGGTATCCAAGACGTAGCAACGTCATGTAACTTTTGTCGCCAGGACGATTGAGAACTTGGATGGCCTTTGCATAATCGCCAGCGGCCTCAGCTGTATAGGATTGCTCCCAAGCCGATTGTAGATTTTGAGCCGAAACCAGCGTTGGTATGCTAATTGCCAATAAAATGGTCAAACAGATGTGTTTCATAACGTATATTTTAATCCGGCGAACCAACTTACTGTGTTATAGGTGAAACTGAAAAAACGCTCTTCCCTGCGTTCATATTGAACCAACATAAAAAAAGGAAGATGGTCGAAAATGTTTCGTTGTAAATATATTCCCGTTCGATAGCGGGTACGGTCGAGGCTATTGTTGACTATGTATCCTGCGTCTTCTACCGTATTGTATGCATCGCTTGAATACCCCGATATAGCTACTTCGGTATTCTCAACACTGTACCAGTGAATCGATGCTGCAACACCACGCTTTGTTTCAACCTCGTTGTTGACCACGAACGGGTTTACCGTAACCTTCCATGATGCCCATTTTCCCGGATACATGTCTAACTTGATTCCGGCTTGTTTGTTGACTTGATCATAAAGGTCATTAACCGAGAATTGGGCCGATAGTCCCAAGTGAGGGAACCTTTTCCCTACTTCTAGTGAAGCAACTTTAGCTATATCACCATCATCGACATCACCCAACAATACCTTGTACTTGTAGTCAAGTATGGTAAAACCACCTGTAAGTGCCAAATTTCCACGGAATGCCTGATCATATCTTATATAACCCTGAGCTTGACTGATGTCGCCCCAGTAAACACTTTGCTGTAATCCACCTGCCGACCATGTCAATGTCGATCCCTTCATAAAGCGGTGCCTGATGCTCAAATCGGCATAGTCTAGCCTCCCCACATCCTCAACATCGCTAATCTTCTGACCATACTCTACTGCGACCATACGTAGGAAATCGACCCGCCGAAGGAGGTCGGCTTCATTTGTGCGACCCGTATTTAGGTACAAATTTCGAAGCAGTTCTCGTGCATCCTTATCGAATGGATTCAAATCGATGGTCTTTTTAAGCGCACCTTCCGCATCGTTCCACCGCCCAGTCTCGAGCAATGCAACCGAGTAACGATAACGTACGGCATAGGTAACGAATCCATCTGCCAAAGCACGTTCCGACAGTTTTGCCAAGGCTTCCCAACGTGCCATTTCAAAGAGATAGCGAGTGTCATCTTCATAGTTAGGGCTTGTCTGAGCCAGTAGAGGATTAGACTGCAACAAAAACAAAACGACCACCACAGAAGTCACAAAAGATTTCATATTCGGATCAATCTAGTTTGTTTGGCACTTTGTCGCGCATCTATGGTTGCGATGACAGGAATTCCTGCTTCATCGCGGCCAATTTCAATGGTGCCGGTAGCCATTGGAATCGTTTTCCATGGGAATGCCAATGCAATTGCAAAGCTGATCTCAGCCGAATCAGCCTTCTCCAAGTTCTCAACTGGGACTTGTGCCTTTGATTCATACTCTGCCCTCAAAAATCGGAAAAACGGAGAAAGCAAATCCTGCACCGGTAGCCAAAAGCCATGGTAACATTGCTGCAAATCCGGTTCATCACGCATCATCGTCCCATTTAGGCTCGACAAAAGTACCTTCTGCGCTGCAATGAAGAACGAGTATAGCGCCGATGAGGTGTCGCCCCTGAATGTCGTGAAAAGAAACATGGTCTCGGAATAGTGAAACCAAGCCGTGCTTTGTGTCGCTTCGCAATACAGGTAGGTGTGGTTGTTCATGTCAACGCCGACCGTAAACAACACATCTCCAATAACTTTCGAGTCGATTTCGTGCCTGAATGAGAGAATTTGACCAGGCTCCCATTTGAATGCGTCCCTGAGGAGTGGATGCGATATTACGGGCCTGACAACCTGATTCTCCTCTGGGATTTCGAAGAGGTGCAATGTACTCAACCCCTTGGTGTCTAAGCCCACGTACTGAGCTATCGGATACCAAACAGTCGCCGACCCAATATGAGGTGACGCCTGCAGTTGAAAGTGAAGATGCGGTTCTGGCGATCGTCCCGAGCTACCAACTTGGGCTATTCGGTCACCACGCGACACCCGGTCGCCCTGCTTAACATCAATCTTGCCTGCTCTTAGGTGACTAAGCTTGCTGTACAATCCTTCGGCATGCTTAATGACAATGGTATTCCCCCAGTTGTGGACTAGATCGGACTCACCAATTCTGTTATCGGGCAACCCATCTACCACGTGAACAATTTCTCCATCGGCGGGCGCTACAACAGGCTTCCCGTAGCAATAGTAATCGCTAAGGTCAAAACCGGCGCCCCCGTATGTTTTACCAGAATCATCTACGATATCGAAATCCCAAGCATGTTGATATACACCTTGATGGGTGATGGATCCTTTATGACCTTGTGGAATATGCCAATCCCCAATTATGGGCAAATGAATCGGAAGGTATGCGAGAAACTTGAACCGCTCTCTTCTGTTCACCCACGTATACAGGTTCTTTTCAGGTGAAAACTGTTGGTCCCAGACCAGCTGCGGACCCGTTGCTTGCCATCGCTGCCGCAACACGA
Source organism: uncultured Chitinophagales bacterium (assembly GCA_964629885.1). Classification (GTDB taxonomy): domain Bacteria; phylum Bacteroidota; class Rhodothermia; order Balneolales; family CAYWCV01; genus CAYWCV01. Next base: position 31,910 of record CAZVRJ010000009.1, on the reverse strand, counting down.
CAATCATCATCAGAACCACGATGTTAAATGGCAATGAATAGATAGGTAGCTGGAAGACCGCAAAAATACTTCCAAAAGCTGATATGATGATCGCCGTAATTGGGATAACCAAAACAACCACTACTAGAGCATAGAAACTGGGTACCAGATAAAAACTACCCAGTGCGATCGAGGTCAGAATGAAATTGAAGCCTATGTAGCTATAGTGCATTTCGGTGAAGTTGCCATCGACCATCTTATAGAAGAAGTAACCTGTGGCGAACCCAACCAACGAAAAAACAAACGATATCCTCGAAAAGAGTAACAATCCGATTGCTATGGCTATCCCCGCAAAAAGATTGTACTGAAAGAAGATGGCTCCGATCGATTTGAAATAAACATCCCAAAATGGATTGATGGAAATGGCCTGTAAATGCTCATACCATTTTACTAGTTGAAGTCCACCTACCAATGCCAAATCGTTGTATGTAAACAAGCCCACCTCTGAGAGTGCAAACGTTTTATACTGACTCACACTCAACAGCAGAATCCATACCGATACTAAGAAAGGTAGGCTCAGATAGGGCAGATTGTGATCAAACAGCACTTTGCGAAACCAAAGTGTTACAAGCATGGCCAACAATCCAGCCAATGCCAACAGAAATACTAGATATATATTGAACTGATAGATGCTACCTAGCACCAATCCAGTCATGAGAACATTGAATCCTAGTTCACCGCTACGAATCGCATGCCGGTCGAATCCCATGATATCTGCTACAATGTGACCGACAATGACTGCAATCACTCCACTCAGCCCGGCGTAGGGGAACAAGAATGTCGCTACCATCAAGACGACGCTAAGCTTACGGCTGTTTACAAACAGTATCTGGCCGTAGCTGTTCAACCAGCCGACAGCGTGATCCGATATGCGATCACGGATGTCTGTCATTTAGGATCGATCTCCTTAAGATAGTCGGGCACCGATTCGCTAGCCTCTACTTCACTGAGTTTTTCCCGCTGCTTAATAATATGTGGCCTGCCTTCCATGTCGATCAGCACCATAGCTGGGCGAAGTGTAATGAACTGCATGCTTTGGGTCACGTTGTAAGCACCAACTCTGTGAACAACCAAATGATCGCCCGCCTTGAGCGGTGGCAACGATATGGCATCACGAATGATGTCAATGTTCATGCAGAGCGGACCGTAAATCACCGAATCTTCGAAGTAGTGACCAAAATCTTGAGCTGGACTAATATCGTGGTCGTAAAAATAGGCCGTAAACATAATATTCACCCCAAAATCGACGATGGTTGCTCGTCTACCGTCAGCTAAGCGCTTGTTCGAGATAACTGAACCGAGCAAATATCCCGAATCGTCGATTAAGGCTCGCCCTGTCTCCAACATGAGGATGGGCAAATCGTCTTCCGTGAACCCGGCATTGATGATAGCCGATGTGATAACCTCAGCATAATCATCGAATGTAGGATTTGCATCCACGCCAGCCAAATAGCTTCCTTTGAGTCTATTCTTAGAGGCGAAACCGCCACCCATGTCCAAATACTGGATCTTGCGACCAAACTTCCGTCCGATATTGAGTGCTAAATCGCACATCTTTGACGTCGCCAGGGCATATGCCTGTGTACTGAGCATGAAAGTACCTATATGGCAATGTAAACCGACAAGGTCTAAGGCATCTGAAAGGACGATTTTGTTGATGGCGTCCCAAGCACTCCCGTTTTCGTAGTTGAAGCCGAATCGGTCCCACTGAGGATATACCCCTGTGTCCATATTTACTCGAATGGCAACTTTGGGTCTCACATTGAGTTCACGTGCAATTTCGGTGAGCCGATATAACTCGTCCAAGTGGTCGATGTGGATAGGCGACCCATTAACGGAGGCGAGCCGAAGTTCGGCATCGGTCTTGTCGGGGCCATTGAATAGAATTTGCTTTGGGTCTACTCCATTACGAAGTGCTTTTTCATATTCTAATCCCGAAACTACCTCGGCCCACGACCCAAGCTGATGAAATACGCGGCATATCGCATTCAAATAATTCGTTTTGTAGCTCCAAGCGAATTGAACCTTCGGATAACGAGTACTAAATGCCCGCTTTGCCTGAGAAAATGTCTCTCGAATAGTCCGCTCGCTGAACACGAATAAAGGCGAACCGTACGAATCGACCAGATCGGCCACAAGATTGTTGTCGATGGCGGTGACAGGTTGAAAGGCACTCCGCTGACCAAATTTGTTCATCGACCCATTCTGGAGCGGCTGGATGATCGGACGTTCATAAGACTTTTTCATTGGTAATCCTTAAAGTTTTCCCGTCATCGAAATTTGCTGATATTCACTCAAATCTACTATCATGTCCCACGAATAGCGTATGAATAATTTCCCCGTTTCGTAGTGGCTGAACGGCTCCACGTCTTCGCCCATTGCCATTTTGACTAAGGCTTCCGGGTGATTCTGACCTGCACCCTTGGCCAAGTAAACCCAAGCTGGGAATCGAGGGTTGATCTCAAGTAGGTAGTACTCGTCTTTGTCTGTCTTCACAAATTCCAGCTCCAGACCACCTCGCCACTTCGTGGAGGCAATCAGGTTGTGTGTGATGGCCAACAATTCTTCGTCATCGAGTGTAACACCCGCCCAAGCTTTCCCCTTATCGGTGATAAAGAGTTTGCGCATGGGCACAGCACCGATGGTTCGCCCTGTGCCGTCGCCCAAGGCCGTCACGTTCACCTCCATACCAGATATAAACTCTTGCACAATAATGGGAAGCCCCCATTTCGCACTGATCTTGTAGAAATAGCTGATCGCCTGTTCGAGATTGTGAGCTATGCCTGCATCATAGTACTTGCCTTTGATGACGATTGGAAATTCGAAATCGTAAGTGAGTTCCTTGAGGTCTGCAACGTTGTTCACCAATTCAGCCTTTGGCACCTTCACGCCGTGCTTTTTCCCAAAATCGAACAAGACAGTTTTTTGTCTTGACTCAAACTGTTCTGTCGAAGGCATAAAAAGTCGTATTCCAAGCTCATTGCGAAGTCTGTCTTCCAACTTGATGTATCCGAACAGTTCGGCATCGAAATTAGGGATGATCACATCGATTTTTTCGTGCTGATGTATTTGAGCTATACGTTCGTAAAGCAATTGCACGCCCTCGGTAGGCATAGGTACTTTGTAGGATACATCCACGATGTCGTGCATGTAGATGCCCGGCTCAAGCGCCTCATAGTTGAGTCCGATGATGTGAGGCTTATAAAACTCACCTTCCTTGAGTGCCCGAATCACCGGCACACCAGGTCCTGGGCTGTCGATCGCGTTGAGACCGCTTACGGCAATATTAATCGGCTTTTTCATTGCCTAGCTTGTATCGGATAATCGACTTCTTAAAATCGTATACGTCTTTCTCGACTGTGGAGGCGTCGACTGAATAGTTTTCAGTAATGTGGTCGACGATGTCGTTATCGTCCTTGCCCTCCTGAATGAGCCGGACGATCTCAAGACCTATTGGGTTCAGCGTAAACGAGTCTCCATTGTTCGGATTGAAAACAAACCCAGAGTCGCTGATTGCGATATTTTTTTTAATGTCCATAAAAAGTAGAACGACGAGAAATGACGCTTAAGTATTCGAGCATCAATAGGGTGTGAATAGAAGCTAACTAGGAGTGAGCTAACAACAAATAAAGCCCGACCAAATGGACGGGCTTTATTTCAGCGGAGAGGGAGGGATTCGAACCCTCGGTACCCATAAGGTACACCTGTTTTCGAGACAGGCCCGATCGACCACTCTGGCACCTCTCCTATTCTGATGTAGAATTTGAAAAGATACGGAAAATTGAAAATTGAAAATTGAAAATTGCACTTCTTCTTGCTCTTGCTGCTGCTCTTGTTCTTGCTGCTGCTCTTGTTCTTGCTGCTGCTCTTGCTCTTGCTGCTGCTCTTGCTGCTGCTCTTGCTCTTGCTCTCACCTCAGGTTCAGATCGGGTTCAGAATGGTTCGCAATTTTCCCACACTTCCGTTGCATCACGCTTTACTTTACTTGAAATGCAACGCCGATGACTGGCGTGCACACCTGAGAAGTAAATGCGAAACACCATGCTAACTACCATATCTGACCGAACATTAATAGGGGGTCCCTTGTACTTTGAAGTACCAGTTTCAGAACTGACAACCACAGACCTCGGCAATCTCGGCACCGAACCAAAACGCAAGATTGTGAAAATCAAGCTCTACAACGATGGTCTGGATATCCCTTTATGTAAAGACGTGCACCACAACATGATGAATGTTCAGGTCCACCCATCGATGCAAGCCCAAGCATACTGCCTGTGCGACCATTTAGAGAATGGTTACATCGCCCATTTTCGTGGCACATTATCGCAGGCATACATACATGAGGGAGGGAGCCTGGATCTGCTTGCCGACGAAATCAGACCCAAGCTTATATATCAACTCAGCGAGGACAGAGGGATGTCCGTCTATGAAATACTTTCGCAACTGAAGGATATTCAGTATCACATTGCAATCAAATAATGATCAATGTACCCCACAACCACACTGCGGCACCGTGAACCCTTGTGCTGGACCAAACCAAGGGAATGCGTTGCTCGCACGGTTGCGCTGCCACCAAAATTCTGGGGTAGGACCCTGTGATCCATACTCCCGCATGGTGGCGGCATCGTAGAGTTTACCGTTGATCATCGTATAACGAACATGCTCGGTGTTGCGGATGTCATCGAGTGGATTGGCGTCTAAAACAATGATGTCTGCCAACTTACCGACTTCCAAGCTGCCGATGTGCTTCTCCATCCCAAGGTAGTAAGCTCCATTCCAGGTGGTAGACCGCAGGGTCTCCATATTCGACTGACCACCCATGCCAATCATCCAAGTCTCCCAGTGGGCACCAAGCCCCTGCATTTGACCATGGGCGCCCATATTTACTTTTACGCCTGCGTCTGCGAGTTTCTTAGCTGAACGGCTCACTTCGATAAACCCGGAATCGTACTCCTCATCGGGAACCATGGTGCGGTGGCGAGAACGGGCATCCACAATACTGCGAGGCACGAATCTCAATAAGCGCTCTTTCGACCAGACATCGGTATTCTGATACCAGTAGAACTCGCCATTGAGACTGCCATAGTTCACAACGAGCGTAAGGGTATATCCAACCTTGGTGCTGCTCCAAAATTTGACCACATCATCATATAGCTTTGCAATGGGGATGTTGTGCTCCACCCCAGTATGTCCATCCATCACCATGGTCATATTGTGGAAAAAGTGGGATCCGCCTTCTGGAACGACGTTCATTTCGAGCTCTTTAGCGGCCGTAAGCACGTGAAGTCTTTGGTCCCTACGAGGTTGGTTGTAGCTCTTGACCGAGAAGGCTCCGAAAGCCTTGGTACGACGCAAAGCCGAGCGGGCATCATCTAAACTGTTGATCACCGCCTTGAAATCGCCGTCAGCGCCATAAAGAATAATACCCGTACTGAACAGCCTCGGACCAACCATTGCACCGCTCTTTATGAGTTCGCTATGGGCGAAGATCATTTCGGTATGTGAGCTTGGGTCATGCGAGGTGGTAACCCCATACGCCAAGTTGGCATAGTAATACCAGTTCTGCTTAGGACTCAATCCTTCACGGAAATCACCCACGTGAGCGTGCACATCCACTAGACCCGGCATGATGGTCTTGCCGGCGGCATCAACCACTCGAGCATCTGAGGGCACCGATACGGATCCAGTGGCGCCTACAGCTTCGATGCGATTACCATTCACTACAATGACGCCGTTTTCAATCACTTCGTTGCCGTTCATCGTGATGATGCGTGCATTGGTGAATGCCGTTCTACCTGTGGGCTTGGCCAACGGCACCTCTAATCCAATTTTCAAGCCTGAGCTGTCGGGTGCCATTGGTTTGGCACCAGGGGTGTCGAGGTGGGCAAATCGTTGCCTCACGTCAGTAGAAAAATACTCATCACCGTATGTCCAGTGCAGTTTGCTGCCATCCGCACTCCAATGAAGTGCGATTCCTGCGTCTTTCGTGACCTGTGTAATCGGCACGGCCCTTGTCGTTGCCGACAGATCAATGGTGTTGCCATTAAGAACCAAAGGTACGAGATAGACCTTGAATAGCTCCTGATAGGCCATCCACTTTCCATCTGGACTCGGAATCATTCTGTTGGCGTAGCGCGATGTATAGTGCGTGAGCACCTCTGCCCCATCCAAATTCACGCTTTTAAGCGCTTTACCCAAAGCCCCGAAGAAATACCCACCTGTCTGATAGAAAATTCGCTTCCCATCGGCCGAATATTGCGGATACTGCCCCTCTTGAGTTATCATCACGGGCTCGCCGCCGCCCACTTTGATGCGATAGAGCCCGGAGCGGTTTGCAAAAGCGAATCCTTGATGATTGTTCCCAGGCTCACGGGAATAAACGATTTCGGTACCGTCGGGCGACCATCTAGGGGTACGATAGATCCCCTTTACCGTGGTCAGTGCCGTTGGTGTCGCATTTGCACGTCTCATATCGAGCAGCATGATGCGGCCCATATCTTCGTCATCCCAAGTTACATAGGTAATCCTGTTCCCATCTGGACTGAAAGTAGGCTCAAATTCAAAGTCCTCACCTTTTGTAAGGCGCACCGGTTTGCCGTTTGGCAAGTCCTTTTTCCAAAGATATCCAACCGCGTTGAAAACCAGCGTCTTACCATCGGGCGATGTAGCCGCATGACGAATTACCTTGGGTGTGATCACATCAGGAGCTGGATTCTGTTCGAACCGAAGTGCCTCAGCTACACGCTGCTTCACATCCACTTCAAATGGTATCTGCTCAGAACCGGTACCATCTACAGCCACCTTCCAAAGCTTCCCCTGTCCCCATATCACGATATGCTTATCGCCAGGCATCCAAGCAAAACCTGGATAGACCCCAAATATGGCCCATGCCTCTTGCTGATCCATGTCGAGTTTGTCGAAGATCGGCCATTCTTCCGCGGTACGCGTGTCATACAAAAATAACACAGACTGGTTGCGCACCCTGCGCACAAAAGCGACGTGGCTTCCATCGTTCGACACTTGAGGACGCGCTGCTCCACCGGGACCCGATAATACCGTCTCATTCGTACCCCTTTGGCGATCATATCGCTTAATCACATAAATCTGACTGTTGGGATCCTTGTTGTACAGAAACTGCCCGCCTGCATACACATCCTCGCTGTAGTAGACATATCGTCCGTCGGGAGAAACACTCGGTTCGTTCACATCCTGCTGATCATTTTTGCGCTGGGTGAGTTGGAGTCCGGTACCACCGCTGCGATGATACATCCACATCTCGCCTGCGCCAAGCGAGCGAGTACCTGTAAAGTGCTTGCGCGCCACGAAATACTCACCATCGGGCATCCAAACCGCATTATTGAGCAGGCGGAAATCCTCACGGGTAATCTGTCGCGCATTGGTGCCGTCGGCATCCATGAACCAGACGTTGTCGCCACCACCCGAATCGCTGGTAAAGAGGATGGTCTTTCCATCTGGACTAAATCGCGGCTGAACCTGCCAAGCAGGTCCAGACTGCAAAACACGGGCTTTGCCACCCGTAATCGGGATGCTGTAGATGTCGCCCAGCATATCGAATACGATCGTCTTGCCATCGGGACTCACATCAAGATTCATCCACGTGCCTTCTGTAACTGTGAATGAAATTTCCTTAGAATCGACGTGCCAGTCGGTGACAGGCGTCTTGGGTGCCTCTTGAGCAATAACTGTTAGTGAGGTTAACAAAAGTAGAGCAGATGCACTAACTGCGTTGAAAATCTGATTCTTCATCATGAATTGGGCCAAATTTGAGTGATCATTGGCCAATATAGCAATGCCAGGAAGAATTTCATCCTTGCCTTGCTTGGATGATTCCTGCCATCGGTGCATATTCCCACTTACTCGATCAACATAGTCCATCTTTATGAAACGTGTCGTCCAACTGGTAACAGTAATCTTGTTATTCGTCATACCAGCAACCATTGCATTGTCGCAAAATGGTAGTAAACCGGTCTCAATGACCGACATGACCCGCATTGCCCAGTTGGGCAACATCGCAGTTTCGCCAGACGGTAGGCTGGTTGCTTATACGGTTCAGACCATTGAGCCAGACCGCGCGAAAGCTGGAGAATATCTATACCGAACCCAAATTTGGATGGTCCCTTTCGACGGTAGCACACCGCCACGCCAGCTCACAACTGCTGCAACCAATAGCACCAATCCGTATTGGCTCGATAACGAACGACTTTCGTTCAATCGTACGGTCGACAATAGATCGCAAATCATGGTGCTATCGATGAGGGGCGGAGAGGCAACACCGCTTACAACTGACACCCAGGGCGTATCGGGTGCAAATTTTTCGCCCGATGGCAAACAAATCCTGTTCAGTCGCAGCACGAGTCACGAAGATATGGTGAAGCAGATGAAGTCGCTTCCACCTTGGCCGCTTGAGAAGCCCGGTATCAATGTCATGCCCGACACCGTCACAAAGCCTGATCCTGACGGCGATTTAGCAGCCGTGCGCGCTTGGTTGAACAAGCAAGAGGGAGATCAGAGCCCAAAAGTGATTAACCGCCTAAATTTTCAAGGCGAGACAGGGCTGAATCCCAACTGGTCCTATAACCATATGTACGTGATGGAGACCGAAAAAGGTTCAGGCGGCAAGGCTTTGACAAAGGGATTTTTCAGTTGGGGTGGGTCAAACTGGTCGCCCGACGGCAAAACTGTCATTTTTACGGGTAACCCCGACTCGACACTACATCCCGATCGTCGCCAAGGTGGAAACAATATTTATATGATGAATGTAGATGGCACCGGCTTTCGAAAATTCTTGTCAATGAATGGCTATAGCCTAGGAAACCCACAGTATTCACCCGATGGTAAACTCATTAGCTTCAGTGCATCGCCCGATGAACCACGTGGGTTTTCACAGTCTCAGATTGGAATCATGAATTCCGACGGCAGTAATGCACGTATCATAACCAGCAATTTCCACCGCTCTGCGGGAAGCGTAACTTGGGCTACTGACAATAGGTCGCTATACTTCACAGCATCGACAAACGGTGGCACTCCGTTGTACAATATCGACCTATCGGGTAAGGTGACAATGCTTACCGACACCGACACGGGTGTTAGGAGTTATGCTGTCACAAGAAATGGCCTGGTGTATGTGCTTACCACCGCGCAGAATCCCTACGAAATGTTCACTCGTCCAATTCAGGGTGGAACAGCTAAAGCAATTACCAGCCACAACAGCAGCTGGATCTCCGAGCGCAAGGTGAGCACCCCAGTCAAGGCGACGCTCACCCGTCCCGACGGTCTCGAAATCGAATATTGGATCATGAAGCCTGCATTTGCTGAGCCCGGCAAAAAGTACCCCCTTGTGTTAAATATCCATGGTGGTCCATCGGCTATGTGGGGAACGGGCGAGCCGAGCATGTGGCACGAGTTCCAGTTCTTTGCTAGCAAGAACTACGGCACGGTGTTTGCGAATCCACGCGGATCGGGTGGTTATGGAGTTGATTTCCAGTACGCCAACTACCAGGATTGGGGACATGGACCTGCAGGAGATGTTCTTGCAGCCGTTGACATGGCTCTAAAGCAAGACTGGGTCGATCCCGAGAGGCTAGTGATCACCGGTGGGTCTTATGCCGGATATCTCACTGCTTGGATCGTAGCCTTCGACCACCGTTTCAAGGCGGCCTACGCACAGCGCGGCGTGTATGATCTCGACACATTTATGGGAGAAGGCAACGCTTGGCGTCTTGTGCCAAATCATTTCGGTGGATACCCATGGGAGGATGCCATCCAACCCATTCTCGAACGCGAGTCGCCCATCACTTATGTGGATCAGATCAAGACACCATTGCTCATCAAGCACGGCGATGTTGATCTAAGAACGGGGGTCATCCAAAGTGAAATGCTCTACAAAAGCCTGAAGATTCTTGAGCGGGATGTCGAGTATGTCCGCGTACCGGGTGCCAGCCACGAACTTTCGCGCACAGGTAATGTGCGTCACCGTTTTGACCGGATGCTCCGAATTTGGGAGTTCTTCGAAAGATATGTAGGGGAGTAGCACCAAGTAATCCGTGAGATCACGGGCATCATAGGCAACGAGGGCAACGAGGGCAACGAGGGCAACGAGGGCAACGAGGGCAACGAGGGCAACAAAGATAGCAATTTGATGCCCATGATGCCCATGATGCCCATGATGCCTTGGATGCCTTGGATGCCTTGGATTATTTCTCCCATCTGACCTTTTCGGCCATTGGTATGCGTCTGACACCAACCGGTTTTTCATCTGATTTGCCGAGGTAAATTATTCCCATAGGGAAATCGTCGTCAGACAACTCGAGCCAAGTCTTGTATTGTGGTTTTGAACTCATGCCACCGGTTGACCAGAACGCGGCTATGCCGTTGGCATGTGCACTGAGCAAGATATTTTGGATGGCACATGCAACGGCTGTCTGCTCTTCCCATTCAGGCAACCGGTTGCCAGGTGTAGGTTTCATGTAGACGACGATGATATGCGACGCCTTGTTTCCCATATGAAGCAGCTTGTCGAATTTGGACTGCTCAAACTCGTAATCCGGTGTATGTGCCTTGTACAGCGCGGCGTGCTCGAGACAGAAGCTGAGTACTCGCTCTGTTGAAAATACGATGAACCTCCACGGTTCGGTGAATTTGTGCGTTGGAGCCCAATCAGCCAATTCGAGAAGGCTTGCGACAAGCTCATCGTTAATTTTCTCACCGTTGAAGTGGGCTGGCTTGATGTTGCGACGTGATTTAATGATATCGGATAGCATAGTAGAGTTGTAGATTGGTAAAGCGGCGAAGCCGCCCTGAACGAAGTGAAGGGTCTTGTTTAGTAGAGCGGAGAAGCCGCCCTGAGCGAAGCGAAGGGTCTTTACTGGTAGAGTGGGGAATCTTACATAGGGGCTTGATTTATTGCAAGATTAATATAACCTAATTCGTGCCCTATGGTAATTTTTCGTGATTGATTGTAATTGATACTAATTGTTCATTGTTCATGATTGATAGTAATTGATAGTAATTGATAGTAATTGTTCATGATTGTTCATGATTGTTCATGATTGTTACTGCTTGTTCATATCTTTCTGCCATGAACATTGAAACACTCAAGTTTGACCCGACTACTGGCCTGCTTCCCGCAATCATTCAGGATGCTGCAACTGGCCGCGTTCTAATGCTTGGCTACATGAACCGGGAGTCAGTACAAAAAACCGTCGACTCTGGCCGGGTTACTTTTTTCAGCCGTACGCGCAACGAGCTTTGGATCAAAGGTGAAACATCCGGAAATTTCCTTCATGTGGTATCAATTAGTGACGACTGCGACCTAGATGCGATATTGGTGAAGGCTCGTCCCGATGGACCAACCTGCCACACTGGCAAGGAGTCGTGCTTCGATGCAGGAGCGTCGGGTACACAGATAGAGTCTGGAATGCCCTTTCTGGCTTATCTCGAGTCATTTCTACAGGAGCGGAAGCGAACGATGCCTGAGGGTTCGTATACGAGCAAAATGTTTGCCAAAGGTCTCGACAAAATTGCCCAAAAGGTCGGCGAGGAGGCTGTGGAGACTGTAATTGCTGCAAAAAACAGCGACGAAAAAGAGTTCATCTATGAAGCATCCGACTTATTGTTTCACCTCACTTTGCTACTTGTCGAAAAGAATATTCCTTTCGAATCGTTGATCGAAGAGCTGCGGCGCCGACACAGCTAAGTTTTGCTTCGCCACTGTTGTAACTAAAAACGATTTGCGCCGTACGAAAATTCGTGTGGAAGTTACGATTCACTTTAATTAACTTGACCTTTACGCTTGTGTCTTAATCTGTTCAACATTTTGTAAATGTCAAATTCGGAGGCTCAAAAACTGATTCCCGTATGGCTTGATCAGTCAGACATTGTTAATCTGATCTTATTAGATTGCAATGGATCGTGTGTATTCCACAACAATACGTTCAAGAGGCTTCTAAAAGTTGAAGTAAACGACAAAACACACATCACTGAGCTTGTACATCCCGACGATGTGAACATACTCAAGTTTGCAATCGAGACACTTGCAAACAGATCTGATCAAAAGAGGCAACTCCAATTACGAGTGCGATCGAACGGCTCGTACGTACCACTCCATTGGGAAATGATGCCCTTGATCAATCCTGATCAAGGCGAAAGGTACATTGTCGCATATGGCACAAACATCAGCCAAAACGCAGCAGCACTGCCCATTGACGACGATCAGCGTTTCTTTTTCCGATCTCTGATCGATAGAGTTCCCAATATTGCCATTCAGATTTATAGACCCGACGGTACCATCAAATATTGGAACGGGGCATCGGAGGAACTGTTCGGGCACAGCTCGCAATCAGTATTTGGCAAGAATATATTCGAATTACTCGTCGACAAGGAATCACGCGACGATTTTGCGGCTTACATCCAGCATTGTGCTGAGAACAATCTTCCAATTAACCCTGAGGAGTTTCGGTTTAAAAGACCCGATGGCAAGGAAGTATATGTCTACTCAAGCCAGACGGTTGCCGTCAACAACGATGATGAGCCAGAAATTTACTGCATGGATGTCGACTTAACCGAATTGGTGGCTACACGACAAAAATTCGAGCAGCTCGTTGAATGGTTCGACCACTCAAACGATTCAATTCAGGTCACTGACGAAGACGGAACCATCATTTTCGCAAATGCCGAGTCCCAGAAAAGGCTCGGATTGGGTTTGGATGAGTTGATTGGTCACCCAATTGGATCAATTGAGAGAATTTTTGAGAACATCGAGGACTGGAAAGCACACGTGGTACATCTCAAACACGTGAGGAACATGATCATCGAGGGTTTACAGCGCCGCAAAGACGGAACGGAATTCCCGGTTGAAGCCAGTGTCACTTACCAGGAGAGCAACGGCAGAGGTTATGTGGTTGCCTTCATTCGCGACATATCGGAGCGCAAGGTGACTGAGAAAGAATTGAGATCCACAATTGATTTGGTAAGCGAGCAAAACAAGAGGTTGTTGAACTTCAACTACATTGTGTCTCACAATATCCGTAGCCACGCAAGCAATATTTCTGGGTTGGTTGATCTGTTGGTAACCGGTAAAAACAAGATTGAACGAAAACATATTGAGAACCTGCTTAGCATGGCGAGCAGTAATTTGATGACCACGATCGAAGATTTGAACAAAGTGATCACGATCCAACGAAACATCAACGAACAACGGCTCGTCATCAACCTCCTCGAATCGGTCAACACCGCAATAAACGTGCTGAAAGGTGAAATTCACCATAACAACGTCCTTATTGAGGTGGAGATTGACCCCGATTTCGAAATCTACTTCAATCAGCCTTATTTAGATAGTATTCTGTTAAATCTAATTTCAAACGCTGTTAAGTATCACAACCCAGAAAAAAGAGCCGAAGTCTTACTAAAAGCCTACGAATTGGATCATTATATTGTACTAGAAGTAATAGATAATGGGTTGGGTATTGATTTGTCTAGATATGGCGATAAATTGTTCTCTATGTACAAGACTTTTCACGGCAATCCGGATGCTAGGGGTTTGGGGCTTTTCATCACAAAAAGCCAGATCGACGCCCTTGGCGGTAGAATCGAAGTAGACAGCCAAACAGGTACAGGTTCCACATTTCGCGTATTTTTTCCATGCAACCACTAAAGCTTATTTGGATCATCGACGATGACCCAATCTTCACGTTTCTAACCGAAACACAGCTCACTAATTTGTATAGTCATGTGAAGGTGCAATCGTATGCGAATGGGCACCAAGCCTATGAAGCCTTAAAACTTTGCATCACCGACGATCATGAATTGCCTGATCTGATATTGCTCGACATAAACATGCCGGTGATGGATGGATGGGAATTCATCGAGGAGTACAAGGCCATAATGGGCCAGCTTGATCAGCAGATTTTCGTGTTTATGGTTAGTTCTACCATCGATATCAATGAGATCGAGATGGCCAAGAATCATGAGCAAATAGAAGGCTTCATCAGTAAACCACTAGTCATGGACGAAGTGATTCGAATGATTGAAATCGGCAAGTCGAAAAACTGATTAATAGCCGGCTACTTGATGAATCCAATACTGTAAATTGTAGTAATTGGTGACTCGAGCTACCTTACCGTCTCGTAATTCGAAAAAAGCACCTGCAGGCAACGTATACGTCTGCCCATTTGCTTCGGGTAATGCGCTGTCGGTTTTCAAATAGGTGCCTCTAACCACAAACTCAGCAGCTGCACGCTTACCGTCGGCAGAGTACATTACCACAATGTCGACCAGCTGTTCGCGATAATGATCATTCATTCGATCCATGAAAGCAGTGAATAAATGTTTCCCCACTTCGCGAGTACCTTGATTGATGTCGTGTATAACATCATCGGTGAGCAGAGAGGCGAAAGTGTCCATATCAGACCGATTAAATGCGTCGTAGTACGATTCGATTATACTCATGGGGTGGAAACAAAGCTTAGATGATTGATATAGTTCAAGATACGGTGATTTTGTATCCAAGTTGAATTCTACCGATCTTTGCAGCCAGTGTGCCTTATTTGATCCAGAATGCTCTTATTCGATGATTATCGACCGACATAGTCGTGCTTTTTGATATCGAGGAGCATTCTACACCAATTTTCCTAATGGTTCGAAATCTTTCGCTGGTTTTCGGTATATGTGTGATTGCAATATCGTCGATGGAGGCCTTCGGACAAGGCAGTAGTACGAATCGGCTCAATGAGCCATCAAGCCCAGTTTCCATTCATGGATATCTTCAAGTTCGCTACCACGGGCTCCTCCAAACCAACAATGATCTTAGGTGCCAGCAGTGCGACCGCTCTTGGGGCGCCCCAGCCAGCTTTTCGCTTAGGCGTGCACGCATTGTATTCAGTGGTAGTGTTAACGATCGAATCAGCTTCTACGTGGCCCCCGACATCGCCTCAACTGTCAGCTCGGCGGGTATGAACTACGCCCAATTGCGTGATGCATACTTCGACATTGTGATGACTCAGAGCAGGGATTGGCGCCTCAGGATTGGTCTAAGCAAGATTCCATATAGTTTTGAGAACCTCCAATCGAGCTCAAGCCGATTGTCACTCGACCGGCACGATGGCACAAACAGTACAATAACCAACGAACGCGACATGGGGGCTTTTTTGTATTGGACACCCAAATCGAGCAAAGACATGTTTAAGGAGATCAAGGACTCTGGCTTAAAAGGTACTGGAGATTATGGTGTGGTAGCGCTTGGTCTCTACAACGGGCAAGGCGGCAATGAGTCGGACTTGAATGATGCGCTTCATGTTGTTGCAAGAGTTGCATATCCGTTTCGATTCGGGAGCCAAATTCTGGAGGCAGGCGTTCAGGGCTATTACGGTACATACTCCATGATCCCAGAAGACCTGAGTGGACTTTCTGTTGTGAAAGAATCCAATATTTACGACGACTCACGATTCGCTCTGTCATTTATAGCTTATCCGATGCCGATTGGTTTTCAGGCGGAGTATAATTGGGGATTTGGTCCAGAGTACAACCCTGGAAATAATCACATTGAAAATCGGGCACTGAATGGTGGATATGTACTTGTAAATGCAAAAGCGAGTCTGAATGGTAGAACACTAATACCCTTTGTACTCGCACATAACTACACGGGCGGTAAAAAGTTTGAACTCGATGCACGCAGTTACCGAGTTCGCGAACTGGAACTGGGAATTGAATGGCAACCGATCGATCTATTGGAGCTTACGGCGGTGTACACCATCTCGTCGCGAAGATTTGAGGATGCACTCAAACCGATCAACTTGCAGGAGGGACGCCTTTTACGATTACAAGCGCAGATGAGCTTCTGATTCGTACATAATCTCACTTGATAAAGACCGAATTAAGTGCGAACATGCACGTAGCCGGAATCATAGAGGGAACGCACACCGTCAAGCCACCCGACAAATGAAGAAAAAGACGTCCATCATCCTGGCGCTTATCACTTGGATCACCCTATTCATCCAACTGCTACTGGTCGTTATCATTAAATCGCTTACAGGCGATACGGTTTTTGATGCCACCATCAACTATCTGAGCTTGTTTTCGGTCGAGACTAACATAGCCATTGCTATGGTGCTAACCGTCCCACTTATCATAAAACGAGGTCCACTGAACGGTTTTTTTGACTCCACAGTCATTCAGGCCATGGTAGTTGTTTACTCCTTTATGGTGTTTATGATTTACGACCTCGTTTTGCATGATCTCTGGGTGGCAGAGGGGATCCAATTTCTACTAAACTACCTACTCCACAATGCGATTCCACTGGCTTACATCGTTTGGTGGTTCAACTTTGGGGATAAGGGGATGCTCAAGTATTGGTACAGTTTCCCTTGGCTGCTTGCGCCAATCGTGTATATGACCATCACATTGGTTCGGGGTTGGTTTTCGGGATTCTACCCGTACCCGTTTATTGATGTCGACAGAATTGGGATGGCCACTGTGCTCTACAATACGGCAGGGATGCTGTTTCTGTTCTGGCTTGCCGGCTTGCTGTTGGTTTGGATAGACAAACGGAGAGCTCGACTATGATGAAGTCTGATATCAATCCAATGCCAGTTTATTTCGACAGGTATATTCAGCTCGTGCCTGAAGACTACCTTGGTGTTGCTTTTAAGAATTCTCTGACGGCTATCGAAACCGTTGACATCAACCGGTTTCAAAAAATCGGTGACAACGTATATGCACCAGGAAAATGGACAATAAAAGACATCCTGCAACATCTCATCGATAGTGAACGTGTATTTTCATATAGGGCTATGCGCTTCGCCCGCGAAGATTCAACTGTTCTGCCTGGTTACGATGAGAATCTTTACGCAAAAACGGCTGGTGCGACTTCGAGAAGCTTGGAGTCAATACTTACGGAGTTTGAGTCAGTACGGGCATCTACAATGTATCTTTTTGAGAGCTTTTCTGCCCATGCACTGCACCGGGTTGGCACATGTTACGACAAGCAGATTTCTGTCTTAGGGTTGGGATTTACAATTGTTGGACACCAAATCCATCATTTTAACGTGATAAAAGACAGATATTTCGACCTGTGATTTTGTGATCTCGTCTTTTTATAGCACATTCCCAAACCTGCACCCACTTACTTCCAAGTCGTCTATCCTATGAGATCTGTCAAAGCGTTTTTATTTTTCACAGTAATTATTCTGGCATCAGCTACGTACACTAAAGCCCAGTCGCCCATTCCTAATGATGTTATGGCATCTATAGAGGCCATCCACGATCAATTGATCGAATGGCGGCGCGATATCCATCAACATCCTGAACTAGGTAACCGGGAATTTCGGACGTCCAAAATGGTTGCAGATCATCTGAGGTCTTTGGGCATTGATGTCACAACAGAGGTTGCGCACACGGGCGTAGTTGGTTTGCTTAAGGGAGGTCTGCCTGGACCAGTAATTGCTCTTCGCGCCGATATGGACGCTCTGCCAGTGACCGAGCGCAATGACTTGCCGTTTAGGTCGCAAGTGGTGAGCGAATATAACGGGCAGGAAGTTGGAGTAATGCATGCTTGCGGCCACGACACACATGTTGCGATGCTGATGGCGACTGCATCGGTATTGGCTAAGCACAAGGATAGGATTCGTGGCACCGTCAAGTTCTTGTTCCAGCCTGCCGAAGAGGGTCCACCAGTTGGTGAGGAAGGTGGTGCTGAGTTGATGGTCAAAGAAGGGGTAATGAGTAACCCAAACGTCGATTTTGTGTTTGGTATCCATGTGAACTCACAAACCGATGTAAATACGATAACGTATCGACCAGGTGGAACCATGGCAAGTGCCGACGATTTTCGTCTCGTTGTGAAGGGGCAGCAGGCACATGGCGCCTATCCTTGGAGCAGTATTGACCCGATAGTTACCGCAGCACACATCATCACTGCGGCCCAAACTATCGTGAGCCGTAATGTGAACGTGACGGAGAATGCAGCAGTTGTCACCTTCGGAAGCATTCAAGGCGGGGTTAGGAGCAACATCATCCCCGAAGAGGTGGTCATGCTGGGCACTTTGCGGGCGCTTTCTATCGAAGACCGCAAACTAGTACACGATAACTTCCGCCGCATAGTGAATAACGTAGCCGAGGCAATGGGTGCAACTGTGGAGCTAAAGCTACCCTACACAACATCTTACCCCGTTACTTATAACGATGCTGATTTGGTCAATCGCACATTGCCGATACTCAAAGCCGTTGCAGGCGACGATAATATCAAGCTTCGCCATCCCGTTACCGGCGCAGAGGACTTCAGCTTCTTCAGCCGCGAGGCCCCCGGATTCATGTACTTCCTGGGTGGCAAGCCTCTGGATGTTCCATATGAAAAGTCTCCCAGCCACCACACACCCGAGTTCTATATCGACGAATCTGGTCTTCTGCTCGGTGTCAAGTCATTTGTGGGGATTGTGATGGGATTGAAGTAACCTTAATACAATCGCCAAAACCGCAGATCGCACCATAAGCCTGACTATGGCCCCATCAATCTGTAACACGCACTCACAGTCGGTAACCAAGTAAATCCAGACATCTGTAATCGATATCAGTACGCCAGAAACGAGTTCCAACCCAATTAGCATAGAAACGCCTGCAGGGAATCGAAAATGATAGGCCAAGAACAAAAGCACACTTCTTGCCAATGCTAACATTATACCCAGTGAGCTTTCCACCCAAAGCCCACTGGAATAAAAGATGATGAGAATATCGTGATAGGCAAGAGATAACCACAGAAATCCAAGGTCTACAACGAGTATGCCGGCCAATAGCTGAGCCTTTCTCACTGATACAAATCGTTGACTCATCGGTTCATCCTGTATGCAACTACTGTGGATTGTCCGTTGACCTGTGTCGTCAAATACATGAATTCTCGATGCACCGATACAAGTCGGGCTCTAACGGGAAGTGTCCACTCCTGCACAAAGCTCCCATTTCGAGCATTGTAGATACGAAGCCGGTTTGATGCATTCAATTGTTCATCGATGTCACTGAAATCGTTGGTAACGGTTGCCCACATGGACTTCCAAAAACCAGCTTTCTCGCCATTATGCAACACGTACACGCGGTCAGCATCGGCTGCGATAGATATGGTCTGCTGAGCGTGTTGGCTAGCATCCGGCATTCGAATCTCGTTTGGATTCTTCGTGTTTACAGGAAATCCAGAGCCTACCTCTGTCCCTCCAATCCATTGCAATCCACGCGGATCGACTTTCAAGACATAAGGTGCAAATAAGTAGCTGTAGTAAATGGAATTACCATGAACTGCCACATGCCCATTTTTGAGCAGAAAATTGCTCATTAATTTCAACTCCGGTTTGTCCAGATTTCCAATCTGGTAAACCAACGTACCAGTCTGATTGGCCTTAGGATCAAATTGGTAGGTTTGCAGCACGTGATTCGGGCTCATAGGAGATACCACTAGCAAAGTATCGGCTAAGATGTGGGCATTCAGCCATTGACTGGGTCCTGATGTAATGCGAACGGCAGTCGGTTTTTCAAGCTCGGCACTATAGCGCTGCATTCGGTAGGACCCTACATCGAATATTACCTTGTCGCCCGAACTGAGTGTGCTCATCCATTTCATGCCCATTTCAGCTAGTTCTCCCGGACCCCTCCCCATGCGGAGCGATTTCGTAGCTTCATCATTTTGAAGATCGTATATGTATAGGGTCAATGACTGATGAACAGCATCGCTAACCCAAAGTTTATGTCCAGCATCAGCTATGATCCAGTTCGGCTCAAAGAGGTTACCATCTCTTCTAAATAGTTCTGTGAGGGGTGCCTTGATTGAACCTGCGACAAGTGTATCTGAGTTTGGCATCCGGTCCATTCCCAGCAATGCCATTACAGTCGTAATTATGACCAATAGAAGTAAACGCCACATGTGAAATATGATTTATATGAGATAAAGCAGGATGGAGGTTTCCCTCCACCCTGTGTTGTTGTCAGCATTGCGATTCGTAATCAACCTTCGCCAAGACTGGTGTCTGGTTGAGTCTTGTCGCAATCTTTGTTAGGAGTGAACTCGGCATAGCACACCCAGTTTCCTTTGAAAAGGCAGAGATTGCCGATGCGGGTCTTGGCGTACTGAACGCTAGACACATATGGCTCGCAATGTTGCCCGTCTGTTGTAGGCAAAGTCTGTGCATTTGCCCCTGTTCCTGTTGCTGCCCATCCGGCTAGGATGAGTGTCACCAAAGATGCTTTAAACATTGTTTTCATAGTTGGAACTCCTGTTAGGTTTTGATGTTTATTATCGCTGATGTGGGCAACTTTCATCGCGTCCCTTACTCTATAGATACACGCCAAAGCAATTCCTTACGCGCTTCGCGAAATTTTTTTTTATCTTTTGATATGTTTATTGCTTCTAAGCGACATCATCGTCACCATAGCGGCCACTGAAGCCGTTTTTTACAGCTCGCAACCGAGCTCCCGGGCACCCCATGCTATTTAACCCTGCCCTCCTTTTTCCTTCCTCCTATTCCTCCTCCTTCCTTATTCTTTTTTCCTTATTCTTTCATCCTTCCCTATGGAGTCTCCGTCCCTGCGCATAGCGCTACAAAAAAGCGGTCGTCTGACTGAAAAAACCACCGCCCTGTTGCAAAACATCGGTCTCAAGTTCGACACCTACAAAGATCACCTGCTCATCCGTTGCCGAAACTATCCCATCGAGCTACTCTTCGTACGCGACGACGATATCCCCGAATACGTTGAAGATGGGGTTTGTGACCTTGGATTCGTAGGTGCAAATGTGGTAGCCGAACGCCGAGCGGACGTCGAAATCATCAAGGAGCTTGATTATGGACACTGTCGCCTATGCATCGCCGCCCCGAAAGAGCATGGCATTCGAGATACTTCACAGTTAGGGGGAAAAAGGATTGCGACCAGCTACCCAAATCTAACCCGCGATTATTTTACGTCGATCGGACAGACAGTCGACATTGTCGAAATCTCCGGGTCGGTAGAAATTGCTCCTAAGCTCGACGTTGCCGATGCTATCTGCGATCTAGTCTCGACAGGCAGCACGCTTCGCGCCAACGGACTCTCCGAAATTGAAACCATCTTCCGCAGTCAAACCCAGCTGGTACGCACACGTAAGACGCTGTCAACTGAAAAGACCGAGCTCATCAACAAACTGCTCATCCGTATCCATGGACAGCAGAAGGCACAAAGCAGCCGATATATCATGATGAACGCTCCCGCGGCGTCACTCGATCGCATTCGTGGCATCATCCCAGCCCTTAAAAGCCCTACAGTGCTACCCTTGGCTGAAGATGGAATGATCGCTGTTCACTCCGTTATACCCATCGACCGTTTTTGGGAGGTTATGGAAGAGCTGCGCGACGCTGGTGCCAGTGGTATCGTGATTCTGCCAATTGAAAGCATGATCGACTGATGAAATCACATCTTTTAAAACGCTACTCGCTGTCACAGCTTGATGAAAACACCATCCAAGAGCTATGCGAGAGGCCGAAGATCGATTTCATGTCGATTTTTGAGACGGTTGGACCTATTATCGAAGCCGTCGATGAGGAGGGTGATGAGGCTGTTCGACGATACACAAAGCAATTCGATAAAGCTACCATACCAACTGTATGCATGCCTGTTCCGGATGACGAACCCGACCTTGATCCAAACTTGAAGGAGTCTATAGATGTAGCATACAACAACATCTATGCCTTCCACCGTCCACAAATGGGGCTCACGCTCGAAATCGAGACCATGCCAGGTGTTGTTTGCCGTCGAGTAACCCGCCCCATCGAAAACGTCGGAATCTATGTGCCCGGTGGGACAGCCATTCTGCCATCAACTGCGCTTATGCTTGGGATTCCAGCCCAGATTGCTGGCTGCAAGACAATCGTTTTAGCGACTCCACCACGACCCGACGGATCCGTAGCCCCCGAAATCATCTACATTGCCCAACAGTGTGGAGTGACGCATATCCTGTTGGCAGGCGGTGCACAAGCCGTGGCTGCTATGGCGTTAGGTACCGAAACCGTTCCCAAAGTGGATAAAATCCTCGGCCCGGGCAACCAATACGTGACAGCCGCCAAGATGCTGTTGCAAAATACCGAAGCAATGGTGGCCATCGACATGCCAGCGGGACCTTCGGAGGTGCTTGTGATCGCCGATGCTTCAGCAAATCCCGCCTGGGTAGCAGCCGACCTGCTGTCACAAGCTGAGCACGGCACCGACAGCCAGGTGGTATTGGTTGCCGTTGAGGGGTTTGACCTCGATGAGCTCGAGATTACGCTTTCAGACCAGCTTGAGGCCCTTCCGCGAGCCGAAATTGCGCGTCAAGCCATCTCAAAAAGCTATGCGTTGAGTGTATCGACAACCGAAGAAGCCGTCGCATTCAGTAACATTTACGCACCAGAACACCTCATTATCCAGACAGCCAACGCTACGTCACTGGTCGATTCGGTCGTCAACGCCGGATCGGTATTTGTTGGGCATTGGACCCCCGAAAGCGTTGGCGACTACGCCTCGGGCACCAATCACACGCTGCCCACCTATGGTTATGCTCGCATGTACAGCGGTGTGTCGGTCGATAGTTTCGTGCGTAAGATGACCGTTCAGGAGCTCACCGAAGACGGACTACGTCAACTTGGACCGCACGTAATTCGCCTCGCCCAAGCCGAAGGCCTCGACGCACATGCTAATGCCGTTAATATTAGGCTGATACAGAAATGACAAAGCAGGGCATCAGTGGCTTCCATGGCATCCATGGCATCAATCTGATCCCCATGACGCCTCTGATGCCTTGGATACCCTGAATTATGATGCCCTTGATACCTTTGATGCCCCTGATCCCCTGATCCCTGATCCCCGACCCCTATGATATCCTCCCTCATCCGTCCAAATATCCTTGCCTTGTCGCCATACCGCTGCGCACGCGACGACTATGAACGTGGCACGCTGCTCGACGCCAACGAAAACAGTTTTGGTGCGGTGACCGGCGAACCGGGTCTGAACCGGTATCCGGATCCATATCAAAAAGAGCTCAAGCAAAAAATCGCCGCCTTTCGCGGTGTGTATCCCGACCAAGTGTTCACAGGTGTGGGCAGCGACGAGCCCATCGACCTGCTCATCCGCATCTTTTGCGAGCCGGCACACGACCGCATCCTGATCACCCCGCCTACCTACGGCATGTACAAGGTTGCCGCATCGGTAAATAATGTGCCCGTCGACACAGTGCCGCTTACACCCGATTTTCAGCTTGAGCCCGAGAAGGTGCTCGCCGCGGTTCGTCCCGAGACGAAGATCATCTTTCTGTGCTCGCCGAACAATCCGACCGGTAACCTGCTGAATCGCCACGACATTGAAGCCATATTGGATGGCTTCAATGGGATTGTGGTCGTCGACGAGGCCTACATCGACTTCACTGACAGTGCCAGCTGGTGCATGGACCTCGACCGTTATCCGAATTTGGTTGTGCTGCAGACCCTATCGAAATCGTTCGGCATGGCCGGTATTCGTCTCGGGATGGCCTTTGCCTCTGCCGAGATCATCCACTACATGATGAAGATCAAATCGCCCTACAACATCAACCAGCTTACGAGCAGGGCGGCTCTCGAGGCAATGGACAGAGTCGGGCAGATGAGGGTTGAGGTGGGCAACATCCTTGCCGAGCGAGAGCGTCTGGAGCGAGAGCTCATGACGATGGATGCCGTTGTGGTGTTCCCCAGCGATTCCAATTTTCTACTTATCCGTGTGCCGAAAGCGTTTGAGGTATACAAGGCCATGGCCGACGCCGGCGTGGTTGCACGCTACCGTGGCGACCAGATCCACTGCGAGAACACGATACGTGTTACCGTGGGAACACCTGCCGAAAACGACCAGTTTCTGACCATGCTGCACAAGCAGTTGGGATTGGGAGATGGCTACACACCACCGCCTACCGAGATAACGCTAAGCATGCCCGATGCCGTCACCATCAGTGAAACGGTAACCGAACCGGCCCGCCGCGCCACCGTTAAGCGCACCACCAAGGAGACCGACATTTCGGTGGAGGTGAACCTCGACGGCACCGGCGTTTCGTCGATATCGACGGGAATACCCTTCTACGACCATATGCTCGACCAGATCGCCAAGCATGCGCTCATCGATATTTCGTTGCAATGTAAGGGAGATCTGGATATCGACGAACACCACACCATAGAGGACTCCGCCATTGCTCTGGGCGACGCCATCACGCAGGCACTCGGCGACAAACGTGGCATCGAGCGGTTCGGCTTCGTGCTGCCGATGGACGAGGCGCAAGCCACGATCGCGATGGATCTTTCGGGTCGTCCGTACATGACATTCGAGGGCGAGTTCACCCGCGAATATGTCGGTGCCTTCCCCACCGAAATGACCAAGCACGTGTTCCATTCACTCGCAATGAGCCTGAAGGCCACCCTGCAGATATCCGTGAAGGGTGAGAACGACCACCACAAAATCGAAGCATGCTTCAAGGGATTTGCACGTTGCATGCGTCAGGCGCTCATCCGCAATCCACGCATCTTGAATACCATCCCAAGCTCGAAGGGCACCCTATGATCGCCATGATCGACTACGATGCCGGCAATGTGGCCAGTGTGAGCAATGCATTGGCTCGGCTGGGTGTAGAGCATGTAATCACATCCGACCACGAAGTGCTCAACGAGGCCAGGGGTGTGATATTCCCTGGCGTTGGACACGCTGAAGCCGCCATGAGATCGCTCATCGACAAGGGACTGGACCAATGGCTTCTACAGGCTACCAAGCCCGTGCTGGGCATCTGTGTGGGCCTACAGCTGATGTTCGAGTCGTCGGAGGAATCAACTATACCAACGCTCGGTATTTTTCCAGGCCACCTAAACAAATTTGACAGCACTGAACAAAAAGTGCCGCACATGGGATGGAACACCTTCAAGGAGGTGAAGCGTCATCCTCTGCTTATCGGACTCGATGCAACCGACTTCCATTACTTTGTGCACAGCTATTACCCGCCGCTTGGCGACGTAACCCTTGCCTCCTGCGAATATGGGGTCGAGTTTACGGCAGTGGCCGCCCGCGGGAATTTTATGGGGGTGCAGTACCATCCCGAAAAGTCTGGAGCCGCCGGTGCCACTCTGCTGCGAAATTTTTGCGACATCGTTTACCAACCCATTGCCATCTGACATGCACGTAATCCCCGCCATTGATCTACTCGACGGCAAGGTTGTCCGTCTAAAAAAAGGCGCATACGACGATGTGACCGTCTATCCGCTCTCCCCCATCGACCAAGCCAATGTATATCGAGATGCCGGTTTCCGTAGGCTGCACATCGTGGACCTCAACGGCGCCAAAGAGGGACGTTTTGTGAATCTGCCCATTATAACCGAGATCGTCCGCCAGACAGGCATGGAGGTGCAGACCGGTGGGGGCATTCGTACCCGGGAAAATATCGACCAACTGTTGGATGCCGGACTCCATCGTGTAGTGGTCAGCTCCATGGCCGTGAAATCGTCCGATGCTTGGATCGATGCCATTCGCACTCATGGTGGTGACCGTTGTATTTTGGGGATGGATCTCAAAGGTGGCAAGGTCGCCTATGCAGGATGGCTCGAGACATCGGATGTGACGATCGAAGATTTCCTACAACCGATGGTCATAGCTGGTCTCACGGAGATCCTATGTACCGACGTAGGTCGCGACGGCATGTTGAGCGGACCAAATGTGGATTTGTATGAAGACCTCATGGGCCGTTTCCCATCCATGCGTCTAATAGCCAGCGGGGGTGTTAGCAACCTCGGCGATTTGCAGGAGCTTGCCGGTATCGGAGTCCACTCCTGCGTTGTCGGCCGCGCCTACTACGAGGGGTATGTCAGCCTAGCGGAGATGGCGGTGTTTCAGTGATCGTGGTCAGGGCGGAAAGTTGATCAAGACTACCGCATGATGCTACTGTAGTAGGCATTAATGTATCGTTTATTGGGCGTGCCCGAATTGTTTCGTGCCGTTGCCCTCAGAATTACGTATTCTGCCGAAGGACTAACAAGGAATACTGAGGACTGTGAGTTGTTTTGACTTGCCTTCATGGCTGCCTGATGATCAAGCTCCATTTTTTTGGTTCGTAGCTGTGCTTCACTTTGTATAGCTTTACTTACCAAGTCGTGTTGGAGGTCCATTTGTTTATGCACCAGTTCGACACGGTCTTTGTACTCACGCTGCTGTTGTTCCCATTTCAGACGTGCAGATTCATCAAGGCGTTGTCGAATATTTGCTTCGAGTGCATTTTTCCGACTTGCACAAGACGGTGACAACTGTTCCAATCCTAGCAAGCTCGATAATGCGCCATTTGCGTTACCCAAACTAAAATTACTCTCTGCATTCTGGATGTATATGCTGCAGACTTCGTTCTTAACCTCCTCAATAAGCTTTGCCGCTTTTGCATGGCAACTAGACCCGTTTGGAAGCTCCATGAGCAGTTCAATGGCTTCGTCATACTTTTGTTGTCCTTTAAGAACGTTGAATTGCACCATTCTTGAATCACATTCAAACTCGAGCTTTGCCATGTAGGTAGTTTCAATTGCTTTATGCACCTTGTCATAGTCATTACATTCGCGTGGAATTTGGCCTAAGAGACGAATTGCGCTATCGAAGTCGTGCTGGGACTTGTAGAGCTCCGCATTTTTTAATAGGCGATCCATGTTATCTTCGTAGTACTTTAATATGTCGGCTTTAGTTTGCGTCATGAAGGAAACAAATGCATTACGTTTCGAATTCAACTCTTTAACAGACTGACGCATCAGGTCATTCTCAGAGTCACCTGATTGTTTGACTGTTATTGTATATGCTGCAAATTGGTTACCAGAACCTGTCTCGACAATTGAAAAGTCGTACTGTATTTCAGCTATCCATAATGGTATTCCATTTATTTGAATCCTATCGCCATCCAATTGAACTGCACTTACATTAGTTATAAACCGTGCGCTAGGATATTGATTTGATAGTACTCCAGCTCGTGTTGCACTCGATGTAATGAACGATGCAATGTTTGATTTCAAATTGGAAGAATTCTCAATTGGTAGTTCAATGCTGCCAACTCCAATGATCAGATCCCCGATAGTCTGAGCGTAAACCTTGGTAAAACAGAAGCTGACAAGAATAAATAAAACGAGATGTTTCATGATCATGGGAGTAGTACAGTAATTACACCATTTCGAATGTCTGGGGCATCAATTCTGACACGTTCACCCTTATAGTCTGAGCAAACCCTTGTCAGAAATACTCTAATGTCGCGTGCAAAGTCCGATGGTAAGAAATTATTCCCGTCTGAGTCTAGTATAGGTATTCTGATTTCATCAAAGTACAGCTCACGGCCTGTATTGGTCGAAATACGAAAGTTGTTCTTGAAAGAAGTTTTTTTGATGTGGTCAATTACAACATCTGCCAGAGTGGAGTACGTCGCTTCGTCTACTTCCTCATCAAGTCCAATCTCAGATGAACTCGATTTTTGAATTCTGAGTGATATGCTACGACCATTCTCCCTGATGTCGCCCAATGCCTTGTTCAACCCATTAATGAACGCATCCAATTGACCTTCATGGTTTAGTGCCTTCTGGCCTAGAAAACCAAAATCGGTTGTTCGGAAATGTGGCGTTGCCATGAAATTCTGAGAAAACAACGACTTAGAAGATACCTTATCTATGGCTCTTAGATTAATCTGAACACTGTTCGACCCATCACCTTGTGAGTGAATAAAGATCTCAGAGTAGATCACTATGTCCGAAGTAGCATACTGCATGATCTTATCCACCGGATTGACGTCCGCATCACGCAGTAAGTTGATGTTGTCTGTTTCTTGTACCTTACGAATCACCTCCTGAAAATCGTCAGGTTGAAACCCTCTTTGATTCATCGCATTAGCAATTTCCACCATCACTTGTCTCATTTCAGGCTTAGAATCATACTCCACCATCGCATTTTTGTCGGAGGTGGTGAATGGCACTACCAATATTCGTGGCTGGTTAATGTTTGGTTGTGCAAGCATTGGTTGAGAAGCGAGAACAATCAATAATGCCACGATTGAGAAACGGCGTAAAGTAAATTGGGGGATTGGTGTTAGATTCATGTCAGATGCCAAACTTTCGTAAATATCCATTATCCATCAGTTTTCTTTCAATGTGCTTAATGTCGAATGCACAACGTGCATTTACAGTGGTCTTGCTCAGTACCAAGTCGAACAACTCAATATCAGGTCCAATCAATCGTACTAAGTCGTCTAGGTTTATTGACTTGTTTATATCAAATCTTCTGTTGTAGGGGGTCTTCTCCACACCCTCGTCTATGATCTTTGAGACTAACTCAATCCTCAGCCTTGATGCTGCTTCTGACGCCTTAAGTCTCTTTTTGAAAGTTGGAATGGTTACACTCATCGTCACGGTGCCATCATTGTACTGAATGCTTTCTTGATCAACCTGCATAATCCTATCCTGAGCTGACACATTACTGAAACCCGCCCACATCAGGCACAAGAGAGCGAAAACAGAAGTTTTGTTCATATAATGCTACCTCCTTTGAGAAGACGCAGATAGAATCGATCGCAGTCTGACGGTTTGATTGCCACTAATCGCAGCCTGTATTTTATCTCCACCAACCTCAACCTTTGCATTAGAGTAACGCGGATCAAGGTTTTGGGTGATGGTCACGCTGCCTATTTTCTCCTCCAAAGGCGGACTCAATGAGAAATCGAGAATAAACACATCAAATTTCTGCCCAATCTGAAGATTCATTCCGGTGCCCCCAAAAACGATGAGGTTAGTTGCACTTCCTCCTGATTCGTCCCTGACCTTTGCTACAGTTGTTACAACTGGAAAATTAGCCAACACACTGCTTCGAATTGTCTCTTTGATTGTGTCAAAAGCGTTGGATACAGCTCTTTCAGGACTTATAGCCGATTCTGATCGAGCAGATGTAAACGTTTCAGAGTATGTGTTTTGCCCTGTGGACGTGTCAATTAATTTCAGCGTCATGACTAAATCTGCCTTGTAGACGTCATTACCCTTCTCTTTTTGCTTAATGAATCGCAATGACCCAACATCAGCAGTTAATGTGTACTCAGCAACGAGAGATGCATTGTCAGTCACATTGAATGAATTATCTGCCTTGTAATTATCTTTGGCAGCTTCAATTGCAATTCGTCTGGCCTCATCCGATGTAAGGTCAACCAAACGAAACCGGTTAGTACCCTCTACAACATCGATGAGCCTCTCTGTTACAAGCGGGAGAAACCGTTCTGCTGCCTCATTTCCAGTTGAAGTCAACTTAGTGATGCCTACAACTTGACGACCATCCGTACTCACACTTTTACTGCCTTGACATAAAGCAGAACTGCTTGTAATTAGTAAAACTACAAGACAAAATATTAATGACCGAATCATTGTAGATCCCATTTTTCAAGTGCTGCCTTCGAACCCTCAGCGTATTTCATTGCTGATCTGAGCGCTTCCACTGAGTTCTTTACCTCAACTACAGTCTCATCGAGGCTGCTCACTGCACCACGTGCATTTCTCATTTTTACTGGGTTTCCTTTTACTTCATCCATTGTTGCCTTTGAAACCTGTGCAGATTGGCTAATCAAATTTTCACCCAACACTAATGTCGCAGCGCCATCAACCAATGAACTTGCAATTCGTTCTAGTACAACACCCTTACCCTCTCTCTTTATAGCACCAGCGCAATCGTCGGTACGTTGAAGATCTAAGCCAATAAAACACTCTCTGTGAGTATATTCGCCAATATCGGGATCGTTAACTTGGCACATGGTAACTGTCAATTTGAGTGCATTGTCCGCAATGCCTAAAGTTTGAGAACGGAAAAGCTTTGCACTCATGTTGAAGTCGTCAATTTTCTCAAAACCAGTTGATTTCGGGTCACTTATGTCAGTTTTCAATTCCAAAGGAGTTGCTTCACAACCAGCTGGAATAGGATCCATTTTTTTGCTGCCCTTGCCAGTTGTGCCCATAAGCACTATAGATAAAGCTACAATTCCGATAATGTAGGAGTAGTTCATACCAATTAATCCTCAAGATATTGTTCTTCTTTTTTTTAGGTATCCAATGTGATCATCGCGTCACCCTATTAAAGTCCGACACATTTCGCACACTGAGCTATACACATCATACCTATGATGACTACACTTAGTCAAAATAAATTGCGAACTATTGTGAACCCGATCTGAACCCGATCTGAACCTGCGAATTTTCAACTTTTAAAAGGGTGTTCAAAACTCCACTCGAAGCAATTCCTCCACAATCTCGACTGTCTGCACACTAACGTTGATCACACTGAGTAATTGATCGAGGATATACCGCCACTGCGGACGCAAACTTCCGCAATTGTCGATAAAACATTTGCCTTTTAAATCCGTTATAACAATATTGATTAAGTAATTATGGATTGGGCTTTTCCCGGTCGGCAAGGGGCCTCAGATTTTTCTGGGGCTTTTTGTTTTTTATGGAAATATTTTCTTCGATTTTACCTTAGGCTCAATAATCTCAAAAGCACGGTTTTGTTTATCTGGATTCAAGAAATTCACGCCAATTGGACGAGCGGTCAAGTCAGCAATTTGAAGTCCAGTCGAATTACTGCGCTTGTCGGCAAATAGCGGTCGTAACAATAACTTGCTGAAGTCGAATTTCTTATAGCCCAATATGTGATTGTCACAAATTCGACGAAATTCAAGTTCTAGCTCGTCATCCTCCTTTTTCCCTCTCTTCTCAAACACAATGTGAGTTAATTTTGATGAGCACCCCGCATTAATAAGATGCTTGGCAACCCTCTCAAGACCAAACCTGAGCCCTAGGTTATAAGGATTATAGGGCAATGTATAACTCTTTATAAGTTTCGTTTTATCAATTATGATGGGGATGATCTTAAACGGTACTTCACTAACCAGGCTGCTTATATCACCCAGAAAGTTATTTCTTCGAACAACATTCCCTCGGAATTGAAGAAATACCCCCTCTTGTTTTCTGATGTCTTTTTCATGAAGTATGATTTGGTCATGACCAAAGTAATGAAACTTCAAACTTTGAGTTCGTGGTACGGCAATGTTTACATAATCCGATATTTTGAAAACGCAAAACGTTAGGACAAAAACAGGATATGCAGTATCGATGTTCTCAAGGCCGTGATCTCCAGACTCGTCAACAAAAACAATATAGTCACTATAGTCCATTGCCAGTTTTAAGCTCATTTCACACAAGGGCCCAATTTAAGTGTTTTAACTACATAACTGCGAAATATGATACCGAGCATAGTCGAAGTGACAAAGTAATGTGTATTTGTATTAACCCACGCACATTATCTAGCAACCCATTTATGGAATTTCTGAACACAAGCGGGCCATAATTGCAAAATCGCTCTTGCCGTGTTGCTTCCCGTTTCGCTGAGGTAATCTTCGAGCAAGGATTTCAACAAGCGCTCATCGGCATCGGTCAGTTTTGATGCGGCGACATATTCACCGTTCACATGCTCACTTCGGTCACCGTATGTGAACAGCGTTCCACCGGTCATACCAGCACCGATGTTTGGGGATGTCTTGCCCAATATGACAACCGTCCCGTTGGTCATATACTCGCACGCATGCAAGCCCGTGCCCTCGACAACCGCTGTTGCCCCCGAGTTGCGCACGGCAAAGCGGTCGCCGGCCAACCCGTTCACGAAGAGCACCCCGCCAGTGGCCCCGTACAGGGCACAGTTGCCTAAGATCGCATTCTCCTCGGCTCTAAATACCGACTCATCGCTTGGCTGAATCACAATGCGTCCACCGCTCATGCTCTTACCCACCGAGTCGTTGGCCTCACCATATAGCTTGACGTCGATCCCAC
>CAZVRJ010000008.1:0-75853 GCA_964629885.1 uncultured Chitinophagales bacterium | reverse complement strand
CCAGGTCCAGGCGTAAAGGACGCATGAAAACGTTACTTTGCTTTCTTCTTTCAGTGATAACCGGCGGGGCTTTGGCCCCTGCCGGTTATTCTTTTTTTGGTCAGAATCCTAAGCCCGACACACTTGCTTGGCGGCACATCCAAGTGATTGTGAAATCTGCCCCCGATGCCGGCATACGGGTCTTCACAGGCATCAACAATAACAACCGCCAAATGATCGCCTATCTAACGGGCGAGGCATTGGCCGATATAACCGCTTTTTCGCCGGAACAACGGGTTCCATCCGGAATTGTGGACTGGACCATCACCAGAACGGGTGCCCTATCCGTTGAAATGAGCGCCGATTTGAACGGACGCGCACTTAAGCGGCAGATATCCATAAATCCAGCCCAGCAGGCTGTGCATATTGCCACATCCATCACCCTGCTTGGAAACGAAGTGGTTGGTTCCCTTTTCGATAATTGGACCTTCCCGACCCCATCCATCGATTTCGCATGGGTACCTAATTTGCGTCCAGATCCCAATCTCATTATTGGCGAGCACACGTTTCGATCGCCTGCAGTTATACTTGAGTCTGGCGGATCGTGGGTGGCCTTGGTTCCCGACCTCGACTCGCTCCCCAGTCTGCCACGCCAGCGTCTGGCTGCGCTCGACTTAAATCGCAAAGATTTCCCACTGCCACGATTCGGATACGGACTCAAGGCGCACGATCCAACCTTCCATGTGTACTACCGGCATGATCCTGCTAGAGTGTTCACCTACGAGCCCGGAACCATCACGTATGCCTACGACCTGCTGATGGGCACAGGCGACACGCGGGCACACCTGCTCAGCAAAGTGAACGGCCACCTTTGGAACCGATATGCCAAGCCCAAGTTGGGCGATGTGCGACCACAGGTTCTGCCTTTCGCCGACTATGCAAGGACCTCTTATGCAACCCTCGATAGTATTGGTCAGTTCGTCGACTTCACGATCGATGGTGTAGCGGCCGGCGCCTATCATGCCGAGAATCACGGCACGTATTTCATGTTGCCAAGGGCATTGGTCTGGAATCAAGTATGGTTCAACGCTCAGCGATCGGCATACGGCTTGGCTTATTTTGGCAGCGAGGGCCATTCTGCGAGATACGCCAACCAAGCATCACTTATCACCAATTTTAGCCTGATGACCCCTTCATGGGGCGGTCTCTTTCCAGCCGTTTACCTTTACGAGAGGGGGGAGTGGATCGGCTCTCCACTACGTCTCAATGGAGGGCTAAACAGGATCCATGCCGCAAGTGCCGCTTGGACGGCCATTTGGATGCACCGCACCCAAAACGATCTGCTTCCGGATGCGGGTACCAAAGATAAAGTGATTGCATTGGCCGATTTCTTGGCCAAGCACCAGCATGAAGACGGATCCATCCCTGCTTGGTTCGACCGCAACCCCGAAACGGGCGAAATGACAGCACACATCGTGCTCGAACACTCGGCCGAGACTGCCGGCTCCGCTATGCTGCTCGGGGAACTCGCACTCGATACCGGTAACAAAAAGTATGAAGCCGCCACCGTCAAAGCCGCCGACTTCCTGATCCGTGAAGTGCTGCCCAAGATGAAGTACCACGATTTCGAGCTTTTCTGGAGCTGCTCATGGAAGGATCTCGACATGACCGATCCCTACACCGGCGTGCTTCCCCAAAACAATTACTCCATCTTTTGGGCCGCAGAGACGTTTCGGAATGCATGGTTACTCACCGGTAACGATCGGTTCCAAGAGGCCTTGCTCGAAACAATTGAAGTACTCAATCTCTACCAGCAGGTTTGGAATCCGAACTTCCTCAGCCTATACGCTTTCGGTGGATTCGGCGTAATGAACACCGATGGCGAATGGAACGACTCTCGCCAGGCCGTCTTCGCACCCATGTATATGCGGGCCTATGAGGCAATAGGAGATCCCAACCTCATGCATAGGGGCATCGCCGCACTGCGAGCATCGTTCGCATTGTTTGCCATCCCTGAAAACTGTGAGATTAGTCCTTATACCTGTAACGCATATCCGCCGGGACTCTCACCCGAGAGCCTCGCACACAGTGGAGCCAATGGCACATCTGGTCGCTCAGATTCTGGATGGGGTGAGGCAGGAGCCCTATCTTCGGCAGCGTACATCATTCAACATTTTGGTCACGTTTATGTCGATGCCCGTCGTGGACACGCATTTGGAATCGACGGCGTGCTTACATCACCAGCAAGGACGATCGGTAACAGTCTGGAATTCGAGGTAGAGGAGGCATTAGGCAAGAACAGAACCCTCACTGTCAAAATTGCCGATGGGAGACATAGGGTCATTCAACTCAAAGCACACGAAAAACTGACGGTACGAATTCCGCTAAGTGCTTAACTTAGGCCCTTCAAGTTCATAGTTACATTTTTAGAACAGATTTAACATTTAATTCATACTTAATTCATGTCCAAATCGATAAAAACCACTGTCGTCGGCAGCTATCCGATGATTGATTGGCTTGTGGCATCGCCCAGCCAGCAAGCTCTCAGCGATGCAACAGCCGTCGTGCTAAAAACCCAAGAATTGGCAGGTCTCGATGTTATTGCAGACGGTGAGTTATACCGTTTCAACATCAATCACCCCGAGACAAACGGAATGATCGAGTATTTCGTGAACCCGCTCGACAATGTGCGTAGTGCCATCACACGCTCCGACATCGCCGAATTTCAGCGTCAAAAGGGGATGGGGTTCCGGGTTCGTCCGGCAGCTGTCGTCGAAGGAAAAATCGGCGAGGGTACACTCAACTTGGTCGACGACTATAAGCGTGTGCGCAGCCTCACCAACCATCCGCTGAAGTTCACGATCACGGGTCCGCACATGTTGGCCAAGACGCTGCTCGACTATCACTATAAGAGTTTGCCGGAGCTCTGTCGGGCACTAGCCGAGACCATGGCCCCACAGATCGCTGAAATCGACGCCGAAATCGTGCAGCTCGACGAAGCCAACCTACCCGGCTCTCCCGAAGAGTCGGATTTCGCGGCCGAGACCATCAACATCATGTTGAAAGCCATCAAAACCACCCCTGCCGTACACCTGTGCTTCGGCAACTACGGTGGACAGTCCATCCAAAAGGGCACTTGGGAGACCTTGATCGGTTACATGAACAAGCTACACACCGACCATATGGTACTTGAGTTCGCGTATCGTGGACCTGGTGAGCTGCACTACTTCAAGGAGCTGCGTCCGGAGATCGGCCTCGGCCTGGGCGTCATCGACGTCAAGAGCACGGTCATCGAGTCGGCCGAGATTGTCGCTCGCCGCATGGAAGAGGCAGCTACGATCCTGGGTCAAGATCGTATCACCTACGTACACCCCGACTGCGGATTCTGGATGCTCAAGCGTAATATCGCCGACGGCAAGATGCGCGCCATCGTAAAGGGCCGAGATCTGTTTCTGGGCAAATAAATCGCATCAAATCGGTACGTTTGAGGGTGGGGTCACGTGGCCTCACCCTTTTTTTATGTCAAAATCCTGACGAAAAAGTAATTTGGAATATTTGCAGCAATTCTACTTATTGACAATTAGAACTTTAAAACTGTACTGTGCCCAATGCTAATTATCTCCAATTGTATGAGAAAGTTGCTCTATCTGTGGATTGGTCTAATGTTGACAAGCACGTTGTCAATTGCCCAACAAACAACTCCAGAAACACTCATCCCACAATTTACGGGCCTATTGGCCCGCACCGAAATCGGTTCCATTGCTACCTACAAGGATGGATTCGTGGTTTCAGGCTCATTCAATGGTACAAATGAGTTGGACAGTCCAAACATCATGTACTACAATGGTTCGGAGTGGGAGCCGTTCGGGCCGTTTCCCGATCCCGGCATAAGGAGCATGGTCGAGTTTGACGGTGATTTATGGGTTTCGGGCATCTACGGCATCATTCGCAACCTGAACGGCCAGACGGTAAATGGTCCATACGACTTGGTAATGCGGTGGGATGGCTCAAGTTGGATATCATCTAACTCCGGTATTTTCGGTGTTCCTCAAAAGATGATCGTGTACAACGAAAAGCTTTATGCCACGGGTTATCTGGGTTCGGACGATGGGGTCAACGTGTATCTGCGTGTCTGGAACGGTTCGGCTTGGGTTGTCGTGCCTGGTCAACCGAACGGCGAAATCATCGACATGGTCGTGCACGACGGCAAGCTTGTGATTGCGGGGGCGTTCACGCAGATTGAAGCCACACTGACAACGCGCATCGCACAGTTTGACGGCGCGAACTGGACAGCGATTGGATCAGGATTTCCAGAGTTGCCCTCCTCCATTGGTTCATTGAACGGTGAGTTGTACGCCGGCGGTAGCATCTTCAACGTAAATGGCTCCATAGCTTGGGTGAAACGGTTCAAGGACGGTACTTGGACCAACATCCCTGGCGCGGTTGCCGAACCTGTGTCGATGACCACCATCGACGATAAACTGTATGTCGTACAGCGAAACGAGTTCGGCTCGTCCTATAAGCCCGACCTCATTGCGGTATGGAATGGAACTGCGTGGGAGCATCAATCACAGCTGCTTGATCACCGGGTAAGCGGCGTCGTTCAGCACGACAATAAGGTGATCGTGGGTGGGTACTTCGCCCAAGTCCAGAATGAATGGGCAAGCGGTCTTGCCGAGATGAACGGCAACCAACTCACGCCTTACTCAGCACCCGAGATCATCAACCGGGCTGTGTCAATCCGTGCGGGCGCTTCGAAAGGGGGCGACATCATCGTCGGTGGATCATTCATTCGCCGTGGAGATAGGCTGTTGTCAAATATCGCTCTATGGGATGGCAACGACCTATATGCCCTAGGCGATGGTTTCGGTAATCCCGTTCACCACATCGTGATTTATGACGACCAGATTGTTGCAGCGAATGAATTTGTAAGCAACGTACAATCTAATACAATGAAATCGTGGGATGGCATCAAATGGAACATGTTGCCAAACCTTTTTAGTAATAAACCGGAAAAACTGCTCGCCCACGACGGTCACCTGTATGTCGGAGGGCTCATCTTCGGTCAAAACCCCAACAGGTATTTTACGCGTTGGAATGGTAGCTCTTGAGATTGGAGCCTCGGGATACCCGACGATATGGTCAGGGGCATTGCCGTGCACAACGGTGCTTTATATGTCGGCGGCGACTTCAAGAATATTGGCGGCACACCGATCAACTACATCGGCAAATACGAAAACGGCACTTGGACCGACATGGGCGCCGGGTTGGATGGCAGAGTAAGGTACATTTACAGTGTCGACGATTCGTTGTATATATCGGGTGATTTCACGGTGCCTGGGGTCAATTCTCTGTACAATGCTTACGTACGAAAAGGAAATTCTTGGGTTCGTCCACGAGGAAGTTTGAACGGGTTGGTAACAGATATGGACAAAGTCGGCGATATTGTGTTCGCAACGGGATTTTTGGCATATACTGGGCAAACTTTTGGCGGAATCTTGAGCAGATGGCGCGATACCCAATGGACCAGTGTAGAGTTTACCCTAAATGGACTTATATGGCGGATGCTCTATCATAACGGAGGGCTTTGGGTGCTAGGCGATATGACTTACAATGACGGCAACGGTGTTCGTAGAGAGGCAGCACTTCAATACCAGGTTCTTGATTTGCCGGGGGTTTTCTCGTTATCGGCACCTATGCAGCAGGCGGTAGTCGACTCGTTAACACCCACCTACCGATGGACCCCTTCGGCCAACGCCACTGGTTATCTCATGCAAATCTTTGACAATCCTGATTTCACCCAACCGATGATCTACGCAGACATTGTGGATGGTACTCGTGCCAAGCCGCTTATTTCGCTCGAACAGGGCAAGACCTACCATTGGAGAGTTCGAGCACGGAGTGCAGCAGGAGAGACTAGTTGGGTTAATGGTAGCTTTTCCACATCGCTGACGGCCGTGAACTTAGATGATGATGAGGTGGTTTTACCCGATCGTATTTTATTGCATCCCGCTTACCCAAATCCGTTCAACCCTGCCACAAACATGCGGTTTGAGCTCCCTGAGGGGCAGCATGTGGATATAGGATTGTACGATGTTCTGGGCAGGAGGTTGACCACCGTCTTATCGGGCTACAGATCGGCTGGTCAACATTCTATTGCCATAAACGGCCGTAGTCTAGCGACAGGAATGTATTTTGTGAGGCTATCGGCGGGACGTACATCTCTCGTTCAGCGAGTAATGCTCATCAAATAGGTCTAATCTTCTATGCGGTATGACATGTGATACTCCAGGAGCTCGCCGGGTTCGATGATGCGCTCAATGAACGGCTCAACCGAAAAGGTGTTGGCGTTTGACCAAACGGCAACGGTCGATGGTTCGAAGTTGGACGATACCGCAACATGTCCAACAGGTGTCTTCTGGTACATCTCAAAGTTTTTCCCTGCAGGCCAGTAGATCCAATCGAAGTGACCCTCGTTCCAATCGTGGGCTGATTTTCGCATAAATCGGAAGCCATCTAGCTCGTATCCCGGGTTTTGTAGAACTGTGCAACCCTCAGGCAATACACAACAGAATCCGTCACTTTCGGGGACAGGGAAAAAAGGATGGGCGAACATTCGAATGTGAACGGGCAAATCGCCAGTATTGCGGATTTCAGTCTCTAGTCTGAATGAGTTTTCGCCGACTTGGATATTTCGTTGCAGGCTGAACCGTTGTCCGTGTCCCTCTTGGCGGGTTCTCGACTCGAACCTATTTCCGTTGATGCTCCACTCCCATACGGCTGGATTAAGTAATGCCTCAGGTTTTCGACGCTCCATCACGTGCTTGTGCCAGCGAATCCATCCAACTCCTGGTACTAAAACAGCATCTCCGTCTGGAGTATCGGCCGGATGGAGGGTCGGTTGAAACACGTCCGGAAGGCCTTGTCCGTCGCTGAGTGGTGGATTGTCGCTGGGCCAAAACGGGCCTGTCATCAACTCTCCCTTCGTGGCGTGCTCAACCTGCCAAATGTATCCACCGGCACAGTAACGGGGGTTGAGCACAAACGAATCCTTGCCAGGTTCGAGAATGTGCAGCTTTAGATTACCTTCGGATATGGTTAGCATATATTTAAAATGGAGATAGAGATACCTGTTCTAGGCCTGTTAGCTTCTTTAAAATGGCATGAACTTCGTCTTTCAGGTCGTCGATGCTGCGCGAGTCATCGTCAAGCATGCGGTCAAGCCACTCACGGCCGTTTTTGACATGGTTGATTTCGTCGCTCCAATCGTGATCGGCAAATAACTGCGAACGAAAATCGCCTTCCTTTTCATAATCTTCAAATCTAGGCTTCTTACGAGGCATGAAGTGTGGCTCGAGCATCATCGTCAAATATGCCACACGATGAAGTAAGGGCATCGACATACTGTATTTATACAGAATTTGGTTAACGCGGTCTGGCTCCTCGCCAAGTTCCTTTAATCGAACAGCACCGAATTCGGAATGACGGACTTCATCCCAAAACTGCCGGGTGAAATCATGGATGAAATTGAAGTCCATGTTCTTTTCGTAGGCCTCAAACACAACACTGGCTGCCATGGCTGCAGCGTATGCCTCATTGAAAAAAATGCGAAACTGCTCGATAACGGCCTCTCTGTGCGGTAGCTTGAGTTTTTCCTCGTGAGGCATGAGCGCTGTGTTGGCGATTCGGTCGTCGAATAGAATTTCGTCTGACAACCGAAAACTATGCGCTGGTAGCTCAAGTTCTCCAACCGGTCGGGCATTTGCACACGTTATTCCACCGATATGGTCGAGGATGTCGATCAGATCCCTAGTCCATCCTTTTGAAGCTGTCGGATTTGGATCCAACTCCAGAATTTCCTCGGCCCATGCTATCTGCTCCTCAATTTCAGGAATGAGTCGTTTGAACAATGAACGGTCGGCAGCATTGGCGCTCGGATCGGCCAAGCTGAGACTCTCTCGGTAAAAACTCAGCAAGGCACTCTTTACACCCAGATATTGACCTCTTATATAGGACCACTGGTCGGGTGCATGTAAAGCTGCATCGACCCAAGCAGCCAGGGAGGGATCGACGTTAACCTCCGATTTGCCACCACGCAAAAACATGAGCCGGTCCTTGATCCAACGAACGTGCTCTGCATGATTCCATGCATGATATCCAAGCTTGTGCTTTACTTCATAGGCAGGAGCAGAGATGAACCATCCAGAGTCGTGCTTAATGGATAATTTTTCGATGTAAGCGGCTCTACGTAGCCGATCGGTCAATTCGAAGACCCCAAGGCCATTCTTTTGCATATAGTATGTAACTCATTCGATGATCGTGAACTTTGACTCCTAAGTACGCACATTTTCGGCATGTAATCAAGTTGAAAACTGCTTTGAAAAATGTAGCTGAAGCACCTAAAGCACTGAAATCATTGAATTATAAATAATTGGTGTTGTGCAATTTGAGGTGTGGCTATATTAGAAAAAGACAAGATTACGAACAAACATAGTCCTAATCTTAAAATTTTATAACAATTAAATCGATATAAAGGCGTTTTTGCTGAAAATGTGATATAATATGTGTGGATTGCAGTGTATTATTGAGCCATCAAACGATTAATTATTGGAAAATTTTTATTTTTCGATAAAAATTGTTAAGATACTCTAATGTAAGTGTCGGCGGTATAGAACGGAATTCGGTCAACCAACTCACGCGGAACTTATTGCAAGTGCAGACTATTCGAAAAAACTTGGCGATTGTGTTAGTGGTGGTGGCTTTTATAACCATCGCTGCCAAATACTACGTCCTTTCGGGAGTCGACGGCTGGAGTCTTGACCTTGTGCATGCAATCATCAACTTAGTGCTGACGGTTTGTATGATTTCAATTCCTATCTATTTCGTCAAAAAAGCGGATACGGTGAAGGTTAAGGCTGCTCCATCCCGAATGTTGGGATTTGCGATAGCCTTTACGGTATTCATGTTCTACATACTCCTGTTCATAGCCAGACTGTTTATGATGATGGAGTACTATGCCGGTAACTCGACCATGCTTACACTCGAGTTTTTATTTATGGCCCTCATTCTTGTTGCACTTGTGTACCCAGTATTCAAACATGGTAATCAACAAGAGGTTGAGGCATAATTGGTCAGATCCACTAACACTATGGTGCACAACCGTAAAAATCAACCAAAATTTGGCTATAACAAAAATAATGATTATAGTCAGAGCTTGATGTCCAGCAGCGACTTCATAAACTAACATCCGAGGTAACATGTCAATCACCAACTTCCACAAGACATCTTTCGCCAAGCTTACGGCTTGGTTGCTTATCGTCGGGCTCATGCTGCCAGCGTGTTCCGAGATGGTTAATACTCCAGAACCACCAATCGACAACGAGTCTTTCCTCGACAAAGCCGCTAAGGTTTCGACTCAATTTAGTACTTCTGGCGAAATGTTTGAGTCGATTCTGAACGACGTCAAAGCAAGGGAAGCTCAAGCGAAATCCCGCGAGTTCAAGCTTCAAGTTGAAGAATTTCAGAAGTTTACAAACAGCTCTAACGCGTCACTGCGCGCCAAAAGCAATGCCTCAGCTAATGCTCGATTCAACCGGACCGACCTTGGCTCATCCGATCTTGACATCATGATGAAATCGGTCGCAGCCAAGAATCCGCTTGGTCAGGAATTTTTCTACAAAATGATGGCGATTGGCGACATGGTTCTTGAAGAAAACCCAAGCCTCGTGGGTAAGAGCGAAGCAGAGATCAAAGCGTTCGTAGACCAAACCTTTGGCGCACTCGTTGCAAAGCACATCGCTGAAAACGGTATTAACGACACGAACCCATGCAATTTGATCTGCTACGAGAATTTCGTGGTTCAGTCAACTTTTGCATCCGTGCTTTTGGCCGCCGCGCTCGGTGGATGTGGACTCACAGGTGCATTTGCTCAGACTTGCGTGATCCTATCTGCAGGAGTATATGCCATCCAATACTCAATTGAACTTGGCTACCTCTGGAGCTGCGTTGAAAAATGCACGACTGATGTAATCGAGGTTGGTTAATAACTAGCTCCCTCAGCACAACCATGTATGCAACGCAAGCTTGTTGTTGTCGGGATTTATGTTTGTTGTCTTATCATTCTATTGATAAAACACTTCATATTTACCAATTTTTCAGTTGACGATGCTATTGAATCGAATATTAGAGACACTTTTTTAGCACTTGTATTTGGTACAATATTAGCCATCGGATATTGGAAAAGTACCGAAAACAAGACTATAAGTAAATTCGTCGAGAGGAAGCAACAACCCAAGGTTGAGTTCTACACGGTTCCGATAGCTATGAGCGTTTTCGCGCTCTATCTCCTGCTCTTTGTAATGCGACTGATCATCTTCATCGACATGTACGCCGAAAAGCCGTTCCTGTTGATGCTCGAGTTTCCTATCATCGCCATCGTTGCAATCTTCCTGTTCATACCCTTCATCATTAGGAAGATCAACTTTGATGACGACGATTACGATGATACTGCGAAAGAAACTTGATGTGATAATCAGCATGTCTGCATTTTTTTTAATTTTCACACTCACACCCTGGAGACTTAATGAGTCTGTCCAATTTGATTCGTCTCTGCCTAGTTGGAGGTTTAGTCATCATCGTCGGTAAACAGTTGGTTCTTTCTTTTATTCTTGAACGTGCATTTGACCTTGGTGGTTTTATGTTGAGCATCGTCTACACAACGGTGATGCTTGGAATCCCAGTCTATTTCTCACGACTGAGTCAACGCGAGGGCGGTATACTCGGAATGTCGCCTGCTCATACACTCGGATTTGTGCTGGGGTTCTTCATGCTCTACCTGATTCTCTTCTTTTCAAGGCTCATCATGCTGATTGAGTTTTTCGCACGGAATCCGTACTACCTTATTGTCGAGTTCGTGATGATGGTGGGGGTACTCACCGCTCTTAGCATGCCGTTCATACTCTCAGGCAAGAAAGTAAGCAAAGTAGCCGAGGCCAAAAAGGTAGAATAACGTCAGCCTCCAAGACTTCTGGGCATATGCTCCAGTAGCATAATCGATCACGATTCTTTATTATGAATCCATGAAAAGGCAACTTCTTTCATGGATTCTTTTTTTTGTATCCACAGCTGCATGCGTGGCACAACCACAATCTCCAGCCCTGGTGCCAATGCCAGTATCGGTGCAATCGGATGGCACCACCAGCATGCTTCGGGGTAACTTGGGTATATATGTAGCCGATCAATCTTTACGACCAGCTGCAGAGCTCTTGGTCGAATCACTCATGCTGATTCACGGCGTTGAATCTTCGATCGTTAATGACCCTGGCTCGGCTTTTGTTCGCCTTGTAATTTCGCCGAGCACTGGCAAATCAGAGTATTACACCCTCGACGCCTACGATTCAGGTGTGACCATAGCTGGAGATCCAGCCGGAGTCTTTTACGGCACACAAACATTTGTGCAGCTCATTTCGGCGGGACAACAACCACAACTGACACACGCCCGCATCGAAGACTATCCGAGGTTTAGGTGGAGAGGGATGCATTTGGATGTAGCTCGCCATTTCAGATCAGTCGAATTTGTGAAAAAATACATCGATTTGATGTCCCGCTTCAAAATGAACACCTTCCATTGGCACCTTACCGAAGACCAAGGATGGCGCATCGAAATTAAGGCCTATCCAAAATTGACAGAGATTGGTGCATGGCGCAAGGAAACGATGGTGGCTAAGAATTTCAATCCATACATTGGTGATGGAATTTCACATGGTGGTTTCTACACCCAAGATGAAATTCGTGAGGTTGTTGCCTACGCAGCTGAGCGTCACATCACGGTCGTACCCGAAATTGAGATGCCCGGTCATGCTTTGGCAGCCTTGGCGGCATATCCAGAGTTTGCTTGTACCCCAGGACCTTTTGAAGTGGCTACCACATGGGGTGTCTTCGAAGATGTATTTTGCCCAACAGAAAACACATTCGAGTTTTTGGAAACGGTACTCGACGAGGTGCTCAATTTGTTCCCATCCAGATACATCCATATCGGTGGCGACGAAGTGCCCAAACGAAGGTGGAGAGAGTCGGACGAGGCGCAGGCTATCATGAAACGTGAAGGACTCAAAGACGAAGACGAGCTTCAAAGTTGGTTCATCCGAAGGATCGAGAAATTCCTGAATAACCGCGACCGACTGCTCATCGGTTGGGACGAAATCCTCGAAGGTGGCCTTGCACCGAACGCAGCTGTCATGTCGTGGCGTGGCGAGGCTGGTGGTATTGAGGCAGCTAGCCATGGACACAATGTTGTCATGTCGCCTGGCTTTGCACTTTATTTTGATCACTATCAAGCCGAGCCCAGCAAGGAGCCGTTGGCAATTGGCGGGTTTAGTCCAATCGAGAAAGTGTATGCCTATGATCCAATACCAGAATCGTTGGATCCATCGCGCAGGCATCATGTAATGGGTGCCCAAGCGAATATGTGGACCGAGTACATGAAAACGGCCGATCACGTTGAATACATGGCCTTTCCGCGCATGATGGCACTCGCAGAACGGGTGTGGTCGCCAGAGCACCAGCGTGATTTCGCAGACTTTCAGAGACGAGTGCGTCCTCGGTACCAAATGCTTGATCAGTTTAATGTAAACTACCGAATCCCCGACCCGATCGGTTTTTCTCCGATCCAAACACTGGCCGACGAAGCTGTGGTGCAACTCGAAGCCGCGCATTTTGGCGGATGTCTGCAATATACCCTCGATGGCACTGATCCAAGCGAAGACGCCTACTGCCATCCATCCATCAGTCAACGAATTCCGCTAATGGATGGCGCCATGGCAACTGTAAGGGTCGTGTCGGTCACGTCGACAGGACGCAGATCGGATGTGCGTGAACTAGAGGTGAAACACCTCCAAATGATCCCCGGTCTTCAGCGGTCTGGGCAAACGCCCGGGTTGGATAGAAAATTATATCCCGTATCAATAAGCCGATGCTCTGCCCTCAACCCTGAGTTGACACATCAAACCAGCACATTAGATGTACCTGCACTGCC
Organism: uncultured Chitinophagales bacterium; assembly: GCA_964629885.1. Classification (GTDB taxonomy): domain Bacteria; phylum Bacteroidota; class Rhodothermia; order Balneolales; family CAYWCV01; genus CAYWCV01. The sequence goes on along the minus strand of CAZVRJ010000008.1, from coordinate 62,841 downwards.
CGAAGGAGTTACTGGGCCTTATGCTCAGATATTGACGGGTTATATGGAAATTCCGTTCGATGGTGTTTACACTATCTCTTTGACGTCTGACGATGGTTCCATACTTTGGGTCGACGGGCTTGTGGAGATCGACAACGACGGACTACACAGTGCCGCAACTAAATCGGTGAGACTTGCGTTTGAGTATGGATTGCATCCGATCAAAATCTGCCACTTTGATGCAGGTGGGGGTGCAGTACTTAATCTCGAAGTCAAGAACTCCCAGGGGCAAACGGTAAACATCAAGTACTGGAGATAACCAACGAAAGCTGGATAATTATGGATGATCTCTTAACCATCGTCATAGCCATCGCAATTGGCCTTTTTTCTTTGTTGGCCGGTCAGCGAAACAAGAACAAGCAAAATGCGCCTAAAAAACAAGGCGAGGAATTGGACTACATCCCAGCCGAAGTGCTTGAGAGAGAGCTTGATGAAGTAGAATCGGCCCCATCTAAAAATACGCAGCCATCAGCGCTTGACGTCTTGGGAAGAATATTGAGCGGTGACTTAAGCGACCTAGTCGGTCAGCCGAAGCCACAAACGCACAGGGCCGACAGCGAGTACGTGGATCCAATGATGGCCAAGAAACGCAAACAGGCTAAGAAGGATGCCGACAAGAAGGAAAGATGGGATATTGAGGATTTATTAATGGTAAAGAAGGTAAAGCCACCTTCCCCTACTGCATTGGCTTTGCGCCAGCCTGGAGCTCTGCGTCAAGCCATCATCGTCAGTGAGTTGTTAGATAAACCAATGGCACTCAGACGTCGTAAAAGAGTTGGATGAAACCGACATTCCGGCTGCTGGCAGACAAGCACATTTATCTACTTAGGGAGTCGATTCCCGACACGATAGAGCTTTCAACATTCGATCCAGACCTAGGATTACCCACCGATGCAGGTGATTGCGATGCGCTCTTGGTGCGTACCGTCACAAAAGTGAATGCCAAATCTCTACGAGAAACCCAGAATCTGAAATGGGTTGGCACGGCAAGCGCCGGATATGACCACATTGACATTCCATGGCTGAGCGAGAAAGGAATTGCCGTCGGTTCTGCTGCCGGTTGCAATGCCCAAGCTGTGGCGGAGTACGTCCTTACAACAGCAATCTACACAGCACAAAAGAGGGGATGGAGATTTGCTGACAAGAGGCTTGGCATTGTTGGTGTTGGTTTCGTTGGAACTGCCGTTGCCAATCTGGCCCATGAACTAGGGATCCAAGTAGTGACCTACGACCCACCCCGTTCTCTCAGAGAGCCAGACTTTTATACTGCGACACTCGACGACGTTTTAGATTGCGAGATTTTGACGCTTCACACACCGCTCACCGAGACCGGAAAGTGGGTGACCAAAGGATGGCTGGACTCTAATAAGCTATTCTCTAGACACCGCACATTACTCATCCAAGCGTCAAGGGGTGGTGTGGCCGACGAGGATGCCGTTATCTCGGCATTAAACGGAGGCTATCTGGACGATGCAATCATTGATGTGTGGCAACACGAGCCCGCAGTCAATGAAACACTGCTCGAAATGTCCATCGTCGGAACACCGCACATTGCCGGATATTCGAACAGATCAAAACGGCAGGCAACTGAGTTGGCAGTAGCACACATGATGATGAGCTTGGAAAGTGGAAAAACGTCAATGCCAGATGATGTCGTTCGACCAAAACTCTACACGGATGTAACCCCAAAGCCTTCTATTGACGAAATTTTGGACATTGGTGGCGAACTATTGCCAAGTCGATTAATTGATGATTTCTTAGACCACGACCGGAGTCTCAGAGCTAGCATCAAGCTCCCTACTTCAGAAGAAAGGCTTCGGGAATTTCGGCACCTGCGCACGAAACTACCGTATCGCGATGAGTATCGGGACACAAGCCGCCAAATCTTTCCATCTTCAGCTTGGCCGCTTTTAGATCTTTTCAGGGATTTTTGATCTAATTGTAACATTTTGCGAAAAAATCTGTACACATAGGTATTGTCACAACAAAACCATCGTTCAGATGATCATGCAGTCAGTAAAGTTGGTATGCATGACAATGTTCAAAAAGGTATATTCATCATAGATATCCATAACCGGCGAAATCTACCGTCAAACTTCACATCATAATCTATCGGCACTATGTGGAAACGATTTGTTCGTGCATTAAAATCCCTCTTTGGTGGATTAGTAAGCAGCATCGAAGATCCCAAACTTATTCTTGAGCAGAACATTCGCGAACTGAACGATCAGGTTCCGCGGATGAACGAAAACATCGCGACTGTTCGTGCAAACGTGATTCTTCTGCAAAAGGAGCACGACAAGTACACCAAGAGCATAACTGAGCTTACCAGCAAGATCAAGAGCGCCATCAATGCCGGCAGGGACGACATTGCAGAAACCTACGCATTGCAGCTCGAGAAGAGCAGGGAGCAACTTGGTTCCATATCTGAGCAGCTTGATTTCGCCAAGAAAGCTTACGAAAAGGCGATCCAAGTCAAGAAGATTTTCATGCGTGAGAAAGATCGTAAAATCCGTGAGGCTCGTGAGGCCCTTCGTGCGAGCGAGCGCGCTGCTTGGCAGGCCAAGATTGCCGACACGCTCGAGCAATTTGAGGTTGGCGGTATGGATCAGACTCACGATGAGATGCTCAATCGCATCAACGAGCAGACCGCCAAGAACGAAGCTCGCATGGAGATTGCCCTCGATAGCATCGATACCAAGACTATGGAGATCGAAGTGGATGCCGAGCGTTTGCGCGCCAGTGAGCTCGTGAAGCAGTTCAAGCTTGAAATGAACACGGAGACTGAGACCACCAAACCGCTTCTCGACAAAGAAACAGAAGGTTCCGACACGGAGGGTGGCAAGTCGCTAGGCAAGACGAAAACAACCTAATCGACGCAAGCATGAGCGGAGAAGAAGAACGCAATCGACTCAAAGAGGAATACAAGGCGCATTACCTCAAAATACGAGAGCTTAAGAACAAGCTCGCCGAGGCAGAGCGTGTAAAAAAAATCACGAATGCAGTTCAACAAATCAATCCTCAAGGTCTTATAGATCAATTCGACGAGGCGCTCGACAAGGTTCGTGAAAAGGTCTTCATCGCAGAGGCTAAACTCGATATGGCAATGGAGTCGGCCGATGCCGACGACCATGTTAGTCCAGCCGACGAAGAGACACTGCGTAAGCAAAGGGCTTCCGAAACGCTGAAGCAAATGAAGATGGAGTTGGGCATGCTCAACGATGCCATAGAGGAACAGGCTGCCAATCATCCTGCTCAGAAAACTCTGGGCAAGAAGCCATCCGAGAACGATTCGCTTTCAAATCCACTCAGCCCGAACACAAGCAGCAAATCGCTCGGTCGTCCACAATCCGATAACTAGTACTGATCAGAAAAACGAATGGCCGAAGAAAAAGGCACAAATTACACTAGAGAAGCATTCCTGCATCCGCTCAACCTGCTGTTGCTTATCGTAGCTACGACTACATCGTTTTTTCTGAACGATGTATGGATGTTTCCGACCGTCATCTTCTCGCTGGCCTTCGGCATGGAGCTCATGTATCTGGGGACAGTTCCAAATTTGCCGAATTTTCGCAAGTCTGTCGATGCACGCAAAGCCCGCGAGCGCAAAAAGGCCGAAGAGAACACCACGGTGTTCCAAGGTTTGGATCGCGAAAGCCAACAACGGTTTTTGGTGCTTAAACACCTCAGCAAGCTGATCAAGGATAACTTTCAGAAATTGCCATACACCTCACAAGGTTTGCTCGACAGTATCAACAACAAGATTGACGGACTTCTCTCAAACTATCTCAACTTATTGGATATGTTCCGAAAGTATGAGATGTACTTGCGCTCGTCTACCGAAACCAAGGTAGCCGATGAAATTCGAAATGAGCGGCAGGAAATGGAAGAGTCGACATCCGAGAAGTTGCGCAGCATCAAGGCCCGCAGAATAAATATCCTCAACAAGCGTCTTGAGCGATTCAAGACTGCAAGGGAAAAATTCGCCATAGCTGAAACGCAGCTCGAGACCATCGAAGATGCAGTACGCTACGTTTATGAGCAGTCGATGACGATGAACAACCCTGAGGAGATAGGATTCCAGCTCGATAACCTACTTATCGAGGTTGAGGAGACAGCCACTCTGATGGAGGAAGTCGAAGCCGATATGTTGCCTAGCATTAGCATGCTCGACGAAATCGATTTAGGCAACAACGGCGGGGACTCTGAATCCCGACTTGGCGCTACAAGAGCACGAGAATCATCTTAAGATTATGAATTACAACACACTTATCGTAGAGCGTTCGCCCGAAGGCATCGCTGTAATCACCATAAATCGTCCAGACAAGCTGAATGCTCTCAATGCGCAGGTCATGAAAGAGATCGACCACGCTGTCGAAGATCTTATCGTCGACAGGTCAGTGCGGGCAGTGATCGTTTCAGGTGCAGGTGAAAAGGCTTTTGTTGCCGGTGCCGACATCGCAGAACTTTCTAGCCTCAACGAGGAAACTGGACATGCTTTGGCCACCAATGGTCAAGCTGTATTCATGCGCATTGCTAGAAGCCCCAAGCCATTTGTAGCCGTCGTGGAAGGATATGCCCTCGGCGGTGGTTGTGAACTTGCACTAGCATGCCATTTACGGGTTGCGGGTGGCAATGCCGTATTCGGATTGCCCGAGGTCACTCTTGGCTTAATTCCAGGCTATGGTGGGACACAGCGCTTGTCTAGGCTGATAGGTCAAGGTCGCGCTATGGAGATGATTCTCACTGGTAACCCAGCGAAGGCTGAGCAAGCTTACAACATGGGGCTAGTAAACAGGCTTGTCGATGTGGGTGCTGGGTTGGACGAAGCCCGATCCATTCTAAGCAGCATACTAAAACGTGCTCCTTTGGCGGTTGCCGCTGCCATCAAGGCCATCATTGCTGCCGACGAATCGCCCGAAGAAGGTTATGAGACTGAAGCCGACCTGTTTGCGAACCTTTGTGGCACAGCCGATTTCAAAGAGGGCACAAGGGCGTTTCTCGCCAAAGAGAAACCCTCTTTTAAGGGCGAATAAGGCTATGTGGGCACTTACGGTTGGTTCGGAACCCAGGCAATAATTCTGGCCGGTGCACCACTGCCACGCTCAACCTTCATCGGCAATGCTATGACGTAAGCGCCTTTGGCAGGCAGCTGGTCAAGGTTTGCTACATTTTCAAACCCTGGAATGTTGGCCGCGAACAAATGCCGGTGTGTCTCGAATAGCTTAGACTGGCCATAGTCGATCGACGGTGTATCAATTCCAAAAGCAATGATGTCGCGCTCTTCGGTGAGCCATTTGGCTGCATCGGGATGCAAACCCGGAAACGAAAGGGAAAGCACTCCGACCAATCCTTTTTTGTCCGTTCCCATGTATGCTACGGGGTCGGGCCAGAACTTAGAAGAACCGGTGTTTGCGAATAACACGTGACGATCGACAGTTACGCCATTCTCAGATTCCCAACGTAAAATGTCGTCGACTGTGATTTGATAGTTACGGTTTACGGTGGCTGAGTCAACGACATCCAGGTTTGCAACAGGACCCATCAACGATGAAAGTGGGATTTCATCTGCGGTCTTTTTACCCTCCGAAAAGTGAATGGGGGCATCTATATGTGTCCCACCATGCTCGGCTGCAAACAGGTTGAACGCTTGATAATAAAAGCCGTTGTCGGTAATGCCTACAAAAACGGTGTCCTTTTTGAAGTTGTCGGCCGTTGGCCAATAGAGGGTGTTCGAATTGAAGGAGTGTGTTAGGTCGACCCATGAGCCTTGATTAAACAGGTCAGTTATGGAAGTGTCGTCATGTTTTGACGCGCCGTTGCAGGCTGTCAGGACAAAGGCTAACAATATGTAGATTCGTGTTAAGTGCATCTTTGCCTCAAATGTGTTTTTTGGCGTTATAATGGACGATAAATTGTCAGACCTGATACTACACTTTAAAGTGTTACGATGCAATTTCCGTATTTTATATGATATATTGAATGAAAAATCAGATGTCAACGTGATCCGATGCGTTTAGCCAAATTTTGGGAATGGTGGGTTGGTAGTAGTGATGAATTCACACTTGAAACACGTGGGCTTCATGCGATTTTAGGTATTTCAATCGTCCTTTTGTTGGCTATTCTGCCAATTAATTCGGTGATTGGGCTAGAATTGGTGGTGCGGACCCTTTTACTGGCCCTAGTCGGTTTAGTTGGGGTCCATACCTTGTCCCGAGTTTATCGGAAGCACACTGCTGCAATTCTTGTTTATGCACTCGGAAGTTACGGCTTGATGACCTTCAACTTCTTTGCAAACTCAGGATCTATTGGCCCGACGGTATTTCTGTTCTTCTTGACCTTTCAGCTTCTGATTGCTACCTCTACGGAAAAGTATCAGTGGGTATGGGTTTGGATGCACCTTGCTGTTCCGTCATTTCTATTGACGTTTGAGTTCGTGATGCCAAACGTGATTCCAAATTCTTACGATAATCCTATTTCGAGGTATTTTGACCTGATTACAAGCTACCTCGTCAGTATTGTATTCATCTATTTCATCACTTTTTACCTGAGGCAGAATCTCGACAAGGAGAAGGAAATTGCATTGGCAAGAGCTATAGAGATCGATAAGCAGAATCAGGAACTGGAGCGACTGAATCAGGACAAGTCCAAACTCTTGTCGATTATCTCGCATGACTTGCGTAGCCCACTTTCATCTATTCAGACATATCTCGAAATGTTAAACAAGATGAATTTGGACACAGAGAAGAGGAACGAAGTGCAGAAGCAGCTACTTGAGCAGACGCGGAGCACTTCAGCGATGCTCAACAATTTGGTCACTTGGTCGAAAGGGCAAATGCAGGGCATGAAGGCGCATCCCAAATCGTTCAATTTGATATCTACGCTTGAAGAAATTATCAAGGTTCACGACCCGATTGCTCAGCACAAAGGGATTACTGTCACGATTCACAAGAATACAGATCAGAAAGTGTATGCCGATCCCGACTTAGTTTCCATTGCACTTCGCAACCTCATCAATAATGCCATAAAGTTCACGCGGAATAATGGATCTGTTGATATATTCACTGACTCTGACGACGATTTTGTGATCCTTAAGATTGTAGACAATGGTGTTGGCATCAAGCAAGAGGAGGCTGCCAAACTATTTTCGGGTTCGGCAACAGTTACGTATGGCACAAACAATGAGAAGGGAATGGGATTGGGAATCATGTTAGCCAAGGAATACATCGAAGTGAATGAAGGTATAATCTCCTTTCAAAGCGAGTATGGCAAAGGTACTACCTTTACCGTTAGCTTGCCTTTGGCACACACCGAAATGCTGCTATAACCCATGAATGAGTGGCTTCTGATCCTGGTTACAATCGTATTGAGTAGCTTTTTCTCCGGCTCGGAGATTGCATACGTTACGGCGAATCGCCTCAAGTTAGAGCTGAAAGTTCGCCAAAATGGACCGACATCCTCCTTCATTCAGTATTTCATTAAGAATCCGGAGGCGTTCCTATCTACCACCCTGATAGGCAACAACATCGTGAACGTGCTTTATGCGACGTTCATGACCCTCTTTCTGACAGTACCTATCGCAAATCTGTACGACGCGGTACTTGGAGCGACTCCTAGCGAGCTCACAGTGATGGTGATTCAAACCACCATTGCATCCATCGTGATCCTCATTTTTGGCGAGATCCTCCCAAAGGCACTTTTTCGAGTACATGCCGATGTCATGTTTCCGATGATGACACCTGTTCTCCGTTTTGTGGGAATCGTCTTGAAACCGTTGGTATGGGTTGCCGATACAGCATCACGCACTATCATCAGATTACTGAAAATTGAGACTAATCAAGTCGAGCAGCTTTTTCGCCGGCAGGATATCGAGCTACTATTGCACGAAATCGCAGAAGATGGTGGCCATAGCGACATTGATAAGGAGGAGACCGAGATATTGACTAACGTCCTTAAACTGTCTGGCATGCGGGTCAAGGAATCCATGATTACCCGTACTGAAATTCAGGCCGTTGAGCGCACCGCTGGGATACCTGAGGTGCTTAAGAAGTTTGTTAGTACCGGATTCTCTAAGCTTCCTGTCTACGATGAGTCGATCGACAATATCATTGGCTTGGTTTATGCTTACGATCTGTTCGACCGACCACAAAGCTTGTCCGAAATCATCCGTCCTATCAAGCTTGTGCCATCATCTAGAAAATCTAAGGACCTATTAGCCGAGTTTAGGCGCAGTAAGGACAATATGGCCGTTGTGATCGATGAATATGGTGGTACTGCAGGTCTTATCACCATCGAGGACCTTCTCGAAGAAGTGGTTGGCGACATTCAGGACGAGTACGACACCGAAGATGTGGTCATCAAGAAGATGAACGACAACACATGGATTGTTGGTGGCATGGCCTACCTCGAAGATGTTGAAGAGAGGTTTCCTGAGCTAAAATTTAAACGGCACAGCAATGATTACGAAACCTTGACAGGTCACATTACCTTCAACTTAGGCAGAATCCCGAAGGTTAATGAGGAAATCATGATTGAGCGTTTCAAATTTATTATCACTAAGGCTACTCCGACCCGCATCGATACGGTTCGTGTCATAAAAATGGATTGATTTTGATGCAACCTTAATGCGGACTATGCGTTAAATTGGATCAAACATCCATTGACGTCACACATCCGATATGCTCGATCATTACCCAAACTGGGCGCGTGAATTTGCCCGTAAGTATTTCAGTAAGACCATCAATCAATTTGTTCTGCACGGAAACGTAAGAGACTACGTGCAGTACTCACCAGCAGGTAAACCAGAATACCTGCGAATGCGAAACTTTTTGTCCGACGAGCTGTTCGGTGGTCGCGACATCGTGTTGTATTACGACAGAGCGAGTGGCGTTCAGTTTCGCGACAAAGCATCTATGACCGATTTTAATAGGGCTGTAAGCGGTTTCGACACCCTCATGGGCACCGAGTATGCCGGAAAGATGCCGAAGGATCCTGTTCGTGTGTTCACACTGATGGAGAACTACTTTCGGATGCGGGTGTCGGATGGCAAAAGTATTGCTGTGATCATCGATTACACCGAGACCATCGTGCCGGTAAACGAAGGAGGTTCGGCCAGTGCTGAAGACCGCAACGCATTAGTGTATCTGCTGCGATGGAGCCATGATCCGATGTTTTTAAACGCTGACTTTTCGTTGGTGATGTTGACCGAGAATTTGTCCGACTTGAACAGGCAGCTGGTCCAAAATCCATATACGACTGCATTACGTGTGGAATTGCCCAGCATCGAGGAGCGATCAAGTTTTATTCGGGCATACGGCTCTGAGGAAGAATACAATTCATTCTGCACCGTGCCGATGGAAGTATTGGCACAGCAGACCGCCGGTCTGAGTTTTGTCAACCTCCAGGCGGTTATGGCTTCTGCCAAGGAGAACAAGCAGCCCATTACATTCGACTCATTAATCAGAAATAAGAAAGAGTTGATCGAAGCCGAAGCCTATGGCTTGCTCGAATTTGTTCAGACGCGTTTTAACCTCGACTATGTGGCCGGGCATGCCAAGGTTAAGCGTCACCTTCGTGAGGCGGCAAATGCGCTCAAGCAAGGTCGTGGCGACGTGCTACCGATGGGTTACCTTGTATGCGGTCCAGTTGGAACCGGTAAGACGTTCATCGTAACATGTTTCGCATCAGAGGTTGGTGTGCCGATGGTGAAGCTCAAGAATTTCAGGTCGCAATGGCAGGGAGTCACTGAAGGAAATCTCGAGAAGATCTTGAATTTGCTCACGGCAATGGCGCCTGTGGCCGTTATGATCGACGAAGCAGACGCTTACCTCGGCGATAGGAATGCATCGGGCGACAGCGGGGTTTCTAGCCGTGTTTTCGCGCAGATAGCTCAATTCATGAGCAATACCGAAAATCGTGGACGCATCATGTGGTTCCTAATGACGGCCCGACCCGACCTCATGCCCGTCGATTTGAAGCGTCAGGGCCGAGCCGAAGAGCACCTTGCCCTGTTTCCGCCATCAACCGAGGAGGAGCGGATTGAACTGTACACGGCCATGAAGAAGAAGACATCGTTGGCTACCGACACCGACGAAATACCCGAGCTCATCAAGAAAGGGGCTGTTCGTTTCAGCGGCGCCGACATGGAGGCCGCCTTGACCCGTGCGAAATTCCGTGCAGCAAGCTTAGGGCTTGCCAATGTTACATTGGATGTCCTTAATTACACCTTTGCCGATTTCTTGCCGCCAAACTACCCGGAGGAAGTAGAACTTCAGACACTTTGTGCCGTCATGGAATGCACAAGCAAAGATCTGCTGCCCGAAGAGTACCGCGACATGGACCGTTCCGAGCTCTCTATGCGCATCGAGGAGCTAAAGATGATGATAGGGCAGTAGAACCGGGGCATCCGTGTGATCGAGGGCATCGAGGGCAACAAAGTGATCATTTCGATCAGTTCGTCGGCTCAAATCGGCCATTCGTCGGAAAATTCAATCTTTTGCATGTAGTTGTCCGTTTCTTTGCAGCGAACCATCCTTTAATCTAACTTCGCTGTTATGGAAATTCTACCTTATTTCATTTATGCCATCGGGTTCGCCCTTATTGGACTTATGATCTACGTGGCCTTGCCCCTGTATCGATCCGGCTCTACCATGTCGATCTGGAACCAATTAGGACGAATGCTTGTCCTTACGCTGTTTTTTTCGATGGTAATGGCCATATTCATCGGAGATGCCGACGAGTTGTCCGAGATATTTAATGAGACATCAAGTTCCGCTATTGCCTCTGGCGTCTTTGCTTTGTTGGCACTTAGGGCTGCTCAGGCATTATACAAGCAGGTGAGTAGATTTGACTATCGTCAACTCATAGAATACGTCGCAATTAATGTGGGATGCACAGCCGGCTTTTTTGCTAGCAATATTGTGAACCACCTACTTCTTGGTGATGACTTAGTATGGAATGCGACCGGTATCTTTTCAGCGTTCGCATATATTGACCTGTACATTATTCTTGTCATCGCAAACGTCGTTGCATTCATGCGTTTGCTGAGCAATTTCCAAGAGCTGGGTACACGTACGGAGCAGGCCGAACGAAACAGGGAGATGGAGCAGCTCCGAGCCTCGGCCGACCGAGCCCGCCTCCAGGCCATCCAGGCACGGCTGAACCCACATTTCCTGTATAACTCGCTAAATTCCTTGGCGTCGCAGATTTCATCCAATCCTGAGGCAGCCGAAAAGATGAGCCTTGATCTGGCCCGTATGTTTCGTGAGCTTCTCGACAGGCAAGGCGAAGGGCCAGTATTGGTCCATGAGGCCATCGACTTGCTGCGCACCTATCTCGACATCGAAAAAACGCGCTTTGGTGATAAGTTGAACTATCACCTGACGGTAAGCGAAGAGGCGGCAGCATGGAAGATGCCACGCTTCCTGATGCAACCAATCGTCGAGAATGCCGTGATACATGGTCGCCCGAACGATGGATCAGCGGTGCAGGTCGACGTCGATGCCAAAGTTAACCACGGTTGTCTCGTACTGACGGTGAGCGACAATGGCGGTCCATTCCCTAGCCCCATCCCAGGTGGCTTTGGCCTGCAGAGCGTATCCGACACACTTGAGCTCTGCTATCCGGATGCATATGAATTGGATTTCAAGAACCCACCTGATAAGGCGGTCGTGGTTTCACTCAAGAATAAATCTCCACGCCAATGAAAACCGTGCGGACCTTGATCGTCGATGATGAGCACTTGGCACGTGAGCGCCTTGCTCGGCAGCTTCAGGCCCACACCCAGATCCACATTATCGCTGAATGTGGCAGTGTCGCAGAATCTGTGTCAAAAATTGATGAGCTACAACCCGACCTTGTCTTCTTGGATGTGCGGCTTGGCGATGGTGACGCCTTCGACATTCTGAGCGGCATTCACCACGTGCCACACATTATTTTCTCGACGGCATATTCCGACTACGCATACAAGGCTTTTGAACACAAGGCCGTTGATTATCTGCTGAAACCTGTAGATGCTAAACGACTTGCCGACGCGCTTCAGCGATTGCCCGACACGTCTAGCGCAGATACGAAAGCACCTTTGCAGGCTCTTTTAGAACTCGCAAGCTCCCTCCGCCATCAGCCCAAGCCTGTTTCGTATCCGGTCACCGTGGGTGATCGAACGCTTTTTGTGCGATACGACGATATCACTCACTTTGAAGCGAAAGACAAACTGGTGTATCTGGTCACCCGCGATAAGAAAGAGTATCCAATCGACACGTCGCTCACAAAGTTGACTGAATCGTTGCCCATACAGTTTGTTCAGGTCCATCGGGCGTTCATCATCAACCGAGACCACTTGTCTGAAATCCATCGATATTTTGGTGGCAAATACAAGCTACTGCTGGGCAAGCCGATGATTGTGACCATCGAGAGCGGAGTCACTTACAAGGATATTGTCGACGGCTTGAAGCAAGCGATGTAGAACCGGAGCATCCAAGCTAACAGGGGCATCAAAAAAAAGGGCATCAAGTATGGAACCTGATGCCCTCTATGCCCTTGATCTCTTGGATCACATGGATAAATCAGTCGTCGTTTCCGCCTGCTCCACCGCCTGTTCGCGGCATCACGAATTCGACATTCGGACGATAATCACCCAAGAGGTGCTCTGCAAAGTAGTCGAACATGCGGTACTCGAAATAAGCGCCGTAGTGACCTGTAAAGCCGTGAGCGGCGCCAGGGAAGATGATCATCTCAAACTTCTTGCCGGCACGGATCAGAGCCTCAGCTAGACGGTACGTATTGGCAGGGTGCACGTTATTGTCTACCTCGCCGTGTACGAGCAACAAGCGGCCCTTCAAGTTGGGTGCAATCTGAGCGTTAGTCGGAATGCGCGAACTAAAGGTTGTGCGCTCTACTTCGCGCTCAACACCGTTCTCGTCTTTTTCTTTGACCTTGCGTGTAGTCGCCTTAACGCCGTGGTGCACTTCGCCCCACCAGATGTTGTAGATGTTGTTGTCGTGGTTACCGGCCGACGATACCGCTACTTTATAAAAGTCAGGGTAGCTCAAAATGGCTGCCGAGCTCATGAATCCACCGCCCGAGTGACCATAAATACCAACACGGTTGATGTCGATGAAGCTGTGGCGTGCAGCCAACTGCTCAATACCATACTTGTTGTCGGCAAGCGCGTAATCTCGCAGGTTGTCGTAGCCATACTGATGGTATGCCTTATGACGGATCGGGTTTCCACCGCGGTTCCCGATCGCGATCACGATGAAGCCAACTTGTGCGAGGGATTTCGATCGACCAGCGTTACCACCGATAGAGAATGGGATCGGGAATGGCTCGGTCTGTGGACCAGGATACACATACGTGATGATCGGATACTTCTTATTCGGGTCGAAATCGATCGGCTTCCACATTACACCGTATACGTCGGTCACGTTATCGGCAGCCTTCACCTTGAATACTTCGGGTAGTTTATATCCGATTTCGTCGAGACGGGCCATGTTTACTGCCTCGAGATCCATAATCACTCGACCCTCACTATCGCGGAGGACCGATTTTGTTGGGAGATCTACACGAGAGTAGTTGCTTACGAAAAATTTGTTCGTTTGCGACATGCTGAATGTGTGGTTGGCATCCTCTGGGGTGAGGTGCTTCATGCCGGAGCCATCAAACTTGATCTTATAATAATTTGCATAGTATGGATGGGCTCCCTGCTCACGGCCAAAACCAGAAAAGTAAATGGTCTGTGCGGTGGTGTCGATGCGGGCAATGTCGCCTACCATAAAGTGGCCGTTTGTGATCCTATTCTTCAGATTGCCGTTGGCATCGTAGCGGTAGAGCTGTCCCCAACCCGTGCGCTCGCTCCACCAAAGGAATTCCTGGCCCTCGTTGATGATGGCCAACTGTGCATAGCGCGTGTTGAAGTAAGGCTTGCTTGTTTCAGACCATAGAGCTTGAACCTCGCCGGTCGCTGTGTTTGCCTTGCAGACATCAATTTCGTCCCATGTTCGGTTACGACGCAAGAAATAAACATAATCTGATTTCTTTGTTATGAATACACCACCACCGCTGCCGAAGTAGGTTCCGCCAATCGATTGATCTGGCCATTTTTCGGCCTTGATTTTAACCTTCGACTTGGTGTTTGGGTCAAAGATTTCAAGATGGTCTACATAGTGTTCCTTCTCGCCCGGCATCGCATACTTATAGGTGTTTAGGGTAGGGCGGTTGTTGCCAAGTGTGTTGATGACCCAAAGATCACCGACTTTACGGAAATCTTGGCGCTTAACCATCATCTTCTTGCTGTCTTCGAACCACCGTGCATTTGCACGAAGACGACGGGTTGTCACGGTGTCGCCCTGGCTGGCTTGATAGCTGAACCAACGCTCACCATCAGTTGTGAGTTGGATTTCGGTGCTATCTGGGTCGTCGGCACGCATCACAAACAAGTTGTGGCTGCGAGCAAAAGCGATCCATGTACTATCTGGCGAGTAATTTGCCCAAGGTTCAGTCGGCACGCGTTTTAAGGAGTCGCCCTTGATGAGCTCCATCCGGTCGGCATGGTAGGTGAACTGGATACTGTCAACATGAAATGAGAAGAGCTTCTTATCCTCATCAAAGCGAAAATTGCGGAGCGGGAGATCCGTTGCTGTGATTCCCTTGTTGAACTGCTCGCTTAACTGTGCCGCTAGGTCTTCCTGATTGAACAAAGGGCGCTTGATTTTCTTTGCAACGTCGATGTACATCCAGCGGCGGCCGTCACCATCATTCCACTGGTACCAAAATTTGTCGGCATCTTTCAGCCACTGAGCCGAGATGCTGGTGCTGCCTACTTTTTGAGTTACATTCGATGCCGAGAATCTCTCAGCCAATTCAAAATTACCCGTATCCTGGGCATTAATTACAATTGGTGCAAGGAGCAGACAGCCGGCAACGACGAGCCCCCTCACCATTCTATGGTAGATGTTTTTCATATTTGGATGGTTTTATGACTGACACGGCCAACGTGCATAGCCGCTATGGTGATCACGTGCCCACAATATGAGAAACCGAGAGGACAGTTGCTTGGGTTTTACAATATTTAGCAAGACGAGACGAGAGCGAGAGCGAGAACAAGAACAAGAGCAAGAGCAAGAACAAGAGCGAGAACAAGAACAAGTAGGGGAGTTACGCGTCTAAGGAGGAACAACATTTACTGGAGGCTACATGAAATCTCCTGCGCTTTCGCGCACCGCCCTTGTTTGGGCAATCGCACTCGTTGTGATACCATTACGGCTACTGGCTACCAGCGAACCCAGCCGACACGCCGTCGAACCATGGACAACCTTATCAAATCTGACCGGATATTTGTCGATGTCGCTTTTTGTGATTTCGGTGATCCTTTTGGCATCTTGGAAGCCGATCGACAAGATGATCGGTACCAAAGGTCAGAGACTTTGCCTGCACCACCAGCTTGGGCTTGTAGTGGTCTTCTTGGCATTAGCGCATGCACTGCTATTGACAGCTAGATTTTTGCCAGACGACCTCTACCGCGCATTCATGTCCCTTTTACCGTTTCACCGCCGATGGGAAGTGAACATCGGCATCTACGGATTTTATGGATTGGCAATCACCATGTCGGCAACCATTATTCATGGCGTTCCAACTCTATGGAGGTGGATTCACAGAACATCCATCATCTGGATCACGTTGGCAGCAATCCACACCCATCTTACTGGGCCTGATTGGTCAGAGGGCTTATTACTCAACGTTTATCTGTGGACACTTTATGCCGTGGCGATTGCCAGCTTGATATCTTTATACGTTCATAGAATGAGCAACCACAAGCATAAAGTGGTGACACCCTTTCAGGTCAATCACTGCACCTAATAGTTAAAATGGCTCGACAGTTCTATTCCCAAGTTCCACGCACTTCTCCGCATGACAACATCATGGACCCAAAGTACGGATTGCGAATCTGGCGTTCGGTACTGATCCAATAGGATCCTTTATCGTCAAAGGCCATTGGACAATACTGCTTGTAAAGCGTGGTGCCAGAAATTCCATACCTGTCGATGAGAGCAATGAGCGCATCACTTAGGATTTCAAAATCAGCTCGGCGCTTTTCCAGATCCGTCGAGCTGGCTGTACTGCGAGCACCGTTCAGCACCGACGATTTCATGGTACTCCACATCTCCAATTCATCTTCATTTTGTGGATTGGTGGTGAAACGTTCCCAAGCCGTCACAACTTCACGGGCTTTGGTGGCAGCCAAGCCGTTGTCGGATGCAACCAAGGCGTCCTTCAGATCTAAGTAAGGCTTCACGGCCTGCACGATGGACTTCTGAAGAGCCTCATCTTCGGCGGCACGTTGGATGCGCTGGCTCATCATGCTCTCCATTCCCATGAGCTGAGCGGCCGAGTCGATGGTGAAAGCCGCATGAGTTACGACCTCATCGCCAGATGAGAGACCCTTTTTTATTTCGTAGGAGTTTCCGGTTCTTGGACCCAGGGTAACATCCACCATTCGAAATCCACTACCGTCGTGGTCACTTCCCGGTTCTTTAACGTAAACCACCGAACGGTTCCCAGTCCACAGCACTGCTGTGGCTGGAATGGTTAGCACTTCGCTTCGATTCCCGCCTTGCTGAAGACGTGCCCGTACCAGCATGTCGGGTTTCAGTTTGTTTCCTGGGTTATTGAGCTCAGCACGGATCGCCACGGTGCGGGTTTCTGGATTCAGCATAGGATCGATGAACCTCACCGATGCTTTGAATGTGTCTCCCGGGTGGGCATCAGCCACGATTTCCATAGTTTGCCCAATCCTCACGCGAGATAGGTCCTGCTCAAAGGCATCTAATATCACCCAGACGGAGCTAAGGTCGTCGATTTCCATGAGCATTTCGCCGCGTTCTACGTACATACCTTTCCTGGCATTTAGCGCCGTAACCACACCACTGCGCTCTGCCCTTACCGGCACTACGGCCTTGATTTCAGCTGAGGTGGCCATCGCGTCGATTTCACTCTCAGAGAACTTCCAAAGGGCGATTTTATCGCGGGTGGCCTTGTAAAGGGATGGTTGCTGCTCGCGGAACTGGTACATCTGACGCAGTTCCTGTTGAGCATTAAGGAGCTCCGGCGAATAGATTTCGGCCAATATCTGGCCGGCATAGACCCTGCTGCCCGTGAAGTCAACCATCAAGTTTTCGATGCGTCCGCCAATGTGGGCAGTAAGCACCGCACGAAGTCGTTCGTCGGGGGTTATTCGACCGGTTAGCATGATGGTTCCGTCGGACGACGCACCGCCGACCCTGGTAGTCCTAACTCCTGCCAAATTGAGCTCGTTAGCCGATAACCGTATGATACCTGCATCGGCTCCAGATCCACCCGATGCGCTCAGCGGGGTCAGATCCATGCCACAAAGGGGGCATTTTCCCGGACCATCTTCGCGAATTTGTGGGTGCATCGAGCAAGTCCAAATAATCTCTCCATCTTCGGTCGTAGCATGGTCGTGACCGGCGTGAGGGTCGCCACCACCCCATATCAGGCGTCCGCCAATCAATCCAAGTATCAGGATTCCTGCGTAAACTGCCCACTTTCTCCAATTCTTGTTCTGTAGGCTAAATGATGATGTTTCGGTTCTCATTGGTTTGTGCTCCCTGTAATGGAAGGTTGAAGTTCTTCTAGCATGGCGAAGGCCATTCGCTGACGCATGGTTGCTTCGAGCGATTTCATGCGATACCCGACCCAACTCTCTTGGATGTCGAGCAGCATGTCGAGGTTACCCATTCCGGTTTGGAATTGAACAAGCTCGTTATCGTACAATTCCTTCGACAATGCTCTTTGTCGACTGGCTGTGATGAGGTTGCGCTCGGCTTGCTGGAGCTCTGATATGGCTTTGGCCCACTGAATTTGAAGCTCAGCTATTTTGTCTTCTTTAGCCCGCTGGATACTGAGCGACTCTGATCGCGATGCCTCCGATAGCGCTCTTACCTTATCGCGAGATGTCGGCACGCTTAAGGTGAACATTGGCATAATCATATCGCCACCACTTGTTCGCTCACCCATAGACTCCCTCGGTTTGATAGGAGTGTACTGTACGCCAATCCCAAACATCGGGCGCAGCATCGATTCCGTCATCCTTGCACGCGCTATCGCAGCATTGGCCTCGAAATCGAACATGCGAACGGCAGGATGGTCGCTGAAATCAGGCACTTGCCTTGCAAAGCGATAGCTGGCTATCGAAAGACTATCGGCAATTGGGATGGATGATCGCTGCTTGTCGCCTGTGAGGCTCCATATCTTCTGGTTCAGCGCTTCGATCTTGTCTTCCATGGCAGCGTGAACATCTTCCATTTCGAGGATGCGCATCTCGATACGAATCCAATCGGAATTGCTTGCTGTTGTGGAAACCCGGTCGCGGACAGCCGACTGCATCTGGTTCATTATCTCGAGGGCATCATCCATGAGGTTCATCTCATGTTCGAGTGCGACGCGTTCGATCCAAGCTTCGGTCAACTCGCGGCGAATCATTCGCAAGGTCTCATCGAGCAGTGCCTGCTCAGCGCCCGACATGGCATCGATCTCCTCGCGTTGGTACTTAAATTCAGCCGTCCGTGGCAGCATCTGCATCACGGAAAAGCTGAACCTTTGATCGCCCATCATCAGTTCCATCGGGCGGACTAACACGCCGGCCTCGATCTCAAGATTGGGCCAAGCTCCCACCGACCGTTTCAGAGCCTCTTGGGATACAAGATTCTGACGGTATATCTCCAGTCGAGGGTTATTCTCAACCGCCTTCTGCCATAGAGATGACGGCAGTGATTGTGCACTAGCTTGATTCGAGAACAAGAACAATGGCGAGAGCAAGAACAAGAGCAACGGCAAGAACAAGAGCAACGACAAGAATGGTGGTTTGCCACCGCCCTTAGTTTCACCATCTTTTTCGCCTATCGATGCCGTTCCTGCTCCTGCTCTTGCAGTTGCTCCTGATCTTGCAGTTGCACCTGCTGTTCTCTCCGCTTTCCAGCTGTACAGAACAGGCACCACAAAAAGCGTGATCAATGCGACGGTCATCCCCCCGAATGCAGGAATCGCCATCGGGATCATAATATCGGCACCGCGTCCACTCGATGTAAGTACTGGAAGCAGAGCTAACAGAGTGGTGGCAGTGGTCATAAGACATGGACGAATTCGCTTAAGCCCGGCCTCTAGTACAGCAGCGCGTATTTCCTCTGTGGTATTTGTGACCCTTGAAGCAAAAGTCTGGTCAAGGTAGGTAGCCATCACCACACCATCGTCGGTGGCAATGCCGAAAAGGGCGATGAATCCAACCCAAACGGCAACACTCAAGTTGACGGGCGATATCTGGAACAAAGTCCTCATCTCCGTGCCGAATATGTTGAAATCAAGGAACCATGGCTGGGCATATAGCCACACCATGATGAAACCTCCCGAGAACGCCATTGCAATGGCCGTGAAAATCATCATGGCGGTTCCGACCGACCTAAACTGGAAATAGAGGATCAGTACAATCAAGATCAAACATAACGGTATGACGAACGCAAGCCGCTTCTCAGCCCTTACTTGGTTTTCGTAGCTGCCTGAGAAAACATAACGAACTCCATCGGGCAACACGAGTTCGCCAGAGCTGATTTTCGTATTCAAATAGTTGCGTGCATCTTCAACGGCCGACACCTCAGCCACGCCTTCTTGGCGGTCGAAAAGCACATAGCCGGTCAGGAACGTGTCTTCACCTCGGATCATCATCGGGCCTCGACGGTACGTGATTTCGGCTATCTGGCCGAGCGGTATCTGTGAACCCATCATCGTTGGTATCAATATTCCCTCCAGCGACTCTGGACTGTCGCGGAAATCGCGTGCAAAACGGGCACGGATGTTGTAGCGCTCTCGTCCCTCCACGGTAGTTGTGAGCGGCATGCCGCCAACCGCAACCTCGATTACCTCCTGAACCTCTGCCACCATGATACCATAGCGCGCCATTGCCGGTCGGTCGAGCTTGATTTCGAGATATGGCTTGCCGACACTGCGTTCCGCAAACACGGACGCCTCCTTCAAGCTTGGAACCTCTTTCAATTGGGCTTCCAATTCTATACTGAAGGCTTCGATGGTTTCGAGGTCGGGGCCATAAACTTTGATACCCATAGGAGCCCTCATGCCTGTCTGAAGCATGACGAGGCGAGTTTCGATGGGCTGTAGCTTGGGCGCAGATGTAATTCCGGGCAAGGTGGTGGCCGTAACAATCTCCTGCCAGATGTCGTCAGGGGTACGGATATGATCCCTCCACTGGCGGTAATACTGCCCGCGGTTGTCGGGGATGAGCTCGCCGCGATCGTCTGTCACAAAATTCCCCTCATCATCTATCTTGAACCGCAGCTTTCGTCCATCGGCATCCGTCTTGAACTCCGGTTTGTAAAGGATCACATTCTCAAACATGGAAAGCGGGGCGGGATCCAGCGCACTCTCGGCTCTGCCTGCTTTACCCACAACGGTTTCAACCTCTGGGATGGCTGTCACCAAGCGATCGAGGCGGCTTAAGTACTCGCGGCTGATTTCCACACCGGCGTGGGGCATTACAGTCGGCATCAACAGGAAGGCACCCTCGTCGAGCGACGGCATGAATTCCTTACCAAGACCCGGGAAGGAATGAGCCATAAACGACCATGGTGCGGTTACCCTAACATTCATCCCAACCGAGTCGCCCGCCTTTGCCACAAAGCCGAACACGCGTGGGAAACCGAGCCAAATCATCGCACCGAACAAAATGATGACAGCCGGTATGCTCAAGAACTTCAGCTTGTTCTCAAGGCACCACGCCAGTAAAGTTGGGTAGTATTTCAGGAATAGATAGAAGCCGCCCAAGACAATAGCCAAAATCAGAGCAACAAACAGGAGGTTCACAAGTAACCCGACCTGAACACCGAGCGGAAGCCAAGCTGCAGTTAAGAATATGCTCACAACAACCACCGCCAGCCATAGACCATACCGCTCAATAGGCCCAGCTTGTGATTTGGCACCCGATTCGCCCCGTTTGATGCGCATTCCCAGGAGTGCATGCGCTAGGGCAGGTAGCATGGTGAGGGTGATGACCACTGCGGCAACGAGCGCAAATGTCTTGGTCCATGCCAAGGGTGTAAACAGTTTACCTTCGGCTGCCTGAAGCGTAAATACAGGTAGAAAGCTGACGATGGTCGTCGAAACGGCAGTCAATATGGCAGGTGCAACTTCGACGGATGCCCGATAGATGATGTCGCGCAGTGGCTCACCTTCAGAGGCCTCGTCTTTATGGCGAAGTACATTTTCACTCAAAATGATACCGAGATCCACAAGGGTGCCGATCGCGATGGCGATACCCGATAGCGCCACAATATTGGCGTCGACACTGAAATAGCGCATCAGAATGAACGTCATCAATACGGCAATAGGCAAGATCACACTGATCATGATCGAGGCACGCAAGTTCCGAACCATGACCAGGATCACAATAATGGTAATCAAAATCTGAAGGCTGATAGCGTCGTTCAGCGTGCCTAGCGTTTCGCGGATGAGCACGCTGCGATCGTAGAAGGGGACGATGCTGACTTTGACCGTCCTCCCATCTTCCAGAGTTCGCTGCGGCAAGCCTGGTTCCAACAAGGCTATTCGCTCCTTTAGGGCCTCGATCACCTGCATCGGGTTGTCGCCGTAGCGCGCAACCACCACGCCTCCGGTAACCTCAACACCATCGCGATCGAGAATGCCTCGTTCGCCACGAGGTGCAGGTCCAATGTTAACGCGGCCAACATCCGCAATTCGGATTGGCACATTATTCCGCTCCGTTATAACTGATTCCTCCAAGTCTGCCACCGACCGGATGTAACCCAAACCACGCACAAGGTACTCGACTTGGTTAATTTCAAGCGTGTTTGCACCCACGTCCTGGTTGGAAGCTCTGATGGCATTCATCACATCCATGACAGATATGTTATAGAGGCGCAGGGACGATGGATCTAAATCCACTTGATACTCCATCACATAACCGCCCACACTAGCTACCTCACTCACGCCCGGTGTTGCATTCAATGCAGGTTTGACCTGGAAGTCCTGAATCGATCTCAATTCGTGAAGATCCCACACCCCTTGCACCAAGTTTCCGTCTTGATCGAGCACTTCGAGGGTGTACCAATATACTTGACCCAAAGCAGTGGCATCGGGACCGAGGCGGGGTTGGACACTCGTTGGTAGCAAGTCGGCAGGAAGCGCATTGATCTTCTCCAAGATCCTAGTTCGACTCCAGTAGTAGTCGACATTATCCTCGAAAATCACGTAAATGCTCGAAAACCCGAACATCGATGTGCTACGGATGCTTTTTACGCCGGGTAGGCCGAGCAAGGTGGATGTGAGGGGATAGGTGATTTGATCCTCGACATCCTGCGGCGATCGTCCCATCCATTCGGTGTAGACGATCTGCTGGTTTTCGCCGATGTCTGGGATGGCATCGACAGGTACAGGGTCGGATGGTAGGAACGGCACATCCCATTTGAAGGGTGCCGTACTTAAACCCCAGGCAATGAGGAGTCCTGCAAATAGGACAGTGACCAATTTCTGGTCGAGAAAGAATCGAATAATGGATTGTAACATGCTGATAGGAAACCCGACGTGGCAAGTTTACAGTCGAGACAATATACGTCCGACTGCGTTAAGGCTCACGATATCAGCAGGCGTCGGGTATGCGCAGAGATTGGTTGCTAAGCCATATCGGGACAATTGGAACAGGCTCTCTAGCCTGTATGCCTAGCGAAGATGTTGGAAAGTCGTCAGAATCAATGCGTATGCTGCTGGGCAGTTCAATGTCGGCAATAGCAGAGTCAGACGGTATGGCGGGTGTGGATGTGGGCGTGGCATCCTCTTGATCATAATGAATCACTAAGGTGTCGCAACAACCGTCGTTCATCTCCATTTTGTTGCATGGACACTTTTTGCTCTCGCCCGAAAACCACTCCAGACCTTTCACTTGGTTCTGGCACATGTGCAACGTGGCAACCACACCGCTCGACAGGAGGGTGAAGACAGCCAAAAATACGATGCGCATGAATTTGCGTTGCATAAACCGAATATACGCAAACAACCTAGAAATGTTGCCCTACCGATTTTTGTAAAAAAAAGGGAGGCCCATCAAATGAGCCTCCCCCACAACACACACAATATGAAAAGCAGTTTAGTCGATGAATGTTACGGCACCCGAGGCGATGTCGTACATGGCACCCACGATGATAATTTTGCCCTCTTGCTCGAGACGCACCAACTCAGGGCTCATGTCGCGGAGTTGCTTCAAGCTGAGCTCCACATGTTTCGTGGCAACCATGTCGGTGTATGCTTCGCTGGATGTGTCAATGATCGGATCAAGACCAGAGCGAACACTGTCGTCGGCAGGCTTGATCTTATCGAGAAGACCCGTGAGGTTGCCGTATTCAGCATCAGCGATGGCACCTTTCACGGCACCACAGCTTGTGTGTCCCATCACAAGCACAAGCTTCGCACCAGCCAAGGCCGTGGCAAATTCGACACCACCGACCACATCCGTGTTAATGACGTTTCCAGCCAAACGGCTGCTAAAAATCTCACCAATACGCTTGTCGAAGATAGTTTCGACAGGCACACGACTGTCGATGCAGCTCACCACGATGGCGTATGGGTTTTGTCCCATGGAGGTTTCGTTGATTTCAGTCACAAACTTGCGCACGCGGAGGTTGCCGTCGAGGAATCGCTGATGGCCATCCTTGAAAGCCTGAAGCACTTCCTGTGGGGTCATGGAGTCGCGAAGCTCAAGCGAAAGTCTATCTTCGGATTGGGCTTGTGGCACTTCGACATTTGACTCAGTGGATGTATTTGCTCCGCCACATGCTGTAATAAACAGCATTGACACAAAGACTGGAATCAGGGAGTAGATTAACTTCTTCATGGTCGATAACTTAAAAAGATTGGTATAAATGTCGATTAAAGATAAATAGAATGAAATAATTTATTCATTTTCCGAAACAATTAAACCTATTAATGGAATCCATAAATAATATTTATGAATATATCATTACGCTTTAAGTATTCATTATACCAATTCGGCTAACTTCTCTATAGCCTGCGAAATGTTCTTGCGTACATCAAGGATGTCGGCATTCATCATGTAGCAGGGTGCACTGATAATCTTCTTGTCTACATCGTAGGCGATTTCGCGCACGGTTTTCATGACTGCCGTCTGGCCTGCAGCTTCCATGCCGCCGCTGATGGCACCGATGTCGTACGGCGACCCCTCCGCGGTTGTGCCTACACTCAGCTGTGCGCTCATGCCCGATTCTTTCAGAGCAAGTGCGATAACTGTCGGACCCATACACAGACCGACAACGGGTTTGCCAGCAATCACGGCCTCGTTGATGATGCGCGACACGTCGGGTAGTATCTTTCCGTCGGGTCCGCTGAAAGCCCAATCGGTAAGGTTGGCGGCTGCGCCAAATCCGCCAGGAATCACGAGTCCATCGAAATCAGACGCCGTCATCTTGGCAACGTCGCGGATGTCGCCACGGGCAATGCGTGCAGCCTCAACCATCATGTTGCGGGTTTCGTCCATGGGCTGGTCGGTAACGTGGTTTGTTACATGGTGCTGCGGTGCGTTTGGAGCCATACACACAGCCTGCATGCCATTCTCACGGATGGCCAAAAGGGTTAAAACGGCCTCATGAATTTCGGATCCGTCGGCAACACCGCAACCTGATAGAAGTACGCCAATCTTTTTCATGTCAATTATTTTTGGTTAGATAGTGCATTGATCACATCGTTGGGTGCCTGTACAAGTTCAATGAGCACACCTTCGCCCGACATTGGTTTTTCATCATTCCCTTTTGGATGAATGAAGCACACGTCATACCCCGATGCACCCTTGCGGATTCCCCCAGGTGTGAAACGCATTCCCTGTTCGCCGAGCCATTCCACCGCGGCGTGAAGATCGTCTACCCATAGGCCGATATGGTTCAATTTAGGCTCGTGTACCTTAGGGCTCCGAGTCGGGTCGATAGGCTCCATCAAGTCGATTTCGATCGCATTTGGACCAGCTCCCAACGTTAATATTGATTCGTCGACATTTTCTGACTCTGACTTGAAATGTCCTGTCACTGGTATTCCAAACATCACGTTCCAAAGTTGTAGCAGTTTTATACGGTCTTCGCCGCCAATAGCGATTTGTTGAATGCCTAATATGTTAAAAGGTCTCATGGTGTCGGTGATCAGTTATCAGTTATCAGTTATCGGTTATCTAGTCTCGTGTCTCGCTTCTCGTGTCTCGCGTCTCGTGTCTCGTGTCTCGTGTCTCGTGTCTCGTGTCTCATATCTCGTTAAGTTACATTTTTTCAATTCTTGGCTCATGCCATTTTGTGCACAGCTAATAAGTGAAAATTAACTAGACTGTAAATTTCGTGGGATTTTGACACAAAAATGAGCGCCCGGTTCACCATCTTCCTCTAGGTTGATGGAGCCATTTATTTCGTTCAATAGGTCATAGACAATAGCGAGCCCAAGCCCTGTGCTCGATTCATTTCCGGTTGGGCGCGCGCTCAAGGTGGTGAATTTTCTAAACAGCAGCAATTTGTCGGCATCACTGAATCCGGGACCGTTGTCTTTGACGCAAATTTCAACTCCACCCGTTTCCCCTTTTAGCGTCACAAGTACCTGTGTATCGTGATAGGTGTACTTAATTGCATTCGATACTAGATTGTCGATCACCCTTCTGATAGCTTGTGGATCACTATGTACTATTGGATTTTGTGCCTCATTCTCGAACACCATACGAATGTTTTTGTTTCGGGCTTGGGCTTCGTACAAGCTAAGACTGCTGTCGATAATTCGGTGCAGGTCTACCTCTTCAAATTCTCTAGCCGAAGCAAAGGACTTATTGTTGCTCGACTCCATCATCTGCGCAATGAGCGACAAACCGTTTCTCGAAGCCGTATCGATGAGATTGATGTACTCTAGATGCTCATCGGTCACATTATCAGAGTCCTTGAGCAGCTCGCTCAACCCACTCACCTGTGCAAGTGGCGTGCGCAAGTCGTGAGCCATAACGTGGATGAGATTGTTCCTTTCCTCACCCATGTTGGTCAGGCGTGCGTTTGCCTGCAGCAGTTCCCGATTCAGGCGGTTGGCGTTCTTGTTTGCCCTTATCATCATCAACAGTGCGCCCAAAAACGCGATTAAGACAATGCTCACAACAATCAGGAAGACTTGTTGCATCGTAATAAGGCGCTCCGACATGGTCTTTTGCATCCTCAGACGTTCAATTTCCTGCGTTGACTGGTCATTTTTATAGGATTCCGCCATCTCTAAAATAGTTCTTTCCCTATCTGCACTCATCAGCGAGTCGCGAATGGTGTGGCTGTCTTTAAGGTAATTCAGGGCAGCACTATATCGGCCCATACGTTCGTTCAAGACGCTCAGTTTTTCAAGGAGCATTCCCTGCTCGTATAACCCATCAAACTCTTTGGCGCGGTTGTACGATCTCAAAAGATAATCTTCGCTAATTTGAAATTTCCCCTTTTCCATATTGAGCATACCAAGGTTCATCAATGAGTAAAGACCCGCGAATTTGAGATCAAACTTTTCAAACCCTTCATAGGCACGCATCGTGTACACTTCGGCACTGTCTAGTATGCCCATCTGCATGTAGATGTCGCCGATGTTGTGGTAGTTGAAAGGTAGATCGGAGTCTTGCCCAATCTTTCGGTTAATGCTCAACGACTCAAGCTGGTAGGGTAGGGCTTCATCTAGCTTGCCCATATTCTGATGCATGGTGCCAATATCGCCAAGGAACCCTGCAATCATGGAGCTGTCGCCGATGCTTCGAATTACCCTCAGGGCATCCTTTCCATACTGTAATGCAAGGTCGTTCAACTTGAGCCTCTCGTGTACAATACCAAGCTCTTTGAGTAAAACTGCTTTATTGAGGGAGTCGCCGGTGGTGTCATAGAGATGCATCCCCCTCAAAAAGTTCTCCGATGCCGATTGATAGCGCCCTTGCTGGTTGTCGATAATGCCCAGGATCTGGTACAAAAAGGCAAGCTGCTTTTCGTTGCCAGGCTGCTCTGCATATTGACGCACCGAGCTCAGAACCTCTCTTGCCCTTGCAAAATCGTTCATGTAACGACGCAAGTTGGCAGTGTTGATGATGGCAAACAGTTGGGAACTGTCGGGTTCAACTTCCTTGAATGCATCGAATAGTAACTCTGTGTAGTATCGGGCAGAGTCGGGGTGCTGCGACCGCACCGATCTCGCCTTGCCTAGGAGGGCATCGGCATCAACTTGCTGCCCATACAACCAGCATGGAGTAAGGAGCAGTATCGCGACTAGTGCGCAACCGATCGATATGTGCTTGTTCGGCTTCATCCCAGTTTAAATTAAGTGCGTACCTCTTAACCGAATACATCGAAAATATTCTGAGGGAACAGTAGAACTTTGAATATACAAAACCAAGATGCCATTGACACAGTCAAATCTTACTCATACCATGTATGCAGAATTTGAATTTAAACATGTCGAAAACTATGAAACTCAGAATGTTGGCCGCTTTCCTTGCAACACTTAGCGTTGCAGCCTGCACAGGTGTTGATAACGACACTTCCCTTGAGGCAGATTCAGGCCAAATAGGAGATTCCACATACTTTTTTGTGTTCCTAAATACAAATCCTGATCGTCCGACCATATCGCCAGATTCTGCTTCGGTGTTGCAGGCCCTCCACATGGAGAACATCGGCAAGCTGTACAACGAGGGCAAACTTGACCTTGCGGGTCCATTTAACGGCGGCGGCGGCATCTTTGTGCTAAAAGCGCCCGACACGACCGCAGCTTGGGGGTATCTGCGGGGTGATGCGGCCGTGATGGCTGGCAGATTCAACATCGAACTGCTTCCATTTGAGGTCTCGGCTGGCGGACTATGCAAAATTCCTGCCGATAATGAGATGGTGCAGTATGGATTCCTTCGATTCAGGGAGAAGATTAGTGGTGGGGTATCAGACAATCCTGATCAACGAGTCGAGCTGTACGAATCAGGCGAACTGTTGTTTTCGGGATGGTTCGACAACTCGGATGCCGGGATTATGGTCATTCGCACCACCTCAGACTCTCTACTCCAGTCGATTGCTGCTGCCCACCCAGGTGTGTCTAACGGTCATCTGGCGGCCGAAATCAGACAACTTTGGGTAGGACAAGGCATTTTTTGCGAGTAGAACCGCTCAGTCTATTTCTAAACCGGCCTGGCGCATGATGTGCAGCGCATTTGTGCTTGTGCATGGACCATTCATCAGCCTATAGGTAAAGTGCATGTTGCCAGCTGTAAAGGTCTCCTCGAAATGGAGATTGCGCACAAGCTCGGATTCTTGCGATAGTTTGATAAGTTCTAGGTCATGCGTTGCTACTAACCCAAATCCGTTTCCGTGTATCAGCGAGTGGATGTAACCCCTGCTTCCAATGAGGCGCTCTTTTGTGTTCGTGCCTTTGAAGATTTCGTCGATCAGATACATCAGGGGCAGATCGTCGGTTTTTTTCAACTCATCGAACAATGATTTTAACCTGCGGACCTCTGCATAAAAGTAGGAGTATCCCTCAGTGACCGAGTCGCTGATCTTCATGCTAGTGAAAACGCGCATCGGTTGCCACTTGAAGCTGGTTGCAATTACGGGTGCCCCTGCGTTGGCAAGTACCGTGTTGATGCCAACTGTACGGAGGAAGGTGCTTTTACCGGCCATATTTGAGCCGGTTATCAGCCCAAGTCGGCCGATTTGGTCAAAATGATGAGTATTGTAAACCCTGGATTCGCTGTGAAGTAGCGGATGGGATGCATCTTCGGCATACCACTCTGGCCATGAAACAGCGACAGGCCAGCAGTGGTCGGCATTCAAAACTGCTACATGGGCTAAACTGGCAGCAGCTTCGAGCGTGTACCATCGGTCGAGCCATCCTGGGAGCTGACTTCGAAGTAGCGATTTCTCCCGCTCTAGCAGCACGGCGAAGATCAGGTTCCAAGGCAAGATGGCGTTCAGGATAACAAAAAAAACATCGTTTCGAGTCACACCAGCCCACAAAGCAATTTTGCGAAGGCGTTTGAGGCTTGCGAGCGGACCCTCCGATTCATCACGAAACGGGAAGGTCAGTTCATGAGCTGCTGTGGTCCACGAAGGGATCCGTTTCGACAAAAATTGGAACAAAGCCCGAAACCTTCCAAGGTATTCGTGAAGATCGGTCGACTCGGTCGACAAATGAACGAGTGCACCCCCATTTAAGCCATATACTGCAATGTATGCAATGAACGTGAACACCCACCAACCAGGGGTTAAACCTATCATCCAAACTGCAAATCCGAGGAGGTTGATCAAACTCAAAGCAGACAGCACCTTGAGTAGGCCTCCTAATTTTCTGCCTGGTGATGCCTGAAGCCACTGTACGAGTTGATTGGTATTCCATCTTCTCTTGTCGGACCCTGCCTGCATGCGCGCCACCCAGCGGAGCTTCTGTGTAGCATAGGGTATACTTACCAGATCGTGGATTAGGCGCTGGCGTTTACGGATAATTTCTACGTCGAGCTCGGGCTCGAGCAGCCAATATCCAAGTCGGTCGCTGCCGCTTTGGCTCACACACAGATCGACCAAATGGGTTAGGGACCGATTTCCACATATGTTTAGGTCGGACGAATATGGATGATTTGGTAGAGGCTCGCTAACACCCGATTGCGGTATATGGTCCCAGTCGAGGCGAAGTCGGGCCAAATCCTCGTTCGTGACGTGGGCCCAAGCCGTCCATCGCACAATGGCCTTCTCGATGCGCTGGTGTATGTACACCAGAACGGAGAACGGGATCATCCCAACCAGAAAGATGGACCATCCTACCGATTGCCCAAACGCATAGCCCAGTGTTGCTGCGATGGCGGCAACTGTCAAGAACGTTATGAGCCTCCACCTCGACAGTTGTTTGCTCTGATTATGTAGACGGCCAACAATTCGGCTAGCCCGAACCGAACGCCTGATCAGTACCTGTTCGAGGTCGCTCATCCTGTTTTCATTAGCGAGTGCGGTGGGCAGTCATCATAATTTCCACCTTTGCATCGCGCGGCAGGCGCGAAACCTGCACAACTGCGCGAGCTGGGGGATTGGTAGGGAAGTACTCTGCATACACCGCGTTGAACGTTTGATACTCGTTCAAATCGGTCAGATAGACTTGTGTTTGAACCACATCTTTTAATTTCAGTCCAGCAGCCTCAAGCACAGCTTCAATGTTTGCCATAACCTGTCGAGTTTCAATCTCAATGCTGCCAGTTATCATCCCGCCAGTAACTGGGTCGAGCGAAATTTGACCGGCTAGCCACACGGTGTCGCCAACCCGGATAGCCTGAGAGTAAGGGCCGATCGCTTCGGGAGCATCCGGCGATGCAATTACATCTTTCGATGGAGCTTGAGCCTCTTGTGCCGATGGAGTTTGTGGCGCCTGAGGTGCACAGGACGCTAGAAGAATCACTGCACTAAAAATGAATGCTTTCATGAACTCGATTGTATTTGATGGAATGATTTTTGCTGCCAAGATAACAGAAGAAGGCTTCAATTTGTAGTGAAATTGAAGTGATCAGGCTTTTATTCCGTTTTTGATCACATCTGTCATAGCCTCTACAAAGCGATCAATTTCGCCTGGTGTAGTATATACGTTTGGCGCGACCCGCACACCTTTTGTGAAAGGTTCGTTTATTGCCACCACGATCATGCGATGCTTTTTCCACAAATGATTGACGATGGCAGTTGGCTCAACTCCATCAATATCAACGGTGGCCAAACCAGCTGCACGTCCAGGCTTAAGGCTGGTTCGCATCGTCACCCTGTCGAACTTGGTAAGTTCATTAGCCCAACGGTCGCGTAGCCACACGAGTCTTGCGGTCTTCACATCCTGACCGATTCCCTCGGTAAATGTGATCGCTTCGGCAATAGCCAAGTAGTTTGCGGCAGGGTGGGTTCCGATCTCCTCGAATTTGCGGATATCGGCGTCCATATGGTCGGGTGCTGCCATCATCGGCCAGACTCCTGCAATCTTGTTCTTTCTCACATAGAGGAGTCCGGTTCCGTGAGGTGCCATCAGCCATTTGTGGAGGCTTGAGGCATAATAATCGATATCTAGCTCTGCAATGGTTCCCGGAGCGTGAGAAAATGCGTGAGCGCCATCTACGACCACTGGAATCCCACGCCTGCGTCCCAGCTCAGTCACCCGTTTGACCGGGAGAATATTGCCATTCATGAAGATCATGTGGCTGACCAAGATGAGTTTGGTCTTGGGTGTGATATTCCGTTCGAACAACGA
This sequence comes from uncultured Chitinophagales bacterium, assembly GCA_964629885.1. Lineage (GTDB taxonomy): Bacteria > Bacteroidota > Rhodothermia > Balneolales > CAYWCV01 > CAYWCV01. The sequence goes on along the minus strand of CAZVRJ010000008.1, from coordinate 31,464 downwards.
TACGATGAGATCGTCGTCTTCGGCAGGCGCAGGTATGTCGAATTGCTTGAGCACGATGCCCTCGCGTCGTGCGCGTTGCTGAAACGTGGTAATCATCCTCGGGTAGTCTTGCGTAGTGGTGAGGACCTCATCGCCTGGCTTCAAATCGAACCCAAGTTGCAGAATTTGAAGACTCTCGGAGGCATTGCGTGTTAGGGCGATTTCCTCGGCGTCAACTCCCTGCATTCTGGCTATACTTTGCCGAACGGTTTCGCGCTGGGGCCCTAAAACGCCCCACATGGTATAGACAGGTGCCAAGTTAGAATAGTCGAGATGCCGTTTCATGGCGTCCTGAACGACAGATGGCGACGGACTCACCCCACCGTTATTCAAGTTGATGAGGCTGCGGTCGACCGTGAAAGCCTGTTGTACACGAAACCAAAGGTCTTCGTTGGCCGCCAATTCAGCTGGCGACCCTTTAAATGACTTAATCTCCGGCAGTAGCTCGGCGACCATGCTTGGTTTAAAAGTGGCAGCGATGGGCACGGCAGCCAGAGGCAGTGCAATCGAGTTTAAAAATTGGCGACGATCCATGATTCCTCCTCAATTCAATGATACACGGAGAATAATGAATTGACGCCAATATATGAACCTTATCGTTCGTGTCGTCCTAATTAATTCTTGGTCATGAAATCAGGATATGCCGTGTGTCCATGGTAATAGGCATCCATTCCTGATACTTCTGCATCATGATCGGCCCGTATTCCGATGGCCAATTTGATGGCTGTGAATGTGATGAGCGAAAACACGATGGTGAATCCGACAACTGAAAATGTGCCGATAAGCTGTGTTATCAATGAAACATCGGCGAATATTCCAACAGCCAAAGTACCCCAAATGCCACATACACCGTGAACAGAGATGGCGCTAACAGGGTCGTCGATTCCAATTTTCTCTAACGCAATGATGGAGGCCACAACCAAGGCACCCGACAGAGCGCCGATGATGATGGCGTTGCCCGGGTCGATCAAATCTGCGCCGGCAGTGATGCCGACCAGCCCTCCAAGAACACCATTCAGCGCCATTCCCAGATCCATCTTGTGCATGAGGAATGTGGCAGCGGCCATCGCCGCAAGTGATCCGGCAGCAGCTGCAAGGGCAGTGTTCACCAAAACGAGTCCTATGGCGTCGGGTTGGGCACTCAGAACCGAGCCTCCGTTGAACCCAAACCAGCCGAACCATAAAAGTAAGACCCCAATCGTTGCCAGTGGGAGGTTGTGGCCGGGGATGTCGTTGGCTTTCCCGTTTGTGAATTTGCCAACCCGGGGACCCAGCATCCAAGCTCCAACCAATGCGGCGGCGCCACCCACGGCATGCACTAGGGTAGATCCTGCGAAATCATGGAAGCCCATGGTGTCTAACCAACCGGCACCCCACTTCCAGCTGCCTGTTATCGGATAACAAAAAGCAACAAGGAGTCCAGTGTAAATCATGTAGGATGGCATTTTAATCCTGCCGGTTACCGACCCAGACACAATAGTTGCTGCAGTAGCGGCGAACATCGCCTGAAAAATGAAATCGCTCCAGATGGTCATGTCCATCCCATAGTCGGTAGTGAGGAAGGCTGTAGGGTTATCGGGCTTAAATCCGATTCCAAAACCGGGGAAGCCCAACACGCCGTCGATGATGTTGAAGTCGCCCGGATACATGAGTCTGAAACCCACGATGGCGTACGTGAGGATGCCTGTGGTGAGAATGAAAAGATTCTTGTAGATGACGTTCACCGTGTTCTTGGCGGGCATGAATCCGCTCTCGACGGAAGCGAAACCAAGGTGCATGATGAACACCAGAAATGCAGACAATAGTATCCAGACGTTGTCGAGTGCGAATTTCACGTAGGCATTGCTAGCTCTGAAATCTTCCATCGTTGCATACGATCCACCATCTTCTGGGCTGACCGTTGCTACGATTGCTGTGAGTGCCAAGGTAGAATCACTATTGCCCAAAAAGGAAGCGGCCGAAGAATCGGCCGCATGAGTTATTTCCTTTCCATTTACCAGGCTAGCGCCCAATAAAAGGAGCACAATGATCAGGACCGCCTTGACATATTTGAACATGAGAGGTTTGGTTTATTTTGTTGTACGTCGGTGAATTTAACACAAAAGATGCCAAAAGCAATATTTAGTAATATATTTATTCAAAAAAACTTAACAAAGTAATGCAAATGAAATAAAAAAGCGCTTTTAATAAATTATAAAAATCCGCATAAATCGAAACTTTTAGTTTAATTCAATTCATCCTAGCAGTAACAAGTTTATGTGCTTATGGCTGAGCAAAGGTGTTTTTTGTCCAACTGATTCCCCATAAGTGGTGAAGCTTGTTTATACGTAGTCTAAATTATTTTTAGACTGTTCGCAATTGTTGGTTTAGTTTGTATTATCGCATGTGTTGTCGCTGTAAGCGCTTCCTACGGTCTAGAAGGCTGCTAAAAACTAATCCATATACAATCCTATGAAGACATTGATACACAAAGCGTTTTTCCTTGTGTCGCTTCTGCTGGTCGGCTCCGTGCATGCTCAGGGTACCCTAAAGGGGGTAATCACAGATGCAAGTAATGGTGAGACCCTTATTGGCGCGAACATATTGGTGTCCTCCACGGATGCCTCCGTATCAAGAGGGACCGTTACCAACGTTGAGGGCAGATTTGAGATAACTGGTCTTTTAGCTGGTACATATTATGCTCGGGTGAGTTATGTTGGTTTCACAGACCAGCGCATCACAGACATCGTCATTGTGAGCGGTCAGGCTACCGAGCTCAATATTGCACTCATGCCGGGCATGAGCTTGAACCCGGTTGTTGTGTCGGCGTCCAAAATCCGCGAAAAAGTTACCGAATCGCCATCATCGATTCAGGTGATCTCGGCACAGCAGATAAAGGATATTTCGACTACAACTCCAGCAGATTTTATCAAAGGTAGCACAGCAGTCGACATAGCACAGCAGGGTGTTGCCTCATCAACTGTAGTAACTAGAGGCTTTAATAACATCTTTTCTGGGTCATTGCTGATGCTTACCGACAATCGTATTGCAACTGTGCCGTCGCTAAGAGCAAACTTGATGCACTTTATTCCAGTTGTGAATGACGATATTGAAAGTATCGAAGTTGTTTTAGGACCAGGCGCCGCTCTCTATGGTCCAAATGCTAACTCTGGTGTAGTAAACTTCCTGACAAAATCTCCATTGGTATCGTCTGGTACTACAGTGAGTCTATATGGTGGAAATCAAAGCTTTCTCAAAGGGCAGTTCCGATCAGCTCACAACTTCAATAATAAAGTTGGTCTCAAACTCTCTGGATCATATTTGACGGCCGATGAATATCGGGTGGCCGATGATGACCCATATTTGGTGCAGGAAAGAAACGCACGTGCTCAATACTTGGCATCGGGTGGCGACCCAAATTCTCAGATCGGTAAGCGAATTGGCATCCGCGATTACAACATCGAAAAATTTGGTTTTGATGCAAGAGTTGATTTTAATCCGTCCGATGATCTCGATGTTATTTTCAACGCAGGCTTGAACAGTGCAAATAATATCGACTTGACTGGCCTCGGAGCCGGACAAGCAGTCAACTGGACTTACTCGTACTACCAAGGACGAGTGACCTACAAGAATTGGTTTGCACAGGCATTTTTGAATATGTCTAACTCTGGCGATACGTATATCATACCAACTGGTTTAGGAATTATCGATAAGTCAACTCAATTCGTGACTCAACTACAGCACAGTACTGACTGGCGCCGCTTCAATTTTCTATACGGTGGCGATTACATCGTGACAACGCCTGTAACCGATGGTACCATCAATGGTCGAAACGAAGACTCGGACGGATTCACTGAAATTGGGGGCTATTTGCAAACCAAATTTTCTGCATCTAATAATTTGGATTTGCTCTTCTCTTTCCGTGCCGATAAGCATGAAAAGTTAGAAGATCCACAATTCTCACCAAGGGCCGCGATTGTTTACCGTCCGATTGAGAATCAAAACTTCCGATTCACCTACAATCGGTCGTTTTCAACACCGAGTTCAAATGCACTCTTCTTGGATCTTCTTGCAGCAAGAATACCGGTCGGTGGATTCTATAATCTTGAGGTTCGTGCACAAGGCGTGCCATCAACTGGCTTTAGTTTTGAGCGAGGCGATGGTGGCCGTCCTGTATTTGTTTCCAATTTTGCCCCAACTGCTCCGGCATTCAATCTGAATACACAGAATGCAGCAACATGGGCTTTGATTCGCCAGATAGTTGGTGCTGCATTGGCATCTAATCCACAAACTGCCGGTTTGGCACCGGCGATGGCACAAGCTCCACTTCCCGGGTCTGCCAATCCAGCCGGCGGTAATTATGCAGCCATTGCAATGGCACTTGCAAAATTGAACACTTCTACCGGCACATTTGACCCTGTTGCCGATGTTCTCGACATCGACCCGATAAATCCTACGATATATAACACATTTGAGGTCGGCTATAAAGGCATCATCAACGACAAGCTGTTGCTCAGCGTCGACGTATACCGCACTAAGGCCGAAGATTTTGTTGGTCCTCTTATCGTTGAAACACCTAATGTGTTCATGAGTGGCCAGAATATGGCACAATACCTTACACAGTTCTTTACGAACGTACTAATGTCGCAAGGCATGCCATTAGCTCAAGCACAGGCTACAGCACAGGCAATTGGCACAAATGTTGGCACATCGCTTGGTGGACTTCCACTGGGTGTTGTAACACCGACAGAAGCTTTCAGCCGTGATGCTGTGATCTTGACTTACCGTAACTTTGGTGAAATCACATATTACGGTGTCGATCTCGGGTTCAACTATCTCGTTAACGACAAGGTTTCACTCATGGGTAATTATTCATATGTGAGCAGAGACAAGTGGCTCGAACTTGATGGCAATCCGGATCTGAACATATTTCTGAACGCCCCACAAAATAAGTTCACAATTGGAGGTAACTACAACAATCGTGAGGTCGGTTTTGATATGGGTGTGAGGCTCCGTTACATAGCTGGCTTCCCAATTCAGTCAGGTATCTATACCACTCAGCGAGCAGATGGCTCGTTTGGAAATCTGGATTCCTACCATAGCCTTGACGTTAACATGGGCTACCAGTTCACCAAAGGTGTACGCGGTTCAGTTACTGTCAACAACATGACGAATAACAAGAAACCACAGTTTGTAGGTACCCCAGATATCGGCCTGTTCGCTGTCGGCGGCGTGTCTGTCTCCTTTTAATCGTCCCTAAGAGAGACGCAATAAAAAAGCCCCGGGGGAATCCTCTCGGGGCTTTTTTGAAAGAAGAAAGAAGAAAGAAGAAGGATAGGAACAGGAACAGGAACAAGAGCAGGAGTAAGAGTCTTTAAGTTGAGGGGACGACTATTGACTTAATGCTAGAAAATGGCAAGGATTGCTCTTCGCTGGCTTGCATGTTGCGGAGGACAAATTCTCCCTTCTCGAGCTCGCTTTCGCCCACGACGATGGTCCATTTTGCCCCTTCACGGTTGGCCTCTTTCATCTGAGCTTTCACCGAACGACCGCTGGTATCGTACAAAGTACTGATACCGGCATTTCGCAGCTCCTGGGCTTTCGTAACCGCCCAAAAACGGGCTTTCTCACCGTGGCAAGCAATGTAGACATCCGCCTTTGGTTCGCTTCCCAACCCGATTTCCAACGCCTCACAGGCTATCATGAACCGCTCCATGCCCGAGGCAAACCCCACCGCCGGGGTTGGCTGACCACCAAGCTCCTCGACCAGCAAATCGTACCTGCCGCCGCCACCCAAGGCATCTTGAGACCCAAGGTCTGGACTCGTTAGCTCGAATGCCGTTTTTGTATAGTAATCGAGTCCACGAACGAGTCGGTGGTCCTCCACGTACGATATTCCCAGCGACTCGAGGTGCTGCTTCACCTTGCCGTAGTGGTCCAAGCAATCCTGATTCAAATAATCGATGATGCTGGGCGCATCTGATACCAATGCCTGATCTTCGGGTTCCTTCGAGTCGAGGATACGCATCGGATTGTTCTGCAATCTTGTGCGCGATACCTCGCTCAATTGCGCTTCAAATGGCTTGAAATATGCGATCAGCGCCTCTCTGTACGATTGGCGGCTCTCAGGGTCGCCCACCGAATTGATGCGAAGTGTCGTGTTCGCAATGCCGGCAAGTCGGTACACTTCCGCCATGAAGGCGATTACCTCGGCATCGGCCAAGGGATCGGCACTCCCAAGAATTTCGGCTCCAAACTGATGGAACTGACGTTGGCGCCCTTTCTGTGGACGCTCAGCCCTGAACATGGGTCCGATGTAAAACAGACGCTGCGCACCGCCACGTTGATCTAATCGATGTTGGATGTACGCGCGGCAAACAGATGCCGTTCCTTCTGGACGCAGCACGTAATGGTCGTCGCCACGATCGAACGCAAACATCTCTTTCGAGACAATGTCGGTGAGTTGCCCCACACCCCGTGCGATCATTTCGGTGGGTTCCATGATCGGCGTACGAATCTCCCTGAAATGAAACCTACGGGCCACCTCGCGTACTAATCCCTCGAGATATTGCCATTTCTCCGATTCGCCGGGAAGGATGTCGACCATCCCTGTGTGTGTCGTAAACTGTGCCATGCAGAAGGGTAAATTTTTGCCTAAAGATAGCGAATCCGACACTTAGTCGGTGCGAAATCTCAGCCTACCAGTCAAATCAGATGACGTGCCGCCCTGTAACGGACTCATACAACAGCGCCATTTTCCCCTTGATGGTCCTCGCACTCCGCAGATGCACCACCTCAGCAGGATCGGGACCGAACTTCTCGAAAAATCCGTTGATTCCGGTAATACTCGACCCGTTGAAATCGAAAAGTAAGTTTCGGTCTTGGGCGAATCGGAGCGCAAAATGCACCAAAAGGGCGCCCGCATTACCGTTCAGTGCCTCGCGGTCGGTACCCGACACCACGTAAAAAGCCCGCTTGCTATCGTAGAACAACAGCAGCGAGGCCACGAGCATCCCGTTTTGGTCGCTCACACCCGGCAACGTCACATTTCCGAACAGCGAAAGGTGATCTATCACCTCAGAAAAGTACTCTTTCGAGAACCGCGGCGCATCCCCTCTTGTTTGATACGCTCCCACGAAGAGCTCATAGGCTAGGTCGGGATCAGACTCCTCCACAAAGCGTCCACCCTCGTTGAGCGCATTCCGGATATTACGGCGGATGTTGCTTTGATAGCTAGCTAGAAGCTCGTCGGGCGTGTCGGGTAATGTCTTGAAATTTGTTGGGTAACGACGTTCTGATGCACCGAGCACTGATTTCAGCAGGAGGGAATCGTGGATGTCGGTGCTTGAGAGTCCGATGAGGTCGTGCGCCGGCAGAGCTGCCAGCAGTTTGTCCAGCACGAGGCTTTTTTCGGCGTCCGACAGGTGAGGGGCAACGAGTGGACCAAAACGGGCAGTCAGGGCCGGCTTCAGAATGCGACGGAGCCCATTACGGGTGTTTACTGCGAACGCGAAGCCACCAAGGGGAGTATCCGCTTGGTCACGCGCTATAATCAGGCCGGTGTTCGGGTGGGGTCCTGCGAGCAACCAGGTCGCTTTGTGGTAGATGGTGCCTTGGGGGTGGGATTCGACGAAGGCATCCCATTCGTCAAAGCGTTCCGCCCCAGCAAGTATCACCTCTACGTCCATATGGCTTATCCCTGAAGGACTTCAACGATGGTGTCTACCACTCTTTGCTGTTGCTTCTTCTTCAGTTCTGGATAGATCGGAAGCGCCAAAGTCTGCTGTGATGCACAATGCGAAGCGGGGCAATCCTCACGGGTATATCCCAGATGGGCAAAGCACTCCTGCTCATGCAGCGAAATGGGGTAGTATATGGCATTGCCTATTTCGGCTTCATTCAGCGCCTTGACAATATTATCGCGACGACTGGTGCGTATTACGTACTGGTGGTAGATGTGCTTGCCGTTTCGTGTGGACGATCCAGTAGTTTCGGATGGAATCACCACCATGTTCTTTTGTTTGGCCAAGGCGCAATTCTTGCCGCCCATGTGACCACAATTACCCTCGCAGCCGAGATCGTCCCAGCTGGTGGCGACGCCCACATCGCTGAACATCTTGTTGTAGCGATGCGCCACTTTTCGTCTGGCATCTGTCCACTCATCCAACAGTGGTAGTTTAACTCTAAGAACGGCAGCCTGCAAAGTATCGAGCCTGCTGTTGATCCCCACCAACTTGTGGTGATACTTAGGTTTACTGCCGTGCAGACGCAAGATGCGCACCTTTTCGGCCATATCGTCATCGTTCACGGTCACGAGTCCACCGTCGCCGTAGCATCCCAAGTTTTTGCTGGGGAAGAAGCTAAAGCAGCCGAATGTACCCATAGTTCCGACCTGCTTTCCATCCACGGTCGCCCCAATGGCTTGGGCGGCATCTTCAATAATCGTGATGCCATGCTTCTCAGCAATCGACATCAGCTCCGACATTCGTGCGGCCTGGCCGTACAGATGCACCGGTATCATCGAGCGGACTTTCTTGCCTCGGGTCCACAGGCGCTTGGCCAAGGTGTGCTTCTTGTTGAGGAAATCTTCGACCTGGTTGGGATCTAAATTGTAGTCGGATGGGTCGATGTCCAAGAAGACAGGCGTTGCCCCAAGCCGAGCAACAGCGCCACCGGTTGCGAAAAAGCTATACGGCGTGGTAAGTACCAAGTCGTTGGGTCCACAGTCCATGGCCATGAGCGACAGTAAAAGCGCGTCGCTACCCGATGCGCACGCTATGGCATGCTTTGCCCCAATGTAGTTGCGCATCTCTTCCTCGAAGTCGCGAACTGGGTCGCCCATGATGAACTGTTGCGACTCGAGCACCGAGTCGATGGCCTTGCGGATGGGTTTCCGGATGCCTCTGTACTGGGCATCTAAATCGAGTAGTGGGATCATTCTTGTCTTTTTAAAGAGGGGTTCAACGTCGGGTGTGGTTTCAAGCGGGATTTACTTTCCCGTCCGACAGCACATATTTCTCTCCCGTTTCCGGACAGTATGCGGTTCCATGCTCGTCGAATGAGAGACGGTGGCCCGATTTTGACACCCATCCAACGTGCCGTGCCGGAACGCCAACCACCAGTGCAAAGGCTGGCACAGGCTTGGTAACGACAGAGCCAGCTCCCACAAAAGCGTAGGCGCCGATGCTGTTGCCGCAAACGATGGTCGCGTTGGCACCAATCGATGCGCCCTTTCCGACTCTTGTCTCCATATACTCGTCTTTTCGATTCACGTGGCTGCGCGGGTTAATCACGTTTGTGAACACCATGCTCGGACCGCAGAAGACATCATCCTCTAGAATTACGCTGTCGTATATGGAAACGTTGTTCTGTACCCGAACATTGTTGCCTAGAACCGCCTTGCCGCCAACGAACACATTTTGGCCTAGCACGCAATACTCGCCGATGATGGCTCCAGCCATCACATGCACCCAATGCCAAATTTTTGTTCCTCTGCCGATTTCGCAGGGCTCGTCTACGATAGCCGTTGGATGGATGTAGGTATCAGAAGTTGCCATTACGGAATAATATCAGTTAAGACTCCAAATTCCCAATTATCCTATTCTGCCAAGGATGGATTTCCATAGTTTGTCGACATCTTCCGATGCTTTCCACACGAGGATAATGGAGCCATAAACAGCTGTTATCACTGCCGACCGAACCAAAAGATCGACAAGCACAGAAGGAAGGGCTGGTATTGCAGCTGAAATTCCAAATGCTACTGCACCGGCCAAAAGTACCTTTACGATGGCAGGCCTGAACGGTTGCATCCCTAATTTTATTTTGATGTACACAAACTTGATGATGTTGTAGATCGAGATCGTAATAAACGATGCCCAAGCAGCTCCATCGATTCCCAATATCGGGATCAACAATAGATTTGTGACGATGGTCAGAACCACCAAGATCACATTGAGAACGAGGTCAAATTTATACCATGGTGAGTTCAGCAGAATGATGCTGTTAGCTCCGGTTGCCATATCGATCAGCTTTGCCGCGCTAATGATGATCATTACGTTTTTTGCAACCAGGAACCCATCGGGCAATAGCTCAACGGCGTTGTGGACATTGGCCCAGATTCCAATAAAAATGAGCAATCCGATAATGATTTGGTTCAGCGAGGTCTTGGCATAAACGCTTGCAATCAGATCTTTGTCATCATTTTGGAATGCCTGAGCAATGATCGGATAACTGATTTTGGAGATGCTTCTTTCGGGTATAGAAATGAAGGTGCCGATAAAGAAAGCGATGGCATAGTAGCCGGCGTTGGCTTCGCCTAGAAAAGCGCCGACCATGAGCAAGTCTAAGTTGGCGATGGCGATGGCAGAAATGCCTCCAAGGATGGCGTATCCCGCATAGATCTGAATATCACGGTTTAAAGCGGGCGACGGAGGTGTATAGGCTTGATTTAGTTTGAGTTCGCCAGTGTACCAAGTCCAGTACACAACCATCAACAGCACTATGCCATGCACGGCCGTGAAGGCCACCACAAAACCGTAAAAATCGACGAGACCCACCCAATACAGACCGATCGAGCCCATCTGCAGAAGACGCAGAACCACATCCTTCAAAAAAGATCCTGAAACCGTTCGATACACCGATCGCAACCACGCGTCAAATACATTGAAATAGAGCGTGAAAAGCACCAAAGGAATCAGAAATAGATCATATCTGACAAACAGGGGAGCATTTTGGGCAAACAGCGAAGCAAACGACTCCCGGAACCCCAAAAAAAGTACCAGATACAGTAAAAAGCCAATGAATGGAACCAGTAGGAGGATCCTCAGAAATCCCTTGTGACCCGAAACGGGATCTTGGAAGGCAGGGAAAAAGCGAAAGGTGACGTTACCCATCCCCAGCTGGGCGACCTGTGCGGCAATGAGCGACGCGGAGAGCAACAGGCGCGTAACCCCAAACTGGGTGTCGCCCAATACGGTCGGGAAAAGCCAGATCACGTTGATGGCACCGAGCACCACCCCGGCATACGAAACCACCGTGTTCCAGAAGCTCTGTCGAATTACGATGCCCAAAACGTCGTTTCCATTATGGATGATTCAAATGAAGGGTAATATACGACCGAGCACCGTATCTTGTTGTCCATGAGCGAGTCACATTACGATACCGACAAAGTCAGCGAATACTACGATACATTTTCGAAGTATCAGAGCACTTCTGGCATCAACGACCGACATGCCAAGATTCTGCATTGGCTCAAATCGTTTGGCCTCACAAAAGATGCTCATATCCTCGAAATCGGATGTGGCGTTGGTCAGCTTTCGCAATTGATGGCCGAATTCTGTCGCGATGGTCACATCACGGGTGTAGACATAAGCCCTGAGAATATCCGTCTGGCAAGTGAAAGGCTGAAGTCGTTCAAGCATGTGGACTTGTTGGTAGACGACATGATGAATGCTAAGCTTACTCGCACCTACAGCTGGGTGGTGTTCCCCGATGTGCTCGAGCATATCCCATCCGACAAACACCACAGCGTATTCAAGACCATATCGGATGCACTTAAGCCGGGTGGACACGTATTTATTCACATTCCACATCCGAAGTATCAAGATTATATCCGAAATCATGAGCCCGAAAAGCTTCAAATAATCGACCAATCATTGTCTGCTGCCGAATTGATTCGCCATGCCGAATCGGTTGGACTGTCGTTGGAGCATTTTCAATCCTATTCATTGTACAGACAGCCGGCCGATTATCAGGCCATCCTCTTCAAGAAACACGAAGGGGTGCCTGTGCCGATTCTAAAGTCGTATGTGACAAGAGTGATACAGCGCATCATACTGCGAGGATTCAGGCGCTGATATGGAAACCATCAAGCCCAAAATCCTTTACTTCTACGTAAAGAAAAGCACCTTCATTGGGCGCGATATCGACATGCTGTCGGAGCGATATCAGGTAGTGGAGCATCGGTTTGATGTAAGCAAAAAGTATTTGCTCCCCTTGGCCTTTGCCAAGCAGAAGTTGTTCTTGTTTAAGCACCAATCGAGTGCACTGGCAACAGTCACCCATATTGCCGGTTACGTATCTTTCTTGCCCGCCCTTTGGACCAAAGTGTTCAAACTCCCATCCCTTGTGATCATAGCAGGGACCGATGGAGCAAAATTCCCTGCAATCAGATACGGAAATTTCAATCGCAGGGTAATGGGGTGGTTCACACGGATGTCGTATAAAATGGCCAGTCTCTTGGCACCGGTCGATGCGTCGCTTATCGACGTAGCATACAGTTACGACTTGGTTGGTGCACCGAGGCAGGGGTACCGGCATTTTTGCCCAGATGTGACAACGCCATGCACGGTGGTTAACTATGGGTACGATGCCGACATGTGGCCGTTGAAGAAGGAAGATCGTCCGCCGAACAGTTTTATCACAGTTATTGCAGGCATCGATTCAGAAGCTATTTTCCTTCGAAAGGGAGTCGATCTCATTCTGGATGTTGCAAGGCGCGTACCGGAAGCATCGTTCACGTTGGTGGGGGCCAATCCCGATAACTCTTGGTTGCAGAATGTGAGCCCCAATATTCAACTTCATCCAGTAACAGACAGGGATGGGCTTGTTGAACTGTTGAACAGGCACCGATTTTATATGCAGCTGTCGCTCATGGAGGGATTCCCGAATGCTCTTTGCGAGGCAATGCTATGTGGTTGCATACCTATTGGATCAAATGTGGCCGCCATTCCATTTATCATCGGGAATACAGGGTATGTTCTCGAACGCAAAGATCCGGCGAAACTAGCCGATCTGATCCGGCATGCAATGAAGGATGAATCCATATCATCATCTGCTGTTCGGCAAAACATTGCTCAGCGGTTTCCATCCACTCGCAGGCTTGAAGCACTCACATCATTGCTTGATCATATCATCCAGGATTCCGGCAAGACTGGCCGTAAGTGATCGGCGGGTAAAGCGACCGATATTCTCCGATTTAACCGACTCGACTGGTTGATTTGCCAGTTGGTCTAGAATCCACGACTTGATTCCCGATACGTCGTCGTAATCGAGGCACACTCCTGATGAGGTTTCTTTTAAGATGGATGCCGCATCGCTGTCTGTCGGACCAAGGCAAAGTATCGGCCTTCCAGTGGCCAGATACTCGAAGAACTTGCCGGGAAGAATACCGTGAGCGTTTTTCGATTGGTTCAGCAAAAGCAACAAAACGGAGGCACCCTGTTGCCATGCAACAACTTGGTCGTGTGGCACGTATTCAATATAATCGGTTATCGACTGAAGCCCAGATTGATGAACTGCTGTTTTTATGGAGTGATCGACCCTGCCAATCAAGCGTAGGTTGATGCTCGACAACAACGACTCATCGTTAGTGATCAGTTCAGAAATCGCCGTCCATAGTCCAACTGGGTTACGACTTGGATTCATTGTCCCTATGTGGGCAATGCCGAAACGCTCGTCGTCTACGGGCAAGACGTTATCGACAGAGATATCGTCTTCGTCGAATCCGTTGGTCAATGTCAGTATGTCTCTAAGGTGATCTTCGCGAAATTCCCGCTCCATGGTAGGACTGACCACGGTCACCCGATCGGCACCTTTAACGACCGATGCCTCCAGCTCATGGTGCTTGCGATCGGCTGGACGGCTCAGCCTGAGTTCATCATAAAAATCGATGTTTGTCCAAGGATCACGAAAATCGGCCAACCAAGGCAAGCCGGTATGCTTCTTTACTTCCCTAGCAATGAGATGCATGGAGTGTGGTGGTCCAGTGCTGACGATGGCATCGACTGGGTTACTCTTTAGCCAATTGGTCAAGAATTTGACGGATGGGCGAATCCAAAACTTGCGTGCGTCGGGGATGAAGAAGTTTCCCCTTATCCAACGCGACATCAACTCGAGGGTGCCCACTTTCCCCGACTCGGTTACAAACCCAGCCCCGAGCGGTTCTTTTCTACGCGTGAGAACTTTGTAGAAACCGTAGGGCTCGAAGATCGGCGTCTTCAGTACCGTGATGCCACTTGGAATATCTTTGTCGAGGCTGGTATCGACAGCGGCCATTTCTGGGTTGTCGGGTGTGTAAATTATGGGCTCCCAGCCGAATTCTCTGAGATATTTGCTGAATTTAAGCCACCGCTGAACGCCAGATCCACCCCCAGGAGGCCAGTAATAGGTGATGATGAGCACTTTCCTAGACATAGCCGGGCGAGTGCCAGTCACTCGGGCTTGCGGGGATTCCGCAGGTGGAACATGAGGGCAATGCCGCCCATCAGCAGCCAAGCAAGGTGGCCAACCCAGGCAATTGTCGTACCTGATGAATGCGAACTTGGCTCAAATGTGAACGATACCATATGAGATCCCTCTGGAACTACCACACCACGAATCGCAAAATTGGTCTTTAAGATTTCGGTTGGTTCGCCGTCGACAGTGGCGGTCCAGCCTCTTGGGTAGTAAAGTTCACCCAACACCAACAATCCGCTTCCTGAGGTGCGGCTTACTTGTACGTCGATCTGCCGAGCAGAGTACGAGGTCACGGTTGCACTGGCGGTACTATCGGCAGTAAGGTTTGGCAGAAGGCGATCATATTCGACAACCGCTTCACGCGATGGATCGAATGTAAACTGATTGATGCGTGCCAATGCGTTCTCTTTACTCAACACTACGTCTGCTCGATCCACAAACCACGCTTTAGGGAGTACGTATGTGTTTTCGTAAACTACAACTCCATCAACTTCATGCACTGGATCAAAACCCGGTAGCTCCAGCTCGGCCCCATAGGTGATGTATTTGGTGTTGAGCATATTCATCAGCCCAATGTTCAGACCAAAATCGCCGACGAAAATCGATCGCGACATAATGTCGTCGTACATGGCCATGCGTGCACCGCTATAACCACCCAACGATGGATAAAAATAGGAAGGCAGTGCGTTATTGAATGGGTTATCGCTCAATGGGAAAACGCGGTAAGACCAGGGCTCGGCAGTTTTAACATTTTCGGCCAGCCAGGTGTCGAGTGGACGTCGTGTCTGCTCAATAGTTCGCTGGGCATCAAAATCTTTTGGCGCCATGCTGTTTTCGTTGGCGTAACGCTGGCCCACTGTGAGTACATCATATCCGGCAATGAGCACGAGGATCAATGTTGCTGGACCCGCACTAAGCTTTCTGAAAGCCAAGCCTATCAACACGGCAATCGAAAGGGTCACGATAATCAAAAACCGTAAACCATCTCTCTCCGCAAGGGCTTTGCGTTCAGGTTTGAGATTCGTCTCAATAAAATCGTTCACCTGCTGCTGTACTCTGGGGTCGCTTGGGCTCAGTTGGTTGGCTGAAGCAAGTTGTTCAATAAACTGTTCTGCCTGACCTGGCTTTTCGAATGAGAGCACGGTTCCACTTCCCAAAGCAGCCACAATGGCAATTACTGCGACCGGAATCATCGCTGGTAACCAGTCTGACTTCTTTAACTCCCCAGATTTTTTCGCCAAGTACTCAATACCTGCAACGGCCACAACAGGGAAGCAGAATCCTGCGACCACAAGCCAGGTTTCAGGGGCTCGGAACTTGTTGAAAAGTGGGAAGTAGTTGAACATGAAGGTGTTCAAGGCCATGAAATTCTCACCCAAAGAGAACAACATGGTGATGGCTCCGGCGCCAAAGAATACCCACTTGAGCTTGAAATCGGATTTCCATAGCCCGATTAACAAAAAGACCATGGTGATGGCGCCGTAGTAGTGTGGCCCACTCGTGCCAGATTTGGGCCCCCAGTAGGCGGCCGATCCACCAAAGGCATTCGGAATCAACAAGGTGATCAATTCGCCCCAACCTTGCGACCATCTGAATGCGTACTCCATATCGAGGCCTGCGCCGCCGGGCGAGTCAGCCCCACCGCCGCCGCGGATGCTGAAGGGCGAATATTCGTAGATGCTCCAATAGGGCTGGGCGTTGGCGATCAAGGTAACAACACCAGACAAAACGACGAGCATAGCCACGCCGGCAAATGGCTTCAGGTTTCCATCCTTCCAAGCTTTGAAAGCATCGTAAAGGAACCAGATCCCCAAAAGCCACATAAAATAATAGGTGATCTGTGGATGTCCTGCCCTGAGTTGCAGAATGAAAGCCCCGGTAAACACAAATGCGGCCAGCCATTTGTTGCGATCCTGGTCGCGCAACATGGCATATCCAAGCATAACCCAGGGGATAAAGCTGAGAGCCACAAACTTCGAGTTGTGCCCCGCTCCAACAATGATGGGTAAATACGTAGAAAAGCCAGCTAGAATTGCACCAAGCAACGATGAGGCCGGCCTAAATCCCAGCCTTATCAAAAAGAGGTACATCCCGATAATCAGTATCCAAAAGAAGCTGGCAGGGTAGAGCGTCTCGGGTATTGTCAAGATGTTGTCGATGTTGGGCACGCTTTTCTTGTAGGACACCAAGTAAGCGGGCATACCCGAAAACTGATTGGCAGCCCATAGGGGCTCTTCGCCAGTTGCATTGCGCTCGGCAATAATGGATTCGGCAGAAGCGCGCCACTGTATGGTGTCGTGGGCGACAAACCGGCTGTCTCCCCAAAAAACATCAGGAAACAAGAATGTCGGAAGCAATATCAGCACAACCAAGCAGACTGCGTGTTTGGCCACATCGGGGATATTTTCCCAGGGATCAAAAAGGGGTCGTTTCTCGGCCGAGTTGCCTACAGTTCCACTTGCAGTTGCTCTGGCACTTGCACTTGTTCTTGCTCTTGACATACGTATTACTCGATTACCTTTGGTACACGGAAGTAGTCGCTGTCGGCATCGGGTGCATTCGACAGTGCCTTGTCGTGGTCGAGAGGTGGAAGTGCGACATCTTTACGATAATCGGGAGGAATTTCAATGACGTGGTCGAGCGGCGCCACTTCGGATGTGTCGACTTTATTGAGCTGCTCCATGTAGCTTAAGATGCGATTCATGTCGCGCATCAAGGTTTCTGTCTGGGCCTCATCGGGTTGGAGGCGAGCAAGGTTGGCGATGTACGCCACATCTTCTTTTGTGACCGACATAAAAAATAGAATTGTGTTAGTGCTTACAGAACGTCAAAGTTAACAAAATCCGGGCTTTTATCCGGGCAGCAACAAAATGGTTACAAAAATGAATGTCTACTCTCTTGATTTGAATCAGATGTACGCTATTTTACTTATGAAATAACAGCACAGAATATTAGTATAATTCCACGCGAATGATCCGAAAAACCGCAGTAGTGCATAATCCTGCCGGGCTCCACGCCAGGCCTGCGGCTCAGTTGGTGCAGCTGGCATCAAAGTTCAAATCGGACTTCTTCATACACATGTACGGCTATAAAGTTAATGGTAAGAGCATTTTGGGAGTAATGACGCTTGCGGCCGAACAAGGAGCCGAACTTGAGCTGGAGTTTAACGGTCCAGATGAAAACGACGCATGTAATGCCATCATGGATCTTTTCAGCCTGGGTTTCAATGACGTCTGAGCTTACTGAGCCATGCACAGCTCACCCATAATTCCTGCAATACTCGAGGGGAAGGCCGGTACCGGCGGCATTGTGATCGGGACGGCCCTTGTATTAGGCGAGGATATCCCAAGTACCGCCTCGGGTCGCATGTATTGCGAAGACCCGCAGGCCGAGCTCATCCGATTCAATCAAAGTAAGGAGAAGGCAACGGCTGAGCTCTCCGCACTACTGATTACAGCACAGCGACTCGGAGGTAGTGATGTCAAGAACATCATTCATACCCAGCTCGAAATATTAAACGATCCAGAGTTGAACAATGAGCTGCACAGGGCTATTTCGGATGAGTCGAAGACCGCCGAACATGCGATAGAAATTGTGTTCCGGCACTATATAAGCCGAATAGAGGAGACTGGCAGCGCCTATATGATGGAGCGTACGGCCGACCTTCGCGATCTGCGCGACCGCATCTACCGACATCTGCATTTTGTTTCTTCACCTGTAGACTTTGGTGGCAACATCCTCATTGCTAATGAAATTTCGCCGACCGAGCTACTCGAGTACGCGCCGTACATCCAAGGTGCAGCTACCGCTAAGGGTGGGGCAACCTCGCATGTCACCATCATCGCATCATCGATGAACATACCATTCGTGGCAGGCGTGAAAGAGCTCACGAAGCATGTTTTAACCGGCGACCCGATTCTTATCGACGCCGACAATCGTAAGCTTTACCTCAAGCCCTCGACCAAGCTGGTTGCCAAGCTCAAGAAACAAGCCTCCCATTTGGAAATGGCAGGCAAGATTACAGAAGCCGATTTGTTGCCCGCATCCACAGTGTGTGGAAAACCCATTCATGTGAGGGCGAATGTGGAATTTGAGTCTGAGTTGGAGTTGATGGAGACCTTTAAGCCGCAGGGTATTGGGTTGGTGAGGACGGAGTCTATGTTGATGGCCATCGGGGCATCGGCATTGGTTCAATCGCAGATGGAATACTATAAAGCTATGGCAACTGTGTCTGGCTCTAGTGGTGTCACATTCCGCTTACTCGACATCGGCGGCGATAAGCTCACTGATAGGGATTCGGGTGAATCTAATCCCCATCTCGGATGGAGGGGAGCGCGTTTATTGCTCGACCGACCATCGATTCTTGAGTCTCAACTTGATGCTATGCTGCAAGTTTCGGCCGAGTTCCCAGGCAGATTGCGGCTGATGCTTCCGATGGTGAGTGTGCTCGACGAATGGCTCGTTTTTCGGCGAATTCTCGATGAACGCATGGAACATTTCGACCGACAAAACCTTAGGTACGACAGAGGCATTCGAATCGGCATGATGATTGAAGTGCCCTCAGCTGCGATTGCCGCCCGCACCCTTGCAAAACACGCCGATTTTTTTAGCATTGGCACCAACGACCTCACACAGTATGTGTTGGCTGTCGACCGTGGCAATCCACTCGTTTCAGACCTGTACGAAAGCGTGCACCCATCGGTACTTCAGGCCATCCGCTGGATTGTAGATGCTGGTTCAGAAGCGGGAATTCCGGTTTCCGTTTGCGGCGAGATGGCTTCGCAGCCCGTTGCAGCAGCTTGCCTTATCGGCATGGGGGTTACGGAGCTCAGTATGTCGATGAGGTCAATCCCTAACATCCGTAGGGTAATTAGACGCTTCAAGATGAGCGACTTTGAAGGCTTGCTGTCCGATATGCTGTCGGCAAGCACTAGGGAAGCAAGAGAACGCATTTCGGAACAATGGCAATCAGAATTGGCACCAAAAGGTATTTGACGATACTATTTGTTGCTGTTTGTGCTAGAATGGGGCATAAGTTATTAATAGTCAGATATGTGTGATGCTAAATTAATTAAGGTAGTCGAACCCTTGTATAGTGAAGAAAAGTTTATGGAAGCGCTTTATATATTAAAATATTTCAGTATTAAGCAAAAATTAATTTAATATTAAAGGTCATTACGTTTATTTATTAAAAAATAAAATTTCCTTATATTTGACCAAGGCTAGTGTGCTAACTGCTACCTGTTTCAATCAACAACACATTCAGGCATTATAATGATTACGAAAGACTTCACACCTAAGCGCACAGTATGCAAAGTGACCTTTGCATTACCGGCCGATAAAGCCACAAATTCTGTGTCGCTCGCAGGCGATTTTAACAACTGGGACACCAATGCGAACAAGCTTGAGCTGAAGAATGACCAATGGCTCACTACAATACGCATGACTCCAGGCAGCGAGTACCGTTTTCGCTACTTCATCGACGAACAAACCTGGGAAAACGACGACCAGGCTGACGGTTTTGTTGCGAATGATTTCGGAACTGAAGATTCCCTCATAAAAGTCGACTGATCGCACTATTTTTCAGTTTAGGCCCCGGGCGATTCATTCGTTCGGGGCTTTTTTTATTTTGCGACTATGGGATGTTGTCTTGAATAGCCTAATTTTGACCTATGGACGATTTCAACCCCTCCCGCTATTTAACTTTTCTGGGCAATACCTCTTTTGGCCGGGAGATAGTGGTGTTTCCGGAATTAGAATCAACAAATACCTGGCTTAAGTCGGGTGCAGCAGGTGAGGCACTCGATGGGTTGATATGTCTGACCGACCGTCAAATAAAAGGGCGCGGGCAATATGAGAAAAGCTGGGTTTCTGAGCCATGCTCAAACCTCACTTGGAGCTACCTGCTGCGTCCAGAGACGCAAGATCGCCTCTTTATATTGACACTCTCCTGCATTCACGCAGTAGCAAACGTCATTGAAAGAGAATTTCAGCTCAAGACCAAGATCAAATGGCCCAACGATCTCATCATCGAAGGGAAGAAGGTTGCTGGAGTACTAGCCGAGGCTGTTTTCATGGGTAACCATCTCGACAGGTTCATCGTAGGGATTGGGCTGAACGTGAATCAGTCCTCATTTCCGTCATTCCTGCCTGAAGCCGCATCGCTTTCGCAGATATTGGGACGTCCACTCGACCGAGAAAAGCTCTTGGCGAGCATTGTAACCGAAACTGAAATCTTGAATAAGAGTTGGATGCAAAAGGATCCAAATTTGGTCAAGGCGATCAATCAGAGACTTATCGGATATGGTACGAAAGTCGGGGTGGATGTCGACGGCGTCAAATTAGATGGTCCCAGATTGCTTTTAGGTGTGAATGTGAATGGCCACTTACACCTAATGGACGACGATTACTCCGTGCAAACGTATGCCTATGAGCAAGTCAGACTCTATGTTGATCCAAGCTGATTTTAGGAGGATCCTATTCTCCGAAGCCAAGTTGTTGCCCGACTCCGCTGTAGTGGTCGGTGTGAGTGGGGGTGTCGACTCCATGGTACTTTTGCATCTTCTGAGCAAAAGTAGTTTACGAGTTCATGTGTTGCATGTGAACTACCACAAACGAGGCGAATCATCGAATGCAGACGAGGAGCTCGTCAAAAGAACATGTTCTCATCTTGGTGTGCAGTGTGAAGTGATGCATTGGGATCCGGCTTCCGATAGAAACGGCAACTTTCAGGATATCGCACGCCAATTCCGACGAGATCAGTTCCATAGGTTGATGCACGAGACAGGATCGGAGGCTATCCTTTTGGGTCATAACCTTGATGACGTGTACGAAACGCTCATCATGCGGGTACTCCGTGGAGCGGCACCTTCAAACTGGAATGCCATGCCTGCGGTCGAATATCCGTTTATACGACCGTTGGTTGCCACATCTAGAGCAGAAATCGAAGGGTATGCACACGAAAATGGCGTTGTTTGGCGCGATGACGAAAGCAATCAGACATCCATATACGCACGAAATTTTCTAAGGAATGACCTTATTCCGGAAATGGATCGACTTTATCCTGGGTGGAAGTCGAACGTGGATAGAATCGGTGAATTCGGGCAGATTTACCAGATGTCGCTCGACCAACTGTTGAAGCCGTTCGGAGATGCATCCAGAATCCCCGTTGAGTGGCTTCAGACGCTAGATTTCCCACTCAATACCGCCATCATCCATCGCATCCATGAACGCAAAGGCTTGCCTGTACGGCAAGCGATGCCTGAAGCGGTGTTGTCGCTGATCGACAGTCAGGCGGGAAAGATGGTCGAACTCGACGATTTGGTGGCCTGGCACAGAGACCACGAGCACCTAGTGATCGACTTAAAGCATCACGATGATGTCTCAACCATTCGGTTTACCACCGCCGATGTGCAGGAGGATTTTGTACGGTTTGACTGCGGGAGCATTTCCATTCAATCTAAACCCGAAATTGGGCTTGGATTTGCGATGCGCTCAAATATGGGCAGCTACACACTTAGGGCACCTGAAACGGGAGATAAACTGCGTATCGACGGTGGATCCAAATCGGTGTCCGACCTCCTCAATGAATGGGGAGTTCCGAGGCGTCTCAAGTCACGAGCATACGTTCTGACCTTGGATGGATCGGTTGTCGCAGTTATATTTAGCCACCCAGGATATGAGACACGGTGGCGCATTCACCCATCGCATGCATGCGATGGGAGTAATTGCTTCCATTTTTTGATTCATCACTAAATCGTCCCTTCAGATGGCCTTGAACTTACCCGACCATGTGCTGTGCAACGGAGAACGCTTCAAACTGTTTATTAGCAAGGAACAGATTGACGCCCGTTTGAGTGAATTGGGCGACATCATCAATAGGGACTATGCCGGGAAACAGCCTATCATGATCGGCATTTTGAACGGGTCGTTCATCTTTCTAGCCGATTTGATGCGCCATGTCCATATCACATGCGAGGTCGATTTCTACAAATTGAGTAGCTATGGGGACGAGAAGGTGTCGTCGGGCCAAGTCACAGAGCGCAAGGAGCTCGATGCAGCGATTAAAGGAAGGCATGTTATCGTGGTCGAAGATATCATCGACACGGGTCTCTCGATGGACTATCTGCTCAAAAAGATAAAAGATCAAAAACCGGAGTCGGTTAGCGTGATCACCCTGCTGCACAAGCCTGACGCCACCCGGTATGATGTTCAAATCGACCACGTTGGATTTGAAATCCCGACGCTGTTTGTTCTCGGATATGGGCTCGATTATGCCCAAGAAGGGCGAAATCTGGCACAAATATACGTTCTCGACCCCGATCACTCGTCTTGACTCTTGCTCCCAAGTCGATTTTGCGATATCTTTACCTTCTGCACAAAAACATGACAAGGCCTCGCATCAGCTCTTGCTCTTGCTCTTGTTCTTGTTCTTGTTCTCGGAGAGATGGCTGAGTGGTCGAAAGCGGCATCCTGCTAAGATGTTGTATCCTCATAAGGGGTACCGAGGGTTCGAATCCCTCTCTCTCCGCAAAAAAGCCTCACTATTCGTGAGGCTTTTTTTGTTTCTAGGAGGTATATTCATCGATACGACGGTCTTAAAGCTCAAGCAAATTCCAAATGATGTCGTGATTTACGTTCTGCGCAGTGTTCTTTTGGTCTCCATGCTAGCCGTTCTGTCCGTGTCATGCACAGTCTCGGACAATGTGCAATATTTGCAGACAATCACCGAAGAAGACTATCAAAATCTGATAGGCGTAAGAGGTCGGGATGGCATAGACGAAGCCCAGCGTAGGGTCGATTCGATCTATGCCGCTGTGAAAAAACCGTCGCCTGTTGAGTATTGGAGAAAGCGTGTATTCGACGCATACCTCAGTAATGAAAAGCGAGATTTTGATCGCTCGCTCGAAATCGTGGACAGCCTGATCATCTACCTTGAGTTCTCAGAGCATAAGTCGAACATGCTGAATGAGTTAGCCTTGACTTACCTGTACAAGGGCGACATCTTCAACAATTATCTCTACCAGAACAACAGGGCTTATACGTTCTACATGCGTGCTAGGACTATCGGATTGAACTTGGATGATAAATGCCTTATATCCCGATATGATTCCCGTTTTGCAGGCGTGCTCTATCGCAGACAGAACTACCTCGATGCAGCTGAGTATTTCAAAAAGTCGATTGTCGCCCTAGACGACTGCGATACCGCAGTAGCTCATTTCACAAGGATGCAGCGTCGACTCGACGACATTGCCATCAGCTATGCGAGGGCAGCAGTCTTCGACAGTGCAATGGTCTATCACAAAAAAGCCATCGATTATATACATACTAATCGATTTAGCGTAGAAGTAGACTCTGCATTCATAGAGATTGCGTTGGGGGTCATTTATGGCAATATGGCACAGTCATTTGTACTCCTCGGAGAGCCAAGTCGAGCTGAGCCGCTGTTTGAGCGCAGCATTGAGTTCAACAACCTGCCCGATAGGGACAACAATGATGCCAGTCTGTCGAGAATACACCTAGCAAAGTTGTACATGAATAGAGGCGACATTATTGGTGCGGATTCCCTCTTAAAGCAGGTCGAAGATTATGTCAGCCAATTTCCAAATCCTGATACCATCGTACGCTTGCTCGACGCCCGATCGAGGCTGTATCATCTACGGGGGGAATATCGTCTGGCACTCGAAGACCGTTTGTTACACAATCATAAAGATGATTCGCTAAAGCAGGTGAACTTGATGATGTTCAACACCGAAGCCTCAAATGAGTACAATTATACACTGGCTCAGAAGGAATTGGAGCGCCTGAGGGCCGATAGTGAAATTCGCACCCTATGGCTGTATGGTATCAGTATTGTCATATCCCTGTTCATTGTAGTCCTGTTGATCATTTACTTTGCTTGGCGCCAGTTGATGAAGAGCCACATTATGCTTAGCGAGCTCAACGACCAGGTAAACACTCAGAAGCGGGAGCTAGAATTTACCGTGCAGCAACTCAAGGAATCTAGCGTTGAGAAGGACAGAATTATGTGGATGGTGGCTCACGATCTTCGAAATCCGCTTGGCGCCATTCAAAATTTGACTCAGCTGCTTCAACATGATTCCATAAGTGACGGCAATCAGGAAATTGTTAATCAAATCAGTTTCGCCACGACGAGTGCCCAAAGGTTCATCGGCGACATTTTGACGCTTGCCGACGAAGACCGAATCAAGATTGACGCACGTAGCACCGACATCAATGAGCTTTTATTCCGAATTGTAGAAATGATGCAGTTCAGGGCAAAAGAAAAGGGTCAAAGTCTGGTCTACTATGGATTGGGTAAGGAAAAGGTGATACGAATCGACCCAGAAAAGATCACGAGGGCCGTATTTAACCTCATCGGTAACGCCGTAAAATTCAGCCCGAAAGGTTCTGATGTGGTCGTATCTGCAGTGGACGACAATGAAAAGATTGAGATTATGGTCGTAGACAAAGGGATTGGTGTTCCAGCCGATATGCGTGAGACCATTTTTGATTCATTCACAAAAGCAAAGCGATCGGGCACCAGTGGCGAAAAACCCTACGGTTTAGGACTTTCCATTGCGCGTAGTATCGTGAATGCACACGGTGGACGCATTGTGATGCGCGACAACCCAAGTGGTGGATCCATATTCACCATTGAACTTCCTTTGCTGCAATGATAACCGAATCACGTAGATTAGAGTATCATTCATTATGAGACTTATCTACTCTAAATCTTTCTGGCTCTCGCTGATATGCTTGCTAGCCTTGTTGGCTGGTTGGCTTGGTCCGGTGTTTGGGTTGTTCGACGAAAACGTGGCCAGATTGCTGTTCATCGTATCGTACATAACCGGCGGATACTACGGTGTAAAAGAGAGTTTCGAGGAGATCAGGAAGGGTAAGGCCTCGATCGATTTGCTCATGATTGTGGCCGCCATCGGCGCCGCCAGCATCAATCAGTGGATGGAAGGTGCAATATTGTTGTTCCTGTTCTCCCTGTCGAACGCCCTGCAGGATTTTGCCCTCGAGAAGAGCAATCGGGCCATCGAGGCGCTAATGGAACTCAGGCCCGACACCGCCAACGTGCGTCAGCCCGACGGTACCGAAAAGTCGGTCAAAGTGGAGGATGTAACCATTGGCGATGTCGTCGTGGTGAGACCTGGCGAACGATTTCCGGTCGACGGCAGAGTCTTGGAGGGATCTACGGCAGCGGACCAAAGCGCCATCACCGGCGAGAGCATTCCGGTTGACAAACAACCCGGCGATGAAATATTCGGTGGCACCATGAACACCTTGGGGGCTGTCGCAATAACCACGACACGCAACGTCGGAGAGTCAACCTTGTCGAGAATCGTGGAGATGGTGCAAAAAGCACGTACCGGCAAGGCAAAAACACAGCGAATTCTCGACGACTTTGAGCCTATCTATGCTGCTGGAGTGATCATCATCACCATTTTGTTGATCCTTGTGCCATGGCTTTTGGAATGGGGCACCTTCGATGCCATTTTCTACCGTGCAATGACCATCCTAGTTGTAGCCTCACCCTGTGCTTTGGTGATATCAACTCCTGCCACCATCTTGTCGGCCATCGCCCATGCCGCCAGGAAAGGCGTGCTGTTCAAGGGGGGAGTCTATCTCGAGCAGGCGGCGTCGATTAAGTTCGTAGCCATGGACAAGACCGGGACTTTGACCAAAGGCAGGCCTGAAGTGACGGATGTCATAACTGTAGGCGATATGACCAAAGATTCGCTCTTGCAATTGGCCGCTAGCGCCGAACACATGTCGGAGCACCCGCTTGCCCAGGCTGTGGTTAGGGCGGCCGAGAAGGCAAGTCTTGTTTTAACTAAAGTGAGCAGCCTCCAGTCAGAAACCGGCAAAGGTGTAGTTGTGGAGATTGAGGGTGTGACCGTCCGGGTTGGCAGCCGAAAACTTATGTCAGAAAGCGGAATAGCCTTGCCGGAAAGTGTCACTGAAAAAGCCGCCAACCTCGAGAAGCAGGGAAACACCGTAATTTTCCTTGCAAATGATGACAAACTTGAGGGGATGATCGCCCTTGCCGACGTGTTAAAACCCGAGGCGAAAGAGGCATTGGAACAGCTCCATGCACTGGGAATCGAAAAAGTGTTGATGCTTACGGGCGACAGCAAGTACGTGGCGCAAGCAGTTGCCGACAAGCTGGGCATCGACGACGTGCGTGCAGAACTTATGCCGGGCAGCAAAGAAGGAATCATCAAGGAACTGGCTGCCATGGGACCCGTAGCCATGGTTGGTGACGGCGTGAATGATGCGCCCGCTCTTGCCAGCGGTAATCTTGGCATAGCAATGGGCGCTGCCGGAAGTGATGTGGCTCTCGAAACGGCCGATGTCGTACTTATTTCCGACGATCTTCTCAAGCTTCCTTGGATGATCAAGCTCTCGCGCAGGGCACACCGGGTAGTTTGGCAGAATATCATATTTGCCATGGGTGTGATCGTCATGCTCGTAGCATCGGTTTTTCTATTCGATCTGCCGCTGCCACTTGGCGTAGTTGGTCATGAAGGTAGCACCCTCTTGGTGGTTGCCAACGGGTTGCGTTTACTGGGTGGGTCCGACTAAGATTGTTCGTATCTTTAGGCAGTCCACGCCCTGCGACATACACCAATACTTGAGTACTGATGGATATTCTGCTCACATCGTCCATTCTCACCTACGCGTTCATTTTCTTCGCTCGCATTGGGGATGTCTCCATCAATACGGTGCGAATCGTGTTCGTGTCGAGGGGTATGAAGATGCAGGCAACCATCCTTGGGTTCTTCGAAGCGCTCATCTGGTTGATAGCCGTTGGTAAGATCATGCAAAATCTCAGCGACGTTGGCAGCTACATTGCTTATGCTGGTGGATTTTCGGCTGGCAACTACGTCGGCATGATGATCGAAAAGCGACTCATGATCGGCAACCTGATATTCAGGGTGATAACGTATAAAGACAGTTCTGAGTTACAGCAGAAGCTGAGGTCGGCCGGCGCGACGGTCATTGCCCTCCCTGCTGAAGCGGGCTATGGAAGTGCAACACTGCTCTTCGCCATCGTGCAACGTCGCGATATGAACAAGACGATTGGTACCATCAAAGATTGCAACCCGAACGCCATCTATTCCATCGAAGACATGCGTCTGGTCAGTGAAAGTGCGGTACCGGCGTTAGCATCTGTCGATCGAAAGCGCAGGCGATTTCTAAACCGAAAATAACAGAACGACCGTCACTTCAGGGGTAGCTATGAAATTTCTCGTCACTGGTGCCGGATCCGGATTCGGCAGGGCCACCGCCATCAAACTTGCCTCGACGGGTCACGACGTTGTGGCCGTGGCGCGCACGCAGGCCGATCTCGACAGCCTGAAGGCGCAATACCCAGACAGAATCGCCACCATTGCAGCCGACGTGAAAGATGCATCGGCCATCGACGCCCTCGCAGATCGCATGTTTGAATGGCAGCCCGACGGAATCGTGCTCAATGCCGGTGGTCCACCGGTGATGCAAAGCCTCGATGTGCAGCCCGCCGACTGGGACTCCGCCTGGGAGCTCATCTTCAAATGGAAGGTCGAACTGTGCCGGCGACTCGTGCCCGGCATGATGGAACGCTCGTTCGGGCGGGTGCTCTTCATCGAGAGCCAATCGGTGGTCAAACCCATACCCGGACTCGTGCTCAGTAACGCCGTGCGCGCCGCCGTGGTTGGCTATGCGAAGACCCTCAGCAGGGAAGTGGCTAGAAACGGCGTCACCGTCAACTGCATCCTCCCGGGCTCGCATGCCACGCCCGCCATCGAGCGCGTCGTCAAACTGAGGGCAAAAGAGCAGGGGGTAGATGTCGCGGTTGCGCGCAGCCGTATGGAGGAGCAGATCCCCGTCGGACGCATGGGCAAGGCCGAAGAGCTCGCATCGTTGGCCGCATGGCTGCTTTCGGAAGATGCCGCCTTCATGACCGGACAGGCCATCCTCCACGACGGTGGATTGTAGCCTACTTGGAAGGCAGCTCGTATTCGAACACTTTGGTTGGATCGGAATAGGAGTAGCCATAGATGCGACCGTGCTTTTCAGACACGACAAACGCGTGGATGAATCGATCGAGCGTATACCTTCGCAACGAGTTGCCCTCCCAATCCCAAACCTCAAAGATGGATTCCGTGTCGTAATCGGCCTTCGGCTCATACAGATCTGCAGCGTTGCCGTACACCCCCAGCGTGTAGATATGGTCCTTGCTCGAGTCCTGTATGTAGCGGTACGTGTAGTTCATGGCTTCTTCAGGGTTTACGGCGTCAAAGCTAAACCCATCCACCCTGTACTCTCCGATCATTTCCCCATCCTTACGGAAGAGTTTGAAAGCGTTCATGCTCATATAAAATGCTGCGAAAATCTCCTTATCGGGATTGTACGCATTGGACTTCATTAAGAGAAATGCCTTTTTTATATGATCCACATCGATGATCGGGTACGTTCCAAACCGAGATACCACCTGGTCGTTGTCGGGACGTAGAATGATATATTCTACGCTATCGGGTGCATCCATTGGAATAAAGTCGGAGATATAGGTGCTGTCGTCAACTCTCCTGAGCCTTTCGACCATGTTGTATTGGCCTTCATAACGTAGCATGCGGGATTTCTCGAAGGTTATCGCCGTATCGGATACAATGTAATGCTCTTGGCGAAAATCTAAGACGTCACTGATAATGAGTTCATTTGTTCCTGCAATTGTGTTGAAATACACAGGTGGCATTCGAAATTCGCCAGGACCTCTTCCGGATGTGCCCCAAGTGTAGAGTGGTTCCAAATCTGGCAATGACAAAATCCTAAGAAAATCACGATCAGCATACTGACTCACAATCAGATATCGGTCATTTACCCTGAAGATGCCCATAGGATTGAATATCGCATCAGGTGACACATATTCGGTGGTAGATGTGGGCGATAGGGTGCCAATCACGTCAGCAAGCACAACCTCATTGCCGATGTTCTTCTGAGATTGGGAACATGCAACGACTAAAACCGATACGATTAAGCAAAGCAGTAATTTCATAATCCAAATATCTTAGATCAAATTTCCGTATATTACAAGGCTGTACCTACTTTTTTTATCTTTTACCTCGCATGCAAGCCCTCCGCAACATAGCCATCATTGCTCACGTCGACCACGGCAAAACAACACTCGTCGACCAACTTCTGAAACAGAGCGGCACATTCCGCGAAAACCAGGCCGTAGCCGACCGTGTGATGGACTCCAACGACCTCGAACGCGAGAAGGGCATCACCATCATGGCCAAAAACACGGCCGTGCTTTGGGGTGACATCAAGATCAACATCATCGACACCCCTGGCCACGCCGATTTCGGCGGCGAGGTGGAGCGCATCCTTAAGATGGTTGACGGCGTGATCCTGCTTGTCGACGCTGCGGAGGGACCACTGCCGCAGACGAAATTCGTGCTTCGCAAGTCATTGCAGCTGGGATACCGTCCTATCGTGCTCATCAACAAGATCGACCGTGGCGATGCCCGCCCCGACGCCGTTCTTAACATGATTTTTGACCTGTTTGTGAGCCTGCACGCCACCGACGAGCAGCTCGACTTCCCGGTACTCTACGCCATTGCACGCGAGGGCATCGCCAAAACGTCGCTGTCGGACGAAGGTGTTGACCTCACACCGCTGTTTGATTTAGTAGTCCAGCATGTGCCACCGCCGAAGGTGGATGTCGACAAGCCCTTCAAGATGCTCATCTCGAACGTAGAGTGGAACGACTACCTCGGCCGAATCGCAGTAGGTAAGGTTGATCAGGGTGTAGTAGTCCAGAACATGGATGTGAGTTTAGTGCGTCCCGATGGCGTAACCATCAAGAAAGCGCGTGCAACTAAGCTGTTCACCTTCAAGGGACTCATGCGCGAACCGACCGAGAAGGCCAATCCGGGCGACATCATCGCCCTTGCCGGCTTCGAAGAGTCTGAAATCGGATACACCCTCGCCGACGCCAGTGACACCACCCCCATCCCGTTCATGAACATCGACCAGCCGACCATCGCGATGTACTTCCGGGTGAACTCGTCGCCTTTTGCCGGACTCGAGGGTGATTTCGTGACCTCCAACCAAATTAAGGATCGCCTTCAGAAGGAAATCCGCACCAATGTGAGCATCCAGGTCGAGCCAACCGACAACCCCGACGTGTTCCGCGTGGCCGGCCGTGGTGAGCTCCAGCTGGCCATCCTCATCGAGACCATGCGCCGCGAAGGGTATGAATTTGCTGTATCGCGTCCTGAGGTGCTCTACCGCGACATCGACGGACAACGCCACGAGCCGATCGAAGAAGTTGTGGTCGACGTGCCGACCGAATATTCCAACAAGGTGATCGACAACCTCCTGCAGCGAAAAGGTGTGATGATGTCGATGGACCAAGAGGGCGAAAACAGCCGCATCACCTTCCGCGTGCCGTCGCGTGGCCTCATCGGATTCCGTGGAGAGATGCTCACCGATACCCGTGGAATGGGTATGGTGCACCAGCAGTTCGACGGATACGAGCCGTATAAAGGCGACATCAGCGGACGCAGCCGCGGTGCACTCATCGCCCTTGAAAACGGTGAAGTGACCAGCTATGCCCTCGAAGGACTCCAAGACCGTGGCACATTTTTGTCAGAGCCGGGCGATCCGGTGTACATGGGTCAGGTCGTTGGCGTGAGTAACCGAGCTGGCGATATGGTGATCAACGTTGCCAAGAAGAAGCAGTTAACGAACCACCGCGCCAGCCAGAGCGCCGACGCCGTGAAACTAAACACAGCCCGCAAGCTGAGCTTGGAGCAGTGCATCGAGTTCATCGACAACGACGAGCTACTTGAAGTGACCCCGAAGAGCCTTCGCATCCGTAAGCTCTACCTCGACCACAACGAGCGCAAGCGCTACGACAAGAACTGACAGAGGACTTGACCGCGGATCTGTAAGATCACATAGATTGATAAGAAAAAGAAGATGACCGTAGATCTATAAGATCAAGTAGATTGATAAGAAAAGAAGATGACCGTAGATCTATAAGATCAAGTAGATCATTTGATCTATCCCGAAGGGATCTAGCAATTACTTAAAACTAGACGTTGTCATCCAGTAGGGACCTATGCCGGAGGCATCTTCCTATTACTTAAAAAAGACGTTGTCATCCAGTAGGGACCTATGCCGGAGGCATCTTCCTATTACTTAAAACTAGAC
>CAZVRJ010000007.1:0-81500 GCA_964629885.1 uncultured Chitinophagales bacterium | reverse complement strand
CCATGGCAAGTTTAAACAAGGCAATGATTATCGGGAACCTCGGAGCCGACCCGGAAGTGCGTTATACGCAATCGAATACGGCGTTGGCAACGTTCAATATTGCAACAACCGAGAAGTACAAAGACAGCAACGGCGATATGAAGGAAAATACCGAGTGGCACCGCATTGTGTGCTGGGGACGCCTAGCCGAATTGGCTCAGCAGTACCTGCGCAAGGGGAGTCCGGTGTACATCGAGGGAAGCATACAGACACGTCAGTGGGAAGACAAAGACGGTCAGAAGCGCTACACCACCGAAATCAAGGCGCAAGCCATGCAGCTTCTGGGAAGCCGCCAAGATGCAGGTGCAGATATGTCTCAATCGTCGAGCTACCAAAGATCGGCACCCGCTGCTGCACCAGCTGGTAAGTCTGGCGTGGTCGTGAATGATGATTTCAACGACATGGACGATGATCTACCGTTCTGATGCGCTCAAACGCAGATCATTTTTCGTATATTTATTGACTGATGCGGGCGGCCACTGTGCCGTCTGCTAGGTCCCTGATGCACAACGCGTTCAGGGTTTGAACTGAATCAACCATACGTGGATCCAGAACGACCGTTACTTTCACTGCTTTTTCAAGTCTCCGGTAATCTACCGTTAGACAGTACTGCTGGCCTCAACATGGGCGAGATCACCATGCAGGCGGCCATCATTTTTGTGTCATTTTTCTTCTCGGCGTTCTTTTCGAGCTTAGAGGTAGCCTTTTTCTCGATCAGATCGCACGATTTGACCGAAAAACTTCGTACTCAAGAGACTCCAGGACTTAAGAGAATCAAGAAACTCTTAGATCACCCCCGTCAGTTACTGTCGACCATCCTTATTGGGAATACGGTTGTTAACATTCTGATATCGGTTTTTGCAGCTGTGTTGACTGGTAATCTCATCAGCCATTTTGCATGGAATCCGATCGTCGCTTATTCCATTGAGATCATTCTGCTTACAACCGCGCTTGTAATTTTTGGCGAGATCACGCCAAAGGTAATCGGGTTGAAGAACCCATACATGGTGGCCTCAATGTTTAGCTCGTTCATTTACGCACTTTTTGTAGTGCTAAGGCCATTGAACAAGCTTGTGGCCGCCAGTTCGATGTCACTCGAGCGGCGCATACCGAGATCGAAGAGTAAGATAACGGGCAACGACCTCATGGCTTTGGCCGAGGTGGGTGAGCAGGAGGGGCATTTGCGCGAGGATGAACGTGAAATCATCGAGAATGTGATCGAATTCGGCAACACTGAGGTGCGCGAAATCATGGCATCGCGCGTTGACATCGAGTATGTGTCCGTCGATGAAACTCTCGGCGAGGTTCTTGAGCGCGTGAAGAAACTGCGTTTGTCGAGACTACCGCTTTGCGACCCCGACCTCGACTCAATCATTGGCATTATTTATGCAAAAGACTTGCTATCGTTGATGAACGAGCAAATCGATGATCGAAATTTCAACTGGACCTCGATTTCACGAAATCCGTTGTTCATCCCCGTAAATAAAAAGCTGGATGATCTCTTAGAAGATTTTCAGCGCGAGAAGACCCACATGGCCATCGTGGTAGATGAGTTTGGTGGAACCGAGGGTCTTGTGACACTCGACGACGTCCTCGAGGAGATCATGGGCGAGCTGGAGACCGATCCGAACGAGCGTGAGGAAATCCGCCAGCTGCGCAACGGCGATTACATCATGGACGCCAAAGTGGATCTCGATGAGTTGAACGATCTTTTCGAGCAGGAGATCGCCACCGACGACGACGAGTACGAAACCCTCGGCGGATTGGTGTACCACATTATGGAGCGCATCCCATCGGTAGGCGAGAAGGTCCGCTTCAACAACCTGGAGATCACGGTGCACGAGCTGGAAAATAACAGGGTGAAGAGGCTAAGGGTTAGGGTTGTGGGGGATGAGTGATGCCACCTCCCCCATCCCCTCCACCGTTGACACAGTGGAGGGGTGACTCGCTGATCGGCTTGGTAACTAAATTGAAGACATATTAAGGAACAAGGGAATTCTAAATGATTGAGCGGTATTCGAGGGCAGAGATGGCGGCGATATGGACCGAACAGGCACAGTTTCAGGCGTGGCTAGATGTTGAATTGGCTGCGTGCAGGGCTTGGAGTCGTTTGGGGGATATCCCGGCCGAGGATGTCGACATCCTATACCGCGATGCCACGTTCGATATCGAACGCATCAAGGAGATCGAGGAATCGACGCGACACGATGTAGTTGCCTTTACACGTGCCGTATCAGAAAGCTTGGGTCCGGAAAAGAAGTGGATCCATTACGGTCTGACATCCACCGATGTGGTAGACACAGCCTGGGGCGTGCGCCTGAAGAAGGCGAATGGTATTCTTTTAAACGGAATTGACCGATTGATCGAGGTTTTGGGAGCGAAGGCCCGCGAACACAAGTATACGGTGATGATGGGTCGTACCCACGGGGTCCATGCTGAACCGACCACATTTGGACTCAAATGTGCCCTCTGGTACGCCGAGATGGTGCGTAACCGCGAGCGTTTCGTGGATGCCGCCAAGGGCGTCGAATTCGGCAAGGTCTCGGGAGCAGTCGGCACTTTTGCCCATATCCCGCCAGCCGTTGAAGAATACGTGTGCGAGGAACTTGGACTGAGCTTTGCACCGATCTCCACTCAGACCCTGCAACGCGACCGCCACGCCTTTTACATGTCGGTTTTAGCCTTGGTCGGATCCAGCTTGGAGAAGATGGCCGTCGAAATACGCCATCTCCAGAAGAGCGAAACCCGCGAGGTGGAGGAGCGTTTCTTCGAGGGGCAGAAGGGCTCGTCGGCCATGCCGCACAAGCGCAATCCGGTGGGGTCGGAAAACATCAGCGGTTGCGCCCGCGTGCTCAGAGGCTATATGGTCACCGCATTTGAGAATATCCCACTATGGCACGAGCGCGACATATCGCATTCCGGAGCCGAGCGCATTATCTTGCCGGATGCCACGACCTTGCTCGACTATATGCTTGACCGCTTTGCACGCATCGTCGACAATTTGGTGGTCTATCCTGAGCACATGAAGGAAAACATCGACCGCACG
Organism: uncultured Chitinophagales bacterium; assembly: GCA_964629885.1. GTDB lineage: Bacteria > Bacteroidota > Rhodothermia > Balneolales > CAYWCV01 > CAYWCV01. The sequence goes on along the minus strand of CAZVRJ010000007.1, from coordinate 78,415 downwards.
TTCGGGCTCGTGTTCTCGCAGCGTCTGCTGCTGAAGCTCATCGAAAAGGGGATGTCGCGCGAGAAGGCTTACGACATGGTGCAGCCTTTGGCCATGCGCGCCTGGAAGGAGCGTCGGTCGTTCAGGGAACTCGTCGTGGGCAGCGAAGTTGCCGATGCGCTCGGTGTCGAAGACATCGATGACGCCTTCGACCTGATGTATCATACCCGCCAGGTGGACCGGATTTTCGAGCGTGTCGGACTCTAGAGAATATCAGGATTTTCGACGACGAGAAGCTCGCGCTGGAGCTTGCCCATGCTATTTCGCGGGATGGATTCGTGAATGCTTAAACTACGAGGTAATTCAAAGGGCAGCAGTGTATTACGAAGATCGTTTCGTAAAGATTCTATGCTAATCTCAGCGTCTGCTTGGACCGATATGCACGCGTGCACCCTCTGCCCCCATCGCTGATCGTCGATTCCGATAACGGCGCAGTCTTCGATGTATGGAAGTTCCTTCAGCGCGGATTCCACTCGAACAGCGATCACGTTCTCGCCGCCCGATTTGACCATGTCGGTACGGCGCGCCACGAAGATGAGCTCGTCGCCCTCCAGGTATCCGTAGTCTCCCGTCCGAAACCAACCATCGAGGAACTTGGACGGATCGGGTTCGGCGTAGTTGTTGATGACCTGTGGACCACGGATCCAGATGTGGCCTATGTGCCCCTCGGGCATGGGTTGTCCGTCGTCGCCTACCACCTTGAGTTCGTTTCCGGGTAGTGGGCTCCCACAGGCGCGGAAGCCGATGGGAGCGATGGAGGCTCTTTTGGTGATGCAGAAGTGCCCGATGGTTTCGGTCATGCCGTAGCTCTGACGCACCGGGAGTTTGTGGCGGTTCACCAGTTCGAGGTCGTGTTCGGAGAGTGAGCCAGCTCCGATGAGGATGTTGTGAAGGCGACGCAGACGATCGGCTCCACCGGCCAAGAGGATGTCGTGAAGCTGAGTGGGCACCATCGAGAGGGTGTCGATATCGGGGAAATCGGTGATAGTTTGTAGGATTCCCTCGGCGCCTTTGCAATCCGAAATGTGCACGCCTGTGCCCCAGACTAGGCTACGGAGAAGGATCCCAAGGCCTCCTGCATGGTGGATGGGCAGGTTTAGCAGCCATGAGGCTCCAACGGATGGGCGCATATTGACCTCCGAGGCTGCTGCGGCCGCTAGGACCTGCTCATGCGTGTAAGCGACCCACTTGGGCTTGCCGGTGGAGCCGGACGTCTGCACGAGGATTGAGGATTGGGGATTGAGGATTGAAGTGAGGATTGAGGCAGAGGAGGGAGGATGAGGAGAGGAGGGAGGGGCAGGGATCAGGACAGAGGGAGCGTTTGCGAGCCACCGCGTTGCGATGGTAGCAGCGTTGGCAAGGTCGACCGAGGCGTGGATAGTTGAGGTGTGGATAGAGCTCTCGCTTCGTAAAGCCTTCGCCCGTTGTCGGAGCTCGTCGAAGGTGATGGTGCTGTGTGCGTCGCGCAGAAACATGCTCAATTTATCCTGTGCGTTTCGAGCAGTTTACGGTTGATTCGGCGGCTTGGGACGGCATCAATAAGATAATTGCCATCCTCAATTCCAAGGTCGGTCAACACGTCGTCTGCAAAGAGGCTGCCGGTTCCGAGTCCGTGATCGCAGCCCTCGTCCGAATAGGCCGCTGCAACCGATGCGACGCTGTTGCGACCGATCCCACCCTCCATCAGGGTGGTGACCGTGAATTTCGCCCCGTTTGACCTGATGGCGTCGACCATGCCTGAGAACTCCTTCACAGAGCCTAATAGCGAGGGTTTTAGTATCAGCACCGAACTAGCACTCAGCCCAAGTATCGACTGGATGCTGCCCAGATCGCGTGCCGATTCGTCGAAGGCGATCGGATAGCCTATATGACGCCGCAGATCGTTCATAGTTGACTCGCATCCGGCAGCCATAGGCTGTTCCAGATACTCGGGTTGGATGGGTTCCAGCATTTTGGTCCAGTGCTCGGCCTTGTCGGACGCCCAACTCCCGTTGGCGTCGAACCTCATTGCGAGTTTGGGGTGGTTGGATCTGACCCGCATCCAGGCATCCATATAAGGCTCAGGATCTGCGACTTTGTACTTGATCGTTCGGTACCCGCCATCCACCAGTTCTGACGTCCTTTCCTCAATCTCCGAAGCAGGGATAATGCCGATCACGGCATTTGTGCCAACCTTATCGGGTGCCTGCGGGTTCAGCAGTCGGTGTAGCCCTATGCCTTGCTTGGAGGCCGCAATGCGGTTTATCAAGATGTCGAGGCCGAAACGAACGGACGGTGGTAGACTGCTCGAGTGAAGCCACTCGTTCCATGCGCCGAAATCCAGTGACGAAGCATGGCGGCTGATAGTGTCCATCTGTTCTAATACTGAGGTGGCGGCTTGATCGGTCGTCTCGGTGCTGAAACCCGGAAGTGGTGCAATTTCCGAGTACTCATCAATCGATTCATGACGGTATTGCACGATGAGGCCATCGCGCTCCATAAATTTCATCCCGGCGAGCTCGAAGGGATGCCTGAACGGAATCCGGTACCTGTAAAGCGAAATCATGGCTGGCCGAACCAAAGTCCGATGCAAAGGAGAAATCCATAAACCGTCATAAACGCAGCCGTCCTGATCAGCGTGCCATTTAACATGCGTTTATCGTAGTCGAACCAAACGGAGCGAAGTGCCACAAGTCCGAGGGGGAGTGACAGATAGGGGATGAACACGGCGACGTTAAAACCCTCCTGCACATAGAAGTGTGGCGGAATGGCGCATGCCACCATCAGCAGGATCGTGTACTCAAGCCGGAGGAAATTGTCGCCGAATAGGACGCCCAAAGTGCGCTTACCCACTTTGCGGTCGGTGTCGGTATCGCGCAGGTTGTTCACCACCAAGATGTTCGTGGCGAGTGCCCCGCATGACAACGATGCAATAAAAACTGGGTACGATATGGCTGTAGTCAGCAGAAAATACGTTCCATTTACGGCCACTATGCCAAAAAAGATCATCACGAAAAGGTCGCCGAGGCCATTGTAGGCCAAGGGGTAGGGTCCGCCGGTGTAGGCGTACCCAAATAGGAGGGAAAGGATTCCTATTGTCAGGATGATCCATCCGCCGTGCCAGACAAGGATGAGCCCGATCAGGAATGCCAGGGCCATTGTGCCGATGGTGGCGCGTTTCATGGTCTTGGGAGCAATGAGTCCGGCAGATGTGGCCCTTAGGAAGCCAATACGATCTTCGGAATCGGCACCTTTGAGATAGTCGTAATACTCGTTGGCGAAGTTAGTTCCGATTTGGATGAGCATGGCAGTCACAAGGGTGACTGCTGCTATAAATACGTTCGTGAAGCCGTCGATCGCTGCAAGTGTGAGTCCTGTTGCAACAGGTATGACCGCTGCGGGCAGGGTGCGTAAACGGGCGGCCTCAAGCCAGAGGGAGGCTGTTGATGGTGGGGGTGTCGTTGATTCCATAAATGCAAATATACGACATCGATATAGCTAGTTAATTGGGAAAGCGCTTCCAAGGTCAAAAAGGCAATTTGTCTTCACAAAGGGATGCGATAATGATACTAGGCTTATAAAATTAAGTCTCCATATTCAAAAATATTAAAAAAGTTCATTGCATATTGTTTTTTACTCCTTATTTTTGGGCAACCTTTTACCATCCAGGAAACTAACATATCTCATGAGTAAAGCTTTTCGTCGTTACGATGCTATAGCCGCCTTACGTGAACCGGCCGCTCTGCATCAGGAGTCAACTTCTAAACCGATGAACATACCTGCCATTTTTGGCGAGTACACCCTTCACCTCGACAATCTGAAGGCTCGTCTTCCAAAATCTGCTTGGAAGGAACTTCGCAAAGCCCTCAGCGAGAACAAGCCCATCGACCTGCGTATTGCCGACGCCGTGGCAGTAGCCATGAAGGACTGGGCGCTTGAGAATGGTGTTTCGCATTACACGCACTGGTTTCAGCCGTTAACTGGATCCACAGCCGAGAAGCACGACAGTTTTATCACGCCAAATCAAGGCGGTGGTGCCATAGCTGAGTTTTCGGGCAAGGACCTGATTCAAGGTGAGCCTGATGCATCCAGCTTCCCTAGTGGCGGCCTTAGGGCTACTTTCGAGGCCCGTGGTTACACGGCGTGGGATCCGACCTCCCCGGCATTCATTTCGAAGAGTGCAGGTGGATCTGTGCTGTGCATCCCAACAGCATTTGCCTCTTGGAAAGGTGATGCCCTCGACCACAAAATTCCACTTCTGCGTTCAATCGATGCCCTGAACAAATCTGCCGTTCGGGCACTGCATCTTTTGAATGAGACGGATGTGACCAGCGTTCAATCTACAGTTGGTTTCGAGCAGGAGTATTTCTTGATCGACCAAGAGTTTTTCTACCGTAGGCCTGATCTGGTAACTAGCGGACGCTCACTGTTCGGTGCTAAGCCACCTCGTGGACAGGAGTTGGAAGATCACTATTTCGGAAGCATTCCGGAGCGCATTTTGGCGTATATGACCGATGTTGAGCGTGAGTTGTATCGTCTCGGTGTACCGGTCAAGACCCGCCACAACGAAGTGGCACCAGGTCAATATGAGATAGCCCCAATTTACGAGAATGCGAACGTAGCTGCCGATCACCAGCAGCTCACCATGATTACTTTGAAGCGCATAGCGCGTAAGTATGGCTTGGTGTGCATCCTGCATGAAAAACCATTTCAAGGGGTGAATGGATCGGGCAAGCACACCAACTGGTCGTTGGCCACCGATACCGGCATCAACTTGTTGGAGCCAGGCGATAATCCACATGAGAGCATGCTCTTCATGTTTTTCTGCACAGCTGTGATCAAGGCGGTTCACGATCATCAGGATTTGCTGCGCATCGCAATTGCCCATGCCGGAAACGACCACCGTCTGGGAGCCAACGAGGCACCTCCAAGCATTCTTTCGGTGTTCCTTGGCGAGCAGCTCCAGGACATCATGGACCAGGTGCTAGCCGCTGGTGGAGCCAAGTCGTCGAAGGACGGTGGGTTTTTAGGACTGGGCACAACGGCCTTGCCACACATTCCTAAGCATGCCGGCGATCGAAACCGAACATCTCCGTTTGCCTTTACCGGCAACAAGTTTGAGTTCCGCGCGGTTGGCTCAAGCCAGTCAGTGTCCTTTCCAGTCGTTGTAATCAACACGATCGTATCGGATGCTATCGACTACATGAGCGCACTCCTTGAGAAAGAGCTCTCGAAGAAGGCCGATCTACCCAAGGCGTACAGCAAAGTGATTCATACCGTCCTGAAGGAAAGCCACTCCATCCTATTCAACGGCGATGGATATAGCATCGACTGGGTTAAAGAGGCGAAGACCCGTGGTTTACTGAACCTCAGATCAACCATGGATGCATTGCCTCTGTTGATATCCAAGAAGAATGTGAAGCTGTTTGAGAAGTACGGAGTCTTGAACCATCGCGAGCTAGAGTCACGCTACGAAATCATGGTTGATCAATACTTTAAAACGATCAACATCGAAGCAGAGACTACGGCGAGCATCACCGACACGATGATTCTGCCTGCGACGGTCCGTTACATGAACGAGTTGCTTGCGTATCAGGACCGTGGGCGCCAGGCTAAGTTGAAAACTAGCGGCGTGGATAAGACGATTTATGAACTCAACGATCTAATCAATGAGCTCAACGACCGTCTGTACGATCTTAAGGCAGTGAATGCCGATCTAGGTGGCGATTCTGTATTCGAAAAGGCCGAGCACATGCGCGCGAATGTAATTCCCGCTATGAATGCCGTGCGCGTTGTAGCCGACAAGCTAGAGCGAATCACGGCCGACGATTACTGGCCACTGCCGACTTATCGCGAAATGCTATTTGTGAAATAATATCTGCCTGCTCAAATAATGCAAAGGGCGATCCTTGCCTATTACCCATCCAGGTGTAACAGTGCGGGGATCGCCTTTTTTTCTGATGCCCGTGATGCCCTCGATCCCCGGGATCCCTTTGTTCAAGGCAGCCAGGGGTATTTGCGGAAGTCCGGCTTGCGCTTCTCTACGTACGCCTCTTTGCCTTCTTTGCCTTCTTCGCTCATATAGTAGAGGAGTGTGGCGTTGCCGGCGAGCTCTTGTAGGCCAGCTTGACCGTCGACATCGGCGTTGAAAGCAGATTTTAAGCAACGGATACTGATCGGGCTCTTGTCGAGGATTTCGTTGGCCCACTTGACGCCCTCAGCTTCAAGCTGGTCGACTGGCACTACGGTATTCACCAAGCCCATGTCGAGGGCCTCCTGTGCATTGTACTGACGGCATAGGTACCATATTTCGCGCGCTTTCTTCTGTCCAACGATGCGTGCTAAATAGGATGAACCGAATCCACCGTCAAAACTACCCACTTTTGGTCCAGTTTGCCCGAAGATGGCATTATCGGCGGCGATGCTCAAGTCGCAGATCACGTGGAGTACGTGTCCGCCACCGATGGCATATCCAGCCACAAGTGCAATTACGGGCTTAGGCATGCTGCGGATGATGCGCTGCAGCTCAAGCACGTTGAGACGCGGCACACCGCTGTCGCCCACATATCCGGCGTGTCCCCGTACTTTTTGGTCACCACCGGAGCAAAATGCGTACTTGCCGTCGGCTGCAGGACCCTCTCCCGTGAGCAGCACCACACCGATGCTCGTGTCGTTCCACACATCCCGGAATGCATCGATCATTTCGTCGATGGTTCCCGGGCGAAACGCATTTCGCACGTCTGGGCGGTTAAATGCGATGCGTGCAATGCCATCCGCTTTCTTGTAGGTGATGTCGGTGTAGTCTTTGGCAGTAATCCAATTCATGATATCAGAGCTGGTTTTGTATAAAGGATATTAAATGGCTGGCTACTCTACTCGGAGCATCCAAATGCACCCGGTGCGCTGCTGTGGAAATTACAACCTTTTCGCTAACCGGAATCAACGATTCCATCATTGCGGCCGATCTCACATAAACAGGATCGTAACCGCCCGCGATCAGCAGCACAGGGATGTCGAGATGCTTTAGCCGTGATCGAACATCAGGCATCAGGCCGGCGCTAAAACCGAGCAAACTGTTGGCAACGCCTTCTGGTTCCTGATGCGACTGGATTGCATGGTACGCTTCAACGTCTTCAGGATCCGGTTGTCCGCCCACAAACATGGGAAGTGTGTTCCATTGCGACAGGAATGACGGGTAATCAGCGAGAATTTCGGTCGAACGCTGGGCGTCTTGTGTCAATCGCTCTCGTGCCACACCCAATCCTTGAATACCGTGGCTGGTGCTTTCGAGGATGAGCCCTTTTAATTTATCCTGGTGGTAGAGTGCATATCTGAGAGCAAGGCGTCCCCCCATGCTATAACCATACAGGAAGAACGATCCTTCGGTGGCTTTAGTGATCACAGAATGCAAATCGTGGAGCTGATGTGGCAGTTGATATCGCTTTGGGTCGTTGGGGTATTTCGTGGATCCGTGGCCTGGAAGGTCGACGAGTATGGGATTTATTTCCAGATCCATGTGCTTCAGCAATGGCATGAATACATCGCCACTGCCTAGGAAACCGTGCAGAAATACAACGGTAGGATATAATATGGCCCTATTCGGATCCAATTGAACCGACCAAACCGAGTCTTTAACCCGGATTTCATGCCTTTGAAGATTCAAATCGGTCACAGTAGTCGCTCTGTCTGGGAAGCTTCAGGATCGGTTACACATTCTAGCACCGATAATCCACGAGTATTGGCCAGCTCGATGAATCCATTGCGAACCTCGTCTAACGAAGTTGCTCTGCGATACAAAATGCCGTGTGCCTTGCAAAGCAAGCTAATGTCGATCGACTGAGGTGTGCCAAAGTAGCGGTCGTAGATGTCGTTGTACGAAGCAATCGGTAGCGATTTGAAAATCTTTCCACCGTTGTTATTCACTACGACGACAATTAGGCGACGGTCGACCATCTCGCTATTGAGCATCAAGGCATTGCTGTCGTGCAGAAAAGCCAAGTCTCCGGTAATCAGAACGGTGTTCGTGCCCGAACCAATTGCCGCACCCACAGCTTGACTGGTAATACCATCGATGCCGCTTACACCACGCGCCGACATGACGAGGTGACCATCAGAGTCCCACATGGTGCCAAACGCATCCAAATCACGAACTGGAAGACTGTTCGAAACAAAAAGTACATCGCCAGACGGTAAATTTCCCAAAATGACCCGATGCACACTGCCGTCAGTGAGCACGTCATCGCTGAATGTCGCTTGCTTCGGTGCATACGACCGCCAAGCCGATTTCCATAGTGGATCCATATTGTCGGATAATTGCTTCAGCAAAGAGGGCGATGGAATCCCATTCATTCTCAAACCGGAAGGGTTGTGTGGCGAACCCGACACTCCTGCTGGCAAAACGGACCATTCAGCTACATCGGAATGCTCTTCCAAAAACATTTCCAGCGATTTGGAGACGGGGAAGTGACCGATGCGAATAATGAGATCTGGTTTGTGGGATTTTCGTGCGGCGGGATCGCGCAGCAGTCTGTGGTAGTCGGATACCCTCTCGCTCGATAGCTTGGAAACGGTGAGTCCTGATGTATGACTCGCAATCAGAGGTATGGAGGTTCCGGCTAGATGGTCTGTCCACATACCAATATCGCTTCCAACTCCAATTGCTGGACCAGCGATGATGAGTGGACGCTTTGCTAAAATAACTTCATCAGGTAAGTCGGATGGCTCAATGACGACAGGTTTTGCTTTGGCAATCCACCGTTTCACCTTAGGCGTCGATGCCGTTGTTATGAAATCATCCTTCGATGGTTCCAAAGGTTTGTCGTAGGGCAAATTCAGGTGGACGGGTCCACCGATATGGATGGCGGTATCCATCGCCTGCCAAGCCAAGTATTCGAGGCGGTCGATACTTTCATTGGTATCTGGAAGGACGACATCGTACTCAAAAACAGGGTAGGGGCCGTACATGCCTGGTTGAATCATGCTTTGAGGAGCACCGTTCCTCCGGTCTAGGTTGGAACGGTCTGCAGTGAGTACCAACAATGGGATGCTCGACTGGCGCGCCTCAATTACAGCTGGGTAGTAGTTTGCGGCTGCAGTACCACTAGTGCAAATCAGCGCGGCAGGCAGTCCTGTCGCCCTCGATATTCCAAGCGCTGTAAATGCGGCTACACGCTCGTCGAGAACTACGAGTTTCTTGACAGATTCAATTTCGTGGAAGGCCAATACAATGGGTGTGCTTCTCGATCCCGGCGAAATTACAACATACTTTAGACCCAGAGCCGCAAGTGAGCGGGCGAGCGACCTGGCATGCCTAAATGATATAGGGAGTGAGTCAGGCATGACGGAGTGCCGTCATCATAGGAATGAGCTTGAGTTCAGTCTCGGCCCACTCATTATCAGGATCCGAGCCTTCAACAATGCCGCAGCCTGCATAAAATGTTGCACGGTCCTCGTTGATGAGTCCGCTACGGATTGCCACAGAAAACTCACCTCTGCCGTTGGTGTTCACCCATCCGATTGGACCCGCATACCATCCGCGACGAAATCCCTCAAGTTCAGGTATTCCCTGAAGGGCTGATTGACGCGGTGCGCCACCCACAGCGGGGGTTGGATGCAAACTGTCGATAACGTCGAAAGGATCGGTGCCTTCGGGCAGACGCGCACTTATGGGTGTGTAGAGGTGCTGCACGTTCGTGAATTTTCGAATACCGGGTGCCGGTGTAGAGTGAATTTCGCTTGTGAATTCACGAAGGCGACTCATGATGTTATCAACCACAAACCGGTGCTCATCTTGGTCCTTGTCGCTCAGAAGCAGACGTTTCTCCAGAATGGCATCGTCGGTTGCCGATTGTCCACGCGGGATGCTTCCAGCAAGCCCTTCGGTGTTGAGGAAACCGCTTTGGATGGATACGAGCCTTTCGGGTGTGGAACCGACGAAACTGGCCGTGTCGGGGAATTGGAGTAGGAACGAGTAGCAGTTTGGGTACTCTCGACGCAAATGGTGAACGATCCGCGTGTCGGAGATAGGTCGCGACGCCTCAGCGTGGATCGTGCGTGCGAGCACAATTTTGTCGTATACACCCTTTCGGATATTTTCGGTTGCAGTGGTCACGATATAATCCCAATGCACTCGGTTTTCATCGCCTTCGGTCACGCTGAACTGAAGGATGTCATCATAGTGATGTTCATCAATACCGGGATGACGATAGACAGCAAGAGCATCTGATAATGCTTGTATCTGCTCTTGGATGCGGACTGCAAGTTCATCTACGTGTCCATCATGAAACACCTTTTGGGCTATGGTCAACATGCCAAGATTACCGTCGCGCACAAACATCCACTCGGGAACTACAAAACGAGCTGTGCCGAAATTCTTCCAGTCGCCGTTCGTTTCTGTGTCAAAAAAGGAGAATCCACCCATGAAATGAAGTCCCGCAAGACTGTGGGGGAGCCCCGAGTATGAGTCGTGGCGCTTCTTGATGGCTTCAATTTGACTCGAAATCTGCTTGAAACGATTCGGGCCATCTCCTTTGATCTCGGCGACTGTGCCGCTTGCCGAAATGGCAAGATCCATGTCGGGCTTCTCCCAATGGTAACGCATTTTCCCGAGAACAGACAGACGTTCGAGCACAGCCAACGGATCGAGCTTGTCGAAATGAAGCGAAACAGTCACAATGCGGTCTATACCCGACAGACGTGCATTATTCTGCGACTGCTCGATTACCTCGATAAAAGCTGGCCGAGACATAACATCGACAAGATGCTCTGTCAGTTGATCTGCAATACTACTGTTTGGAAGCGACATGTTGGTGTAACCAGTAAAAAAAGGCGTATGATTAGAACATCACACGGGCACACAATCATTCTGTATTTTCAAATAAAATTGAAAATACGCAGGTCGGCCGACTATTCAAAAACAATGATTACTTGGCAAGATCGGGCAGACCAACTTCGAACGGATTTTCGATGCCGTATTCGCGTGGGTTATAGTCGGCCAGATGAAAGTATTGCTCCCAAGCCTGTGGGCTGTCGCCGTTAGTCTGAACCCAATTCACATGGCTTTGCTTGATGAGCCCGACTATTCGGTTCACGTAAGCTATGCGCTCCTCGAGGGTTTCTATCCGTGGTACGGCCTGTATCATCAGCTCCACGTTATACCCGCAGGCATAATCTTTCGGTTTATTTGATTTGATGAACATAGTCGATGTATTCTTGCGTTATCTTCTTATGATACGGCAAACTTGTGAATATTCATTGAACTGAGAAGGGCAGCTCCCCCGAGGAATGCCTATATTCAGAAAAAAATTTGACCTATGTGGTACAATTCAATTCTAGAAACGATCGGAAACACCCCGTTAATCAAGCTCAACCATCTTGCGGAGGGCATTAAGGGGACAGTACTGGTTAAGGTTGAGTATTTCAACCCTGGCCATAGTGTAAAGGACCGCATCGCCCTCAAAATGGTTGAGGACGCCGAGCAAGCTGGTCTGTTGAAACCGGGTTCCACCATCATCGAAGGCACCTCAGGTAACACAGGGATGGGGCTCGCTTTGGCCGCAGTGGTAAAGGGGTACAATTGCATCTTTACGACCACCGATAAACAGAGTCCTGAGAAGATCAACTTGCTGCGTGCTTTGGGAGCCGAGGTCAAGGTTTGTCCGACGAACGTCGAACCCGACGACCCACGAAGCTATTACTCGGTTGCCAAGCGCTTGAGCAAGGAGATTCCCAATGCGTGGTACCCAAATCAGTACGACAACCCCAGCAACTCTGCTGCCCACTACGAATCTACCGGTCCTGAAATTTGGGATCAGACCAATGGCAAGGTAACCCATTTCGTTGCAGGAATGGGCACGGGCGGCACGATATCGGGCACGGCAACATATCTCAAGGAGCAAAATCCAAACATCAAAGTGATTGGCGTGGATACATTTGGATCCATTTACAAAAAGTACTTTGAGACCGGTGAGTTCGATAAAAGTGTGATAGCGCCCTATTTGACTGAGGGCATTGGAGAGGACATCCTACCGATGAACATGGATTTCTCCGTGGTTGACGCCGTCATTCAGTGCCCCGACAAAGAGGCTTTTCTGACAACAAGGACCTTGGCTCGCAGAGAGGGTCTGTTTGTGGGTGGATCCTGTGGTTCTGCCGTTTGGGGTGGCTTAGAATGGGCACGGATAAATGGTCTGGGTGAAAACGAGGTTATGGTGATCATCCTCCCCGACAGTGGAACACGTTATGTGTCTAAGATCTACAACGACGACTGGATGCAGAACAACGGGTTTCTCGATGAGTCGAGCAATCTCAGAGCAAAAGATATTCTTTTTGGCAAATCAGGCCGAAGAAGCAGTCTGGTAACGGTCGAGCACTCCGACACGCTGAATTACGCCATCACGATAATGGGTGAGAACGACATTTCGCAGGTGCCGGTAGTGAAAGACGGCATAATTGCAGGAAGTCTCACCGACAGCAGAATATTGGCGCGCTTGATGGAGAATCCTCAGATGCGCGAGCATCCAGTGGCAGAAATCATGGATGCGCCGTTCCCAGTCGTAACGGTCGACCTTAAGTTGGATCAAATATCCAAGTTGTTCAAAGACCAAACTCCTGCCGTTCTGGTGCAACAAACCGACGGACGATACGATATATTGACAAAGAGCGACTTAATCTACTCGCTCACATACCGAGATGAAACATCCAAATAAAACGTTTTTAAAATGAACGAACCGCAAAACCCCCAACAGACGATTGAAATTGAGCTCAGCGAAGCAGAGGCAATGGGTTCTTACTCCAATTTGGTGATGATAACCCACTCCGGATCAGAGTTCATATTAGATTTTATCGCTATGATGCCAGGCTTGCCGAAGGCAAAAGTGATGAAACGCATCGTAATGACACCCGACCATGCCAAAAGGCTTTCGAATGCGCTGAAGGATAATATCCGCAAGTATGAAGCCCAGTTCGGTGTGATCGAAGTAGACAGTAAGAACGACATTCCACTCACTTACCGTGGTCCGATGCCGCAAGCATAATCAGAAATTGAATCTGAGTGCCGGTCCGACTTCATTGAAAGCCGGGGTGATCGACACTCCGGCTTTTTTTTCGAATTTGGCAAGCCGTTCGCTGTCGCTGATTTTTTGTCCTATATAGAAGCCAATAAGTGCTCCAAAGGCGACATCCGAAGCCCAATGGCTTGGGTTGTTCATTCGGTTGATGCCAACGCTCACAGCATAGGTATAAGCCGGTACTTTCACATACCAATAGTCGTAACGGTTGGCCAACACGGTCATGATGGCAAAGATGCCAGACGTGTGCCCGCTAGGAAACGAGTTTCGAGGATCTTTAGCTCGGGGGATGTCGACGTATGCCCGAATTTCGTTGAATGTGAAGGGATCGAAAATGAGCGGGTTGTCGGTAACGTAAGGGCGGTGCCTGCCGAAGGTGTGTTTGGTGAACGAAGTTGCCAAAGTGGTGATCAGCGATGTCTCAATCATCATGCCGGCGGTGCGGAGGGCGTAGGAGTCGTCGGTTATGAGTCCAACCCCGGCAAAAGATCCAGCCAATAGCACAAGAAATACATCGGGTGTTAGGTCGTCGTAGGTGTGACCAACACGGGCTATGTCGCGCCAAACCACACCTGCAACCGATCGTGGGCGTTTCTTTATCCATTGATCGATGGGTTTGTCGAAGAACAACATCAGTTGGAGTGTATTTGTGCTGGCGATGTAGAGACCTTTCCACTCTTTCATCGAGAAGCTTGCTGTTTCGTTCGCCAAGTGTCTGATGTCTCTGGCGGGGATTTCGTAGAACCCTTTTAATTTCTGATGTGTGGGTTTACGTACCTCGATGCTATCGACATATTGTGCCCATCCCATCAATGGTACACATAGCATCCAAGCCACCAAGATGATAAGATGCTTGGCAGGGGTACTCTTTTCGCTGATCTGTTTGCTTTGATCTGACACAGGCTGAAGATACACATCAATTGCGGTATATTTGGGCTTATCAAACAGAATTCTACCCAGATGACGACGTCAAAATCATTCTCCTCATACGGTTCCAACCTCCTCGATATAGCACCAGTAAGTCGTCTGATGGCATCTTTTGCGCGCGATTTTCGGCCGAATGTCGATATAAATGTCGGGGTAGGCTATGTGAACGAAGACACGTTGCCTTATAAAGCATTAGTCGAGGCAACACAGATTGTGGTAGATTCGCCCAACACGTATCGGTCTAGCCTGAACTATGGCGATCCTGCTGGTTCGCAACAACTTAGGACGGCCATCATGAGCATGCTTGCATCGGAGGCTGAGTCTGCAGATGTTGCAACCATTCGAGCAAAAGAGATACTGGTTGGCACCAATGGTGCTACCAGCTTATTGGAAGGACTTGCCCAGATTTTGGAGCCCGGCTTGGTGATCATGTCGGACCCCGTTTACTACATTTACAGCTATTTCCTAGAAAGGAAGGGGTTTCGGATATTGGCCTTGCCGGAAGATGCTCATGGAATGGTTCCTGAACGACTTGAGGAGGCACTATCGCGCGGTTTAACCGACCTCGAAGACTTGAGGTTCGTCTATGTGGTGAGTATCAGTAATCCGACGAGCACAGTACTTACAAATGAGCGACGTCACCGAATCGTGGAAATTGTGAATCAGTTCGTGGAGAGAACCGGTCGGCACATCCCACTGATATTTGATCAGGCTTATTCAGGCTTGATTCATGATTCTGCTGTCGAGCCTCAAGAATCGGCATTCAGACACGATCGTAACAGGCTAGTTTACGAAATCGGCACGCTCTCGAAAATCTTGGCGCCCGCGCTACGAATTGGTTACATTATTGGTCCGAAGGGCGAGCTGATGTCGGCCTTGCAGGAGCGCAATAGTGACGCTGGTTTCAGCGCATCGGTCATCAATCAGCAGATAGCTGCGGTGCTGTTGAACGACTTTCTGCCTGCACAAAAGAAACGTGTTTTAGAAGGCTACAAAGTGAGAGCCACTGAGGTACGAAAAGCTATCGACGAGAGGCTGGGTGATTTCGTAGAAGAAGTTCGAGGGGGACAAGCGGGCTTCTACTTTTACATCACGTTCAAGAATGTGACCACAGACGATCGCAGCGATTTTTATCGCTTTCTTAGCCGAACAACAGGTGATCTGATGGTCGATGGCGACAAGGATTCATTAAAGCCTCGTGTCGCCTACATTCCGGGTCAATATTGTGTGAGTCCGGGGGGTTCGCTAGGCGACCACGGAAGCCGCTCCATGCGGTTTTCGTACGGTTTCGAACCTATCGAAAGGCTTATTCAGGCAGTTGGCTTGATTGGGGAGGCAGCAGAGTTTGTCAGTTCGCAACGGTGAAATTAAATTCACGAACGATTTTTTCACCATTTGATGCTTCGAAATCGAGACGGCAGGTGTATGATCCAGACTTGAGTTTTGATGTGTCAATTTCAAGCATTTCACTGCCTATTTGGCCATCACTACGGAAACTTGCCGAAATTTGAACGCGCTGTCTGCCATTTCGCCGAATTCTTGATGGCTCGGTAATCGTGTAGCGCACGGTGTAATCGCGGTAGCCCTCTAGGTTTTCAGGTACATTGTAGACTTCGAAATACATCCCAAGCGAACCTCGGGGGCGGATGCTATTTCCAGGAAGAATTTTGTACTCGGTTCTAGTTCCTGGCGACTCAATGATCGGATCGACCAGCATGATGTCGCTCACTTCAAACGTGCTAGGCTTTAGAGGTGTAGGTAGGCTCAACTCGATGTTGGACGCTCCGATAACTACTGCATTTTCGTCAGATCTAAACATTTGTTGAGTCCCGAGTCGATACAATTCGCTGCTGAATCGGATGTTCTTCACGGTATTGATATTGTCGGGCACAAGGAACGTAGAGTTATCGGCATGAACGACCATAGTGCTAGACTCCAATCGTAGCGTTGGGTTTTCCTCAATGTAGCTCAATACCTTCCAGTTTTCGTCGAAAACGGCGATGGCATCCCTTAAAGCATAGCTTCTCGATGTTTCGGAGTTGTTCATTTGGCGGGCATCGACAGCCGTCGCCAGGCTTGGGTCCGTTTTGTTTACGATGATGTAAGCCGGTTCATTGTTGTTGAGCACGCGGTAAATGTTGATTGCATTATCGAGTGGTGCGTACTTCTTCTCGAAATCACTGCGCGACTGGTTCAAAAGGCTCTGATTATCTCTGAGGCGGTTGGCAGCAGTCGTATTCATAGAAATGTTCTTGTACGATTCAGCGCTCACTGCACCCGACGTGTACTGACTCCATGTACGCTCCAAATCGACGAAAGTCGATGCGAAATAGGGATCCACGGCGGCCAAATCGCGATAGATACCTAGCTCGATGAGGTTTCCGGCAACCATCTGATTGTAATTGTCACTTCCAGGGCTTTGAATCGGAGTTCTGAAGGCGTTTCGTGGAATGAATTCGTCCATACTTCTACGAAGTCCAAATCGGCCACCATCGCCCGGAGTTCCGAAAATGAACGTGCCTGTGCCTTTTCGATCGATTAAATTGTAAATCCACACCTCGTATTCAGAAGGTTGAAACATGGCACGCATGGCGTTCTGCTGTTGCTGCGCGAATATGGTTTCAAGGCCCTGCTGCCTGATTTCTGGGGTCCTCGCATTTAGCTCGACCAACTTGCTACGAACTTCAGTGTCTTCGGGCATGAGGAATCCACCATGCTGCCTGTCGGGTTTGCCATACCTGATGTAAATCAATCCGCGGTCGTCGGTGCCATAGGCCGAGCTGAAGTTCTTCGTAAAGTTTTTGCGGGCGTATGCTATTCGTTCCCAATGCTCTAAAAGACGCTCATTAGGCTGCTGCATCGGGGTCGGGTCAACCGATAGCCAAAAAGCGCGAATATCGGCATATAGTGAAGTGTCTTCAGCACGCAGTTTGTTGCGCCAATCACTATATCGATCTTCAGTCAAAAGTGGCTTTATGCGCTCAACTTCCTGCTCCAATTCGGTAGCAAACGGTTTGATCTCGTCTGCAGTCATACCCCATAGATACAGCAATGAGGCAGACTTATACATATTCTTAAGCTCTTTCTCCGTGATGAGCTCGATAAAGCTGATTCCCAACCGGGGATCTGGATCCACAAAGTTGGAGTCGGTGATTGCCGTCATCCATATTCGCAGCGCTTCCTGCCAATCGCCGGCTGTGTGCTTTTCTTTACCCAGCTCATAATAGCGGGTAGGATCAACCGTAGGGTCAGAGGCATAAGTTGGGATCGCTCCCAATATTGCCAACGAAATCACTATTAAAACTGCTCGAACCATGCTAGGAGCTGAGATGGACATTTCATGAGTATGTTTACAGCTTTTCGCGAAGAAAATCAACAAAAATCGACGATAATGCAGCGAATTTGAAAAAAATACGCCCTTTTAACAATGTACAACAAATCAGCGTGTAGGGTTCCGCAAGCTGTCAACAATATTAATATACGAACGGTACCTCGATGATGATATTATCCCATTATCGTAGGCATCGGTTACCTTGCAGCCGGGCTCATCTAAGTGCAGGCAGTTATGAAACCTGCACTCGTCCCGAAATGGTTCAAATTCAGGGAAACATTGGCCAATTTCATCGGGTTTGATCTCGAAAAGGCCGAATTCTCGAATTCCAGGTGTATCGACAATGGACCCACCGCAGTTCAAAGGTACTAGGCGAGCGTAGGTAGTTGTATGCATGCCTTTCTTCGACCATTCCGATATTTCTTTGATAGATTGACCTGCTTCTGGATCAATTACATTGAGGATGCTGCTTTTTCCTACGCCTGATGGACCTATAAAAACACAGGTATTGCCGGCAATTTTTTCACGGACGGCTTCAATGAGATCTTTGTCATGTACACTGCAAGGCAGTATGTCGTACCCAATAGACTGGTAAAGCGACATGGTGTCGTCGAGATATGACATCGCATTCATGCCGGCCAAATCAACTTTGTTGATAATGATCAAGGGCGTGATACCGTACGCCTCACAAGTGACCAGAAACCGGTCGGTAAAACCAGGCTTGAATTCAGGTTGCACTAACGATTGAACCACGATTGCTAAATCCACGTTGGCGGCAATCATTTGTGAGCCTCTTCTCCCGTGAGTGGCTTCGCGTAATACCGCATTGGTTCTTTCATGGATGTCGCTGATGCGTCCATAGCCGTCATCCAGCAAATCGACATCAACCCAATCGCCGACGGCGATAGGGTTGGTGCGATCATACTCTTTTAGTCTGAACTTGCCGGGTAAGCTGGACAGAATCTCATCTCCACTGTCAATTTTCACAGTGTACCATTTCCCGGTCGATTGAATTACCCTGCCCTTCATCAGTTGACGGAGGCCAATTCAGGCTTCGATTTTCGAGTTGCAAATTTCTCTGCAGGACTCACAACAGCATTCTCTTCGAGCACAAGTTGTAACACTTGGTCCATCTGCTCTAAGTAGGTCACCTTGAGTCCTTTGATGGTCTCAGCTTCAATCTCAGAGTAGTCCTTTTCGTTGCGAATCGGAATCAACACTTCTTTGATGCCAGCACGTTTCGCTGCAAGAACTTTCTCCTTGATGCCCCCGACTGGAAGCACAAGACCCCTTAGGGTGATTTCGCCGGTTAATGCAACCGTATTCTTGACGCATCGTTGCGTGAATATGGATGCAATGGCACTCATGATGGAAACACCAGCCGATGGTCCGTCTTTTGGTACAGCGCCCGCTGGCACATGTATGTGAAGATCCCATTCCGTGAACGCCGTTTCTGGAATATCCAATGCATCGGAGTGTGCCTTTAAATAGGACAACGCCAAAGCGGCCGACTCTTTCATCACATCGCCAAGTTGGCCTGTTATGGTGAGCTTACCCGATCCTGGTGCGACACTTGCCTCTATGAAGAGGATGTCTCCACCAAAAGGGGTCCAAGCCAAGCCAGTTGCTACTCCCGGCACTTTGGTACGTTCGGCTATATCGGAGAAATATTTCTGCTTACCCAAATATTTCTCCACATCGGGTGTATCCACATCTGCCTTATCAACATCTCCACGGGCTACTTGGCTGGCCACACCACGTACAACGCTTCCGATTTCCCTGTTCAGATTTCGGACGCCTGATTCCCTTGTGTAGCCATCAATAATGGTGCTGATGGCTTGGTCGGTTACAGAAAATTGTTCAATCTTCAGGCCGTTTTCTTGAATTTGATCTGGAACTAGATACTGCTTTGCAATTTGCACTTTCTCTTCGAGCGTATAGCCCGAAATCGTGATGATCTCCATACGATCGCGTAGCGGTGCAGGTATGGTATCGAGAGAGTTGGCCGTTGCAATGAATAACACTTTCGACAGGTCGTACTCAAGCTCCAAGTAGTTGTCGTAGAATGTATTGTTCTGCTCTGGATCAAGCACTTCTAAAAGGGCAGAGGTTGGGTCGCCACGATAGCTCATCCCCACTTTGTCGATTTCGTCGAGCATCATTACAGGGTTCGATGTTCCAGCTTTCTTCATGCTCTGAAGAATTCTGCCGGGCAAAGCACCGATGTATGTGCGACGATGGCCTCTTATTTCGGCTTCATCTTGGAGTCCACCTAAGCTAAATCGAACAAACTCACGGTTCAAAGCACGAGCAACAGACTTACCAAGCGATGTCTTACCTGTGCCCGGAGGTCCATATAAACACAAGATCGGTGCTTTCATGTCCTGCTTAAGCTTGAGTACCGCCAAATACTCGATGATGCGCTTCTTTACCTTTTCTAAGCCATAGTGGTCCTCGTCGAGCACTTTCTGGGCCTCGATCAAGTCCAGTTTGTCGGTCGAATAATTTTCCCAAGGAAGATCTAATATCCACTCGACGTAATTGTACTGCATGCCGTAATTTGGCGACGCAGAGGGGGTGCGCTCAAGCCGGTCCAATTCTTTGTCGAGCACCTTTCGGGCATGATCTGGCATTAACTTTGCCTTCGCCCTATCATTTAGCGTGTCGATTACTTCTTGATCTGTATTATCGCCCAGCGCTTCTTGGATTGCCTTCATCTGTTGGCGAAGGTAGAAGTCGCGCTGCTGTTGGTCGATGTCGGTTTTGACCTTCGAACGAATTTCTTCGCTCAGATTCAGCACTTGGAGTTCTTTGTTCAGATGCTCCATCACTAGCTTGAGGCGACCGCTGAATTTCTGGGTTTCGAGAATGCGCTGCTTATCCTCGATGGTGATATTCAGGTTAGCGGCAATAAAATTCAACAGAAATGTGGGGCTCAAGATGTTGTTTATTGCAACACCGGCTTCTGTCGGGATGTTTGGGGATGTGTTGACAATCTGAATCGCCGTTTCTTTCAGCGTTCGGATCGAAGCATCCAACTCAATTCCCTCGAGATCCATCTCATTTTTGAACTTGTGAACATGACCCATGAAATAGGGCTCAGTCTGAACCATAGAGAGGGTCTCGAATACATTTTTACCCTGGATGACGATGCTTTTGGTGCCATCTGGCATTTTGATAAGCTTCAAAATCTGAGCTACAGTGCCGATTCGGTGCAGGTCATCGGGACCTGGATTCTCTTGGTCGCTATTCTTTTGGGACACAACGCCGATAATTCGGTCGTTTTCGTAAGCCGAGCGGACGAGCTCAAGCGAACGATCGCGTCCAACCGTAATTGGAATGACGACGCCCGGGTATAAGACCGTATTTTTCAGAGGGAGGATCGGCAAGGCCTCGGGAACACCAGATTCGTCAATCCTGCGAACCTCATCCTCACTCATTAGCGGGATAGATTGCTCAAAATCTTCATTGAAATCGTCGCTGAAAGTAAATGGTTTCTGACCGATGTTGGAAGTCATGAGGTAATAGTTAAAATCAAAATATCGTACCGTTTGTCATATTAACGTGCAAATGGGAGGCCAAATTCCTTAACAATAAGATATCTGCCTAATTGCTAGTTCCAAAGTGGAAGAATGCCTTCCACACACGATATTCATGACATTCGGTCAGAAGAATTGCAGCGACTGTCTGACAGGACTGGAAAAAATGATAGAGTTTGGAAGCCAGTTCAGTATGGGTGTACACTAATATGCTGGTCGGTCGTCTTTTCGAACCCAGGCATCGAATATGGCCTTTGCCTCATCCATCGACACATGTTGGGTAGGAATAGTCCTTTCGGAATCAGATCTGCTGATCTGCTCGTATATGAAAGCATCGTCGAATCCGATCCCAGCAGCATCGTGCCTCGTGTTGGCATAGTAAACGGCATCGGGACGAGCCCAGTATATCGCTCCGAGGCACATGGGGCATGGCTCGCAACTAGTGTATAGAATACAACCATCAAGCTGATGAGTTTTCAGGTTGTTACACGCATCGCGAATTGCCTGAACCTCGGCATGCGCCGTCGGATCATGATTTGCAATCACTTTGTTGTATCCACGACCAACGATTTTGCCATCTTTGACAACGACGCAACCGAATGGGCCGCCCTCAGCTCTTTCGAGGCTGATGGACGATAGTTTGATTGCTTCTAGCAGAAATTGTTTATGCTGATCCATCGTCTTAAAAACGTATTTGAAGGGCGGCCACACCGGCTGCGGTTGGTAGCCACCCATGGTAATTATTTGGTGGGCGGTATCTTGCGCCTACCGAGAGCTCGTAGTAGCTCGCATCGAGGCCGGCACCGAATGTTAACTCTGCACCACCGAGTCCGTCGGTTAGAACACCTGCACGAACAGGGAGCCAGGGCAATCCCCGGAATTCGGTTCCCATGCTAAGCCTTATCTGCCGCGTGTTTCCTGCCTGTAGATTAAGCCCTGAACTAGCTTGCACTACAGTAAGTAGCTTGCCATAACGAATACTGAAGCCACCGTGTATCGCTGCTGGTAAGCCGTAGGCAATACCTCCGTCACTTATCTTTGCATTATCGTCGAATGCCAAACGATCGCCATCCTGCTGCTCAAGGAGGTAAAACCAGTCGCCCAAGCGACCTGTGGGCTCGTATTTTGTTGGAAGTGCAGAGTCGATGGTTATACTGTCAGAATCTGTTCGCCTACTGTATACGGTGCCGCTGTATACGATGAAGCCGAGATCGGTCATAGCTATGCTTACCCGCAATCGATTGCCTTCGCCAGTGTAACCCGAACTTGAACCAAGTCGGATATCGTAGGTGAGGCTGAAATCAGTTCCAAATCCATACCCTGTTGTTTCGCTTAACAGTGAGGTATTATCGGGTATTTGTATGTTGAAATCTGAGTTTCGACTTATAAAATAATCTTGGATCGGGCCATTAAAAAACCCGCTGCTGCGCACATCGTAGGAATGTTGCCCGGATATGCGCCCATTTCCTTCTGGGTTATATTCGGCCGAATAGGTCAAATCGAGGTGTGGACCAGCTATTATAAGCTTTGGTGCCAAGCCTAAGATGAGTCGGTGATTTTCGGCAGTCATACCCGTGAAGAAATCGAGATCCCGAGCCATCCCCAACGACACTTCAAGCCACGCACCAGCCTGCTGTCTTAAGTTGCGGTTTATGACGACGTTCGTGTCTGCGAGGTTTCTGCCCAGATCATACCATCCTTTACCAATAGACATTGTACTGTACGTACGCGCCCTTGCCGCCAGACCGAAAGCCACATCGTCGCCGGCATAACTCATTCCAAAGAGCAGTACTGAAGCATTGCTCACTTTGTCGAAACGCTTCCGCCCGGCATTGAACCACTGATCGAGCAGTTGATCGCGGTCGGATGTCGTTAGTTCGGGCATGTCAAGATGAAATGGGCGAAACGATTCCTCCACATAGGAGCGTCTGTTACCTGTGAAGGTTATTCCGGTGTGATTATGAAAACCACCTAGTTCGCCGAAACCAAGTTGCCATTTACCAGGTCCCGATTCTATCATCAAGTTTGCTGGGTTGGTATATATAGCACGGTAACCTGTCGATACCAACGTACTGTTGCCCATCGCTGTCGATACGGGGTCGAAAAACAGCTGCGCCTTCACAGTTGCAACACCACATGGGAGACAGAGCAGTAATGCCAAAGCTGCCCAGGGCAAAGATCTTCGATATGTGGGTGCTGGAAGCTTCAAAATTACATGGGTTTCAGCTTAGCGAATTTCAACATAAGCTTTTTTTGTCCGTGTCCCTGAAAGAAAACAGTCACTTTAGCTTGATCTGCCTGGCCTTCGCGGGCCAGAATCTTACCCGGTCCAAATGTTGGATGTAGTACTTTTGCCCCAGGCTGATATGGATCGCCATCTACTGGGTCGTAATGAACGGAAGTGCTGGTAGTGCGGGTGGGCTGTGAGGAACTTTTCCAATTTTCGTCGTAGACGACATGGGTTCCACTCTTCATGGCCGGCTTTCTGTTCTCGGGTGTGGATCCGAGGTAGCCGTATCCGCTTGCAGATCCCATCTTCCGTAGGGATCCACCGGTTTCGGACCTTATTACAGCCGGGTCGATTTCGTTGATAAACCGTGAACGCACCCCATCTTTTTGCTCACCGAAACGGAATCGGCTCCGCGCATGGCTCATGAACAGATCCTTTTTGGCACGTGTGATCGCCACGTAGAACAGGCGGCGTTCTTCTTCAAGGTCGGTTTCCTCGCCGGCTCTTGCGCCGATAGGGAACAGGTCGTCTTCCAAGCCAACGATGAACACCACGTTGAACTCCAGGCCCTTCGCGGCGTGCACGGTCATGAGCGTAACGGCCGGTTTGCCATCTTCGAGAGCGTCGGCATCTGTCACCAAGCTCACATCCTGAAGAAAAGTGGCCAAGTCTGAATCCGGGTTTTGCTGCTCAAAGTAAGCGATGGCGTTCATGAGTTCGACAATGTTCTCGCGTCGCCCAAGCGATTCTTGGGTCCCTTCGGTTACATACTGCTGAACATAGCCAGTTTGTTCCATCAACGAACGGACAGAATCAATTAAAGCAACTTGGCCCAATTGCTCACGTACGTCTTCGATGATTTTAGTGAACTCATTGATCCTCGATTTCGCCGGTTTGTACACATCGGTCGAGTCGACCGCTTTAATGATGGACCATAACGGCAGCTGCTTTTCTCTGGCGACTTTAATCAGGTCGGCCATCGTTTTGTCGCCAATACCCCTTGCCGGCTCGTTGATAACGCGCATCAACGCTTCCTCGTCGTTGGGATTCACGAGGAGCTTGAGATAGGCAATTACATCCTTGACCTCCTTGCGCTGATAGAACGACACACCACCCACGAGTTGGTAGGGGATACCCTTACGGCGAAATGCCTCTTCGAAAAGCCGGCTTTGGTAGTTCGTGCGATAGAGGATGGCGTAATCGTTGTAATTATAGCCTGTGCGGATTCGATGCTGATGCAGATGCGATGCTACGCGGTTTGCCTCCTCACGTTCATCGAAATGCTCAAATACTGTAACAGGCTCACCTTGCTCGTTCTCTGTCCAAAGTGTTTTATCTAATTGCCCCGAATTCTGCTTGATCACGGAGTCGGCACATCTCAAGATCATGGACGTTGACCTATAATTCTGCTCGAGGGGGATTCGAGCAGCATCTGGGTAGCTCTGCTGGAAGTCGAGGATGTTACTGATATCGGCACCGCGAAACGAGTAGATGCTTTGGGCATCGTCGCCAACAACGCATAAGTTGCGGAACTTCGACGACAGTAAGCTTGTGACCTTGTACTGGGCGTGGTTTGTATCCTGATACTCATCGATCATAATGTATCTGAAACGGTCGTGCCAGCGCTCAAGTACATCCGGATTTTGCTCGAACAATTGGATCGGTTTGATGAGCAGGTCGTCGAAATCCATCGCATTGCTTTGAATCAGCCTAGATTCGTAGATGGGATAAACCTTTGCTGCAACGTCGTCCATGCTGCTGCGAATATGCTGCGAGAACTCGTCGGACGATATCAGGGAGTTCTTCGCTGAGCTAATCCTGAATTTGATGGCCGAGGGTTTGACCTCACGAGGATCATAGTTGAGCTCCTTGATGATGTTTCTGATCGCCTTTTCGCTGTCTTCCGAATCGTAGATACTGAACGTGTTGCGATAGCCGATAGCTTCAGCCTCATAACGAAGAATACGCGAGAAGATGCTATGGAAGGTGCCCATCCATAAGTGGTTGGCTTCGTCGCCGATGAGGAGCTGAATACGCTCACGCATTTCACGGGCAGCCTTATTCGTGAAGGTGAGCGCCAAGACTTGGCTAGCCCGTGCCTTCCGTTGGTCTAGTAGGTATGCCAAGCGGTGGGTGAGAACCTTTGTCTTGCCGCTTCCGGCACCGGCAATGATCAAAAGGGGACCATCGAGATGTGTTACAGCCTGCTTTTGAGCAGGATTTAGCCCCTCGAGCAGGGAGTCGCCGGTCTTACTGAATAAATTCCCTGATTGACTCATCCCTGCAATTGCTGTCGAATCTCGTTGAGACGTTCGAGCTTGGTCTTTGTATCAGATTGTTTTTGACGTTCATTGACAAGAACCTGCTCGGGTGCGTTAGATACAAATTTCTCGTTGCCGAGCTTCGCGTCAATACTTTTCATAAATCCTTCAAGGCGTGTAATTTCCTTTTCGACACGATCGAGCTCTTTGTCAAGGTCAATGAGTCCTTCAAGAGGCACATAAACGGCAACTCGTCCGGCCATAGCCGATGCCGCTTTGGCAGGTTTCGTCACATTTGTGCCGGCCGTGAATCCATCAAGCTTGAGTACCTTCCGGAAAACCGGTTCGAGCGACGACAACGTTTCGGCCAAATTGGCATCGTCCGACTGAAGCACGATCGATACTTTTGCGCTGGCATTGACTTGCATTTCGGCTCTGATGGCACGAACGCCGGCCACAATCTCACTCATGGCTGAGAACGACTGCAAGATGCCTGCATCGTAAGGCTGCTTATCGGGCCATTGGCTCATCATAAGGGTGTCGTTTTTGCCGCGTTCGTCTAGGTGCATCCACAGTTCATCCGTGATGAATGGCATGAAAGGGTGCATAACTCTGAGAAGGCGGTCGAACAATTCGGTGGTTGCCTTGTATGTCTCGGCCGCCATTGGCTCACCAAACGGCGGCTTGACCAGCTCAAGATACCAGGAGCAGAAGTCGTCCCAGAATAGTTTGTAGACGGCCATCAACGCATCAGACAGGCGTAGTTGAGTAAAATGGTCCTCAATTACTTCGAGCTCCCGGTTCAGGTTGGCATCGAACCATTTTGCGGCGAATTTCGCCTGTGGGCTTGCCTCGGTGGCGTCGTCCACATTCCAACTCTTTACCAGGCGGAAGGCATTCCAGATTTTGTTGGCAAAATTCCGGCCTTGTTCACACAGGGACTCGTCGAACAAAATGTCGTTTCCGGCCGGTGCGCTTAACAGCATGCCCATTCGAACTCCGTCGGCACCATAGTTGGCAATTAGATCGAGCGGATCGGGGGAATTGCCCAGCGATTTCGACATCTTGCGGCCTTGCTTATCACGTACAATGCCATGAAGGTAAACTGCATCGAAAGGTTTCTCACCGCGCCACTCATAACCCGCCATTACCATTCTGGCCACCCAGAAGAAGAGGATTTCAGGGGCGGTTACTAAAATCTTTGTAGGATAGTAGTAGTTGATGTCTTTGTTATTGGGATCTTTGAACCCGTCAAAAACGGAGATTGGCCACAGCCAGCTTGAGAACCAGGTGTCGAGAACGTCTTCGTCTTGGGTGATGTCGGAGGCTGTGATGGTTGGTTTTGTAGCAGCGAACAGCGTCAACGCCTCTTCTGCCGTCTTGGCAACCACAACGTTGCCGTCGGCCGTGTACCAAGCGGGGATGCGGTGACCCCACCATAATTGGCGCGATATGCACCAATCGCGGATGTTTTCCATCCAGTGGCGATAGGTGTTCTTGAATTTATCGGGGTAGATCGCTATTTCGCCGTTCATAACGGCATCAAGCGCTGGTTTTGCCATGGCATCCATTTTACAGAACCATTGCAAGGACAAACGCGGCTCTATCACCTCATTGGTGCGCTCCGAATACCCCACATTGGATTTCATCTCCTCGACTTTGAGGATGTGCCCGAGCTCTTCCAGCTCTTTCACCATGGCCTTTCGAGCTTCAAATCGGTCGATACCCTGCCATTTTCCGCCATGCTCATTGAGGGTTCCGTTCGGATTGAGCATGTCGATCACTTCAAGACTATGCTTCACACCGAGGTCGTAGTCGTTCGAATCGTGTGCTGGAGTCACTTTTAGAGCTCCGGTACCGAATTCCCGCTCGACGTATTCGTCAAAGATTACAGGGACGGTACGATTCGTGAGGGGAATCTCGATCTGTGCTCCTACAAGATGTGCGTATCGTCCATCTTCGGGATGCACGCAAAGTGCTGTATCGGCGGGGATGGTCTCTGGACGCGTTGTTGCAATAACAACCCAGTTATCCTTTCCGGCGATACGGTATCGGACGTAGTATAGCTTGGCGTTGACCTCTTTGTGCAGAACTTCTTCATCAGATACTGCAGTCAGCGCCTTTGGATCCCAGTTAACGATGCGGTGCCCGCGATAGATGAGTCCTTTTTTGTGCAGGTCGATGAACACGTCGATGACCGCATCAGAAAGATCGGGCTCCATGGTGAAGCGGGTGCGATCCCAGTCGCAGGATGCTCCAAGCTTTTTGAGCTGCTCCAAAATGATTCCACCGTGCTTCTCGGTCCACTCCCAAGCGTGCTCGAGGAAGGCATCACGGCCGATGTCGCCTTTACTGATGCCCTGCTCGCGCAGTTTGTGTACAACCTTTGCTTCCGTGGCAATGGAGGCGTGATCTGTGCCCGGTACCCAACAGGCATTGTAGCCTTGCATACGTGCACGGCGGACCAACACATCCTGGATAGTATTGTTGAGCATGTGCCCCATGTGGAGCACACCGGTCACATTCGGAGGTGGAATTACGACGCCATAAGAAGGACGCTCGTCAGGGGTAGACTTGAAGCAACCGAGCTCAGACCATCGAGCGTACAATCTTGACTCAATGGGACCCGGTTCGTACGTTTTCTCTAGCATTGAAAGATTGAAAATTGAAAGATTGAAAATTGACCGCAGAAAAACAGGATCAAAAAGAACGGAAAACCGCGGATCAAGAAGATTTATAAGATCATTAGATCAAGAATTTAGAGATTGTCCAATGTCCAATGTCCAATGTCCAATGTCCAATGTCCAATGTCCTACTTAACCCTTTTCAGCAGCACGCCGAAGTGGCCGTCACAATGGTGAAGGTGGGGCAATGTCTGGTATGCTTTTCCTTCTTGAACGAGCACTTCTTCGGGCAGGTAATCGCTTAGATCCTGAAGTTCGAAGTTGTCGTATTCCTTTAGGAAGTTCTCAATTTGGTTCCAGTTCTCCTCCGGTTCGAGGGAGCAGGTTGAGTAGACCAATCGTCCACCTCGGCTAACCATATTGGCAGCTGAATCGAGGAGTTCGGTTTGTAGTTCAGCTGCTTTCAAGATGTCTTCTTCTGTGCGGCGCCAGCGCAGGTCGGCACGTTTGCTCAAAACGCCTGTGCCGGAGCACGGGGCATCGAGAAGTACGGCGTCGGCCAGCTTGAATCTTTCCTCAGTTACGTCGGCTCTGCGGATTTTCACATTCTCGGCACCGAATGTTTCGGAGTTCTCTGCGATTTTTGCAACACGATCGGGGTTGATATCTATGGCCAGAATTTCGCCCTGGTTTTGCATCATATCGGAAAGTACGATGGTCTTGGTTCCAGGAGCCGCGCAAAGGTCATAAATCGTTTCAGTTGGCTGTGGGTCGAGGATCCATGGCGCAAACCCGGCGGCGATGTCCTGCACTTGGCAGAAACCCTTTTCGATCCAACCTTTTTGGCGAATCTTGCTCAATGACTGAACCTTATAATATCCGGGTAGCCACTCGCTGGCCTCAAACTCAATATCGCTTTTTGAAAGGCGTAGTTCGAAGTTTTCGATGGTGGTTCTCAGCGTGTTCACACGGATGTAGTACTCTGGACGGCGGTTGTTGGCTTGCATCAGTTGGAAAGCATCGCGCTCGCCGTAGCGTTTGATCCACCGCTCTGCCATCCACTCGGGATGCGAGAAGGTGATTGCTACCAGCTCAGAGCGTCGCTCGCTCGATGGTTTTGGAAGCTCGTTCACCTCGCGCTGAATCTTGCGGAGAATGGCGTTGACCAAGTCGCCCGTTTTTGAGCTTACTTTATTCTTGCCGATTTCGACAGCTTCGTTGATGGCGGCATAGTCGGGTGTGCCGTCCATGAATAGCAGATCATAAATACCTACTCGTAGGATGTTTTTGATGAAACTGCCCATAGTGGCAATTTCGATGCTGCAGTAGTGGTCGATCAGGAAATCGAGGTACATGCGACGGCGGAGTACCCCTTGTACATATTCGTTTGCCTGCTGGCGATCTTGTCCGCTGAGTTCGTCCATGATCGATTGTGAGAGAAACATTTTCTCGTCGAACTGCACAAGAGTCTGTATTGATGCCAACCGGGCTGTCATTTTCGTTTCCACTGTAGTAGGTGTTAGGTGCTTGATTGATCCCCTGCAGGGGTGAGAGTGTAGTAAAAATCATACCGTGTCTTAGCAGAAACGGCATAATCAAGCAAAATACACAAACTTACGCTTAGATGTTCGCGAAATGTGACTACAGTTGGCGCACCCAGTATTCCATCGTTTTTTTCGACTCCGTCGCCTCGCCAATTTCTTTCCAGGAAAATGCTGTTTCGAGGTTGCTTGCCTTTTTAAATCCTTGGCGATTCCAAAAGGGTACCAAAGGTCGATAATTATCTGGTCGTAATGGATGATCGTCTGGTCTGGCGACAGCGCAAAAACAAGCTCTAGTATACCCATAGTCAACGGCATGCAAGATTCGCTCCTCAAAAAAGCGATGACCGATGCGGCGACCTCTGTATTCCGGGAGTAGAACAGACTCAGCCAGGTAGAACCACTCGTAAATGTCGTGACCTGCTTTTCTGATGGGGTCGACGACCTCTAGAGCCTCATCTGCAAGAGGCATTCCTGTAGATGCCCCCACAATTTTTTCGCCATCCTTTACAAGTACAACGATACACTGCTCCGATTCGGCGTATCTGCGAAGGTATTTCTCCTCATAAGACGTCGAGCCCTCATACAAATAAGGATATTCACGAAATACCGTTATTCGCAAGGTGGCGAGCTCTGTTATTACCTCGTAGACAGATGACCCAGTAAGTTTAGTAACCGTTATCACTGAATAAATTGATCAAGTATGGGGATACAAATGTAAGTGTATGCCAACTTTAGTAACATGTATTTATGATTAAATTTGTTTAACGGGACGAGAAGCGAGAACAAGTGCGAGAACAAGAGCGAGAACAAGAACAAGAACAAGAGCAAGAGCAAGGTAATTTTAGTACATTATCGCAATTTCTATGTCCGAAATCTCAGTTCCCAGTTCCCAGTTCCCAGTTCCAAATTCCTAATCACTAATCACTAAATTGCAATACGACATCATCGTTATAGGCGGGGGGGCTGCCGGGCTGACTTCGGCCGGAATGGCGGCCAGTTTTGGGATGAAGACCCTCATGGTCGAGGCCGATCGTCTCGGTGGCGACTGCACTTGGCATGGATGCATCCCCAGCAAAGCGCTACTTCACATTGCTGCAGATTGGCATAGAGGTACGATATCTACGAGGTACGCTACTTCTGATACTGCCCAAGTTCTTGATTATCGCAAAGTGGTTGATGAAGTGCACAAAATTCGTGAACACGTTTACAACGAAGCCGACCGGCCAGAGATCTACACCTCAATGGGCGTCGAGGTCGCTTTCGGACGCGCCGCTTTCACCGACGCACACACCATCACTATTGAAACAAGCGACTCCGTCCGAACAGTTACTTCACGCTTCTTCGTGGTGGCCACAGGCTCCAAGCCAGCCATCCCACCCATAGGAGGCCTGGAGTCTATCCCATATCTCACCAACGAATCCCTGTTCGAACTCACCGAGCTGCCCAAGTCGCTGATCATCCTCGGCGCTGGACCCATTGGCTGCGAAATGGCACAGGCATTTACGCGGCTTGGATCGAAAGTGACCGTTGTTGACCAAGCCGATCGCATCCTACCCCGCGACGACCCCAAAAGCACCGCCATCCTCCTCGGTGCCCTCAAGGCTGAAGGAACCGAATTCTGCCTCGAATCAACCATCGACCATGTGAAGCTTGTCGACGGCTCCATCGTTTGCACAGTCAACACCCCCATTGGATCCGTTGTACTCAATGCAAGCCACTTCCTAGTGGCGGCTGGACGACAGCCCAACACGAATACCTTAGCCCTCGGCAACGCCGGTGTCCATCTCACAAATGGGGCGATCACGGTCAACGATAGATGCCGAACAAACATGAAGCACATCTATGCCGCTGGTGATGTAACTGGACGTCCTGCATTCACCCACATGGCCGAACACATGGCAAAAACGGCCATCACAAATATTGCTCTGAAGATTCCTAAAGGCATGGAATCCAATAAAATACCTTGGGTTACCTTCACCGATCCAGAAGTTGGATCGGTCGGGTCAGGCGAGTCAAAACTTCGAGAGCAGGGTGTGAAATTTGATACCTACGAGTTTCCCTACAGTAAGGTTGACAGAGCATTGGCCGAGGGTGGACAACCCGGATTGATCCGAGTCTTTGCCCGTTCGCGCGACGGCAAAATCTACGGGGCAAATGTTGTCGGCAAAGGAGCCGGCGAAATGCTCGGTGAGCTGGCCGTTGCTATGAGAAACGGAGTGAGCTTGCGCAAGATCGCCGACACCATCCATGCCTATCCAACATACGGCCTTGGCGTTCGCCGAGCTGCCGATCAGTGGTACGTGCGCAAACAGTCGGTCGGAATCGTGAAGCTGCTGAAGTTCCTGTTCAGATACCGCGGACAGCTGCCTGACTTGTCTGATCCGAAAAGAATCGTGTAGTTAATAGTAGAGCGGCGAAGCCGTCCTGAACGAAGTGAAGGATCTAGAGTAGTAGAAAGGTTAATGGTCCATGCCGTAGGCATCTGACTTCAAAAATAAACATGATGTCATCCCGACGAAGTCGGGACCCAAGCTGCAAGCTTCTTCCTACAAACCACTAACTACATATTTACTTTCCTAGAAGCTCTTTCATCGTTACACCAATAACGGCAGGACTTTGGCATACGGTAATACCAGCAGCTTCGAGTGCATCCATTTTCTCTTGAGCTGTACCCTTGCCACCCGAAACGATTGCGCCAGCGTGCCCCATTCGGCGACCTGGAGGGGCTGTGCGTCCTGCAATGAAAGCGACTACCGGCTTCTTGCAGTTATCCTTGATCCATGCAGCGGCTTCCTCTTCGTTCGACCCACCGATTTCGCCGATCAGCACGATGGCATCGGTATCAGGATCGTCGTTGAATAATTTCACGGCGTCGAGGTGTGTGGTTCCAATAACGGGGTCACCACCAATACCGATTGCTGTGCTTTGGCCTAGGCCAACTTTGGTGAGTTGGTCTACGGCCTCGTAGGTGAGTGTGCCAGAGCGCGAAATCAACCCAATGCGACCAGGACTAAATATCATTGCCGGCATAATGCCGACCTTAGCCTCGCCCGGTGTTATAACACCGGGGCAGTTCGGGCCGATCAAGACAGCTCCATGCGCTTGAACGAGGTTCTTGGCAACGATCATGTCATTCACGGGGATGCCCTCAGTGATGCAGACGATGGTCTTGATACCAGCCAATACAGCTTCGGCGATAGCGTCGGCCGCAAAGGCCGGGGGGACAAATATCACGCTGGTGTTGGCGCCTTCTTGCTTTACGGCATCGGCAACGGTGTTGAAGACAGGGCGGTCGAGGTGTGTTGTTCCACCTTTGCCGGGTGTGACGCCACCAATGACGTTGGTGCCATACTCGATCATTTGAGAAGCGTGGAAACTGCCTTCGCTACCTGTGAATCCTTGAACTACCAGTCGTGTGTTTTTGCCTACAAGAACGCTCATGTATCCGTGAATTTGTTAAAAAATCGATTTTTCTACAGACTGGTAAATATACCGAGAGAATTCGTTGCTATCAACGCAAACATCTCAATGTTCACATCACCCGCAATGATTATCTTTTTGCATGATTCCAGATCACAAAAAAGAGGAAGTCCGGCAAGCGGCAGATATTGTCGAGGTGGTGGGCGAGCATGTGAAGCTCAAGCGCAGCGGGAGCGGCTATATCGGCCTATGTCCATTTCACAATGAGAAATCGCCCTCATTCCACGTAACTCCGCGAATGGGTATCTATAAATGTTTCGGATGCGGTGCAGGAGGCGATGTTTTCCAGTTTGTGATGCAGATGGATGGCGTCGGATTCACAGAGGCAATCCGCACTTTGGGCGCAAAATACAACATCGACCTTCCTGAGGAGACCGATCACTCGGCGTCCGATCCCGAGTACCAAAGAAAAGAGGGTGTGTACCACGCGCTGCGTTTTGCGGGGGTATTCTTCCATAACCAGCTCATGGAATCGGATGAGGCCGAAGAGGCTCGGCAATATTTGAAGACACGCAGCTTCAAACGTGAAACGATCGTTAAAGGCGGTCTCGGTTACGCACCCTCCAAAGGCGACGCCCTTTGTAAGGCCGCCGTTTCTGCCGGCATCAATATGGACTACATGATAGATGCCGGACTTGCGAGGGTCGACGATGCTGGAACAAGGCACTACGACTATTTCAGGGGACGACTCATGTTCCCGATTTTTAATCCATCCGCCAAGGTGATCGCTTTTGCCGGTCGGATTCTTGGCAACGAGAAGACAGCAAAATACATCAACTCACCACAGACAATCGTCTATAATAAGAGTGAGGTGTTGTATGGTATACACATGGCACGCAATGAAATAAGAAAGTCATCGACCGCGATATTGGTTGAGGGATACACCGATGTGCTTAGTTTGTACCAGGCAGGAATAGCGAATGTAGTTGCTTCGAGCGGTACAGCTCTTACGGCCGATCAGGTGCGCTTGGTACACCGCTACGGCGATACACTTTTAATGATATACGATTCGGATGCAGCAGGTCAGGCCGCGATGATACGTGGTATGGATATCGCTATTGCTGAGGGGCTTGAGGTTAGGATGCTTGAATTGCCCGATGGCGAAGATCCCGACTCTTTTGTTAAGCAGTTCGGTGGAGAAGCCTTCACGAAATACTCCAACGAGGAGGCAGCAGATTTCCTCACGTTTCTGATTCGGAAGGCTCAACACAGCGGAACATGGGACGAACCCGGAAGAAAGCAGAAATCTGTAAGCAGAATGCTGCGCAGCCTTGCATTGATGAGGGAGCCTGTGAAACGTGAGACCTATATCCAATACCTCAGCCAGCAGGCCCGTATTGGCGATCGAACTCTTTTCGAGGAGCTGGGTCAGCTTATATCGCGACACAACAGAGATGCACGTGTTCAACAAACGCGAGAAGAAAACGAAAGTTCGCGAACTAGGTCGCGAGATGGCGGGAATGAACACCGGCAAAGCGCACCTACTGTTGTTCCTCCTCAGAAGCGTGCATCCGAAAAAGAGGTATTGCGCATCATGTTAAGCTACGGAAAGCCAATCGTCGAGTTCATTGGTTCGTTCAGCAACGCCGACCATTTCGAAGATCCCGAGCTCAGGGGTCTCTACGAAGATATCATCAAGACGTGGGAAGAGGATGGCGACATCAGTATTTCGGCATACACCGAAAAACCACCTCCAATCCCATCTATAGTGAGCGAGTTAGTAGTAGACAGGCACTCGGTGAGCGATAATTCTGCGAAAAAATTGGGAAAAATCCCTCAAAGGGATACCGAACAGTATGCAGCAGCTCAGGGTGCACTTAAAGCACTCAAAATGCAGCATCTCGAGAGGCTGAGATCCAACTATGAAACGGAAATAGAAGACGCCGTTGACCCAGAAGAGCAAAAACGGTTACAGAGAATGATTACTAAAGTCGCAAACCTGAAGGTTAAAATGCAAACTCGTCCGTTAGATGAGTTATTCCCAGGTGCTCCACACGAGCAGAACAAGAAAAACGAAGATTACAACCCCTTTGACGCGGCAGATTATCTCTCGCGCATGAAAAAGAAGAAATAGATATCTATATATATGTACGACAATGAGTTGGATGTTGCTGTTAAAGCAGCAAAGAGGGCGGCAGAGAAGGTTAGAGAGTATGATCAGAACAGGAGTAACCTGAAGATTCGGTCGAAAGAGAAGTATGATTTGGTAACCGATGCCGACGTGGCTGCAGAGCTTATCATTCGAGGAATTATCACCGAAGCTTTTCCTGGCGATGCTTTTTTAGGCGAAGAGGGCTCACCTGAAGACTTAACCACAGGACGCCGATGGATTGTCGATCCCATCGACGGGACGACGAATTTCGCACACGGATTTCCACCATATTGCATTTCCATAGCCCTATACGACGACCTTACGCCGCTAATTGCCGTAGTTTTAGAGGTGTCGCGCAATGAGC
The DNA here is from genome assembly GCA_964629885.1 of uncultured Chitinophagales bacterium. Lineage (GTDB taxonomy): Bacteria > Bacteroidota > Rhodothermia > Balneolales > CAYWCV01 > CAYWCV01. Next base: position 42,938 of record CAZVRJ010000007.1, on the reverse strand, counting down.
TCTTTACGGCTGTTCGTGGCGGCGGTACCAAACTGAACGGTAAATCGGTAAGCGTATCATCGATTTCTGACCCGACGAATACACTGATCGGTACAGGATTCCCAGTCCATGAGGGTATGGACTACACATCTCTTTTGAAACTCACCCAGAAGATTCTAATCGAAACCGAGGGCTTGCGTAGGCCAGGTAGCGCCGCATATGATCTGTGTTGTGTTGCAGCCGGAAGACTCGATGCTTTTTACGAGATGAATCTCAAACCTTGGGATCTGGCCGCTGGTGCATTGTTGGTATTGGAAGCGGGGGGTATCGTTACCGATTTCCATGGCGGCAACGATTGGCTGCTAGGCCGCCGAATTATTGCAGGAAACCCCCAAATTCAACAATGGGTGCAAAAATGTATCCATGAAACGGCTCCTGAACTGCAATGATTCACAATTTTCGACAAGCTGCGGCGTTCTTGATGAGATTGCGCAAGCTTACTGTCGTAAATGCGTCAATCGCCAAACTACGGTTGCCGTTTAGGTCTCAAGGACTTACATTGAAACCGGTTGTTGTTGTCAATCCGATAATGTAAGAAGTCATTCTTTAATGATCCGTCTGGTCACTATCTCTTTATTCCTAGCATATCTGGCCGTTGGCGCCTGCGATACAGCGTATTCTCAAGTTCAAAACGAAAAGAAGTCGAACACTACCAACACGGTGCTCAAGCCCCAGAGGCTGCAAGATCTTGAAGGCAACATTCAGTCTACTCGAAAAGAGATTTGGGAGGAAATGACTCGCGAGTTCAATAAGTGTCTTCCTTTAAAAATTGGCAATTATACTCCATATGACGACTTGGAGTCTTACATCCAATCGGGTACAATGGCAGCTGACCCTGCAACAGGGATAGCATTCTTCAAGTCGTACCGAAATAATACAAGCGCACAGGCATCGAAAGTGATTATTAGCATAATCGCCAATTCACCCATGGTGAGCAGTCTGGCATCCTTCCTTACTAACCCGATGATAGCCAAGGACACTGGTAAACAGAGCACCACGTACGGCGGGTTCAAGGCGATCGAGGAGTACGACCCATTTTACAAAACGGGTGAAATCAACCTTCTACTGAGCGACAACACGTTGGTCACCATAAGTGCCACCGATATCCCCGATGGAAAATTATTATCCGAGTTCGCCAAGGCGATCAACTACAAGCGCATTTTGGCCATCATTGAATAGTGTCAGCGCGTCGGTTTAGATCCCAAGAATAAATTCAGGTCACGCAGTGGAATTGGTTTACCTTGATAGAGGAAGCCCTCGCCGTAATCTACCCCAACCAAGTGCCCGAAATGTTTTGCACGGGCCCGTATCGACTCAAAGAAACTTGGTCTCGATATATAGGTCTGAGGCTCATCACCAGCATCGTGCACATTGAACTGCGACTTGAATGCCAAGATGGCTTTCTCCTTGATGTCGATAGTGTCGCTGATGTCGAACACAAAATCTGGTTCGAATGGTCTGTCCTGCATGAAGTGTAAGATGTGAAAGGGGCGCCAAGGCTCCTGAACGTCGCCGTTATCGTCCATACTGACCAATTTAGAGAGTCCACCAAAAAACAAGGCATCGGTCGTGAGCCGGCTCGCGTTTCCATGATCGGGATGGCGATCGGAAGGAGCATTGATGAAACAAACATCGGGTCGAAATTTGCGCACGGCTCGTACGATTGCCAACCGATGCTCAGGCGTATTGTCCAAACCACAGTCGGGAAGTGACAGATTTTCGCGGATTGACACCCCAAGGATTCTGGCCGCTTCTGTAGCTTCAGTTAATCGCCCTTCCGGGGTTCCACGGCTTCCCATTTCGCCGCGGGTTAGATCTAACACACCGACCCTTAATCCTTGACGAACCAATGCGGCTAGCGTACCGGCACAGTTTAACTCCGTGTCGTCGGGATGAGCGGCTATAGCGAGAACGTCGAGTTTCATGGTTAGAAGCATATGATTGGTTATGCACGAAGATACGACTTATGTTACTACAGGGGACGCAGATTTCCACAGGTAAATAGTTCGTGTTTTTCTCAAATAATGATCTTCAAAAAAAAGATTGAAACGAAAAGTACGCTACCTCCGTATACTTGAAGATCGTTACACGAAATCCCTGCTCATGATCTATCTTCGCAGTGTGTGGGAGGGCGTTAAAATTGCCTTCACCGCCATACGTGCCAATAAGGTGAGGGCATTCCTCACCATGTTCGGAATCATTATCGGAATTGTGGCCGTCACGGCCATGAACACAACCATCAACGGTGTGAACCGATCGTTCGAAGATAGTATGGCCATGTTGGGCACAAACGTGCTCTACGTCGAAAAGTTTCCTTGGAATCCAGGACCAAACTACAAATGGTGGCTGTATATAAATCGCCCCGAGATGGAGGTCGATTATGCCGACAAAATCAAGCAATACAGCCAGTACGTATCTGCGGCGTCGGCTGTAGCAAGACGCACGGTTACGGTGCGATCGACGGACAAATATGCCAATGGAGTAACCATATCGGGGGTTACGCCCGATTATAGCCTCACAAACACGATCGATCTGGAAGACGGCAGGTTTTTTACGTACGAAGAAAACCAAAGCTCGAAACGTGTGGCCATTATTGGGGCAAGTGTCGAAGAAGTTTTATTTCCGCAGGGTAACTCCATCGGAAAATCGGTGCGCATCGGTGGACAGCGATTCGAGGTGATCGGGAAGTTGGCAAAACAGGGCAATTTTCTGGGCATGCAGAATTTTGACAACCAAATATTGCTCCCTATTGGGGCATACGGCCGCATCTACGGTCTGCGTCGTGGTGTATCGTTACAGATAAAGTACGACGATGAAAAATCGCTTCAAGCTGGTGAGTACGAACTCGAGGGCATCATGCGTCGCATTCGTCAGCTAGATGCCAAGGCCGAAAATAATTTTGCCATCAACAAGCTGGATGTGTTCCGCCAGCAATATCAGATGATGACGGGTGCCATTTATGGCATTGGTATTTTCTTAACTGGACTATCACTGTTTGTAGGCGGAATAGGCGTGATGAACATCATGTACGTGTCCGTTAAGGAGCGCACAAAAGAGATTGGCATCCGAAAGGCAGTCGGTGCCAAATCGTATCAAATAATGTTGCAGTTCCTTATCGAGGCAGTGGCAGTTTGTTGCTTGGGAGGGGCTGTCGGGGTGCTCATATCGGTTGGGGTCACGCAGCTCATCAACCAGTTTTTTGTCGCATATATGGACTGGAGCACAGTGGCGGGGGCATTCCTCATCTGTACGGCAGTTGGTGTGTTGTTTGGTTACCTTCCGGCCCGCAGAGCAGCACACTCCAACCCAATTGAATCTCTACGCTACGAATAACCAGGTATCATATGAATTTGATTGACGTCTTCAAAATGGCGATGGGTTCGCTTGCTGCGAACAAACTTAGGTCGTTCCTCACTATGGTGGCCATTGTTGTGGGTGTGTTCGCCGTAATCGGATCATCGACCGCCGTTAGTGTTCTAGACGGCTTCTTCAAAGATTCTCTCACACTGTTGGGCGGGAATGTCATAACAGTGCAGAAATTCCCGGCGGTGCAGATGGGTGGAGACATGAGCGAATACCGGAACCGAAAGAACATCACGTTCAATCAGTTCGAAACCATCCGCGACCGAGCCAACTTGGCGAGGGCTGTGAGTCCAGTTACGACTTTTGCATTCAACAAGGTAAGCTATAACGATAAGGAGACGGAGCCGAACGTGCCTCTCAGAGGGAGTAACGAACATTGGATGATCAATAACAACGCCACTATTGCCGAAGGTAGAGACATTAATGCCGAAGATGTGACCTATGCTCGATCTGTGGTGGTTATCGGCGAAGACATCCGGGTTGAGCTGTTTGCAAATGAGAGTGCATTGGGTAAGAAAATCAGAATTGAGGGTCAGACATACACAGTTATCGGCGTAATGGACAAACGTGGGGCCATTTTTGGCCAGTCGCAAGACCGTGTCGTTCTTGCTCCATACACGAGACTGCTTCAGTTGTATGGCGGAGGGGAATGGAGAAACATTGGCATTCAGGTCCAATCGCCAAGCATCACGGCAATTCCGGCGACTATGGATGAGCTTATAGGCATATTACGGGCATCGCGAAAAGTCGAACCTGGCAAAGCCAACGATTTTGAAGTAGTAACAAATAATTCTCTGACCAGCGCATTCGACAGTTTTACTGGCGTACTGGGCATTTTTGCCTTTGTGGTGGGTGGAATAGCCCTTTTGGGTGCCGGTATTGGAGTTATGAACATCATGCTGGTGTCGGTAACCGAGAGAACCCGTGAAATTGGCGTCCGTAAAAGCGTGGGAGCTACCAAGAAAGCCATTCGTCAACAGTTCATCATTGAAGCCATTTTTATTTGCCAGCTCGGTGGATTAATCGGAATCGTTTTAGGAATTATCGGAGGCAACATGCTTGCGATAATGATGGAAGCGCGGTTTGTCATTCCATGGGGGTCGGCATTGCTCGGGGTGGCAGTGATGACATTGATCGGGCTCATATTTGGCGTATATCCGGCGGTTAAGGCGGCAAGTTTGGATCCTATCGAATCGCTTCGTTACGAGTAATATCGGCATCATGTCGGGATCTTTTGAAGTCGACATCATGTATAGGTATATTAGATGGAGTTAATTCATTTCCATCAGCCAAACCTATAATCATTTTGAGATATGTTAGACGAGGTTGTAGACAGAGTAGAATCAACCATCTTGGCAATCGCCCGCCAAGGCAGTGACTTCCTAAAAGAATCGGAACTGGATGTTCGACTATCGCAGGTTAAACGGAAGACCGTGCATTTAGTGAAGAAGCATCCTGTTGAGTCGATTGTGGCAGGTGCCGTGTTTGGCTACTTGCTTGGCAGATTGATATCACGTAACCGATAAATCACGTGAAGAGGACAGAAGACACTGACCCCGATACGATTCAGGATGCTGTGAAGCGCATGCCAAGTGAGGTCCGCATGATGCTCGAAAAACGCCTGGAATTGATGGCACTCGACTTAAGTGAGGGCGTCTCTGTCATTTTGTCTCGACTTTTGTTCATCATATTTGGTGGCATTACTCTAGGAATAGCCGTTTTGTTTGCAATGATGGGTTTGTCGTATTACATAGGCGAACTGCTCGACAGCACCGCACTTGGTTATCTGATCACTGCCGTGCCATTGTTGGTTATTGGAGTATTACTGTTTAACAAAAAGCCTCGAATATTGTACGAAGGCACCAAGAGATGGATGCTGAACCAATTTATAGAGCTAATTTCAAAGAATAACCTCGACTGATATGGATAGCAAAGAACTGGCCCAAATTAATAAGTTGAGCGACATAGATCAGCGAAGAGCCCAGCTTAAGCAGGAACTAAGGTCTATAGAGCGTGAGTTCGAGGGCAATATCGACGACATAAAAGAAAGCATACAGCAAAAATCGGACCCACGTCACTGGATCCGACGTTATCCTATGGCCGCACTGGGAATAGCGGTTGGCATGGGAATACTTCTCGGATCATCAAGGAAAAGTAAAAAGTCGGTTATAGTTGGCGCTCCTCAGGGGCCATCACTTTTTGGAGAAATGAAGCGAATGCTTATGAACAGGGGGATTGCATTTGCAGTGTCATCGGTCGAGGATTTGCTTTCTGGACGCTTCACTCCTCCACCTAAGCCTTACAATAGCGAAGAAGAAAATCTTAGCTGAGCTAAGCTTTTTAACGTTTTTTTTGCAAACGTTTACCGCCCCTATAGGGTTCTAGTAGGCTATGCCTGACAGGCAAATGCCTATCTTGCAAAGATGTACCTTTTGCGGTTTCGTGAGGTCACCGCAATTGTACTGTAACTATTTCAGCCAACATCCGTTTAAGTAAATGAGTCTTATCCCATGAACATTCTAAAACCGATTATGCACAGGCAGCTACTTTTGCTCGCTACGCTTTGTCTTGCTCTTTCGAGTGTAACTCAGGCACAAGTGACCCAACGAATCACACTTGAAGATGCAATTCGTATTGCACTTGAGAACAATTTCCAGATGAAGCGTGCCCAAAACGCGATCGATTTGGCCGAGTATGACATCAAAAACGCCTACGCTCAGTTTGCGCCAAACCTGAATGCCAACTTGGGATTCAACAGATCATCAGGTCAGCAGTTCGATCAGGTTACACTGACATACGGTAATATTATAACTGAGAGTGCCAGTGGATCTATTGGTGGTGGTATCACTCTTTTCTCCGGATTGAGGAACATCTACAATTTGCGCTCAAGCCAGACGGCCTTGGTAAGTGCTAATGAAAATGAGCGCAGGATTCGGCAATCCATCATCTTCGGTGTTGCGACAGCCTATTTACAAGTGGTGCTCGACAAGGAGTTGATTCAGATTTCTGAGGAGAACTTGGAGTCATCACGCCGTCAGCTTGAGCAGATACTAGCGCAAGTCGAGGTCGGTGCACGTCCGCTCATTGACCAATTCAACCAGGAGTCGATCGTTGCAAACGCAGAGCTTGTGCTCACACAACGCCAGAATGCGGCCGCCAACAATCAGCTTCGCTTGATTCGCCAGCTTCAGATCGATCCACTCGGCAACTATCAGTATGTGACCCCTGAGCTGAACGAAAACATGATCCAAGTGCGCGAAATGAACCTGCGCAGCATGATTGAAAGGGCCATGGCCAACAGGAGCGATGTTGCTGCACAGGACGCACAGATCAAGATCGCCTATTACAATCTTAAGTCGGCCGAGGGTGCCCGTCTGCCGACCTTATCGGCCAACGGAAGCTTTCGCACCTCTTACTCTGACCGCCAGCGCAACCCAATATCCAGGGACATCGAGAAGTTTTCAACACAGTTTTTCGATGTAAACATCGGTAACAGCGTTGGGATGAGCATGCAGATACCGATTTTTACGCGTCTGAACACGTGGCGAACCGTTCAGGCCGGACGCATCAACTACAAGAATGCCCAGCTTGATCGTGAAAACATCGAATACACCGTAATTCAGGAAGTAGCTCAAGCCTATACCGATTACATCGGCTACACCAAGGAACTCGAAACCACACAAAAAGCACTCATAGCATCCGAGCGTGCATTTCAAACGGCTCAGGAGCGGTACAACGTCGGCGCCAGCACACTCATCGAGTTGACGCAGGCCAATGCCGATTTTGTGCAGGCATCTTCAAACCGGATCCAAGCTCTTTTCCGCTTCATTTTCCAAGAGCAGCTCATCAAGTACTATCAGGGCGAAATCGACGAGACCTTCTCGATCGAAGCTCTGCGCTGAGATATCATCTGTCATACGTAAACCTCACAAACTATCATGGCTAAAGCAAAATCATCCAGAAAGTTCTGGTACCTGACCGGAGGTGTGATCCTTATCATCATTGTTACTGGCGTGCTGTTGCGCGTTACCGGTGTCATTGGGGGAGAGCCAGCCGGCAAGGAAGTTGAAACGACCAAAGTTGGAATAAAGACCATCACACAGATGGTGTCGGCCTCAGGTCGTATCAATCCTGAGACCGAGGTCATCATATCGCCCGACGTATCGGGCGAAATCATCGAACTTCGTGTCAAAGAAGGTCAAAATGTGAAGCGGGGTGATTTACTTATCCGCATCAAACCGGACATATATCAAGCTCAGATCGATCAACTTAGTGCAACGCTGCTTTCGCAGAAGGCACGATACGAGCAGAGTCGAGCCAGTTTCGAGCAGTCGCGTTTCAATTATGAGCGCCAGAAGCAGCTTTATGACCGAAAGCTGATATCGTCGGTTGAGTTCTTGCAAGCGGAGACAAATTTCCGTTCAGAGGAGGCTAATCTAAAAGCTTCAGAATACCAGATTCAGAATGCTGAGGCTTCACTTCGCAAGGCTAAGGAAGAGTTACAGCAAACTATAATCCGCGCTCCGATGGATGGTACGATTAGCAAGCTCAACGTTGAAATCGGCGAGCGTGTAGTGGGTAATATGCAGATGTCAGGTACTGAAATCATGCGCATAGCAAAGCTTGAGCAGATGGAAGTCGAAGTGCGCGTGAACGAATCCGACATCGTGAACGTAAACCAAGGCGACTCCGTAAAAATCGAGGTAGATGCATACCCGAACCGCACGTTCGAAGGTATGGTGACCGAAATTGCCAACTCGGCGAATATTACTGGAGTATCGAGCACCGAGCAGGTTACCGATTATACGGTGAAGATTCGCATCACAACGCTGCACAACCTGCCGCAGTCGAGTGGCGAGAACATCGCCCGTCAATCTTCTGACGAAACAAGTAGCCTATCGCCATCGCCGATTTTCAAGCCAGGGATGTCGGCATCTGTCGATATTATGACGGAGACTATAGTAGATGCCATTTCTGTTCCGATTCAAGCTGTTACGGTTCGCGATTTCAACAAGATCAAGACGGACACGACAAAAACACAAACGGCTAAACCAAACGAGGCTGCGGAATCGTCTAATCAGGGCAGTGACTCTATGATACCAAAAGAGGACCTACGTAAGATTGTGTTTCTTGTTCGCGACGGCAAGGTTGAGGTAGTCGAGGTTTCGACAGGAATCAGCGATGAGACGCACATCCACATCACAAACGGTCTGGAAGCTGGTCAGGAAGTTGTTATCGGTCCATATCGCCTCGTTTCCCGCGAATTGAACCCGAATGACAAAGTCACTGTCAAAAATAACCGGATGAATTTAGTAGCACAGAACTGATGTCATTATTCAACTCCATTATTGAGCTGAAGGATATAAAGAGACACTATCAAATGGGCTCGCAGGAAGTGCGTGCACTCGACGGTGTGTCGCTTACAATCAAAAAGAACGAGTATGTGGCGATCATGGGTCCATCAGGATCCGGAAAATCGACCATGATGAACATGATTGGCTGTTTGGATACGCCAACCTCTGGCGATTACATCTTGAACGGTACCAATGTGAGTCATCTCACCGACGACGAGCTTGCGGTGGTCAGAAACCGCGAGATCGGTTTCGTTTTCCAGACGTTCAACCTGTTGCCGCGATCCAATTGTCTCGCTAATGTCGAACTCCCGTTGATTTACGCTGGTATCAAGTCGAGCGAACGCAAAGAGATGGCGGCTGATGCACTGAGAAAGGTGGGATTGGGCGACCGTATGGACCACAAACCCAACGAATTATCGGGTGGACAACGCCAGCGTGTGGCCATTGCTCGTGCCTTGGTAAACACACCGTCGATTTTGCTCGCCGACGAACCCACCGGTAACTTGGATTCCAAGACGGGTATAGAGATCATGAACCTGTTCGAACAATTGTACAGGCAGGGTAATACCATCATTTTGGTAACGCATGAGACCGATATTGCATCGCATGCTCGCCGGGTCGTACAGTTAAAGGATGGTCTTATTGAGAGTGATGTCGTGGTAAGCCAGCCTGTTCTAGCTTGATTTGTATTGGAAAACATTGAGATCCATATCGATGGTCGCATTGCGAGGGTAACATTAAACCGTCCCGAGAAGCGCAATGCGCTTAATGCGACGCTGGTTCAAGAGCTCACAACGGTTTTCAAGGATTTATCTCGTCCAGGTATTTGCAAAGCTATCATATTAACAGGTGCTGGAGATGCATTCTGCGCTGGCGCCGATTTGGCCGCTTTGCAGGATATGCAGCAGGCAGACATGGCTCAAAATTTGGCTGATTCCGAGCAGTTGGCCGGTTTGTTCACAGTCATGCACGACTTCCCTGGAGTGCTGTTCGGTGCCATTAACGGCCATGCTTTGGCTGGTGGATGCGGCCTTGTAACAATGTGCGACATAGCACTGACGCACGAAAAGGCAAAGTTTGGCTACACGGAGACGCGCATTGGTTTCGTGCCAGCTATCGTCGCCAAGTTTCTGCTTGAGAAGGTGGGATCATCGCATGCTTACAGATTACTGCTCGGTGCCGAGATTGTGAGCGCTGAAGTAGCTAAGGAGGTCGGCTTAGTACATGAAGTAGCCACTGTCGAATCTTACGAAGAGCGGTTAGCATGGTGGATAGACCATTTGACCCATGGCCTAAGTGCGGAGGCATTGGCATCCACCAAAAAGCTCATCCGTCTTGTATCGGGCATGGACAGTAAGACGGCACTGCAATACGCTTCTCGTATGAACGCGGCAGCCCGCATGTCGGCCGACTGCAAAAAGGGGATCGCAGCATTTCTCGACAAAGAAACGATACGTTGGACATGAAACGCATGTGGGGGATCGTGTGTTCTTCCCCCTATGAAATCAAGTACAACTGTTTATGATGTTATCGTAGTCGGTGCAGGAATGGGCGGTCTTACTACAGCTGCACTCTTAGCCAACGACGGTCTCCGCGTTTTGGTGCTCGAAGCAGCACATGTGACAGGCGGATGCAGCTCGTCGTTTAAACGCAAGGGATATGTGTTTGAAAGTGGTGCGACAACTTTGACTGGGTTCGATGAAAATCAGCCCATGCGGACACTTGAGGCGATGACTGGCATTAAAATACCACGTGAACGCCTAGACCCCGGAATGACCGTCTGGATGGACGGTAAACCCATCTTAAAGTTTGAAGACCGCTCGAAGTGGATCAATGAAGCTATCAGTGCATTTGGAGAACCAGAAGCACAAAGTAGATTTTGGGAACATGCGCTAGATGTTTCCGATATAGTGTGGAAGGCTGCTAACAACAATCCGTTCTTTCCACCCAAACAAACATCCGATTGGCTGAAGTTGGTGGTTAATAATAGTCCCCTTGATGCCAGAGTATTGCCATATGCCTTCAAAAGTACAAAAGATCAAATGATCGATTGTGGAATTACCAATCCAGATTTTGAGCGCTTCGTGGACGAGCAGCTGCTTATAACTGCACAGTCGTTTGCACACGACACCCCGTTCTTGTTCGCTGCTCCGGCTTTGTGCTACACCAATTATTCAAATTACTATGTCCCAGGTGGCTTGCTCGAAATGGCTAAAACGGTCGAGGAATTCATTGAATCTAAAGGTGGTGTAATTCGCACACATCGTAAGGTTTCAGAGATACGCGAACTACGGAAAGATTGGTTTGAGGTAAGCACATCAAAAGGAGAGGTGTTTCAAGCTCATCAAGTGGTGAGTAATGTACCTGTGTGGAACATGGCTGAAATGACCTCAGGTTGGGCAAAGGATGAATTCGAGCGACTCAGCAAGCGTTACGAAAAAGCTTGGGGTGCCTTCACAATGAACGTGGCTACGACCGACGCGTATCCTGCAGATTTGACACTCCATCATCAAATCCACGTTGACCTTCCGAATGGATTGCCTCATACGGGAAGCAAGTCGATATTTGTTTCACTTTCGAAGAGAGGGGACACAAGCAGGGCACCCGAAGGCGAGCGTGCCATGAATGTGAGCTGCCATGCAGATCCCGATTACTGGTTCAACCTCAATGGTGACTATGAAACGGCTCGCGAATCGGTTCAAGATGCTATTCTAGAACAGATGCGACGACACTTGCCGGGCTTTGCCGAATCGGAGTTGATCGTTAGTTTCCCCGCAACTCCTGTCACTTGGGAGAAATGGATCCACCGCAGCAAAGGGAGGGTGGGCGGGCTCCCCCAGTCGATGGACAGAAACATATTGGATTGGCCCGACGCAGGCACGCACGTGCCAGGGCTGTGGATGTGTGGCGATACGGTATACCCAGGTCAGGGCATTCCTGGTGTAACCTTAAGCGGAATCAACGTATATTATCGCATTAAACAGCATCTATCCCGACAGCGGAGAATTTCATTTGTATAGCGATAACCAATATTCGCCAAGGACTCAGTTTACCCTTTTTCCACCGGCCATCAAGCATATCTTGATCATTAACGTGATCTTCTTCATCGGCTCGATGACGCCGGGAGTTGACACGTTTTTGTCGTCGTTGGCACTTTATCCCATAGCCTCTGGACTGTTTTATCCGTGGCAGTTGGTGACATACATGTTTCTGCATGCAAATCTTGGGCACATTTTTTTCAACCTTTTTGCCCTTTGGATGTTCGGACAGGCCATTGAGTACGCCTGGGGTACAAGGCGGTTTGCCATTTACTATTTTGCGACTGGGATTGGTGCCGGAGTATTACAACTTCTTGTGGGATTAGTTGGCCTAAGTTATGCCCCAGTAGTGGGTGCATCAGGGGCTGTTTTCGGTATCTTGCTCGCATTTGGTATGATGTATCCGAATAATTACATCATGCTACTCATACCGCCGATACCGATTAAGGCAAAGTATTTTGTGATCATCTTCGGCTTACTGGAGCTATTTAGCGGCATCACCAATTTGAACTCGGGTATTGCGCACTTTGCACACTTAGGGGGCATGGTATTCGGGTATATCATGATTCGGTATTGGGGACTTAAAAGTTACTCCTGAACATTGATGCCATGAACGGATACGCCTACGAATCGATGGGGTCGGCAATGAAGCGTGGTTTCAATAACTTGCCTATTGCTATTCGCACTATTCTTGCTGCTACGCTGATAGGATACTTGATTCAAGTCTTTGTGCCCATCATTTTAGGCATTGACCAAAGGGTCATGATCGAAATGTTCGGTTTTGTGCCTACGATCGAGGGCACGTTGTACCAGCCGTGGCGACTTGTAACCTACTTGTTTTTACATGGCGGGTTTTGGCATTTAGTCTTTAACATGCTCTGGCTGTGGTGGATGGGACGCGTGGTCGAAGAGACATTGGGTCCGCGTGTGTTTACCGTGATATACTTTGGCGCCGGAATCGGTGGTGCACTCATCAACTTGGCGCTCACGTCCATCTGGGTCGGTAATTTAACCATTGGAGCATCGGGAGCTGTGTTTGGAATTATGGTTGCGTTTGCAATGCTTCACCCAACGGCGCCCATCATGCTCTTTTTGCTTCCGCCGATCGAGGCTCGGTGGGTTGTAGCCGGACTTATAGCGTTCGACCTCATTATGCAGACGTCAGGAACGGGTGGCAACAATGCTAGGCTTGTTCACTTGGGTGGTGCCTTCATGGGGTGGGCATTGCTCAAAATGTACTATCGTGGATACGATTATGACCGATGGATCAGAAATCTGCAGGCGGTGTTCATACGCGACAAGCAGAATACGACAAAAGTCCACAACAGGAACATGAGGTCTGTGAGTGATGCCGTAATTGTGGAAGAGGTCGACCAGTCTGAACTAGACCGTATCTTAGATAAGATATCTCAGTCGGGCTACGATGGACTCACTTCCGACGAGAAGAAGACGCTTTTTGAGTTGAGCAAGAGGAACCCTTGAGTCGGACGTTTCGTTTGATATCACAAACATCCAAATCTCTATGAATCCGATCCAGCGCAGATCTTCCATCCAAGTCAACGTCGGCAATGTACCTGTCGGTGGCGGTGCGCCGATTGTTGTTCAGAGCATGACCAACACCGACACGGCCGACATCAAGGAGACCGTAGACCAGATACTACAGTTGCACGACGCCGGTTCAGAGATTGTCCGCATAACGGTGAATAACAAGGAGGCTGCGCAGGCAGTGCCCTATATCGTGGAGCAGGTCGACAAGAGAGGGGCTGAGGTACCCATTGTTGGAGATTTTCATTACAACGGGCACGTTCTTTTGACCCAGTATCCAGACTGTGCGAAGGCATTGTCCAAGTACCGGATCAATCCGGGCAACACAGGTACTAAGGCAAGAGACGAGAATTTTTGTACCATTGTGGAGCAGGCGGTCAAGTACGATAAACCCGTGCGCATTGGTGTGAACTGGGGATCGCTCGACCAGCAGCTTTTGGCTGCAAAAATGGATGCTAACAGTGCATTGATGGAGCCAAAGTCGGCTAAAGAGGTGATGATCGACACCATGTTGGAGAGTGCAACTAGGTCGGCTGCTCTCGCCGAAGAAGTTGGATTGAGCTCCGACAAGATCATCATCAGTTGTAAGATCAGCGGCGTACAAGACTTGATTACAGTCTATTCCAGATTGGCTAGTTTAGTACCTTATCCATTGCATCTTGGATTAACCGAAGCTGGTATGGGAATGAAGGGTATTGTTGCCAGTTCGGCAGCGCTGGCCGTTTTGCTTCAGCGTGGAATTGGCGATACCATCCGTGTATCGCTCACACCACTACCAGGTGGCGATCGTGCCGAAGAAGTACGAGTCAGTCAGCAGATCCTTCAGAGCCTTGAGATTCGAAGCTTTATGCCCCAGGTTACGGCTTGCCCAGGCTGTGGTCGCACGAAAAGCACCTACTTCCAGCAATTAGCCGACGAAATCCAAACCTACCTCAAAGATAGCATGCCTATTTGGCGAAAGGCCTATCCTGGTGTTGAGGATTTACATGTGGCCGTGATGGGTTGCGTTGTGAACGGCCCTGGCGAGTCGAAAGCAGCCAATATTGGGATATCGCTACCTGGTACATTCGAGGAGCCCAAGGCACCGGTGTATATCGATGGACAACATGCACTTACCTTGCAGGGCGATCATATCGGTCGTGATTTCAAGAAGATGTTGAACGATTACATTGTGAGACGATACGGAAATAAAGAGTCCGAACTGTCACTCTGATTCTGATCGATGCTACTTTCTGGTCGACATAACCAGAATCACAGCCCCAATTGCGAAAAAGGCATGCGGAAGAAATGCTGCCATAAACGGGCTCATTACACCAGCATAACCTAGCGGCTCTATTGTCTTCAACAGAGTCAGGTAAACGAAACTGACGCTGAGTCCGATGGCAATTGGAACACCCTGCCCACCTTTTCGGCGTTCGTAGCCAATGGTGAAGCCGATAAACGTGACGATTATCACACTTAACGGATAAAGAATTCTACCCCATAGCTGTGTCAGCGGAAGGGAGATGCTACCGCTTCCACTTCGATCGATTGAGTCGATATAGTCTACAGCTTCCCCATACGTAAGCATGGCTATATCTGATGTAGATCGCGCCAAATCGCGCGGTAGAACGGTAAGTGTTGTGTCAAGTACAGGCAGAAACTCGGTATTGACCCGATCTCTCTCGAACCGTTGTCGGTCGGCCGACTCCAAGCGCCATTGGCTCAGGCTGTCGATCCAAATCAGGCGCTGTGATTCGGTGATTTCGCGTAGGCCTTTCTCGTCGAACTGATGCAGTCTGAATCGATATCCTGTCTGCTCAACAGGATCGAAAAAATCGACCGACATGTGTGCATAGGGCGATTCTTGCCTGAACACCTGCGACCGATTGCCAACTGTAGTTCGCTTATTTAAGTACTCTCGTTCGAATGCAAATCGGATTCGGTTCGCAGGAGGGACAATGAATCCATCTAATACACTTACGACCGTCAATCCTATCAAGGCTACGACGATATAGGGAAAGATGAGTCTGGTGTAAGACAATCCGGCCGAACGCAGGGCTGCCATTTCGAGCCGGTCTGACATTTGTCCTGCGATATACAAAGCCGCAACAAAGATAGCTACGGGCGTAATTAGCCGAATAATTTCTGGGATATACGGAATGTAATACCGGTATAGGATGTCGCTCATGGCTGCACCTCGGTCGGTGAAGTCGTCCGTCTTTTCGGAGAAATCGACGATAATAAAAATCATTAGGAGCACCAGAACAACAAGTGCAACAAAAGTCAGAAGTCGTCCTATCAGAAATCTGTCGTAGCGTTTCATGAGGTGGACAGATGCTTGATGGAGTTAGAAAACAGGCGTTCCCTGATGAGTTTCAGGAGCAGAATTAGTGCGAGAGTACCAAGTAATATGTTGCCGCCCCACATTCCTACTAGTGGCGATACAAATAATCGGTCGGCCCATTTTTCTCCTTGAATGATGCTTATCCAGTATACCGTAGAGAGGATGGCGCTTACAATAGCCGCAAATCCAAGGTTTCCTCTTTTTGAGAGCAGCCCAATAGTGGCGCCGCAGAAGAAAAAGATGATGGTCACAAACGGAACGGCGTACTTTTTATAGATCTCGACTTGGAATTCGGCTATGCGTTCATGTCGCCAGCGAAGATTCAACGCCAGGTTCTCGAAATCAAGTCTCGATGACCTGAGGCTTTCTATTGTATTTCGCATCATCGTTATGCGGTCGATAGCGAGAATTGCATCCGTCTGCAAAAAGGCAATGCCTGAGTTACTCATGTTTTCTACCATGAAATCGGGCAGCTGTGCAACAGGAGATAGGTATGTTGAGCTCCAAACGGTATCTGACGGTGGGGTGTAATCTACAATCCTACTCACGATAAAATTTTCCTTGCGATCGAAGATATTTCTTTGGCTGCTCACTTCGGCACGTACGGAGTCAATTACTTGTCGAAGCTCTGCAATGTTCATAGATCTGTCGTTCTTGACATCGTCGGGGTTCGTTCTCGACGGATTCAAATTGGAAATATCAAACCGGATGCTGTACGTCCCAAAGGAAGACTGCTCTAAAAGTCTGTTCTGATTAGTTTGGGGGATCCACCGAGTCACATTTCCCTCGTAGAGCTGCAAATGGAGCGTCTGTCGATGCGGCTCACTTGATAGGTGACCCTTATTCGCCCTGAAAACGGCACGACCAGCACTACCTTGATCACGGTACAGAGTGATGTTATATAAGGTGTCGGTTGAGTTGTCGACTTGCCTAGCAAGGAATGTATAGCCGTCGATACCCTCGTAAAATACGCCAGGCTGTACATCGAAAGCTGGACGTAATAGGCGAATGTCGGTCCACAGCCGCTTGGCTTCAAGATTTGCCTGAGGTAGGATTACATTTGAAAAATAGATCATCCCCAAGAACAAGGATACTGCAATCATGAATACTGGTTGTAACAGATGCCATGGGTGTACACCAGCAGCCCGAAGCGAAGTGTACTCATTGAGTTCAGACACTTTACCGTACACTAGCAATGTTGCCGCCAAAACAGACATGGGCACTGCTAACACAATGAGTGATGCTAGGTTGCTGAATATCAGTTCCAAAATGGTGATCATCGGAAGGTCTTTACCAACCAACCGGTCGGTGAACAGGATCAAAAACTGCATGACCAACAGCGCCACGATCACAAAAAAACAGAACAAAAAGGGTCCGGCGAACCTTTTTAGGATATCTCGTTGTATGGCTGCCGGGAGGATTTTCATGCAAATTGCTTTGGCTGAGTGCTAAGTTCGACAAAAATTACTCTCGCAAGATAATAAAATGCATCCTGTACGTTATTCCTCACATCCTAAGTGTTGCTCAAGGCTGTGGATTTTGCTTGAAACAAACGATTATCCCGTATATTAGGGCACACACTAAATAAACAGGTATCGGCCTATTGATCACTGCTACAACGATTACCAAGCAAAAGATTCAAATATTCTAAGCAAGGCAAAAGAACGTTTTATTTAGTGCAGTCTGATAGATACATAACTGTTTACGTAGCATTGGGATTTGTCCTGATGCTTTTGTTGTTTCCTGAGGTCGGAGCATCTCAGGTGAGGAGTGCCGAAACCAAAGTTGACGAGGACTCTGTATTTGTGCGCGATCCTGAGCTGAAGAACTACTTTCCGGCCAGGCGTCATTCGTTGTTTTCGCCCTTTCCGAGAAGACAAAGCAGGTTGACGGCTATCCACTTGCAAGACGATAGAACCGTAAGCACGCTCGACTCTCTCTCGTTGCGCTACACGGTGCTCAGAAGCGTAAAGGGGCTAGACGTATTTTACCCGATTCGATACGACTTTGCGAATTACACGTATCTGTCGAAGCAGAATACACTGAATCGGAATTGGTCCAAGTTAATCCAAGAAGCGAATCTTCGGCGAGAGGAGCAACGTGGACTGTTGGATTTCAGGATCAATATTCCAGGTGGCGAACGGTCGGCCTTCACGACCATTTTCGGGAAGAACGAATTAAACCTTCAAGTTCGAGGCACGGCCAATATGACGTTGGGTGCATCCATCCAGGAAACGGACAACCCCAGCCTTACAGAGACCGAGCGAAGGAGGGTGGACCCATTGTTTACCCAAAATCTGAAGTTGAATATTCAGGGTACCATCGGAGATAAGTTGAAGATTGGGACAGATTGGGACAGTGAACGTATGTTCGACTTCGAGAACAGGCTTAAGCTGGTGTACGAAGGTTATGACGACGAGATCATCCGGACCATCGAAATGGGTAACGTCACAATGGAGACTGGTAATACCCTGATCCGAGGTGGATCAGCGCTCTTTGGTATTAAGACGGAGTTTCAACTTGGTGCGCTTAGCGTGACATCGGTCATATCGCAGAATGAGGGCAAGGGAAACTCCCAGACGATTAAAGGCGGTTCAACCGAAGCTAAATTCCAGAAAAAGCCAGCAGATTATGAAGATCGCAGGCACTTTCTTATCGACTTTTACTCGTTTAACAACTACGAACAGGCGTTGGCCAATCCCACACTGCGCCAACAGCTGTATAATTTTTCAAGGATCAATGTTTGGGTTTCGAGTGTCAGCGTAACTGAATCATCTTTGCGCGAGGCAATTGCCTTGGTTGATTTAGGTGTTGACCGTAATGGTGGCCCCCCATCGATTCAGAGGGATGTGATCAACGATGCGTTATTAAATCCTCTACGTCAAGGCAACAATTCTGACAAGGAAGCCATAGCTGGTCAACTTGGCATCAATTCAAACGACATTTTTATTGGCCCGTTTCGCCAGCTCACACAGGGCATCGATTACCAGCTCGATCAGACGTTGGGAATAATCAGTTTGAGATCTGCTCTTCAGGACAGGCAAGTACTCGCTGTATCCTTCGAGTACACAGATCCATCAACGGGCCAGCGTGCCATTATCGGTGATCTTGATCAGGCAGGTGGACGACTGATCCTCAAAATGATTCGTCAACCTCAGGTTATCAGTACAGACCGCACTTGGAATCTCACGCTTCGGAATACATATTCCTTAGATCAGAATAATCTGACGTTAGAAGGTTTCAAGATGGATCTTCTGTACACAGGCGGCAACAATCCAACTACTAATTTGCCATCCGTTCCAACACCGATGCTGCAGTTGCTAGGACTCGACCGTGTTGGTCCAAATGGCGAGCTTGGTCCAGACAATACAGCCGACTTTTCAACTGGGACGCTTGATCCGATAAACGGAGTAATTCGCTTCCCTTATTTGCAGCCATTTGGTGAACGAGTTCGGACTATTCTTCAAAACAGCTACAACGGAGCTGACAAAGAACAGGTCATCGAGCGCTTGGTCTTTGCTGATTTATACCGACAGCAGCAGGAGAATGCAAGGCAATCGCCCAAGAATAATTTTTACTCCATTGAGGGTACGGTTCAAGGTGGGGCTCGCGATAGTTATCAGTTAGGATCATTTGGTTTAGTTGAGGGATCGGTGAGGGTTACAGTCGGAGGCCGAACCCTATCGGAGGGCATCGACTATCAGGTTGACTATGCCTTCGGGAGTGTAACCATCACTAACCGCTCTTATCTGTCGTCTGGTCAGGAAGTCTCCATCGAATATGAGAGCAACGATCTTGTGACCATCCAAAAGAAGACATTTGCTGGTGTACGTGCTCAGTACGATATCACAAACAACATCAAAGTAGGTGGCACGTGGTTCAGGTTACGTGAAAGGCCGATCACCGATAAAATTCGAATTGGCGAAGAGCCCATCAACAACTCTGTTTTTGGATTCGATGCCAAGGCTGAGTTTGATGCTCCATGGTTGACAAGGGCGATCGATAGAATTCCTTTGTTGCAGACTAAAGCGCCCTCAAGTATGAACTTCAGCGGTGAATGGGCTATGCTTACTCCAGGATTAGGGGAGACAGTGGCTGTGCAGCGTGAGCGTCGACTCGGTAATTTGTTTGCTGATGAGGAGCGCGGGCTTTCGTTCATCGACGATTTTGAGGGGGCTAAAACAAACGTAAGCATGCTCAATCAGGCGCGATGGAATCTATCGTCGGCCCCTGTTAACATTCCGGGCTTAGACAATATGGACGCCCCATCGTTAAACAATTTGTCGCAAATTGAGCGTCAACGCAGGGCAGACCACAGAGCCAAATTCACGTGGTATATGATTCCGCAAAATGTGACACAGATTCTGGGATTGCCTCGCGATGGCGATGAAGTTCGTCAAATCGAAGTGACCGAAATATTCGATCGAGATGTTCTCAGCCAGGATCGAATTTTGACTCCCCTCGACGTTTATTTCAATCCACGCGATCGGGGTCCATATAATTACAACAGAGATATTGAGCGGCTAACAACCACAGAGCCGGAGAAAATGTGGGGTGGGATGACTGCTACTATCTTCTCGGGCCAGCAGGATTTTACCATCAACAATATTGAATTCCTAGAGTTTTGGGTCCAGCCGATCCTGCCGGGTGGTACTGCCACTGCGCAAGATGCCCTCGACTATAATGGAAAACTCTACATCGACATTGGTACCATATCTGAGGATGTTATCCCAAACTTCCGTCTTAACACAGAAGACGGGCTCGCCGACAATGCCAATTTGATCGTACCAGATTTGGATGGGAGATCGTATGTGCTCAGTACCTCCATCCGTTTTGACGGCGAGTTCTCGACCGTGAACCAAGAGCGTGAGGATATCGGTTTGGATGGAGCTTCGAGTAATCCGAACCAGCCGTTTAATGAGCAGACGTTATTTGCCAGTTACATCCAGCACATGACGCAGGTGTATGCCAATCAGCCAGAAAAGCTGAACCGACTTTTGGCTGATCCTTCCAACGACGATTACGTCTATTATGCCGACGACCGAATCCGGGGCAGATATGCTAGGATGCAGGAATACTTTCTCCGATACAATGGTTATATGGAAGGCAATACGCCTCGCGCTAGCAACACGACTGTAGGAAACACGAACCGACCAGACAGCGAGAGCTTGATCGTTCCAGGGCAGGTTAACCTAGACGATAATTATTATCAGTACGAAATTCCCTGGAACCCGGGCGATCCATCGTCGTTGAGCATCGGAAAGAGTTTTATTGTCGACAGCGTCAGTGTTAATGATCGCCTCAAATGGTATCAGGTTAGGATTCCGCTTCGCGAGTTTCAACGCCAAGTGGGTAGTATCAATAGTTTTCAGCAGATTTCGTACATCCGTTTTTGGATGTCGGGCTACCGTGAGCCCCTCACCATGAGGTTTGCCACATTTGAGTTCGTGGGAAGCCAGTGGCGTAAAGCTGATGAGGTTGGAAATCAATCTGCACGCACAGATTTCAAGGTTCAGACTATAAACTCTGAGGAGAACTCTAATCGTAGACCGATCCCATATCGTGTGCCTAAAGGTACGGTGCGTCCAATTGTGCGTACTCAACAGGGTGACCTCGAGGGTAATGAGCAGTCGTTGGTGTTGAGTGTGAACGATTTACGTCAGGGCGACATCCGAATGATTCGTAGGAACTACACCGAAGGATTGAATCTCATCAACTACTCCAATCTTCGCATGTTTGTGCACGGCGAAGGTTATAACCGCAGAAATGACATAGAGTTGGTTATACGTTTAGGTCGCGACCTCGAGAATGACTACTACGAGTATCGTCAGCCGATCTCGCCGTCAGATCCGCGTTCCGACATCTTTGCTGAGAATTTGCTCCAATCTAGGGATCCGGAAATATTGGAACTTATCGCCAACGAAATTTGGAAATACTCTGAGAACAGTGTCAATATTGAACTGAGTGTATTCAACCAGATCAAACAGATTCGTGGACTTCGCCAGGCATCGTTCAACACCACGTTCTATGATAGTGTACTCATCCAGAACGCTGTTCCTGGCGCCATAGTGGGGATACGAGGCAATCCATCGCTCGAGCGAATCACGGAAATTGGCATCGGAATATCGAATCCGCTCGATTTGGCGCAGGAGGATGGGGTGTTAATTTCACGTAGAGGTGTTCCGTCGTTGGATGCTGAAGTTTGGGTGAATGAGCTCCGGGTCTCAGGTTTCACTGATGAAGGGGGATGGGCTGCGAAGGGGAATTCATCTATCACCTTGGCAGATTTTGCTACTGTAAATGGAAATGTTCTTCGAACAACCGACGGCTTTGGCGCATTGGATTCCAGGTTGGGTGAGCGCGACTATGCCGAACGATTAGACTATGATCTCAGCACCACCATCAACCTGCACAAGTTCGTACCAGATCGCATGGGTTTCAGTTTTCCGCTGCTGCTCTCGGCACGCCAAAGCACATCTACCCCACGGTATTTGCCGAATGAGGGTGACGTAAGGCTCGATGACTTCAAGTCTGCCATTACCAACGACCCCACTCTTACGGCCGAGGAAAAACGCAGCACAATCGATCAGAAAATACTTGAGAGTCAGACCTACAGCGAAGCATACTCATTCAATCTAAGTAGCATATCGAAACAGTATTCCAAGCATCCAATAGCCCAGTTACTGCTCGACAATACACGCCTCAGCTATGTCTACAACACTGGAAATAACCGCGATCCGCAAAATAGTTATGTAAGCAACTGGAATTATACGACAGGTATTGACTACAATCTGTCTGTACGAAACGTCCGATTGGCTCGTCCACTCTTCTTTTTAGAAAATGTGCCTGTATTTAATGCATTATCAGGATTACGCATTGGATATATGCCAAGCAGTATATCGGCATCTGCCAACTTGAAACGAAACTATGAGGAACGGCAGCGTAGGGCATTGAACAACGAGACCATTCCGATTCAACAGACCCACACGTTTACCTATGATTCGAAATTTGGCTTGAATTACAATCTGACTCCATCTATCCCTATATCCATCAACACAACCTCCGATCTAGGCTTTAACCGCATCGGTCAGATTCGAAACCCTGAAGACACCACGCGCTTTGACTTACGTCCATCTATGGATGTAATCAGAGATGTGCTCAGTAAAGATGCGATGCCAAGGCGAAATAATTACAACGAGCAATTTTCAGCGAGTTTCAGACCGAATTTGAATCGGAACAAAGCTCTTGATTGGATCAACACCACGACAAGTTACCGTGGCGGGTTTACCTGGACCAATTCGCCGGAGGGCTCCGGCTTGGGTGCCAGGGTTAGCAACACGTTCTCGATTGATCAGACGACATCGTTCAGGACAAGAACACTGTTCGAGAAGTTTGGATTCTATAGCAACATGACAAAATCGGTTCTTGACTTTGAGACGGAACGTCAAAAACAGCGCACAGAACGGTTGAAGCTGCGAGAGGAACAACGAAAGCTTGAACGAGAAGAACGAGATGCCAAGAGGGCTGCTGAAAAGGCGGAGCAAGAAGAGTTCGAGAAGGCTTTGGCCGAATGGAAAGATTTGGAGAAGCAAGCCAAGACGGATACCTCAATAGTCTTGCCACCACGACCGGACAAGAAGAAGAAGCAAGAGCAAGAGCAAGAGCAAGAGCAAGAGCAAAAGCAAGAGCAAGAGCAGGAGAAAAAACAGGAGCAAGAGCAAAAGCAAGAGCAAGAGCAGGTGCAGGAACAAGGACTGTCGCTGAAGGAGCAGATTGAAGGGGCTCAAAATGACAGTGCCAAAGTCAGGGAGCCGAGGGTTCCATCCAATTTCGAGAAGTCAATTGCTCAAGTTGGTAGGAAATCATTGCTTGCTGTGCTGAGCCTTGAATCGATCGACATTTCCTACAAGCATTCGACTGGCTCCGACCAAAGTGGTTATGGAGGCGGCTCGCAAATTTGGGAGTCGTTTGCAAACGACTTGGATTCGAAATTTTCGCCTCATGTGGGTTATCGCCTTGGTTTCGATCGTAGCATTCCAACATCACAGCTAATTGCTAACACACAGCAAGGCAATCAGGCCATTACATTGTCTGGTTCTGAGAATTTCAAGGATGATATCATTCTCAAAACTAAGCTCAATCCGTTCAAAAACTTGATGATTGACTTGGATTGGTCAGCTGCTTGGGATGAGAAACAGACCATCAACACTACGATTCAGCCAGACCAGAGCACAAACAGCATATTCAACATCTCCGGCAATGTTGGCGCCTCCGTATGGATATTCGGACCAGGTTTCGTTGACCTGTACAAGGCACAGCTTCAAACGGCGTTCGACGACATTCGCGCGACCCCTGAGGGTGAGCTTGCCGACCGTATCATTTCCGATCAAAACGGCGACGGTAGATCGCTTTTGAATCCTGCGACTCTCCGAAACGATTTCGTAAATGCCTACTTGACCAGCGGCAACCGGATTTTCGGCAAACGTGGACTTTCGCCAATCCCGCTGCCAGGTTGGAATGTCACACTGGGTGGACTTGAATCAAAGATTCCGTTCGCAACACGTTTTGCATCTCGTATCAGCCTGATGCACACCTATCGCGGATCTTACACGCTGGGTTGGTTCTATCAGGCTAATGCCGACAGTCTGCGCGGTGTTGTAGGCGTCTACAACTTATTGTCCCAGATTCCAGAGTACAAACCAGAGCAGATCAACATTGAGAAGCGGTTTGCGCCGCTCGTAGGTCTGAGTATGACCTGGAAGAACGGGGTGTCTACGACCTTGTCGTACGAAACGTCCAATTTGGTGAGTTTAAACCTTGACAACTCACAGGTCATTGAGCGTACGTCGGAATCGGTCAAGTTCACTTCGAACTTCCAAAAGAGGGGTTTCCGTGTTCCATTCTTCAATACTACGTTGAGAAATACGATCGATATGGCGTTTAACTTGTCGTATTCTGAAGACGAAACCAACGACAATCGCCTTGATCAGAAGTTGGAAGCCAACGTACTACAGCGTCAGGTCGAAGATTTCAATGTGGATGCCTACGAAATCATCCTCGACCAGCCAACAGGCGACACGCGAATCAACTTCTCTGCAAACATTGCCTATCAGTTCTCGGCAACTATGAAAGCTGGATTTGAGTACCGTTATGTGCAGGTTATTCCTAAATCAACGGCCACATTTAGGCGTCTTGACCAGGATTTCCGTTTTAACATAATTGTGAACATCCGTTCAAACTAAACTTCTGAGGTTAACCAGATGAATCCTTCCTCAGAATTGCTGTCAAATTTGATCAATACGGGTATCCGCAAAGTTTTTGAAGAAGGGGACACGATAGTCAGCGAGCATAGCTTTATTAAATCTGTGCCCGTTGTCGAAAGTGGAAGAGTGAAGGTGATTCGTTCTGACGCCGATAAGGAGTTAGTACTTTACTACTTGCAGCCCGGCGACGGTTGTGTGATGTCGTTCATGGCTGCATTGTTCAACGAAACCCAGGGTGTTCGTATGGTGGCCGACCAAGAATGCAAAGTTTCGTTTGTGTCGATCGACGAGGTGCAGAAGGCGATGAGGGAGCATCCAGAACTGCTGATGTACATGTTTCAAGTCTACCACAAGCGTTTTGCAGAGCTGCTCGATTTAGTAGATGCGGTTGCCTTCAAGAAAATGGACGATCGGATATTGCAGTACTTAGAGCGCAAATCGGAGTTGACTGGATCGAATTCTATGCAACTCACACATGAGCAGATTGCCCAAGAACTAGGAACAGCCCGTGAAGTTGTGTCGCGACTCCTTAAACAAATGGAGAGCAAGGGAATACTTGAAATTAGCAGGAATCGGATAGTATTGCTCTGATAATCATGTGATCTTCATTAGGGTGTTCCTTTGTAACCAAAGTCACAGACAATGGTTGTGGTATTTTCCATCTTTGGAGATATCCATAAACCAGATTATTTCCATGTTATCAGCTATCATCGACCGTGTAAAATCCAACTGGGGCATGCTCCGCATTTTTGCGTTAGCAATGGGTTGCCTCGTTATGTCGCAGGCAGTTGCGACGAGCAGCACAATGGCCATGGTTTTCGGGGCGTTTATCCTGTTTCAGGCAGTGACCAACACCGGTTGCTTCTCCACACAAGGGTGCTCCGTACCGGCAAACAACAATGCAAATGCAACGAAAACCGATGCGGCAGATGCTGAATTCACCGAAGTGAAAGGATAGTGCAATGCAAGAATCTCCATCAAAAACGATGACGTTTACCGACCTGATCAACGGCGATACGCCGGTTCTTGTCGACTTTTACGCCGACTGGTGTGCACCATGCAAAATGATGGCACCCATTCTTCAGGATCTCAAGAAAGAGATGGGCGACAAGCTGATCGTTGTCAAAATTGACACTGACCGCAATCAGCAGGTGGCCGCGAAATACCAGATTAGAAGTATCCCTACGCTTATCTTGTTTCATAAGGGAAAGCTATTGTGGCAACAACCTGGAGTAATGCCATTGCCTCAACTAAAAATGGTTATTAAACAAAAACTATCGACATCATGAGCGACACAGATCACGCCTACGAAGTAGGACTCACCTGGAAGTACGGAAGGGTGGGCCAGATTAGTTCACCAGACCTGAAGACTGCCATAGAAATTGCAACTCCGCCGGAGTTTGCCGGAGGTGTTCCAGGAATATGGTCGCCTGAGCATTTGTTCACAGCCTCGATAGTAAGCTGTTTCATGACTACCTTCGTGGCAATTGCGGAAAACTCGAAACTCGAATTTGAGAGCATCAGCGTCGCATCGACCGGTTACCTCGGCAAGGTGGACGGCAAGTTCGCGATGACCCGCGTTGTTTTGCGGCCGGCTCTGGTGATCGTGGACGAGTCGGATACTGAAAAGGCAGACCGCATCATGCACAAGGCAGAGGCCGCGTGTTTGATTTCAAGGTCCATCAAGACCGAAGTTGCGTTGGAAACAAAAATTAGGCTAGCAACGTTAAACAAATAATAACCTGTTTAAACAATGGAGCATATCATGTCCTACCATTTTAGCAAGAAATTAAATCTGGGCTTTGATGAAGCCGTCGACCGCACGAAAGCCGTGCTCAAAGAAAACGGTTTCGGCGTTTTGACCGAAATCGACATCAAGAACACGCTCAAGGAGAAGATTGGCGTCGATTTTCGGAAGTACAGGATCCTAGGTGCATGCAACCCCGGCTATGCTCACAAAGCCCTGAGTTCTGAGGGCCACATCGGCCTCATGTTGCCATGCAACGTCATTGTGCAGGAGCATGAAAATGGCGACATCGAAGTTTCGGCCATCGATCCTGTCGCCTCCATGCAGGCAGTTCAAAACGACGGACTCATTGATGTTGCAGGTGCAGTTCAAGCTTTGCTCAAGAAGTCGATCGACCAGCTGTAGGCGAGACTCGAGACTCGAGACGCGAGATGCGAGAAACGAGAAGCGAGACGCGATGACTCGGTACGCAAATGGCTGGAAATGAGAAGGGTTGATTATATTTGTTGTTTTTTAGAGGAGTCTATGAGGGTGCTTACCGTCGGAACTTCAATCGTTGTGTGCTTTCTGATTGCTTTTGTGATGCCAGTCTCGACGGCCCAAGCCCAGACGAACTTCAAGGAGTTTGATTTCGACTCCACGAAGACCTATGTCATTGAATTGCTCGACGGCACTGAGATTACGGGGAAATTTATTGCGAAGACAGATGAACTGCTCATAATCGGAACATTATCGATACCGCGTGTCGAAATTCCCTTTGCTCAGATCAAATCGATCAAAGTGGCCGAAAATACTTCGTTGAGAGGGTCCAAATACTGGTTCCCGAATCCCAACGCTACACGCTATCTATTTGCTCCGTCCGGATTTAATCTAAAAAAAGGGGAGGGGTACTATCAGAACAGCTACTTGGTTTTGAACTCGGTGAACTACGGTCTCACAAACAACATATCTATTGGCGGATCCATAGAGCTGATATCGACGTTAACCACGCTTGCCGAAGGATCTTTCAGGCCGATTGTGATAATTACGCCGAAAATTGGGTTTCCCGTAGCCAAAGATTTGAATATGGGTGCAGGGCTGTTTTTTGCTAGCATCCCCGAAATTGACAACAATCCACTCACTGGTGCCGGTATTGCTTACGGAATTGCGACCTATGGCAACATTGAGCATAACGCCACACTTGGCTTAGGCTGGGGATTTATTGATGGATACTGGGCAAAGAGACCGGTGATCACCATTAGCGGTATGACACGAATCCGACCCAACATGTCGCTTGTTACCGAAAATTGGATCATCCCGTTAGACAATGATTTTGAGCAAGGACGGTACTACGAAGTGGTGTCGTACGGGGTGCGGTTCATCGGTAAAAAGATATCCGTCGATTTGGCTTTCATTAACAACCGAGACATCGCAGATGTCATGATTATTGGTGTGCCTTATGTGGACTTTGTGATCAAGTTTTGACCGTGGATTGAAAAGAAGTATGACCGCGGATCTATAAGATCGATGGGATCATAAGATCATAGGATCAACGGGTAAATCTGTAACCTACAATAGTCACGAGCGCGCAAGCGATTACGAACCAATCGCCTAGCAGCGTATATGGTGTAATAGTAGAATAAATAGGTGTATCGTAGGTGAAGCCGGTTCGTTCCCAGTAATTGGTCTTCGTAAGCACATTTCCATTTGCGTCGATTACCCCACTAATGCCGTTGTTTGCACTCCGTAATACTGCCCGACGGGTTTCGACCGCACGAAGACGGGCGAACTCGAAATGTTGATGGTGTCCTGAAGTATTGCCCCACCAGCCGTCGTTGGTAATTACGGTCACAAAAATGGCGCCTCCACGTACCGTTCGCCTCACCCAATTCGGGAAGACGGAGTCGTAGCAGACCATGGCTGGGACTGGTCCGTAGGCCGTATTGAAATTAACCACCTCTTGACCGCGGTGGTATGAATTCATTTGTGGAATATCGATTCCAAAAACGTCGACGGCATCCAAGTACCGAAGCCACGGAATAGTTTCGACAATAGGCACAAGATGCCGTTTCTGATAGACACGCAACGTATCGTTTGCGGGCCAAGCCAGTGCGGCGTTGTACGCCTTGAAGGGGACCCCATTACCAAAGCGGCGAACCAATGGCTCGTCGGTATCGACAGGGAATATTTCCATGAATGTGGCACCGGTAATGAAGGTCGCGCCACTCTCACGGGCAGCTGCTTCAAGCAGGAACTGTGATTCCCTCGGAAAATTGTTGTAGATGTCGTCCATAACCGAGTTCTCGGGCCACAGAACGAGCTTACTATTGTTTGTGCGCACTGAATCGGTTAACTCGAAAAGCCCCAATAGAGGGGTTATAGGCTCCTGGTAACCTCCCATCCGTAGGTAGCTGTCATAGTTCGGCTGCACGATGGTGACTGGTACTGTTCGGTCGGGTTGTGGGATCCACAGCAGGTACATGATCAATGAAGTAGCAACTGGAACCGATGTGAACCAGGCAAACGGTTTCCAATTGGAGAACCGAGAGTCCGCTCCAGGTATAAGTGCCACACTCACAAAGATCCAGAAACTCAACCCGAAGATGCCTGTCAGCCCAATCCATTGGTACAAGATTGGCCATGCCGCGAGTCCATTTCCCAACTGCAACCATGGCCACGCCAGCTCCCAGCGTGTATGCAACCACTCGAAAAGGATCCATACTGCTGCCGCAGCGAGTACACCCATCCACCCACCGGCACCCCTTCTCAACAGAGGCCACGACAGCCCCAACGGAACCGCGAGTACCACGGCATTGGCGAGTATCGCAGCTACGCCCCCGGCAAAGGTTGCCATCATAAGCCAGTAGGTTGTGCCTAAATTCCAAACCACAATCGGCAAGTACACCCGAGCCATCGCCTGGCGGATGCCGTCTGATTCGCGTACCTCCTTCAATAGGAGCCATAAACCAAGCCACATGAGTGGGAATACGTTTACCGGAGGCCAAGCGGCCGACAGCAATACCCCGATCAACAATGCCCGCAAGGTTGCGTTCTTAGGAATGAGCTTGCTCATTCGTCCTCCTCGCTGTAACCCGATCCGGCGATCACGACGACAAACTCACCTTTGATGGACGGGCGAGATTTTAGCTCATCGTGCACTTGTGCTACGGTGCCACGGAGAATTTCCTCGAATTTCTTGGTCAGCTCACGGCATACGGCGACCAATCGCTGGTCTCCTGCGTGCTCACGAAGCTCCTCGAGCAGACGAAGGATCCTGAAGGGGGATTCGTACACCACTACCGTGCGTTCTTCATGGGCTATCTGCTTGATGCGAGTCTGTCGGCCTTTCTTTTGGGGGAGAAAGCCCTCGAATAGAAATCTGTCGCAGGGGAGTCCACTAGCCGATATCGCCGTTACCAGGGCTGAGGCCCCCGGTATCCCACAAACGGTGAATCCTTCGCGGTGGGCGGCTCTGACGGCGAGGAAACCGGGATCTGATATGGCAGGGGTGCCGGCATCACTGATCAGAGCAAGATTTTGGCCACCACGGAGTCTGTTCAAAAGATCTTGCACTCGAGCGTGCTCATTGTGAGCATGAAACGCCAACAGCGGCTTCTGAATGCCGTAGTGCTGCATCAAATGACCGCTAGTGCGAGTGTCTTCGCAGTAAATGGCATCGACCGACTGAAGGATCTCCACGGCTCGCGATGTCATATCTGACAGATTGCCTATGGGGGTGGCCACTATATAGAGACAGGGCACGGCTGTAGTACCAGTTTTGTTTAAGGATGTGCGACAGAACGGCAGAAATCAAGCCTTGGCACGAAAATTGCCGTATCTTATGCGATTGTATCAGGCAAAAATAGTAAGCTTGACCACAGAAAGTTCTATTTATGGCAAAAAAATTCAATCCAGACGGTCTTCATCACATTACCATCCGCGTGAACGACATCAAAGCGGCTGAAAAATTCTACGGCGAAATCCTTGGGTTCGAGCTAATTCGGAAGATGGGCCAAAGCATGGCCACTTACCGTATAGGCACGAAAGACACCCTCGTGATCGTTGAAGCTGAAACGGCTTACGACACATCGTCGAGAGATTACCGTGTGGATCACTTTGGTTTCATGGTAAATACCACTCAGGAGGTCGACGACATGGCCAGTTACCTTAAGGACAATGAGGTGAATATTGTTGTAGGACCCGTGAACAGAAAGAATGGCCGTTTTGTGTTTTTTACAGATCCAGACGGCAACATGATCGAAGTGTTCAACGAGAAAGAATAAGCGATCGAACGTAAAGACATCATCCGACAGAGTTAGTCAACATGGCGGCAAAAGCAGAATATCCAGATTTAAGTGTACGTGAGCGGGAGGTTTTGGGGTATATCATCCAAAATTTCATTACTACGGCAACCCCCGTAGCCAGCCAATCGCTGGTGAACAGGCATCGTCTTGGGATCAGTCCGGCAACGGTTCGGTCAGCCATGAATACACTCGAATCGAAGGGACTACTCAATCATCCGCATACCTCTGCGGGACGAGTTCCAACGGAGCTTGGCTACCGTTTTTATGTCGACACCATCATGCGGCAGGTTTATCTTACCCGCGAAGAGGAACAAGCCCTCGACCGCATCGCACAGGTGGCGAAGACAGACTTGGAAGATGGCGTCCGCTCGGCAGCTCGCATCTTGGCTAGATTGTCGAATCTTTTGGCGGTTGTGATTTCACCGCGCTATGCTAAAGGAATTTTTCGGAAGATGGAGCTCGTCAACTTGAGTAGTACTCGGTTGTTAGTGGTGCTGACGATAGACAATGGATTAATTCGAACGGTATCGATCGAAGTGGAATCGGAGATCTCGCGTTTGAATCTTGATCATGTTGCGGGTGTACTAAACGAGCGCCTATCTGGAATCGTTATTTCCGAAATTGCAACTAAGATTCGGGAGATTGTTGCCGACCTGCAAGAAGACGACAAGACGGGTTTGATTCGTGTGTTCGTCGATTCTGCCGATACCATCTTCGACGAAACCGACGTGAAGCGGTTTCATTTCGGGGGAGTTGAGTACATCGCCCTCCAGCCCGAGTTCAACGACCTGAGCCAGTACAGGAGTATTGTTGAGCTTATTGAAAACGAAAATTTGATTGTACACCTTTTCGACAACGACACTGCAACCGAAGAGGTTAGTATCCGTATTGGCCGTGAGAATCAGCTGCACCACATTGAACAGTGCAGCGTTGTATCGGCCAGTTACAGCATAGGTAATATTCGCGGTGCTGTCGGGCTCGTTGGTCCGACCCGCATGAACTACCCCCGAATGGTCGCATTGGTCGATCAGATATCGCAGCGATTGAGCCGGGGCGAAATGTTATAGTAAACGATATGAAGAAGAAACATTTGAAAAACGAAGTAGATCAAAACGTGAAATCAACTAAAGATATCATGACCGAAGAGCAGGATAATAAATCGCTTGAGCAGCACGAGGTTCAAGAAGGTGAGTTTAACATGGACGATCCAAATCTTGAGTTGGACCTAATTCAGCGTATTGCTGATCTTGAGTCGCTTTTGGCAGCAGAGAAGGAGAATTTCCTTCGGAAGTATGCCGAAATGGAAAACTACAAGAAACGTCTTGAGACACAGAAGATGCAGGCATACGAGTCTGCTCGTGTCGACTCATTGACCCGTTTTCTCCCCATTTATGATGACCTTCAACGATCGATCGACGCCGCTGCTAAAGTGGATGCCTTAGATCAAACATTTTTAGATGGCATCAAGATGGTGGCAGGAAAGTTCAGCGATGCATTGGAGCACTATGGCCTTAAGCGTATCGAAGAAATCATGGTGCCGTTCAACTACGAGCTACATGAGGCCCTGATGCGCCAGAAACATGACGATCCAGCAGTTCAGCCAAATACGGTCATCATGATGCTAGAACCTGGTTACAAATTGGGCGATAAGGTTATACGCCACGCTAAAGTAATGGTGAGCGAATAACATGGCAAATAAAAGAGATTATTACGAAGTGCTCGGTGTCAAGAAAGACGCAAACGCCGACGAAATCAAAAAGGCCTATCGCAAGAAAGCGATGGAGCTGCACCCGGACCGTAATCCGGATGATCCAACAGCTGAAGCCAATTTCAAGGAGGCGGCAGAAGCTTTCGACGTATTGAAGGACGACAACAAGCGGGCTCGATACGACCGTTATGGACACTCGGGTCTGCACAGTGGTGGCTACAGCGAGCCAGACTTCCAGAACGTGAGCTTCGAGGACATCTTTAGCCGATTCGGCGATATTTTTGGCAACGACATGTTCGGTGGTTTTGGTGGACAAGCGCGTTCGCGTTCACAGCGTCGTGTGGGTCAACCGGGCGATGATATGAAGCTGCGCCTCAAGTTGACGCTCGATGAAATCGCCTTTGGTACCGAAAAGACACTCAAGATCAAGAAGCATATATCTTGCCGGAAATGTAATGGAAGCGGTGCTGAATCGACCGAAGATTTCATGACGTGCGGTACGTGTAATGGCGTTGGACAGGTTCGTCAGGTTTCAAACACCATGTTTGGCCAGTTTGTGAATGTGCAGACGTGCCCGACCTGCTATGGCGAAGGACGTGTTATCAAGAACAAGTGTACTTCCTGTGGTGGCGAAGGCCGTGTTAAAGGTGAGGAAACGGTGAAGGTGAAGATCCCATCGGGTGTGTCGAATGGCAACTACATCACATTACGTGGTCAGGGTAATGCTGGTATCCGCGGTGGTGAGCCGGGTAATCTTCTCGTGATCATCGAGGAGGCCGATAATGACACGTTCCGCCGTGAAGGAGATGATATTTTCTTTGATCTGCAGTTGAGCGTGGTCGACGCCATTCTTGGAACAGAAGTCGAGGTTCCAACATTAAAGGGAAAGGCTAAACTCAAGGTGGAGGCAGGTACTCAACCGGGCAAGTTGTTGCGCATGAAGGGTAAGGGGATTATTGGCCTGAACTCGAAATCGCCGGGCGACCAGTTCGTCGAGGTGCATGTGTACATACCAACCAATTTGACCGATGCCGAACGCAAGAGCGTCGAAGTGCTGAAAGGTAGCAAGAACTTTGATCCGGTTTCTCGCAGCGATCAGAAGAAGGATTTCTTCTCGAAGATCAAGGATGTGTTTTCTTAGTGATCGGTGATCAGGGATCAGGGATCGGTTTGATGGACACAAATCTCCAATGTCTAATGACCATTGACCAATCTCCGATGTCCAATGTCCAATGCCCGATGTCCGATGTTAAATCAAGTTGTCGGTCTTTTTACGGGACTCGGCGGCGACATCTTCTTTCCAGGCTGTAAGACGCTCTAGCAATACGGCATCGTTGAGGGCGAGGATGCGAAGTGCGAGGAGTCCTGCATTTGCGGCATTGTCGATCGCGACGGTGGCGACTGGTATGCCCTTGGGCATCTGTACGATCGAGAGCAGGCTGTCGAGACCGTTCATGCTCTTGCTCATTACAGGTACCCCAATCACCGGGATCAACGTATGCGAGGCGAGCATCCCCGGCAGGTGGGCGGCACCGCCTGCACCGGCAATGATCACGTGAAGTCCGCGACCAGATGCGGTTCGCCCGTATTCGGCCATGTCGTCGGGGGTGCGGTGTGCCGAGACGACACGTTTCTCGTAGGCGATTCCGAATTGATCGCAGACGTCGGCTGCGGCCTTCATGGTTTTCCAATCGGAGTCAGACCCCATCACAATTCCGATTTTGATGCTCGAAGTACTCATAGATTCTCCAGGGTGGTCAATTTACAGTGTGATGTGGTCGGCGAGCCAGGTCGCACGGTTCAGAGTCGTTTCCACGTCGTCTCCTAAGACGGTGACATGTCCCATTTTTCGCCCAATTTTTGAGTTGCGCTTACCGTAAATATGGAGATGGGCATCTTCGGTGTGAAACAATCCCGATGTGTTTTCAGCGACTGCTGCATGGTTTCGTTTTCCAAGAAGGTTGACCATGACGGCGGCTTTCCTGCGCAGGCGGGTAGAGCCGAGAGGTAGTCCCACAACGGCTCGCACATGGTTTTCAAATTGCGACGTGGTGCAGCCTTCGATGGTGTAATGACCCGAATTATGAGGCCTTGGTGCAGATTCATTAAGCAGGATGCGGTCGTCCCTCGTGAGGAAGAACTCGAAAGCGAAGAGTCCGGTGCCATCGATGGCTTCGATGGCAGCCACGGCCATCTCCTCGGCCTTATGGCGAAGCGATTCGCTGATTCGGGCTGGGGCAATCACCGTTTTGCAAATATGTCCATCCTGGATGCTTTCACAACAGGGGTAAACCACGGTTCCGGTGTGATTACGTGCCACTTGCACGGCAAGCTCCATCCTAAAGTCTACGAAAGCCTCGGCGATCACCTCTCGCCTGGCGTTTCCGCCCAGAGCATCCCAAGCCTTCTCAGCTTCATCGGATGAATGTACAGTGGCGTTTCCGTAGCCGTCGTAACCGCCTTTGCTGGATTTGATAACGAACGGATATCCATGCGTTTCTCCGAAGGCACGTGCATCGGCAACTGAAGGAAGCACCGACCATGGTGTTACGGGTATTCCGGCGCGCTCGAAGGTTTCCTTTTCGCTGCGTTTGTCGCCGATGAGTTCGAACGTTTCTGGTGCCGGGTACATGGGTTTGCCGCTTGCCTCACGGACCCTGTGCAGGATTCCAGCGTCGATGAACTCGTTCTCGAGGGTGATTACATCACAGTTGAGTGCGAATTCGACCATGGCGTCGATGTCGTCGAAAGTGCCATTCGAAGAATAGGGGGTTACCAATGATGTTGGGTCCAAGCTTCCGGAGTGTGTTCCGGTATATACGGCCACTTCAATGCCGTACCGAAATGCCTGGTAGGCCGACATTCGTGCCAACTGCCCGGCTCCGAGGATTCCCAAACGCATATCGGCCCGTAAATCGATGCTCATACGTAAATTGCTATGCCGTAGTGGCCTTCGAAATTGTTAAATTTGGTGTCTGCAAAGATAGCCATTTTTGAAGACCATCTCATGGACATAGATTACAAACTACAGCAGGCGCGTAGGCGCTACGAAGAACTGAGTGTCGCACTGAGCGATCCTGCCATTTTCGACAACCAGAAGCGTTATGCGGAGCTGAGCAGGGAGCATGCCGATCTGTCGAAGATTTCAGAGGCGTACGGGAAGTATGAGAAGGTCAGATCCGATTTTGAATCCAACAAGGAGCTTATCGAAATGGATCCGGAGCTGGCCGACATGGCCAAGGCGGAAAATGCCGAACTGGAGGGAGAGCTTGAGCGCTTAGAATACGAGCTTAAACTGTTGCTTGTGCCTAAGGATCCGGAGGACTCCCGAAATGCCATCATCGAGATTAGAGCCGGTACAGGCGGGGACGAAGCCGCCATATTCGTGGGCGATCTTTTCTCGATGTACCGCCGTTATGCCGACAAAAATGGCTGGCGGATGGAAATGCTCGACATGAGCGAGTCATCGAAGGGTGGTTTCAAAGAGATCGTTTTCAGCCTCACGGGTAATGAGGTCTTCGGCAAGATGAAATACGAAAGCGGTGTGCACAGGGTGCAGCGAGTACCTGACACGGAATCGCAGGGTCGGGTGCACACATCCGCATCAACGGTTGCGGTTTTGCCTGAGGCTGAGGAAGTTGATATCCAAATTAATCCGGCGGACCTCGAATTCGAAGCGTACCGTGCTACTGGTGCAGGTGGCCAGCACATTAACACCACCGACTCGGCCGTGCGTATCAGACACGTGCCCACTGGCGTAGTGGTGACCTGCCAAGAGGAACGCTCTCAGCTAAAGAACCGTGAAAAGGCGATGGTGATGCTGCGCACCAAACTGTACGAGGCAGAGTACGAGAAGAAACGCAAAGTGCGAGAAGAGAGCCGCCGGAGTCAGGTCTCTACCGGCGACCGCTCAGCAAAAATCCGCACGTACAACTATCCGCAAGGGCGCCTGACCGACCACCGCATAGGTCTGACCCTATATAATCTCGACGATATCATGAAAGGCGAAATCGGCCAAGTGATCGATGCGCTTCAGTTGCAGGACCACCTTGATAGGTTGAATAGTGAGTAGTAGAGTAGTTAGTGGTTACTGGTTAGTAGTAATCAGTATTAATATATTGGAAGTAGTAAAGATCAGCTACTAACTACTAACTACTAACTACTAACTATTCTACAATTTCCTTTAAAGACGCAAGTCCCTTCTCGAAATCGGCGCCGATCATTTTATCCATGTTGAAGAAGAGTCCGTAAGCCTTCGACATGAAATTGTTCGTGCCGCTCATGTTCCAAGTAACAGAACTTTGGGTACTATCGCCGGTTATGGTGAAAATGGTCTTATTCGATGAGGCAAAAGGCTCGTAGAAGTCAAGCTGAATTTCGATGTAGCTGTTAGGGATGCTTCCAAGGATCATCATCTTGCCGCTGCCGACGTCTTCATTGCCATTCCACATGTATTGAGAACCTGTACCGAATGCTGGGCCATCGTACGTCACAGTCATGTTAGGATCCAGCTTAGCCCAAGGCGACCATGCATCCCAATTGCGGAAATCGTTAATCTGAGCGTAAACTACGGAGTCGGAGGCTGCAAATGTTGCAGAGCGCTCTACCGAAAACTCTGACGGTTGTAAATAAATTACTACGAGGAGAATTGCAACAATCGCAACAATACCTAACAAGATTTTCTTTAACATACGAATTCCTCTTTTTGGGTGTATCTGGGCGTGAATAACACAATGATATGGATTTGTTCAGTAAAAGTGAAATGGGAGCGAGAGCAAGGGAAAGAGCAAGAGCAAGAGCAAGAGCGAGAGCAAGAGCAAGAACAAGAGCAAGAGCAAGAACAAGAGTAAGAGCAAGTTCATTGAATTGTAAGCATCGGCCTATTTGAGTATTTTGTACCTCATACAAAATGTTCAAGTTTCCAGTATGCACACAGAAGAATCTTTAGAGTTGGCACTTTCGGAGCCGACACCTGCCCTTGTCGAAATGATGAATCGCCTTGAGGGCGACATCATCATCCTCGGAATTGCCGGCAAGATGGGCATCAGCCTTGGGCGCATGGCGGTACGCGCCATTGAGGCTGCAGGTGTTGCAAAGCGGGTTATCGGTGTGTCGCGCTTCAGCGAGGCTGGTTCACGAGAAAAGTGCGAATCTTACGGCATGCAGACCAACGTCTGCGACTTGTCGGATCCTGCCGCCGTTGCCCAGCTTCCCGACGTGCCCAACGTCATCTTCATGGCTGGACGCAAATTCGGCACTCAGGGCAACAAAGGTCTCACATGGGTGATGAACGTGCTCGTCCCTGGCAATGTGGCCGCCAAATACTCGACATCACGAATTGTCGCCTTCTCGACTGGCTGTGTGTACCCGCTCATTTCTGTAGATCAGATCGGGTGCGACGAGACGGTCGAACCCGATGCGGTGGGCGAATATGCACAAAGTGCACTTGGACGCGAACGCATTTTCGGCTATTACGCCGAAAACCACGGTACTCAGGTGAATCTGTTTCGTTTGAACTACGCCATCGATTTGCGCTATGGCGTGCTCCACGATATCGGGCAGAAAGTATGGCGAGGGGAGGAGATCGATCTGACGGTCGGCTACTTTAACTGCATTTGGCAGGCGGATGCCAACGACATAGCACTCCGATGTCTGGAGGCATGCGAGTCGCCGGCACTAGCGTTGAACGTCACCGGACCAGAGACACATAGCGTACGGTGGGCAGCCGAGGAATTTGGAAGGCGATTCAACAAGAGTCCAAAATTCAGGGGCTCCGAAACTGGCAAGTGTTACCTGAGCAACCCGGCCGAGGCAATCAGCCGGTTTGGCTATCCACGTGTGGGACCCGCAGAGATGATTGCCATGACCGCCGATTGGATCCGCAATGACGGGAAGTCGCTCGGCAAACCCACCCACTTTGAAGTAGCAGACGGTAAGTATTGAGATGATGAAAAATCTATCAGCCGATAAGCACGCAAATCTCCACGATGGCATGGTCATCCCGGCCATGCCATTGGCGATCCACGAGGACAGGTCGCTCGACGAGCGCCACCAGAAGGCGCTCATCCGATACTACATGGAGGCGGGTGCCGGCGGACTGGCCGTGGGCGTGCACACCACGCAGTTTGAAATCCGCATGCCCGAGCGTAATCTGTTCAAGCCTGTGCTGAAGATGGCTTCAGAAGTCATCCGATCTGAGTATGGCGAAGACCGTCTTCTCGTGGCCGGGGTTGTGGGCAAAACCGAGCAGGCTTTATCCGAAGCTGTGTTTGCGAGGGAGATGGGCTACGATTGTGTGCTGTTAAGCCTATCGGCGTACGCCAAATCGGACATTCCTGAGATTCTGGAGCACTGCCGGGCCATTGCCAATGAGATGCCCGTAATCGGCTTTTACCTCCAACCGGCGGTTGGTGGGCGAGTGCTTCCGTACGAGTTTTGGCGTGGTTTCGCTGATATCGAGAACGTGATTGCCATCAAGATGGCGCCATTCAACCGGTACCAAACATTTGACGTGGTCCGTGCCGTATGTGAGGCAGGTGCCGAGAAACGCATCGCGCTGTACACAGGTAATGATGACAACATCCTGATCGATCTGCTAACGACCTACAGAATCCGCACGGATAATGGCCGATCGGTAGACATTGGCATAAAGGGTGGATTACTTGGTCACTGGGCCGTTTGGACAAATAAAGCCGTCGAGCAGCTCGACATGGTGAAGTCATGGCGAAAAACTGGACACAGCGTACCCCTCGAGTGGATGGTTCTTGCCAACGAAATCACCGATGCCAATGCGGCCTTCTTCGACGCTGCGAATGCGTTTCATGGGTGCATTGCCGGAATCCATGAGGTGTTGGTGCGTCAGGGAATCATGGCATCGACTCGATGCCTGAACCCGAACGAGTCTATGTCTACAGGGCAAAGCGGAGAAATTGACCGCATCTACCGAAGTTATCCGCATTTGAACGACGATGCGTTTGTGGATTCGGTGAGGGAGAAGTTGTATCGGTAGATACAATTACTCCTGGATCGGAATTTTGGGGATCATGATGTGAAACGCGCTGCCGACGCCTTCCTCCGATTCAACCCGAATTCGTCCACCCATCCGGTCGATGATCTTCTTGACGATCGACAGTCCGATACCCGTCCCCGTATACTCGGAATCGGGGTTAAGGCGTGAAAACATCACGAATATCTTGTCATAGTATTCCGGTGAGATTCCGATGCCGTTGTCGGAGATGATGATTTCGTGCTCATTACTATGCTCAATTGCGCTGATTTCGATTATTGGAGGGACGTCTAATTTGCTGTACTTGAGTGCATTGGCCAACATGTTCTGAATAACTTGCGATATGGGGGCGCGGAAATAGGTCACTACAGGTAAATCTCCGACATTGACGACAGCCTTCTTCTCCGAAATCAGCCTCTTGTAGAGAATAAGCGTCTCTGAAACTACATCATTCAGTGGTACACTCGTCGGTTTTTCTATGTATTTGCCAACTTTTGAGAACTCAAGCAGGTCGAGGATAATCTGACGCATCCTTTTGGTGCCGTCGCTGGCATGATTGATGTATAGCATTGCCTTGTCGTCCAACTGATCCCCGTATTTTTTTTCAAGCAGTGACAAGAAGCTGCTTACCATGCGAAGTGGCTCCTGGAGATCGTGGGAGGTAACGTATGCAAACTGTTCTAGGTCTTTATTCGATAACTCGAGTTCAGAATTCAGTTTCTTAAGCGACTGTTCATATTCATGGCGTGTGACAGCCAATGACAAACTGGAGGCGATATTCCTCATATAGGTGATTTCACCCTCTTTCCAAACACGCTCTGACCGGCAGTCGTCCGCGCCAATAAATCCGAAGAATCCACCATCTACCATCACAGGTATGAGCAATATTGACTGAATCTGTTGCGATTCGAGGTTTAATCTGAAACCATTCTCTTTGATGTGCCTTACAATGGCCTGATACGGACTGTTACGTGAGAGTTGGTCGAACTGAGCTGAAAAAAGTGAATGTGGCATATTTTTGTGCAGCGGATTGCCCA
This sequence comes from uncultured Chitinophagales bacterium, assembly GCA_964629885.1. Lineage (GTDB taxonomy): Bacteria > Bacteroidota > Rhodothermia > Balneolales > CAYWCV01 > CAYWCV01. The sequence continues at coordinate 2,229 of CAZVRJ010000007.1, read as the reverse complement.
ACTCGGAACTAACACCTGCGTTCACCCACTCCACTTTCATGCTTGAAAGTTTTTCGCCTGAATCGGGGTCGTTGTGATTTTCGAAAAAGTAGACTCGGTCAGTTTTTAGCGTATGTCCTACAAGTTCGAAGACGTCCTGCAGAATTTCTCCCCAATTCTCCTGTCTCAAGAACTCAGATGTGATGAAAGACAAAGAGTCGAGACGCTCGGAATTTTCCTTCAGATCGCGTTCGGCACGGATGCGGTCGGTAATGTCAATGCCCATGCATTGAAGCTCGGAAGGGGTGCCATCTTTTTCTGTCAGGCAAATGAAATCCCAGATGGTGGTATGAATTGATCCATCTGCCGCAGGTTTGTCGATTTCGACCTTCACCAATCGGCCAGGATCAGCTATGCATTCGCCGACGGCAATCTTCACTTTTTCATGGTCATACTCGCAAATGGATGACAAACTATATTTGCCGACTATTAGCCCATCAGGGTATATCCATCCGTACACATCGCGAAATTTCTTGTTTACGTAGGTGTACTTTCCGTCAAGGTCTGTACGAACCATGAAGAACGTGAGCGAATCCAATGAGTATTCACTTAGACCCGGGTATAATATGTCGGTGCTTTTTTTCACGCTTTATCTTCCAAATAATTAACTCACCTATATGTTTTTTGTTCCTGTATCGCTTGCTCCAACTCAGATCTAAAAATAGGATTACACACTAATCAATCAGTTTAACACATCATTTTTTTGAAACCACAACTACAAAGTAGCCGTATATGTGTGTAGAGTCACTAACATCACGTCAATTTAAATGAAAAACTTTGTTACCGCAATTTACATCGCTGTTGCCTTCTCTGCTACAGTAGCCAGTGCCCAAACGACCGACAAGTTCGAGCGCTTGGATGCTTTGGTCGATTTGATCGAGAAATACGACAGGGCATCGGGAAGCATCCATCTGTCGCACGAAGGCAATACTGTTTATTCGAGAGCTTTCGGAATGCGTGCGGTGTCGGGCGCCGACACCCTGATGGCGGATACCGAAACCGTGTACCGTACGGGTTCGGTCACCAAGACGTTTACGGCCGTTTTGGCATTGCAGCTGATGGAGGAGGGCAAATTGACTGCGGACACAAAGCTGTCGAAATACTACCCCAATATCCCGAATGCCGACAAGATCACGATCGAGCACTTGCTTCAACACCGCAGCGGATTATTCAATTTTACAAATCGTCCCGATTTTCCGACATATATGGTGTCTGGCAAGACCAAAGATGAAATGGTTGAGCTGTTCGAATCGCTGGATGTCAACTTCGAGCCTGGCGAGAAATATGAGTATAGCAATACAGGGTATGTTCTCGTCGGGTACATCCTTGAGGACATAACCGGATTATCATACAAGCAGCTCCTCGAGGAGAGGATAATCGACAAGATCGGGTTGAACAGAACCTATTACGGGAAGCCGATCGATGTGAAGGCAAACGAAGCCCAGTCGTTTGTGAAGCTCGAAAAGTGGATGATGGTGCCCGAGTCGAATATGAACGTGCCAGCTGCGGCAGGTGCCATTGCATCGACCCCTTCCGAGTTGTCACGATTTTTCGAGGCACTGTTCGGAGGCGAGTTGGTCAGCGAAGCCAGCCTTGCCACCATGAAGACATTGAAGGACAATTATGGCTACGGATTATTCAGCCTTCCGTTCTATGACCGGCGTGCCTATGGGCACAACGGAAATATTGACGGATTTTTTGCATCATCGGCCTATTTCCCGGAGGACAAGCTAGCAGTTTCGTACATATCTAACGGGAATGGATACCCCGGAAATGACATCGTGATCGCAATGCTTTCCAGCTGGTATGGTCGTGAGTTTTCGATGCCGAATTTTGATGCGGCTATGGTTTCGGCTGAGACATTGCAATCGTATGCCGGCGAATACAAGAATCCGAATCTGCCTTTCGCCATAAGCATCATTTACGATAACGGAAGGATATTCGGTCAGGCAACGGGTCAGCCGAGGTTTCCGCTCACGGCCACATCAGACAACACGTTCACTTTCGATCAGGCCATGATAACGGTGAGTTTCAATGTCGCAGAGAATACGATGAACTTCAAGCAGGCGGGGCAGGAGATTATATTTGTAAGAGAGTAGGATCAGCCCCTTAAACGAAGATGCGTATTTAGATCTCATTGCATATATTCAAGTGTTCACACACTACTATATGCAAATGGAGATTTTATGA
>CAZVRJ010000006.1:25421-81904 GCA_964629885.1 uncultured Chitinophagales bacterium | reverse complement strand
GTCTTGAAAACCGTTGTCCTCCTGGGACCGGGGGTTCGAATCCCTCTCTCTCCGCTCAAAGCCCCGACTAGGGGCTTTTTCTTTCATGGCAACCTAAAAGCCAATTGTATGCCGGTTATACGGTATCTGTTAATACTGATCAGCTTTGTTTCGATCGCAACGGCATCGGCAGCGCAGGATACGCTGAGAGTAAACCTGCAGGAATTCGTCAAACGTGGCATTGCCCAGTCAGATGATCTACGAGCCAGGCAAACTGGTGTGCTGGTGTCTGAGAATGCCATCCGCGAAGCTAGACTCCTTGGTTTTCTTCCAAGATTTGAGCTGACCACCAATCACGGCATTGTTCCAGATGTGATCAGTGACAGTATTTTAGCCAGTGGCGCGCCTCTACCAAGAGAAGAGTACTATCTCGACCCCAACCTGCGAAACGACTGGGGACGATTGAAGCTCTTCACCCAGATGGAAGTTCGGATGCTACAGCCCGTTTACACATGGGGAGCCATCCGCAGCGCGGTTCATGCCGCTAAGTCGGGCGCAATTGCTGCCCGTGAGCAGTATCTGCTTGAGCAGACGAAATACGAAATACGCTTGTATGAGCTGTACTATGCCCGTCAGTTGTCACTCGAGTTGAAACGTATTCTCGTGGATGCACGTAAAACATTCGATGATGCTGAACGTAGGCTTCAAGAGATGATCGATGACGGCGATCCTGATCTTGAAGAGAGCGAAGTGTACAAGTTGAAGATTTTCAAGCAGGAATTTTTGGCGAGAGCTGAAGAGGTTGAGCAAAATGAAGCCTTCATCGCTTCCACTTGGAACCTCGTACTTGGACTTGAACGTGATGTATTGGTTCTGCCAGCCGAGGATTTCCTCGATCCACGCGATGAACAGGTGTACGATCCTGTTGACGGATTCACTTCGTCGGCTGTTACGAATCGTCCTGAGACAAAAGCCCTCGAAGCTGTTGTGAACGCTGCTTATGCAGGATGGAAGGCACAGAAAGCGCAACAATTGCCAGCTATTTTTCTTGGTCTTGGAGCTGAGTACGTTTTTACGCCCCGCCCAACTCAGCAGCAACCACTTTTTGGTAACCGTTACAATTACGTGAATCTAGTCTATTCATTTGGGCTACGACAGAATCTCAATTTCGCTTCGATGGCTCAAAAGTCCGAGAAAGCCAGACTGCAATATCGCCAGGCACAATACAGTAGGGATGCGGTCGTTACAGGTGTGGTACTGGATGCTAATGACAAGTACAAGAATGCCATGCTGGCACAACGACGGATCGAAACTTCGTCTGAAGCACTTCAAACTAGCAAGGAATGGCTCCAGCAGGAACAGATCGACTACGATTTGGGTTTAGGAGTAGTAAAGAACCTTGTTGAGGCCGTCAAAACGAATCTTGAATTAGAGGTTCAGTACCTACAAAGAGTTTTTGAGTACAATGTCAGTTTGGGTAGGCTTAAGCAAGCTGCTGGTCGCCCAATCTTGGATTAAATGAAAACATAAATGAAGAGAATCAAGTTTATAGCGGTTATTGCACTTTTGATGGTCACGGCTGGTTCCGGACTTTCACTTGCATCGAGCTCAAGCGACTCAAACGACATCAAGCAACTCATGCAGCGTAGAGATGCCGAGATCAAGGCCCTAATGGGTCCTAAGGGCACGAAACACAGCGCTGAGCAAACAAATAAGCTTAAATCGATCATCAACGACATGGTCGATTTTGAAAGCATGGCTAAAACAGCGTTGCAAGATACATGGGGCGTAGCTACTCCTGCCCAACAACGCGAGTTCGTCGATCTATTTTCCAAAATCATTAGAGACCAATCGTTGGCCAAGCCAGACATCTACCGTGCAAGCGTGACATACGAAGATGTAACTGTTACCGGCGGAACGGCGATGGTAAAAACGATAGCAGTTTTTGAAAATGTGCGCACACCCGTCAGCTATGCGATGTCGAAAAAGGGTAACAAATGGTTCATCACCGATATCGTGATTGACAATGTTTCGACGGCAGCATCTTATCAAAAGTCATTTCAGAACACTATCCGTCGTCGTGGGTTCGATTCGCTTCTCGACGCTCTGAGAAAACGGGCAGACAAAGCTTGATCATTGAGGATACAATTTCTTCGTATCTTTGGTATCACAATCCAATTTAGCATAGTCGATGTTAAGATCGGTATCAACTAGTCCGATATCAGGCGAGGGTTACGTTTATGTTGTCTACGGAAACGAAAAGTACCTTCGCCACGCAGTAGCGTCCGTCGTGTCGCTAAGACGGCACGACGCAGGACGTCCTGTAGCCCTTATTTGTGAACAGCATCACAGAGACATGCTGGAAAAGGCTGGGCTTACACACCTCTTCGACCACTACGTGTATTTGCACGCAGACCACCGATCGATTGTAGGCTTCAAGCACAACGTTTACAAATACATGGTTTTTGAACGGAACATGTTTTTGGACTCAGACATCGTTTGGTGCAAATCGCCCGATCCGCTTTGGGCAAGTTTAGCCCCACATCCGTTCACCATAACAGGAATTTTGGTTTCAGATCCCTTCTTCGGTGCTCCAAAGGGCTTCGCAGTTTTGAAGGATCTACTTCTAAACCGCCGAAAGCGCACTCTCAAACGATTTGGGCTTACCTACTTGAGCAGGGTGCAGTCTGGTATGATATATGCCCGCGATCCTGAGCTGACGCGACAAGTGTGCGATACAGCCGCCGAAATGCTCAGCCGGAAGTCGGAGACCCATTTTAAGAGCCGCACACTCGAAGAGGGACGCAACGAGGAATCGTGCGAATGGAGTTTGGCAATGGCCATGTCGAAGCTCAATGTGCCGGTTTATCCATGGCTTCAAGGTGTCCACTCTCCACAGCTCGATTTTATAGAAGATTTGACTCAGTACGATCCAGAATTCGAATATGTGTCGTGCAAATATTATAGCAACCAATTTGTGTATTCGCTCCGCGGGTTAAAGTCTACCCGAATTCGAAATTTTGGGGTCAAATTGCTAGCTCTGTATCCTGGCAATGGAGACTACCTAAATGTAACCCCATACTGTCTGCATTTTGGTTGGTATCATCAGAAGCAGCCATTCAATAAGTATTCCGACTTGGTTTGGCATAGATTGTCCACGCGGTCTGCCAGACAAGTATTGCCCAAAATGTCAACTCTAGAAAGTGAGCAAAAGCTCTCAACATTTTGAAATCCGACTCAGAGGATACAAAAGGTGAGCTAGCTGTCGAAAATGCTCCCCAACCGCCTTCAAGTTGGAAGAAGTGGTTTAATCGGGTAGTTCAGGTTGGAATTATCGGTCTCTTGGTATACCAGCTCACACATGTCGGATGGGTAGAGGTCATAAAGAGTCTCCCGCGAAACCCACTATTTTACATCCTTCAGATTGCCATTTATATGGCACTGCCGATATCCGAGCTCTTTATTTATAAGAAACCGTGGAATTTTAAACTTGGGCAAGGACTCCCAGTTTTCATTTACAAAAAAATCTACAACTCGGACATCATAACCTACTCAGGCGAAGTTTACCTCTACTATTGGGCTAAAAAGAAGTTTAATCACACCCGAAAGGAAATTATCGCTGTAATCCGCGATAATAATATTCTATCTACGGTTTCATCCACAATGATAGCCGTTCTTTTGATCGGAGTGTTTTTGACATTCGGGCATATTGGGTTTAACGATATTGTTGGTAGGGAGGGAAGAATGTGGCTTCCATGGATCTTACTAGTCGTTGCAGTACTAGGAGCTATAGCTTGGCATTATCGGCGACTCTGGTTTTCGTTGTCGAGAAGAGAAGCCCTATATATTTTGAGCGTCCACACCTTGCGACTCCTTGCCGTACATGCACTGGAGCTGCTACAATGGATGATTGCTATCCCTGTGGTGTCAATGACCAACTGGTTCAGTTTGATGGCGGCAAAGATAGCCACAAGCCGGATACCCTTACTTCCGAACAAAGACCTCATATTTGTGTCGATCGTGATCGGTCTGTCGGGCACCTTTGGAATCCCACAGGCTGAACTTGCCTCCATGCTGCTCGTGTCGTCGGTGATGAACAAGCTCATGAATGTGGCTTTCTTCACTTGGCTAAGCATGAAACCATCATTTAAGGATGACGTCGCAGTGCCACAGTCTGACGAAAATGACATCGGTGCAAAAATAGAATTCGGCGATGAACGTTATTAGCTCACCATCATAAAACGGAGACTGGTAAAATCGTGCCACAAATTTATTTGCTCGTATTCGTCAGCGCGATTCTTCTTGTAAGTGCTCCAGAGTTGGTACATTCGCAAGTACCCGTCAAAATACTCAGTAACGGAAACATACTAGTCGACGACTTTTCGCAGGATGTTGTTGGCTCAATGCCATCAAAATGGTATGTCAGAGATGGTAATGTTCGACTATTAGATCTAGCCGCCGACAAGAAGACTCGTTATCGTTATCGAGTTGTGGAGGAAGATGGTAGAAAATACCTACGCTATTCTGGAATGGATGCCATGCACATTGGCCTTCCGATTCATGAGACCCCTGAAATAGATCTGAGCACACATCCAGTGCTCAGTTGGGAGTGGAGAGTGCATGCCTTACCAACGGGTGCGAATGAGGATATTGAAAAACTCAATGATACGGCAGCCAGTATTTACGTTGTTTTTGAAATATCAGGCATATTCAGAATTCCCAAAGTGATTAGATATACCTGGAGCTCTACCTTACCCCAAAACACCTATCTGTCGAAGGGAAGACAAAAAATACTCGTGAAAGAGTCGGGTTCTAGCCGAAAAGGAGAGTGGATCCGATATGAGCGAGACATTGCCGACGACTACCGGAAATTCTTCGGTGACGAGCCGCCCAAACGGCCACTCGCGATTCTAATCCTGAGTGATGCAAACAATACGGGCACCTTTGCTTTTGCTGACTATGGACCAATCTATCTGAAGCGGCAAGTTACGATTATGAGTGGCTCAAAATAGTCCTAAGGTTCGCGATTCAACGAAGTACTTCTCGAATGCTTTCCTTTCATTGTCACTGAGTTGGAACCTCCTGTGACCAAATAAGTCCCTGCGTACGTTTGCATGCCAAAAGTAGCCGAGTGTGTCTCTAAAGCTATTTCTGATCCGTCTTGTAAAATGGACCTGCTCCCAGGTGTTATTACCATGAAAGCACCTGATGAACAAGTGAGAATATTCGCGATGAAGGATATGATATCTGCGCTGCATCCAAAAATCAAGAAAGGTAGTATCCTCACCTCGCCGCTCAAGAGGGTAGCGAGCATCTGGGTTGTTTCTATGGACGATGGTTCCAGGTACGCCATTAGGTAAAATGCCAACATATGGATGCTCAAGATAGGGCTCCACATTCAAATGCATGAGTGTAGCTTGGAGACAGCATGCATCGTATCCACTTTCAAGAGCTGAAATCTGTTGAGTCAGCCTGTCGGGATGGTACCAGTCATCGTCATCCCATTGCGCAATATATTCACCTTTGGCCTCATCGAGTCCTAGATTTCTGAGGAAACCGAGGTTTTGTCCCTCTTTCTTTTCGAGCCGCAAATACCTGAAATGTCCTGGTGCATACTGCTGTAGTATAGGTTCCAAATCTTCGCTTCCATCATCGATCACAACCAACTCTTTGTTCTTATACGATTGAGAAGCAAAGCATTGTGCAGATCGGTGCACTAGGTGGCCGCGATTGGCCGTTATCATGATGCAAGAAACGAGTGGTGTTTTATCAGCCATGAAAATTGAGTGTAGTTTTGGAACCAAATATGGTGCTAGATTGCTTATTCAAAGACGAGCAATGCTCTTAAAATTTCAACCATTCATCTTAAATCAGTACCTTTTACTTTCTAATGGGACTACTGTTTATACTGCCCCGTTAGTCAATCGATAAATTAGATGAATTCCATTTTACGGCTACTCCGGTCTCTAGTTCGAGTTAATATACGGTATCCGTATGTAGTGTTACTTGTGGCTATTAGTCTGGCCATTTTCACGGCAGTGTTGGCACTAAATTTAAAGGTCGACACAGACATTGCAAACCTTTTGCCCAAAAGTTACAATAGTGTAAGGGCTTTAGACAAGTTACAAGAGACCGTTGGCGGCGAAATCGACATGCAAGTGGCTATCGTATCGCCCTCATTTGAAGATAATAGGCGCTTCGCTGAAGACCTGATCGCGTTAGCCACAAAGGCCGTTTATGAACGAAAAGGGGAATTGTTCTTCGAGCGGGCCGAGTTTCGGAAAGAGACTGATATTCTAAAAGACAATGCTCTTTTTCTGGCCACGCATCACGAATTGGATGCTATAAAACGGTATCTGGCCCGAAAATCGGAGGAAGTAAAACTCGATGCGAATCCGTTTTATTTTGACTTGGGCTTGGACGATGAGGATGAACTTCCCGACCCAGACGTAGATGCCGACCTTAAGCAGTTTGAAGCCAGTTATGAAGCGATAATCCCGAATGAGTACCCCATAAGTGCCGACTCAACGGTCATGGTGGTCAAGTTTTTCCCGACAGGATCTAAAAGTGACATTCGCTTTCTTCGCGACATGTTCGAAACAACAGACTCCCTGATCAAAGCGCTCGATCCATCAAGTTACAATGCGGAGATGAAGGTAAGTTTTGGTGGTCGTCTGCTTAAGCACCTCATGGAGCTCGATTCGATCATGAAAGATGTCTTCAGCAGCTTTGCTAGCGGTGTTTCTGGTGTCCTTTTGGTTGTTATGGTGTATTTCTTCACCAAGAAGTACATCAATTATAAGAGGGGATTGAGCGCCGATCAAACGGCCTCCGTATGGTCTCACATCGTCAGAGCGCCCGTTCCGATATTAGTTATTGGGTTACCGCTCATCATAAGTCTTAGTTACACGTTTGGGCTAGCCTACGTTACGCTTGGCATGCTAAACACCATGACGTCTGTGTTGTTCGTGATTCTCTTCGGTATGGGAATCGACTACGGAATTCACTACTACGCTAGGTACCTAGAAATTAGATCCTCTGGGATGAGCGTGGAAGACTCTTTGCTTGCCACCTACGACAGCACAGGTTCAGCTATTATGACCAGTGCTTTGACAACAGCTACGGCTCTTTATGTGCTAATGATTGCCGATTTTAGGGGATTTTCTGAGTTTGGCTTCATTTCAGGAACGGGTATTATGCTCTCGTTCTTCTGCATGCTCTTTGTTATGCCCTCATTGATCGTTGTAAGCGAACGATGGGGTTTTATACTAGTGAATCAAAACAAACCGACAGATATCAGAAGTATAGATAACGCCCGGTATCCGTTCTCGAGAACCATTGTAACCGTCGGTGCCGCCATAACTATCATGGTTCTGTTCTTCGCTCCAAACTTGCGGTTCGAGTACGATTTTGGTCTTCTGGAGCCAGAATTCACCGATTATCAGGAGTTTTCCGAAATAACCGGCAAAGTGTTTCGTTCACAACGCCGTAATCCGGCATATGTCATTGCAGACACAGACGAAGATGTGAACGAACTGTTGAAAGCAATTCGGTTCAAAATCGAAAACGACACCTTAAATCCAGTAATTGACGAAGTTGAGGCACTTCAGGAGCGTTTCCCAGTCACAGATTCGGCGGTTCAAACAAAATTGGCCAAGATTTCGGACATAAGAGATCTGTTGGAAGATCCCTTCTTGTCAGCCTCAGATGATGAGTACTTAGACAAGTTGAGAAGAGCCTCCAAGACGGTCACGGCTCTTCAGTTAGACGAAGTGCCAGATTACTTGAAGGCCAGGTTTGTTACGAAGGATGGACAAATAGGCCGATTTGTGATCATTTACCCAGACATCAAATTAAACTTGGGTGATGGCCGAAACTCAATAGCATTCAAGAATTCTGTGGGCGAAATCACCACAGTAAGTGGCAAAATATTTCATGCGGCGTCAACTTCGATTGTCGCTGCCGACATGCTTGACCTCATGCTACGCGAAAGCCCGTACATGGTATCTGCCACTGCAGTGCTGATCTTCATTTTGATGTTTATAGCATTCAGATCGTACCGATGGACCATCATAGCGCTCATTCCATTGTTGATGGGGCTTTTGTTTACTTTCGGCATCATGCTGATCTTCAACGTGAAGTTCAATTTCTATAATATTATTGTGTTACCGGCCATTCTTGGCATCGGCGAGGATAGTGGCGTTCACTTGGCTAAACGCTACATCGAGGAAGGTCGTAATAGTATGTGGAAGGTGCTCTCGAGCACAGGTCAACACGTTACAATTGGGTCGCTCACAACCATGCTTGGCTTTTCTGGACTACTATTTACTAGTCACCCAGGCCTATACTCCATCGGATTCATGGCAACTGTCGGAATCGGTATGACTTGGTTGACAAGCGTTGCATTTTTACCAGCCTTGATCCAAATTCTCGAAGATCGTAACTGGATTCGTTTCTGAAATCCGAATCCTAGCCTACCAGTTCGAGTCCAATTCTGCCGCGCTCCTTGTCGATGGAGAGTATCTTAACTTTAACGATATCGTTTACTTGCAACACTTCATGCGGGTTGATTACCCGCTGACCTGTACGACTCATCCTTGAGATGTGAATGAGTCCATCCTCTTTAACTCCAAGGTCCACGAATGCCCCAAAATCCACCACGTTTCGGACTGTGCCTTCCAAAACCATCCCGTCGCTAAGGTCGTCCAGCTTTAGGACATCCTGACGTAAAAGCGGCTTCGGTAGTTCCTCACGCGGATCCCTTCCCGGTTTCAAGATGTTTTCGATGATCAATTCTAGGGTTGGAACGCCAATCCCAAGCTTTGAAGCTGTCTCTACTACATTTAGCTTTTTAAACTTTGCTGTAATTGAATCTATATCAGTTTGTAATCTGCGCGCATCAATACCCAGCATGGTGCAAAGGTCTGCCGCAGCATCATAGCTCTCAGGGTGGATCGCCGTGTTGTCGAAGGGGTTGTCGGATTCAGGGATTCTTAAAAAACCGGCAGATTGCTGGAATCTGAATGGACCCATTCCAGCGATGTCCATTAGTTGATTGCGACTCTTGAAAGGACCGTGCTTCACACGAAATTCAACGATCCGGTTTGCTATGGTTTTGTTCAGACCAGAAACTTTGTACAATAAGGGAGAGCTTGCGGTGTTCAAGTTCACGCCAACAGTGTTCACACAGCTCTCAACCACATCGTCGAGCGACTTTTCAAGCTCGCTTTGATCTACATCGTGCTGGTAGAGTCCAACGCCGATCGATTTAGGATCGATTTTGACCAGCTCTGCAAGAGGGTCCTGGATGCGCCTCGCTATCGAAATATTTCCGCGTTGTGCTGCGTCCAAATCGGGGAATTCCTCACGTGCAACGTCAGAAGCCGAGTAAACGGATGCACCGGCCTCGTTGACGATGAGGTAGTGTAAGGGTCTGTCGCGGTATGGATTACCGCGGATATAGTCGGCAATAAACTGCTCGGTTTCGCGGCTGGCCGTTCCGTTTCCAATCGCAATGATTTCCACCTTGTGACGGCGCACGAGGTCGTCGATCATGCTCTCAGATTCCTGAATGCGCTTATATGGCTCGGTTGGATATATGGTACTTCCCTCTAAATAATTGCCAAATGGATCGATGACGGCAACTTTGCATCCGGTACGGAATCCTGGGTCAATACCTAGTACCGTCTTAGATTTCAGGGGCGACTGCATGAGCAAGTTCCGCACGTTCTGGGCAAAAATAGTGATGGCATGCACGTCTGCCTCTTCGGTGAGGTGAGACCGGAGATCCCTTTCCATTGCTGGCTGCAGGAGCCTCTTGTAGCTGTCGTCGATTGCTTGGATCAGGAGATCGTGAAAGATGTGCTCGTCGTTGTCGATTACGTGGCTGTCGATGGTTCCCAAGGCCTCATCGTCCACAACGTCCACCGATAAAGACAGAATGTTTTCCTTCTCGCCCCGGTTCAGCGCGAGAACCTGGTACGGTTTGATATTTCGAACAGCCGCACTGAATTCATAATAGGTTTCAAATGAGGTTCGACCTTCCACGTTCCCCCTCTTTTTGCTGCTCAAGGTTGCGTATTTCTTGAAGTAGTCGCGTAGATCGGCTCGTAAGTCGGCAATTTCAGATATCATTTCTGCACAAATGTCACAGGCGCCATTCAAGGCATCTTGCTCATTCGCCACGCCAAGCTCTTCCGATATAAAGTCTTTAGCATACGACTCAGGACTCCCTGTACGGGTGTTTTGCTCCCATATCAACATGGCCAGCGGTTCAAGTCCCTTTTCGCGAGCCATGGAAGCACGGGTTTTTCGTTTTGGCTTGTAAGGAAGGTATAGATCTTCTAAGGTAGACAGATCGTCGGCTGCGAGGATCAATGCCTCCAATTCCGGGGTGAGCTTACCTTGTTCCTTTATGCTCGACAGAACGGTCTGCCGCCTCTCCTCAAGTGTGCGCCGGATAGTGAGGGCATCACGGATAGAACGCAACTGCACCTCATCGAGATCGCCGGTAGCTTCGCGCCTATAGCGAGCCAGGAAAGGGATGGTTGCACCCTCGTCCAAAAACCCAGCAACGGTCTTTACTTGGGCTGGGCTGATATTTAATTGTGCCGCTACTCGCGATGCGATCTGCGATTCAGTCATGGAATGGTTATTTTAGATAGTCTTGATCGAGGCGCGTAAAAATAGAAAACACGGACAACAAACCGAAGCATGAATTTACTCAAAGAAGAACTGTTAGAACAGGCGCTTCGTTTCACAAGGGTGGCCGGCGACCATACGCTTAACTATTTCCGCAAGAATGTAGAAGTACAATATAAGGGGGATGATTCTCCCGTTACACGTGCCGACAGAGAAGCGGAGGAAATTCTTCGCAAGCTCATCATGGATGCATATCCCGACCACGGCATCGTCGGAGAGGAATATGGGGTGTACAAACCGGAATCTAAGGTGCAGTGGATCCTTGATCCTGTTGATGGCACTATGTCGTTCATTCATGGGATCCCACTATACACAACACTTGTGGGCATATTAGTTGATGGCAATCCGGAGATCGGTCTGATTTATGCACCAGCCATGGACGAAATGGTGGATGCTGCACGTGGTATGGGTACGAGATTGAATGGTTCATCCGTTACCGTAAGACAATGTGACACACTCGAAAAAGCAACCTTTTTGACAACCGACGTTCGCAACATAGAAATCTACGGTTTCGCAGAAGCTCACGACAGAATCGCGAAGTCTTGCTACGCACACCGCACTTGGGGAGACGCTTACGGGCACCTCATGGTGGCTACAGGACGTGCAGACATCATGATGGACCCTGTGTTGAACATCTGGGATGCAGCGCCTCTGAGCACCGTTATGCGTGAATCTGGGGGTGTATTCATGACGAGGGACGGTGTGGAGGATATCCATGCTGGGCACGGTATATCTGTGGGGCCAGGCTTGAGGGATGAAGTTTTAAACATTTTGAAGAAGTCATGAGGCATATTACAATCATTATTGCAGTCATCCTTTCGTATAGCTCGGTAGTTATGGCGCAGAACTACGAAAGGTTTCCATCGTATTCGTTTCAAATTTCCGCAATTGAATGGAATTTGGCCATTGAACCAACGATGGATGGTTTTACTGCAACCGCTACGTACCACCTGAGGTCAAACCGCGATGGTGTCCAAACGATCGCTTTTGCCCAAAGAGATCTGTTGATAGAATCAGTAAAGCACGGCGATGATGAACTTCCTTTCATTGTGAGTGCAGACTCTATTCGAATTTCGCTCCGTGACCCAGTGAACAGGGGATCGGATTTTAAGATATCAGTCGAGTATGGAGCCTATCCCACATTTGGCTTTTTCATCGACCCGAGCGTGCTTGTGTGGACATCGGGATTACACGGCGTGGTGCCGGGTTTGCTTCCGATAATTGACCATCCAAGGGTACGCTACCGGTTAGATGTGACTATAACGCATCCCACTGCGATACAAGTGATAGCTAACGGAGGCTACGTGAGTAGAACTGTTTTGAACGTGAGAGAGGCACGAACAGTCTTCAGAAGTAGAACTCCGATATCTGCTTCAAGTATGCGCTTGGCATTTGGCATGATGCAATCTTCCGAAGTTCGGGTTGGGTCTATCCCTGTACGCATGTATGTGGGCGACAACACGAGGGTTGCAGACGGTGGGCGAACACTTCTTTCGATTGCATCAACCGAAATTCAGCGCATGTCTTCGCAACTGAAGAATCCATTTCCATATGAGGGGATGAATTTTTTGGTCGTCCCATCTTCATATGGAGAAACATGGGGAGATGGCGCCGGATTTGCTGTCGTGTTCGACGACCTCGGAGATCTTGAGAATCAGGTCAAGATTGCCGTTGCATCCCAATGGCTGAGGCAATCGCTTCAGAGCACAAGTCCTGAGCTCCAATATGCAATGGCATCTTATACCAGGCAGTTGGCTCGACTTGATAACCCGGAGCTCGAATCTAAAGTGGCTGTATTATCTGGGCTTGATGCTCAAACAGATATGGCGAGTATTTTAGTGCATACCGCATCTGAATATTCAATCGATGCATATCCGCAGTCTGATTTGGAAGCCATTATGCGTTACATTCCAGGACTCATATGGATGCACGACATCGAGGAAATTCGCTTTTCGTCAGGTTGGGCTGTAAATCCGTTGCCAGCAACTCCAACATTTAGGACTCTGGAACAAAGCGAAGGCAAGTCATCAACAACTGGAGGATTCTATCTACGATTTGAACGTACCGAGAATCCAGAAATCATCAGTTTGGTCATCGATCCATATGGCCAACCTGCAACAGGCGAATATGTCATGAATTTGCGAGAGGTTTATTTGAATGACACATTCTCGCAATCGGTGCGCTTCAGTGAATCGGGAGGTGAGATCAAGTTGGATGTAGACAACGGTCTATTGAATATTATCCCATTACTGCAAGATGGGGTATCGTTGCGGGTAGATAAACCGTTGGGATACTGGTTGCACCAATTCAGAAATTCCGTTGAAAGGGGCGATAAAATTGATGCAGCTAGAGCTTTGGGTGCATTTGCAGGCGACCAAGATTTAGGCTTGCTCATTCGCGACCTTGAGCGTAACGAGCTGGACCCGACCGTAAAGGCATCTATTACTTTGGGCATGATGGAATCAGGGGTTATTGAAATGGCTCCATCAACTGTTACAGGTCTGTTGGAAGTGGCCGATCAGGACGCTAGATTGGCGGTTCTTGCCTTGGTTGAGCGACAGTCAAACCCCGTTCTAAATGCCGAGTATCTTTTGGCGATGTTTTCAAAACCCACCACATCGTCAGCTGAGCGCCGTCTTATTGCAAAAATGCTATCTAAGCTTATGCCGCCTGATGAGTTCGACGCGTTTATTGAGGCTGAATCTAAAAAACCTGAAGGCAGGGAACTAATGTCGGTTTTACTGCTATCTTATTTTGAAGAAGGGAGCTTGGACGCTGGTATAGAAATGGCTGATTTACTTATCGGCAGAGAGTATGCTTTTGTCGTTAGGCGAGATGCGTTGACGCTGCTCGACAAATATGACACCAATTCGCAACGATGGTCAGCTCGTTTACCACGTCTTGCCTCGGATCAAGATCCTCGAATTCGGGTGATGGCCTTAGATCGTGTCACTAAACTCGACAATCAGCAGTCTGCAATATTAATTCAAGATCGCAGTGCCAAAGAAGCTGATCCTCGAATTCAGGCACGAATTCGGATGTTTCGACGTTGACAAATAGATATAAAAAGTAGACTTTACGTCATGAATTTAATTGTAACCTTACCCCCAAAGGCCGAACAGGAAGCCATAGTCGAAAAGTGGGTCGATGTGCTGGTTGGTGAAGGTGACATTGATAGTTACTACTTGCTTGTGAGCCAATGCCTAAAGGCTGGGTTCAGCATCCATGGCATCACTTGCCTGCTGTTGCATGAATACACGGCAGATGCCGCGCTGAAAAAAATACGGCATGAAGAAAGCGTCCAATTAGAGGCTGCCTTCTCCAAGCCGTTTTGCATGAATTAATCTTAGTAGCGTAGCCAGCGAACTACTTCGGCTATGCTAACCTTCTTTCCGTACATCAGCACGCCAACACGGTAAATCTTCCCGCTCATCCACATCAGCGCCAAGAACGTGAGGATCATCAGCACGATCGATCCCATGCTTTGCCATAGAGGCACATCGGTGACTGCAATTCTTCCCATCATGAGGATGGGGGAGAAGAAAGGTATCATCGACGATATGATAGCCAAGTTTGAGTGCGGATCTGTGACGACCGGCATCATCAGGAATATCGGGATCATGATAGGGATGTAGATCGGTAGAGCCAACTGCTGGGTATCTTGTGGCGAGTCGGCTGCTGCACCAACAGCGGCGAACACACCTCCGTAAATGAGGAATCCCAAGACGTAGAAGATGGCAAAGAATATCCAGATGCTTATGGATATTTCAGGTACCGTAAAATCGCCACCAGGCGAGGCTGCACCCGCACCTGCTACTGCCGCCGCATCAGGTGCACCTTGACCCATCATGAGGTACAAAGGACCCACAATTGCTGAGATACCCGTGAAAGCGATGAACCAGATGGTGATTTGAGTGAGGCCAAGGGCAACGATACCCACAACCTTACCTAGTAGCAATTCCATGGGTCTGGCAGACGAAATGATGATTTCCATGATCCTGTTCGTCTTTTCTTCCATCACACCCTGCATAATGAGAGCTCCGTAGCTGAACATAGCCATGTAAATCGCAAATCCCATTATGTAAGCGATGATGAAATTGACCCCTTCATTGACCTCAGAGTCACCCTCGGTAGTTATGCGGCGAGAATCGATACTGGGTCTCATATCGAAAATTGCCTTTATCTCGTCGGTCACGGCTGTCCTGGCAAGCAGCTCTTCACGCACGGCAGAGCGCATGTTATCTCGAATTTCGCCAGCTAGCGATATTCCACCAGATCCTGTGTTAAAAAGCTCAGCATTTCGAGAGCCGTCTAATAGACCTGCTGGTAGAACGATGTATCCGTTGATTTTCCCGCTGAGTGTTTCGTCGCGAAGTTCTTCGACAGTAGCATTTGGGCGAATTTCATAGCGGCTAGAATTCATTTGAACCATACGATCGGCAACAGAGCCCGTCTCGTCTACCAGTACGTACCTCGACTCACTCGACGAGCTTTCGAAATTGCTCATGAGTATGGGTACCAGAAATATCGCCAGTAGAAATATTGGCGCAAGTAACGTCGATATGATGAATCCCTTGCCTTTTACCCTTGTGAGGTATTCCCGTTGTATGATTAGCCACAGTTTCGATAAGTTCATAGTATAGATTTGATGTCCTTGAGGTTGTCGCTACCCACTGTTTCGATAAAAATTTCGTTCAAAGCCGGTTGGACCAGCTCGAACTTCATGACATTTGTACTGTTAAGAGCCTTGCGAAGGATGTCTTGGGGATCTGTGCCACCTAGGAGGCGAATTTCAGCAAAATTTGTCGATCGGTTATTGATCCTCACGCTCTCAAGTTCGTCAAGAAAAGCTCCATCGCCATGAAATTCAAGGTTGATGGTATTTCGGCCCATTTTTTGCTTGATCGACCGCAAATCGCCGCTCAATATGGATTTTCCTTTGTTGAACAGGCAGATATCATCGCACATCTGCTCAACCTGCTCCATGCGGTGTGTTGCAAAAAGAATGGTTTTACCTTTGTCGCGCAGCTCGATGATAACCCGTTTTAGGGTCTCGCTGTTGATGGGATCAAGACCGGAAAATGGTTCATCGAATATATACAGATCGGGGTCGTGCGCAATGGCGGCAATAAACTGAATCTTTTGTTGCATTCCCTTCGAAAGGTCGCCCACTTCTTTTCCAATCCAGCTGTCGGCTTCAAATCGTTCGAGCCAATACTTTATCGAAGTGCGGGCGTCTTCTTTACTCAATCCGCGTAGCCTGATCAAATACATCAGTTGCTCGCCCACCTTCATCTTTTTATAGAGTCCGCGCTCCTCGGGCAAATAGCCGATGCGTTGTTGGGTCGACTCGTTCACACTGTGTCCATCGAATGTAATGCTACCTTCGTCTGGAATAGTGATGTGGTTGATCATTCGGATCATGGATGTTTTTCCGGCGCCATTTGGCCCCAGCAACCCAAATATTCGACCTTTTTCAACCTTGAAGGTGACGTTATCTACAGCCTTGAAAGTGCCATAGAGTTTGGAGACCTGCTTTACCTCAAGCAAGGACATAGGTATTATTGGTTAAGTCTTAAGGATGGTTTATTTTCAACAGAAGGATACGAAATCGTTTAACGGATTACTGCGGAAAAAGTTACCGCTTACATAACTGTTAACGATATGGTAACAAAGTTTTCCGACATCAATTTTAAGGTCTCATGAAAGTTGTTCATCTAAGTGCAGAGTGCTATCCAGTAGCCAAAGCGGGTGGTTTGGGAGATGTGGTCGGTTCGTTACCAAAATACCAGCGTAAAGCCGGAGTGGATGCTTGGGTGGTTATGCCGATGTACGACAATATGTGGGTGAGGCAACACCAGTTTGACACGGTGCACGAGGGTACTGCTTGGCTAGGAAGTCAACCTTTTTTGTTCTCAGTAGAACGCGAAGTTAATGATACTTTGGGTTTTCCATTGTTTTTGATCAAGATACCAGGCCGTTTCGACCGTCAGGGGATCTACACTGACCCAGCATCTGGTTACCCGTATTGGGATGAATTTGAAAGGTATTTAAGCTTTCAAATTGCAGCTCTAGATTGGATCAGATCGATGGAAGAGGCACCTGATGTGGTACACTGCCACGATCATCACTCCGGCTTGGTACCTTTCATGATGACTAGCTGCGGCGTCTACGACAGCCTTAAAAATATTCCATCTGTGTTCACCATACACAACGGCATGTACCAGGGGTCTTATGGATGGGAAAGGGCGCGACTATTGCCAGCTTTTGGATGGGACCGTACCGGGTTGCTCGACTGGAACGACAGGCTGAACAGCATGGCAGCCGCTGTGAAATGCTCGTGGGCTTTCACAACGGTTTCGCACCATTATCTGAAGGAGCTTACTTGGAACAGCAACGGGCTAGAACCACTGTTTGCATCTGAATCGTCGAAAGGCCACGGAATTTTGAATGGGATTGATACCTCTGTGTGGGATCCTACCACCGATCCGATGTTACCCTATAACTACGGTTCAAACGAGTTGCACGCTGGAAAGCAGGGAAATAGAGACGTTTTGTTGAAACGTTTCAACCTTCAGAGGGATCTGCCGATTATTGCGTTTATCGGAAGGCTGGTATCAGAGAAAGGGGCCGACATCATTCCAAGTCTTGTGTCCGGCTTTTTGCAGTCTGGCAACAGGGCTAATTTTCTCGTTTTAGGTACTGGTGATGTTTCACTCGAGAGGCAATTCGTGTCACTTCGGGAACACTTTCCCGGTCATTTTGATTGTTCTATTGAGTACAACGAAGCGCTATCGCATCTAATTTACTCAGGTTCAGATTTCCTATTTATGCCCTCGCGTGTTGAGCCATGCGGACTGAATCAGATGTACGCTCTTCGGTATGGAACCTTGCCAATTGTACGAAGTACTGGTGGATTGGTAGATACTGTTAAGGACATCGGCGAGGAGGGTGGGTATGGCATTCGTTTTGACCACTTTAGTCTTGACGACGCATACGGTGCCATGCTTCGTGCTGTTGATCTATTTAACAATAAAGCCACATATCGTGCTTTACAGGAACGTGCCATGTCGTTAGATTTCAGTTGGGATCGATCGGCGCAAACCTACATCAACCTTTATCAATCACTTACGGTTTAATCATATTTATCATGACACTTTCTGTTCTAGCTGTAATTTTAGGTGGTGGACAAGGCAGTCGTTT
Organism: uncultured Chitinophagales bacterium; assembly: GCA_964629885.1. Lineage (GTDB taxonomy): Bacteria > Bacteroidota > Rhodothermia > Balneolales > CAYWCV01 > CAYWCV01. The sequence goes on along the minus strand of CAZVRJ010000006.1, from coordinate 64,021 downwards.
ATATCCGTTAACCAAGAGTCGTTCTAAGCCAGCTGTACCAGTAGCAGGCAAATACAGATTGGTTGATATTCCGATTGCTAGTTGTTTGAACTCCAATGTAAAACGGATATTCGTTCTTACACAGTTTAACTCTGCATCACTCAATCGCCACATTAAGAATACCTATCACTTTGATGCGTTTGGCGATGCGTTTGTTGACATTTTGGCTGCTGAGCAGACACCGGCTAGCACGAACTGGTTTCAGGGTACAGCCGATGCGGTGCGCCAATCTTTCCACCATTTAGAGAATCACGATTACGAGCATGTGCTCATATTGTCGGGCGACCAACTGTACCAGATGGATTTTGCACACATGATGAAACAGCACTTTGATAAGGGGGCTGATGTATCTATAGCGACCATTCCTGTTAATGCAGCCGATGCCACTGGGTTTGGTATCATGAAAGTTGGAGAGAATGGGTTGATTGACAGCTTTATAGAAAAACCCGCATCCGACCAGCTAGAAAACTGGGTAAGTGAGGTAGGAGCCGAATTTGTGGGCCAGGGCAGAAAATACTTGGCCTCGATGGGTATCTACATTTTCAGCAAAAAAGCGATGTACGAGCTGTTTTCGGCTAACGAAACGGCCAAAGATTTCGGTAAGGAGATCATACCGTATGCGATTCAATCGAATTACACAGTAGCTAGCTATCTATACGACGGATATTGGACTGATATTGGGACTATCCGGTCATTCTTCGAAGCTAACCTTGAGTTGACGCAAGCGCTACCACAATTTAATCTGTATGACTCAGGTAACATGATTTACACTCGTCCCCGCATGCTTCCCCCATCTAAGCTATCGGGTACGACACTTGAGAAGACCATCGTTTCGGAAGGCTGCATCATCAGTGCAAGCCGAATAGAGCACTCTGTAGTTGGTATTCGTTCAAGAGTGGGCATTGGGACCACGATATCGTACGCCATCATTATGGGTAATGATTACTTCCAGACTGTGGAAGAGATTGAAAGTGAAATGGATATTCCACCGATTGGAATTGGAGAAAGGTGCTACATCAAAAATTGCATTGTCGACAAGAATTGTCGCATAGGCAACGATGTTCGGATTAACGGTGGAACGCACTTGGCCGATGGCGACTACGGAGCATACACGGTGGTCGATGGAATTGTAGTAGTCCAAAAAGGAGCTGTCCTACCCAACGGTACAGTGATTTAAGGGCAGGGTCTACTCAGGTAGACCTTGCTGTATCTGTTGCAACCGTTGAACAGCCCTAGTATGAAGGTGCTGGTAAGCATCTGTTCTGATTTCAGCCAACGTGTGGCGCAAATTTAGCCAAATCAAATATGTTGCTAGAACATCTTCGTAGCAATAATGTTCAATTTCGGCCAGCTGACCTTCATCATACATGGCGAGCACTTGGTTACCCTCGCCGGTTTGCTTGAAGGGTATGCCAACAAGTAAACCTAGATGCTTCAATTTTGGCCACGAACTAGCCCCAAAATTGCTGAACTCATCTACCAGATCAACATTTTGCTTGCTGAATCGATATTTAATATCGTAATGACCTAGTCTGGACGTCATTTGAAGTCCATGTTTAAGGCAGCGATAGGTGATTAATGGTAGGTCGAAGCCTTTTCCGTTGTGATGCACAACACCGAAATCTTTGTATTCGGATAGCACCGTCATTAATTGTATCAAGCCATCTTTTTCATCGTGTCCGGACCATGCATGTTTGGCCTTGGGATTGCAAGCATCATCTACCCAAATTCCGACCCATGAAACGACTCGGTGATACATGGGTGGCAGGAACCCACTTTTGTTTTTGGCAATCTGTTCAGACGCAAGCTCTAACAGTTGGTCTCGGTTTTCCCAAGTGCCATCAACTACTTTTTCAAGAAAATCGAAATCGGGGACAGTTTCTATGTCGAATACAAAAAACATGGCTAATTTTTGGCTGCTTCCTCAGGGTCGATTGTGTCGGCCACAATCCACGCATCAGGGAATTGGTTCTTCATCTGTTTCACTAATTCAAAGGCGATATTCCTGTCGTAGTAGTCGCCCACATGAACCCGGAAAAATGGCGCCCTGAATTGGATGTAGCCTTTGGGTTTGTAGTCCATTCGCTGAGATGCTAGCCAAATTTTGTAATTCTCGAGCATGTTTTCAGCATCATTCCGATTCTGGGTAGACAACAACTGCACTCTGAATCCTTGTTTACTCCTCGATACAGTTGTTCCGGATGACACAAACCGGTAATCGTCTGGAAAGGGGTTTGTCACACTCTTCAGTGGGTCGTCGGTACGGGCTCTGATTGAGGCATAATCCATGACGATGTAGTCGCCCTCCGTTAATATAGAATCGGTAGGGCTTGCTTCACCGGAATCAGAGCCCGTGTTCAACACTTGGGTTGAGGTGCTGCATGCAGCCAGCAACACGACAAAAAGCAAAATGGAGGTTAGGCGCATCATAACTTATAATCCAATCGGGTGCCAGGTGGTTTTAATTTCCTGATATGCCATGATTTCGTAAGGTGACGATTCCTTGGCAGTGTCGTTATCACCAAAACGGATGCGTTTCATATTTGCGGATGCCAGCTGCTGCATCTCTTTTTGCTGATCCGCTTCTAGTCCAAAAAAAGCAACGGATGGAATGTCGCGGTGGCTTGCAAGATGTGACGCCACATCCGGCAGGGGGCAACTAAGCAAGTTGATTACACCAGCGGGTACATCAGAAGTATGAAAGACCTCAGCCATGGTCAAGTTAGCCAGAACGCCTTCAGACGGGATAAGCACAACCGATGTGTTGCCTCCGGCAATAACTGGTGCCAGGGCAGAGGCCAGGGCTTTTATGCCTCGCATACCACATAGATGCAAACCAACAGTACCAATAGGCTCGGGCACCGAAAAGTTAAAGTGTGAACTGGCAACGGGATTTACCGAACTGAACAGCGATGAAAATTTATCTGTCCATCCAGCATAGGATACCCAAAGGTCTATAGCAGCTTGGACATCAGCTTTTGCTTCCTTCTTACCAAAGCCTTCCATCGTGAGTTCATCCACAAAATCAGACATCCTGTAGCTAAGCACTTCGGCTATGCGATACAAGATCTGACCGCGATTGTATGCCGATTTCCCTGACCACGACGACTCCGTTTTTCGTGCCTTCTCGACCGCGCTTCTCAGATCTTTTCTCGATGCGGAGCATACGTGGGTGACGAATGTGCCGTCGGGTGACGAAATGCGATCGGTTCGGCCTGATTCCGACCGTATAAACTGACCGCCCACGAAATGTTTGTATGTCTTCTTAACTGTCAATACAACGCTCATGATAACCTCACGTAGGGCGATAGTCCATGGATACCACCTTCACGACCGACGCCACTTTCTTTGTAACCGCCGAACGGTGAAGTAGGATCAAACTTGTTGAAGGTGTTTGCCCAAATCACACCGGCTTTCATTGCAGATGTGACCTTAAATATTTTGGACCCTTTGTCGGTCCAGACGCCACCCGATAATCCATAGGGAGTATTATTGGCCTTTTCAATGGCTTCGTCGGGAGTCCGGAATGTCTGAATTGTAAGCACTGGGCCGAAAATTTCGTCCTGCGTAATCTTGTGAGATTGTGCGACTTCAGTAAAAAGGGTTGGTCGGCAAAAATAACCTGTTTTGGGCAGCGATGTAGATGGCTGGTACATTGTCGCACCCTCTTCCTGACCCAATTTTATGTAATGATTAATCTTTTCGAGTTGGTCTGAGGAGTTTATTGCGCCGATATCAGTGTTCTTATCGAGCGGGTCGCCAATTATGAGTGTCTCCATACGATCACGAAGTTTACGGATGATGGTCGGAGCAATACCCTCTTGCACCAACAGCCGAGAGCCAGCACAGCAAACGTGCCCTTGGTTGAAGAAGATGGCGTTCACAATACCCTCAACAGCCTGATCGGGAGCTGCATCGTCAAAAATGATATTGGCAGCCTTGCCACCGAGCTCCAGAGTGTAAGGGATGTCAGTTCCAGCAAGCTGGTACATAATTTTCTTACCAACATCGGTTGAACCGGTAAATGCGACTTTATCGATGCCTGGATGCCTTACCATGGTTGCACCAGTCGATCCCGCACCGGTAATGATATTAACCACTCCATCGGGCAACTCAGCCTCCTGAAAGATTTCGGCAAGTATCATGGCCGACAGCGGAGTCGTTTCTGCAGGTTTTAGTACGACTGTATTGCCGGCTGCAAGGGCAGGGGCAATCTTCCAAGCTGCCATCAAAAGAGGGAAGTTCCAAGGAATGATTTGGGCGGCAACACCAAGCGGTTCCGCCTTTTTCCCGGGGAATGCATAATCCAATTTATCTGCCCAACCGGCGTAGTAGAAAAAGTGTGCTGCCACCAAGGGGGTGTCAATATCTCGTGATTCGCGGATAGTCTTTCCCGAATCCATACTTTCTATGATAGAAAGCTCTCTAGCTCTCTCCTGAATAATCCGGGCAATTCTGTATAGGTATTTGCCTCTGTTAAGTCCACTAAGCTTAGACCACGACTTGAACGCTTTTCGAGCAGAATTCACCGCATGGTCGACATCTTTCTCGCTTGCCTCCGAGAAGGATGCGAGTGTTTTTGCAGTTGCGGGATTTGTACTCTCGAACCGGATGTTCGATGATGAGTCTACAAACTTGCCACCGATGAACAGCTTGTAGTGGTCGGCCAATGCTATATGCTTGCTGCTCTCAGGGGCTTCGGCATATGTTGATGCAGCCGTAAAACGCAAAGGTTTGATATCAACAATCTTTTTGTCAGACATAGTCTTTCTATTAGTCGGCTGTAAAATAATCTGTTCCTTGATACCAGCCTCCGTCCTCCATCTTCACAAGTTGCATGAGCACATCATTCAACAAGGAACTGGCTCCAAATCGGAATAAATCGGGGGTCATCCAGTCGTCACCGAGGGTTTCGGCGACCGTTACTAGATAATGCAGTGCTGTCTTTGAGTCTCGAATGCCACCTGCTGGTTTCATACCGACGTGCTGGCCAGTACGGTAATAATGATCGCGAATAGCTTCGAGCATAACTAGGGTAACGGGAAGGGTAGCAGCGGGTTGTACTTTGCCTGTTGATGTCTTTATGAAATCGGCACCTGCAGAAATCGCAATGTCGCTGGCGATGCGAATCTGATCGAGACTTCCGAGCTCGCCCGTCTCCAAGATGACCTTTAAATGAGCCGGACCGCAAGCCTCTTTTACGGATGCTATCTCGTCGAACACGCGATCGTACTCGCCACGGAGAAATGCCCCACGAGAAATTACCATGTCGATTTCGTCGGCGCCATCGCTCACACACTGACGAACTTCACCTAATTTCAGGGGTAGGGGTGCCTGACCCGATGGAAACGCTGTGGCGACACTGGCAACTTTAACTCCAGAATCACCTAAAGTCTTCTTTGCCAACGATACGAATGGAGGGTACACGCAAATTGCAGCAACCGATGGTATTTCTGGGTGGTTGGGCGCAGGGCGGATGGCTTTATGGCAAAGCTGCATCACTTTTCCTTCGGAGTCCTTACCCTCAAGTGTCGTCAAATCCATCATGGTAATAGCTAGAAGCAACCAAGATTTTTTTGTTTCCTTCTTGATGCTGCGTTTTCCCAAACGGGAAATGCGTTCAGCCACACCGACTTCATCGACGGGTGAACTAAAAATCATATTACCTGAAACGGTTCTTATCATCGAGTTAAATGTACCGAATCCATAAATGACATCATACTTTGGGTGCCTTGCCAATGAGTTGTATAGCCGTGGTTCTTCGTTTAATGAAGTACTGCCAAGGCAACAGTACAGGAGTCATAACGTCTGTTCGAAATGGCAAATTGCTTCTCAATAGATCTTTGCGTTTGCGATGAGCTTTCCCGATATGGAACAAGAAGAACTCATGCGATGTTGCAATGGCCCAGAAATGGCGAAATTTACCTTTGATCAGTTCCCGAAATGCCGCGGCGGCATCTAATAGGAGTCGAGCCGCAAATACTTTGATAAAGGTTTTCATCGGCAAGTGTTTATAAAGCATCGTCATGTTGTTCCTCATGTTGAAGGCCAGCTTCCTTGCTGAGCCTGCATCGAGTGAACCGCCTCCAACATGGTAGACAAGCGAATCGGGTATGCACGAGATTTCAAATCCCATCCGTCTGATCTTCCAGCACAAATCTATCTCTTCCATGTGAAACTGAAAGTCCTCATCGAATCCTCCTGCTTCAAAGAAAAGTTTTTTCCTAACAGCAATTGCCGCACCGCTTGCCCATAGTATCGATTTACTGAGTTCGTCGTACTGACCAGTGTCGATTTCGCAGGTGTCGAAAACTCTCCCCAAGCAGAATGGGTAGCCAAACCGGTCGATCATTCCGCCAGCTGCTCCAGCATACTCAAAACGACGTCTATCGTTGTATGCCATTATCTTAGGCTGAGCGGCACCCAGTCTGATATTGGTGGCGAAAGCATCCTGGATTGGCTTAAGCCATCCAACGTCTACCTCCACGTCGTTATTCAGAAAAATGATAAGGTCGCCCTTTGCGAGTTCGGCCGCACAGTTGTTCCCGCCACAGTAGCCGTAATTATGCTTGAACCTATGAACGACAACAGACGGGTATTCCGAATTTACCCATTCGGCTGTTCCATCTGTAGAGGCATTGTCTGCCACTATGATTTCAGTGCCATCAGTTACAGAAGCCACAACGGAAGGTAGGAACGATTTTAGCCAATCTAGACCGTTCCATGTAACTATGATGATGCTGCAGTTCAAGGAATGAATTGCCTATTTGTAAGAGTTGCTATATTACCGAGATAAATCATGTTCATGCAAGATAAAGACTTCCACGTAGTGGTGTAATAATTTGATGAAAATTGGGCTGATATCAGATACGCACGGATGGCTTGATCCTGAAGTGTTCGAACATTTCGACATTTGCGACGAGATTTGGCACGCCGGTGATGTCGGAAATGATCAAATACTCGACCAACTCGAGTCTTTTAAGCCAGTTATTGGTGTCTATGGTAATATTGATGGGCAAGATGTGCGTTTACGCCTCCCAGCGTTTGTACGACTTGAGCGAGGTGGAGTTGTACTGTTCATGACGCATATTGGCGGTTCCCCCGGAAGACTGGCGCTTCCAATTCGCAAACAAATCGAAGATGACAGACCCGACGTGTTTATATGCGGCCATAGCCATATCCTCAAAATAGCGAAGGATCCGGTTTACACCCCGATGTTGCACATGAATCCTGGTGCATCTGGACGTCATGGATTTCATACACTGCGAACCATCGTGCGATTTGACGTCGGGGAAGGCAAAGTTTCGAATGTGGAGGTTATCCATCTTGGCGACCCCAACGCCGATTGGAGGGATCAGCCGTTAGGTTGATCGGGCTTGTCTTTTCGGTTCAGAAGTAGCCAACCGCCTGTAATTACAAGAGCATAGGCAATCATCCCAACCAAGCTGTAAACATAGCCAGTTAGGATATCGCCGAAAAAGGTCAATGGTGCATTCACCAAAAATAAAAGCGGGAAACCGAAAACAAGAGCAAAACCACTGGCGTACACAAGGTCGATCGACACTGGCGAATCATACTTAGGATCTAATACCCTGAGGAGAACCAGTCCAGACTGAATGGTGCCGGTCATGACTGCATATGCTGAAATGGTGCGTTCGAAGATCCAATCTTTGAAGACGTGCTTGCTAACCGATCGTATGAAAAAATACGTGGCGATGCCTGCAGATAGGCTGCAAAGCAGTATTGGAAGCCAATACATGCCCACAACAGCTATCGAGATACCGGCCAAGCTTGCCGTTATCATTATGTCGACAAATAGATTGCCCGTGCGCGACATCAAGCCCTCGTCTATGTGGTGTCCCATGTCGTAATGATCGACAAGTCTTCTGGTGAAGATGCCAACAACGCTGCAAAAAATGAAGTGGAAGGACCAAAGCGTGCTCAACTCAGAACCAGCGCCAATCGACGACATAACCGTAGCTACTCCTGTGAGTAAAAGCCAGGTTACTCCGTAGACCATTCCAATCAGGCTCCAATGCATGGTGAGCGATTCTATTGCCTCACTTGCAGTTGTCTGGTGGCCTGCAATAGGTCGATTCTCCTCTGGCAGGAGTCCTGTCAACATTTCGTATGGAAGTGGAGCATCTTTTTGAATAAGAGAGGCCAAGCCGTCTTTGATGCCTTTTCGCATCCAATAAATGCCGTGGATGTATGCAAACGCAAATCCAGCAGCTGCGATGCTGAGCCCAACGATTCCTCCGTCTGTGAATCCAGCCGGCTCCCAGTTGTGTGCAACCGAGTACGCGATGCCTGGACCCATACCAAACGCTAGGGGCATAAGCATGCCGAATCCCGGAAACAAATCGGGCATGATGGTGTAAATCAATCCCAATGTGATGAACATCCCTATGATCCCTTGAACGAGATAGGTCGCTATGAACATCATTCCTGTGTGCATGGGATTCATTCCCGACGAGGCCCTCGGTTTGCTCATTGCAACCGCAATGAACGTTAGACCAAGTAGATGATAAACATATAACCCCATCCGCTCGGTTGAAATGATGCCGATTGTAAGAGCGCCTAGAGCCAGTGCCAGTAGTCCAGCCACAATATTGTTAGGCACCAAGGACTGCTGAACAAATGGGACATACCGACGGATGAGTGTGGCTAAGAGCAACAACATGCCAATCACCGCCATGTCGAGGATGATGGCCCCAAGCGAAACTTCAATAGTCCATGGATTCATGAATCCCCCTTAGGATTTATATCATTGGGTAAAATCGCGTCTGATCAACTCGCAGGCATGGCGTGCAGACAACATGACCAACGGGATGCCCCCACCTGGATGTGTACTGCCTCCAACAAGGTACAAATTTCGTAAAAATGGAGATCGATTGCGAGGACGCAAAAAAGCTGCAAGCCTATGGTTACTCGAGGTTCCATAAATGCTTCCACGGTTCGATAGCCACAGATTCTGAAAATCGGTGGGAGTAATTATTTTTTGCACTTGCACCGAAGCTTGTAGGCCACGCAGTCCGTGACCAGCCAGTGCGAGAAGGATCTTCTCGGCATAGGCCTCATTCTCTGAAAACGTGAAATCCCCGCTATTGCGAACCCAGGGAGCATTCACCAGAACAAATAGGTTGCTACCGCCTTCAGGTGCATGATCAGGATCTGAGTACGATGTATTTGCAACATAAATGGTGGGATCGGAAGGCATCTTGCCCCGCTTGAAGATATCTTCGAACTCCCGCTTGTAATCTGAAGAGAAGAAAATGTTGTGATGCACTAGCTGCTCATATTTCCGATCGATACCCAGCATGACCACAAATCCGCTGCAAGATGGCTCCACGGTTGCTAGGTGCTTTTTCTTAGGGGGGGAGATCACATCGTCGGAAATAAGCTTTGTATACGTATGTGTGGCATCTGAATTCGAAACAATCAGATCAAAATCCACCTTAGAACCATCTATAATCAAGTGGTCAGCTTTACCCGATTGGTGTCCAATACGGTCGACCTGGGCATTGTAATGAAAAACGACACCAAGCGACTCGGCAACACGAACTAAGGCGTCTGCAATCCGATAGAGTCCGCCTTTGACGTAGTAACCACCCTGATTCAGTTCAACGTGCGGTATGACGTTAAGTGTTGCTGGTGCTTGCCAAGGGTTCGATCCGTTGTATGTTGTGAACCTCTTAAAGAACATGCGAAGCTCGTCAGATTCAAACGATCGATCTACTCTGTCGCTTACCGTTGTGAAGGCATCAATTCTGAGCATATCCCACCAACGAAGTGATCGAAGGTCTCTTATATCAGCCAAAGGATTGAATATGAACGACTGTGCCGTTCTGTCGTATAACTTTGCGGCTTGATCAAGGAAATCGACATACGCCTTCGCATCCTTCTCAGATATCTCCCGAACGGCATTGACGGCACCGTCGCGATCCTCAAAACTGTCGAAAACAGTACCATCAGCATATCTATAACGACATAGCGGTGTAAGCGGTTGAGTTTGAATGAAATCTGACAGCTGATACCCGCAATAATTGAATAACTCCTCCGCCACAAAAGGCATTGTGAAAAGACTAGGTCCGGTATCGAATCGATAACCGTCAATAATCTCTTCATTTAGCTTACCTCCGGGCTTGGCGTTCTTCTCGTAGATAGTGACCTCATGCCCATCACTTGCTAGCTCACAAGCGGCCGACAACCCACCGATTCCGGCACCGATCACGCCTACTTTCATCCGTTATTTTTCCTGGAGATTAATCGGGCAACCGTTTCAATGTGGTAGGTCTGCGGAAACATATCGACGGGTTGGATATGTGTAATTTCGTAGGTGTCGGACATCAAGGCCAAATCTCTCGCCATCGTAGCGCTGTTGCAACTCACGTATACAACTGTTGGTACATTCAACTGGTTAATTCGTTGTACCACATCTTCATGCATGCCTGCGCGTGGTGGGTCTGTTAAGAGAACATCAGGGATCCCGAACTCGTTGATTAAAGCATCTGAGAAGGTATCGCGTGCATCGCCCGTTCGGAAAAATGTGTTGGCGACCTTGTTGTCTTTAGCGTTAATCTCGGCGTTGATGATCGATTGTGGGTTAAGCTCAACTCCCACAACACGTTCGGCCTTATCAGATGCAAATAGTGAGAGAGTGCCTACTCCGCAGTACAAGTCGTAAACTGTTCCTCCCGAAATACCTGCGTACTGAATCGCAGTGTCAAACAGTCTTTCTGCTTGTGCCGTATTGGTTTGGAAGAACGTAGTTGGATGAATTCTAAACGAAAAGTGTCCGATGTTATCGGTTATATAACCAGATCCGTAATGGATAATTTCCACGGCATTGTAAGCCGTGGGCGACCATGTCTCGTTTAGCGATTCAACAACAGTGGTTATGAAGGGAAACTTGCCAAGCAGATGATCTACAATCTGTTGCATGGCGGTAGAGTTTTTATAGAACGTCATGATGTTTACCATCCACTCGTCGGTTGCCTGCGAGTTGCGGATAACAAGGTGACGCAGCCATCCCTCTTTTTTGAAAGCGTTGTATGGCTCAAGTTGATTCTCGATGGCAAATGACCTCAATGCGTCGAGAATCTGGAAAGATCTGCTGTCTTGGAGGTGGCATTCACTTAGGTCTAATATGCGGTCGAACCTAGCTGGAACGTGCAGCCCGAGTGCCAAGGTGTCTTTCTCGAATGTTTCGCCGGTCGCAATTTCATCGTCAGTTAGCCAACGACGGTCACCAAAGGAGTACTCCATTTTATTTCGGTAGTAAAATGGGCGATCGGAGGGTATAGCTTGGAGAATATCCACATCTTGAATATTTCCAATGCGTCGCATATGGTCTTCAACATGCTGTCTCTTAAAATCGACTTGGAAATCGTAGGGGGTGTGTTGCCAAGAACATCCACCACAAACGTTGGCGTGGCTGCAAAGAGGGTCGATGCGCACTGCTGACGCGCTGGTAATTTCCACCAGCTTTCCCTCGAGATGCGATTTTCTCTTCTTGATAATGCGAACCAGTATTTCGTCGCCAGGTGCCGTGTTAGGCACGAAGCACGCCTTTCCATTTACGAAACCGATTCCCTTGCCTCCATAGGCTGCGCTTTCAATTTTTAGGGGGATGATTTCGCCTTTTTTTGCTGAAGCTGCTGTCTCGTTCAATTTTTACCGTTTTCTTCTGAATACTTGTATGTGTCGAATTGGAGCGAGTACGCGGTAGACAAATCTGTGGCAGCTAGTAGTCGTTTCGTGGTTTGCTCCAGCTGCTTGACCGCGATCATGGCCACGACTTCCATAAATTTGATGGCGATGATAGGATGCCTGTCGCGCAGTGTTTCAAAGTCTGGCCGGAAGAACCCGAGTAGGGTGCAATCGGTAACGCATTGGGCAGATGACATTCTGCGTATTTCGTAGCTCACAGACAATGCCCCAAATGTATCGGATGGACTCAATGTAAATGTTGGTTTATTACCCTCGTCGTCCGACGATTCCACGATGAGATTGACCATTCCATCCTCGATGAAGTACATCCCTGTGCCTGGGTCACCTTGATAGTAAATGTACTCGCCTGCGCGATAGTGGCGACGATGGCAAAGCTGCAGAAACTCGTAGCGCTCGTGAAGGGCGAGACGAGACAAAAAGCGAGATTTGAACACAATCTCGGCTTGCTTACGGTACTTTCGTAAAGGATTGTTCAACATATCTGTCAGAACGCGTGTCCCACACCGAAGTGGAAGAATGCTTTTTTATTTTTCAGCCAACCACGCTCAAGGTCGTGAATGCGGAAGGCCATGTCGAGACGTAAGATAACATAATCCCAATCCATTCGTAATCCGCCACCGGAACCAACAGCAATCTGTTTAGCGAAAGTATCCATTCGGAAGGTGTTACCAGTAAGGTCACCGCGAGAAAAGTTACCACGAGGTGCTAACCACACATTGCCAGCATCGATAAAATAACCTGCGCCAAGATTGCCGCCAATAAAATTTCTAATTATCAGCTGTCTGTATTCTAGTTGCCCCAGTAACTTAATTTCGCCACCGTTGAATGCGAGATCGTCTTGTGCGCGTCCGGGGCCCAGTTTTAGGGGAGCCCACCCCCGAATGTCGCTACTACCACCAGCAAAAAATCTTCTCGTTATAGGGATAACATCATTAACACCATAGGCAAAAGCCGCTCCGGCAAAACCACGGTATGCAATAGTCCTAGTAGGGGTTAATGGTTTGTATCTGCGGTAGTCGGCGGTGAACTTTATGTACTGGGTGTAGTCGAGGCTTCTGAGGTAGAACCCGGGTAGTTCGCCCTCCAAAGTGCCCGGGGTTACTATAAAACGGTCGCTGAGGTAGGGGATCAGACCAGCCGACTCAACGCTGTACTCTTGGTATGATCCAAAATTTCGTTTCACGATGTCGGTATTCATTCTACGTAAAGAATAACGGATCACCGAGCTAACTTGTGGACGAAAATCCTCTAGAATAAAAACGATAAGCTGAGGGTTGTTTTGGAAGCGCTCGTCGAGCTGATCAATGAATTCCTGCGTCGCAGTAGCATCGATTATCTCAATATCGAAGAGGTCGAGTGTGCTGCTTAATCTTGGTGTGTGTCTGATTTCGAACCGATTACTAATGGCAATGTTGGCATTAATGTTGAAATTCAGTTGACGCACCTGATTATAGCTAAGGGAATAGCTGGTTCTTGAATCAAAAAAATTTGGATTGTCGTTTAATCTTCGAAACGGTAGCATCAAGCGGGGCAGCGAGTAACGGGCGGAAGCCTCAAAAGCGTTTAGCAGTGATTGATCGTACAGTTCAAAACTTCCGCGAAGTGCCAGTTCCAAATTTTCGGCGCCGCCGGCAACATTGTTGTTCGTATATCGAATTCCTGCACCGGCTCCAAAACCGTAACGCTGCATCCCGAAAAGATCGAGACCTATACGGTGGCGGGGGAGTACTTGCAATTCAATCAACACTGGCAACGAATCGGCTTGAAAATTGGGGAGCCCCCCGTCCTCGCTTAATGCGAATCGGCGTACTGAGAATGACCCAAGTTCCTGATATCGGCTCACGCTTTTCAAGTATTTCGACTGGTTGAATCGCTCTCCAGGTTTGAACACTAAACGATCTTCCAGAACGTGAAAATCTACTCGACTTGCTGGGTCACGAACAAGAGTGAGCGTGTTCGGTGGAATCACGGTTGGACTGGTCTTAATGGTATCGGTCTCGCTGATTCCACTGCTGCCAATTTCAACATCGGCAACTACACGTACTTCCGCGTCAGAAAAATAATAAATACGTCCTGGTCGAACTCTGAAAAGCAGGTCAATTTGATGATTGTCGGACGGATCACGCCTTAATTCTGCTGTTATCGAATCATTCTGTGCCGAGGCATAGCCATGATCCTTCAAAAAGTTGATAATGCGCTCGCGCTCAAGCGTGATATTTTCAAATGTAAGTCGACGATTATGCGCGAAGGATGTATCGCTCAGCTGTGCACCTTTCATGGTTCTAGCCCTGAAAAATCGGCTTGAAACATCAATGTCGTCGAATGCTGGTACACCAGAGTAAAAAATATCGCGAATGTAGCTAGGTTGCCCCTCTTCAATGATGAAGCTGATTTCAACTTTGCCCGGCTTATACTCAACTACACTAGACCTCGCTGTTGCTTCCAAGTATCCAACGGAGCGGTAGTATTCGGTAATCCTCTGTAAGTCGTTGAAGAGAGCTTCACGATTTAGTCTGGAGGGAGCCTCGCCAATTCTTGGGGCAGCCTGCCACAGCCAATACCATGGCGTAAACCCGCCAATACCGAACAATTCCCTATTCGTACGCGATCGGACAATCGTTTCTAGCACGGACGATGACGCAAACTTGTTGCCGGTAAACCTGAGCTTTCGAACCACCAAGGTGGTATCGTCGGATGTGACCTGCATTTGGGCTGAAGCACTAGGTGCGCCCGCTAAAGTAAGCACGATCAAGATCGCTAATGATCGTATCCAGGTATGATATGTGTGTATTTGAGACAATTGGTTACGAAGGAAACAAAAAAGACAGCCCCTGCAGTAAGGAGCTGTCTTTGATTGCAGTTTTTAAAACGGAGTGCGACTAAACGTCATCATAATCGAACCCTTCGTCCTCCTCACCATGAAAGAAATCTTCCTTCATGATGTAGTCGGGCCAAATTTCTTCGATGCTTTCGTATGGCGTGTCGTCTTCTTCGTCGAGTTCATACAAGTTGTCGAGCACTTGCTGCGGGCATCCGTTTCGCTCAGCAAATTCAATTAATTCGCCGCGTGTTGCCGGCCAGGGGGCTTCTTCTAGTGTGGCGGCCAATTCGATAGTCCAATACATATGCGTGCTGGTTTTTGTTCTTTGTGCGTGTGATAAGTACAACCGTCGTTTTCGGGCAATGATAACAAAAAAAACGGTAACCTAGTTCGTTAAAGATTTCGTATTTTGTGCCTGTAACGACAATACCATAAATGTATTGCTTAATCAATAATTCGCTGAAAAGGAATCGGTTATGAGTATGCCCGGTGGATTGGAGTGGATCATCATCGCGCTGGCAGTTCTGCTGTTCTTCGGTGCGAAAAAAATCCCCGAATTGGCACGTGGATTGGGTCAAGGAATCAGTGAGTTTCGTAAAGCCACAACCGAGATCAAAAAAGAGATCGAAAAGGGCGACACGAAAGACGGCACTAAAGACAGTACATCTTCCTAACTAACGCAATTAATTCTTGTCAGCCGATATTTCAACTTTACGCTCCGAACTTCTGAGCGGCAAGGTCTCTTTACCTGATTTGGTAAAGAGAAGCCTCATAACCATTGAATCGAACAATCCTGCCATAAATGCCATGACAAGCTTGTTGCCTGAAAAGGCAATGGAGCGTGCTGTGAGTATTCAGGATAAAATGAAAAAGGGAGATGCCGGCAAACTGGCTGGTGCCATCTTTGGCATCAAGGAGGCCATCGTTATGGAAGGCTCTTACTCTACGGCTGCTTCAAAGATTCTCGGCAATTACAAAAGCGTCTACAATGCGACGGTCATCGACCGTCTGCTTGCAGAAGATGCTATCATAGTGGGCCGTTGCAACATGGATGAATTCGCCATGGGATCATCCAACGAAAATTCCATGTACGGCCCAGTAAAAAATCCAATCGACACCAGTCGGGTGCCGGGTGGTTCGTCGGGTGGTAGTGCTGCCGCTGTAGCTGCTGGGTTTGTGAATGCTGCACTTGGATCCGATACCGGAGGCTCGATTCGCCAACCAGCCGCATATTGTGGTGTGGTAGGTCTAAAACCCAGCTATGGGCGTGTATCGCGCTATGGACTAATCGCCTACGCATCGTCATTCGACAGCATTGGTCCTATAGCAAATTCTGTAGCCGACACAGCTCTCATACTTGAAGTGCTTGCAGGTCGCGATATAAATGATGGGACTACATCGCTAGCGCCAGTCGATAGTTATACGGACGCAGTTCAAAATCCCGACGGAGCACTTCGCATTGGCGTGCCAGAAGAATATTTCGGTGAAGGTTTGGATCCCGAAATCAGAACGGCAATTGAGGATGTGATGAAACGCCTCGAAAAAGAAGGAGCTGTACTCGTCCCACTTCGTCTACCGCATACTGAATATGCTATTGCAACCTATTATATACTTGCGACCGCTGAGGCATCGTCAAATCTTGCTCGTTTCGATGGCGCTCGTTACGGTTACAGAACCGACATGAAGGCAGTGTCGGAGCAGCTTCGTGCTGAAGAGAATGACCTCAAGCAGGCTCTCAAGTTGGCTGGGACTAGTGAGCGCGAGGCGATTGAGAAAAAAATTCGACAACTCGACACGCCATTACTTCGAATGTACAAGCGTAGTCGCACCGAGGGTTTTGGTATGGAGGTGCAGCGACGCATTATGCTTGGCACCTACGTACTCAGCGCCGGCTACTACGACGCATATTATGGCAAGGCACAGAAGATCCGCCGTCTCATTCGGGACGACTTCCAAAAAGCTTTCGAATCGTGCGATGTCATCATTTCGCCAACTGCGCCGACAACGGCATTTAAATTGGGTTCAAATATCGACGATCCACTGCAGATGTATCTCAACGACATCTACACGATTTCAGCTAACCTCGCAGGAATCTGTGGTATCAGTCTACCAGTCGGCAATCACTCCGATGGTATGCCTATTGGAGTGCAACTCATGGCCAACAGCATGAGAGAAGTTGACTTATTCAGAGCTGCAGCCCGCATTGAGAGATTGATGAAATGAACCGCTTCAGGCTCGATGGTATTACCTCCCTAATTACAGGCGCCACATCTGGAATCGGGTTGGCCATCGCAAAACAATTCGCAGCATCGGGTTCCAACTTGATTCTGACTGGACGCAGACGCGATCGACTGTTGACTATCAAGGATGACTTAGAGGCTAACTACGGTGTTTCGGTTCGAATTTTCGATTTTGACGTTCGTTTAAGAGCTTCGTGCGAGGCATTCGTAAGTCAGCTTGGCAACATCGACATTGATATCCTGGTAAACAACGCCGGCCTCGCCAGAGGAATTGAATCGGTTGACCAAGCGCTTGCCGACGACTGGGATGAAATGATCGATACAAATGTGAAAGGTTTGCTCTACATGAGTAGGCTCATCCTCCCGCGCATGGTGGAGCGTAATTCTGGCCACGTCCTGAATATCGGGAGCATTGCTGGCCATGAGGCATATCGTGGAGGAGTGGGCTATTGTGCAACCAAACATGCCGTATCAGCGATCAATGCGGCAATGAAAATGGATTTAACTGGCACAGCCATAAGAGTGAGCATGATCAGCCCTGGCCTCGTAAATACCGAATTTAGTACGATCAGATTTCACGGGGATACCGACAAGGCTGACAACGTCTACAAAGGTATGCAACCACTCGTCGGCGATGACATTGCCGACATCGCACTGTTCATCGTGACCAGACCCAAGCACGTCGACATCATAGATGTGTTGGTTTACCCAACCGCGCAATCATCGGCCTACCTGGTGCATCGACAGCCATGATGGTACAGTTACGCACACTATGTGGCATTTTCGTCGCAGCCGTCCTTTTGGCAGCCTGCTCAAGTGAGCCGGAGCTCGTCTACCTCAAGAAAGATCAAGGCAAGGAAGTGCCGGCATTTTCAGCTGATTCAGCCTACAACTTTGTGGCAAAGCAATTGGAATTTGGTCCACGTGTGCCAAACACAGAATCTCACCGGGCTGCTGCTCAGTGGAAGATCGACGTTCTAAAGAAGTATGCAGGCGATAACGGTGTATATGCCCAACGATTCAGGCAAGCCGGCTACGATGGAGACACGTTGGAGCTGGTCAATATCATCGCAGCATTCAACCCCTCCAGTTCCGATAGGATCATGCTTTGTGCACATTGGGATACCAGACCGCGCTCCGACGCCGATTCTGATCCGAACTTGGCTGTGCTTCCTGTTCTCGGCGCCGATGACGGCGGCAGTGGGGTGGCGGTGCTACTCGAGTTGGCACGCTTATTTAAGGACAATCCGCCACCATTTGGGGTCGACATCATTTTGTTTGACGGTGAAGATTATGGCAAAGAGGGCGACTTGGCCAATTATTTCCTAGGCTCTAGGTATTGGGCACAGAATCCACCAGTTCCAGGATATCAACCCCGCTTTGGAATCCTGCTCGATATGGTCGGTGGGAAGGGTGCTAGGTTTCCCAAGGAAGTGTATTCGCTTAATGCTGCACCTAGCCTTGTAAACGAGTTGTGGAGCCTTGCTGGTGAAATGGGATACTCGGATCTGTTTCCAGACGAAGTTGGCTTACCTATCCAAGACGACCATGTCATCTTGAATCAGTACACATCGTTTAAAACGATCGACATCATTCATCATAGACGCCCATTTGGCAATATGTCTGGATTCCCAGACTATTGGCACACATCAAGGGATAATCTCGACATTATTGACAAAAACGTTCTTGATGCCGTTGGAAAAGTAATGGTGGAACTCATTTATAACAGGCTATGAACACAAGCGAACCATATTTGCGGCTGGATTTCAGCTGTCCGGCACCCTTCCAGGATTTCGCAATAGCTAATCTGATGGATTTCGGGTTCGAGGGATTCGACCAAAATGACCAAGGATTTCAAGCCTACATCCCAGAACGACTTGTAGCCGAAAACTCCCGCAACGAAATGTCGGATGCCGTCAGCAACAGCGACTATGTCTGCGAAATCGTCGGTGAAGAGCGCATTATGCCGCGTAATTGGAACGAGGAGTGGGAGAAGTCGATCAAATCGCAGTTCATTGATCCTTTTTTTATATGCCCGACATGGGTCGACGACCCACAGCCAGAGGGTAGCATCCGCATTGTGATTGATCCAAAAATGGCCTTCGGCACCGGCAACCACGAAACCACCCGCCTAATTATGCGGCTTTTACCAAATTTGGTGAAGCCTGGAGTCAGCGTGTTGGATCTTGGAACCGGAACCGGAATTCTTGCAATTGCAGCTCTTAAGGTTGGTGCGTCGCATGCCTTCGGATTCGACATTGACGAGTGGAGCTTCAACAATGCCACCGAAAACTCGGCGCAAAACGGAACGGAAAGCTCATTTGAAGTAGCCATTGGCAGTTTCGAGACAGTTCCGAAAGGGGAGAGCTACGATCTCGTCATTGCAAATGTTAACAGGGGCATTCTGATCGACATGTCTTCCGCAATCGTTCAGTCTGCAAAAAGCCTTGGAACAGTTGTTCTTTCAGGCCTATTGCACCAAGAAGAGTCGCACATCTTGGCCGACGATCACTTTGGTAGCCTTGAGCATGTCGAAACTGTGCGCGAAAACGACTGGATTGCAATGGTGTTTACTAAAAAATAAAAGGGCTCCCAGCATAACTGGAAACCCTTTAAAGCTTGTTAGAAAGAGTCGCTTAAATTTATCCGCCAATTGGGAAGCGAACACCCGCGCTGAAAACAGCTTGATCGAATTTGGATATCACAAATTTGAACTCAGCAAATGCGAACATGCTATCGTTGAAGGCATACTCACCGCCGACTCCTAAATTTAATCCAAGTTTTGTGTCGTGGCTGTTCACGCCTGAACCGGGACCTTCATACTTGAATCCAACCCGGGCAACGTTCAATCCACCCAAAGCATAAGCATTGATCATTTGCTCGGCATAAAATTTATACTGGCCGTTAAGATTGACCTCAAACCAAGTTCGATCAATATCAAAGCCGACATCTTTTGGCAAGAAGTAGATGACATCTCCACCAACACTCAAATTATCGACCGATGGGAGTGCGGTGTATAAATTTGCTGTCAAGCCGATGGACTCAGCTTCTGTCCCAAACGCTAATCCGGCACCCACTTTCATCTGGGCACTTGCACTTGTCGAGAATCCGATCACAAGCGTTAAAACGCTGGCGATTGTTAGTAATCCTTTTTTCATTGTCGTATCTGTTTAAATGGTTTGTAAAGTTTCGCTGCTGTGTTGTACATATGATACCATAAAGCGTGGGTTTGGTTCCGTTTTGATCGGCATTGCTACAAAATTACATACAATTTCGTATAACAATAAGCCACCACAAAACGTATACGCTTTCTTACCGATCTGATTCCACTTATACGGAAGAACAAGTCAAAGAGGTTCACGGACTTAGGGTTTTTTTTTCACCATCCATCCTTTTTAGCAAATATCTTGTTGAACGAGTATCTTTACGGCATGTCTACTGGCCCGCAAAATCCGTTATCGCAACCTGCACCCGATTCTGATTCCTCTGTTCAGACATCCTTGAGCAGCAAGGAGGATACGGCCTTGATTGAGCGCGCAGCAAACGGAGATGAGCTGGCGTTTAAGCTAATTGTTGAAAAGTATAGTCGTGCTTTGCGTTTTCATATCACGCGCATGGTGCGCGACAAAGAGATCATCGACGATCTAATTCAGGAGATTTTTCTTAAGGCATTTTCCAATTTGGGATCCTACAACACTAGTTTTGCATTTTCGACGTGGTTATACAGAATTGCAACGAACCACACTATCGACCATCTCCGGAAGAAGAAGCTCAAGACACTGTCGATCGATGAGCCGGTACAATCGAAAGACGGGGAGATGCAGATTGAAATTGCCGACAACTCGACCCGTGCCGACGAGCTAATTCTGAATAAGCAACGCGACAAAATCATCCTCGACGCTCTTGAAACACTGCCATCTAAATACCGAATGGTTATCGAGATGCGACATATGGAGGAAAAGAGCTATCAGGAAATATCGGAAGAGCTCGATCTGCCGCTTGGAACCGTCAAGGCTCATATTTTCCGCGCTCGAGAACTGCTCTACAAGTATCTGAAAGACAAAAGAGCTTCTTTCTAGTCTGTCTTTCCGTCCACATTACTTACCGCAATGGAAATATTTCGGACCAAACCAGCGTATTTGGTCCTCTTTACGGCACTGCCTTTAAACAGACGCTTAAACGTTTCAACGTCGAGTTGCCGCCATCCTTCGGCTGTCATCTCCAGTATCTCTTTTTGTGGTTTGAAGGCTTGTTCCTTCGAAGTTGGAGCCTTGCGATTCCAAGGGCATACGTCCTGACATATATCGCAACCGTACATCCATTCTCCGATTCCTTTATGGTATGATTCCGGAATGGCGTCTCTATACTCGATAGTCAAATAGGAGATGCATTTTCGTGCATCAATCACTTGGGGCAAGACGATCGCGTTGGTTGGGCAGGCATCGATGCATCGGGTACACGATCCGCAGTGGTCAGTAGTAGGAGAATCTGGTTCAAAATCGACATCTAATATGATCTCGCCGATAAAGAACCAAGAACCCAATTTACGGTTCAGCAGATTTCCATTTTTCCCCAGCCATCCCATCCCGGAACGTGCAGCCCAGGCTTTATCCATCACCGGCGCCGAATCGGTGAACACGCGTCCATTGATGTCGCCAACCAGGTCGTGTATGTAGTCGTAAAGTGCTTTCAGCTTGCCTCGAAGGACGTCGTGATAATCGTCGCCCAAGGCATAAGTCGATATACGGGGCGTATTTTCGGGACGCTCTGTCGGCCCTGGGTGATACTGAAGTGTGGCAGATATCACCGTTTTGGCACCCTCAACCAACTTTGTAGGATCTATCCGCTTGTCGAAATGTCCCTCCATCCAGGCCATTGTGCCGTGCATCCCACCATTAAGCCATTTTTCAAGGTTGTTAGCCTCGTCGGTCAGTGCCTGCGCCTTGGCAAATCCTACCTGTTCAAACCCCAGTTCAAGAGCTTTGATTTTGACCAGCCGTTTGAGATCGGCTTTGTCGTGCATGGCTAAACGCTGCCTGGTGAGACTTCCTCGATTTTACCCTTGTTCACTCGGATAGTGCGGTAAGGATATTGACGCACAAGGTCATAATTGTGGGTGACCATCAAGACAGCCATCCCTCGGTGGTTGATTTGTCTTAGGATATCCATGATACCTGCCGATGCCTCGGGGTCGAGGTTACCGGTAGGCTCGTCGGCCAATAAGAGGCGAGGTTCGTTCACGAGGGCTCTGGCTATTACAACACGCTGCTGCTCACCACCCGAAAGTTCCTCTGGCATGCTGTGCCTCTTGTGACCAAGACCCACCAAATTGAGCACTTCAAGTACACGTTGCTTGATCTCAGAGCGGTTGGCACCAATTACCTCCATGGCGAAGGCGATGTTGTCGTACACGTTTCTGTCGGGAAGGAGCTGGAAGTCCTGAAATACGATGCCCAAGCTTCTCCGCAAAAAGGGGACCTTGCTCTCCGACATTTTTGTAACGTCGTAACCGGCAACCTGGATCAAACCGTCGTCGGGTATAACTTCGCGGTATAGCATCTTTAAGAATGAGCTCTTGCCTGCGCCTGTCGACCCAATTAGATAACAGAACTGGCCGTTTTCGAGTACAAAGTTTACCTCGTCGAGGATAAGCTTTTTGTCGTAGCTCAGTGTAGCATTGTACATTTCGATGACTGGGTTACCTGTCATCGCAGCACCATGGTTATGCGGTCGCTGTTTTCGTCGGCTGGATCGAGCTCAAAGGCGTCGTACGCGGCCACGATCTCGAAAGGTGATTTTGCGATGATGTCCCTCATCTCTTGGAGTGTATAGACCCGCTGTTTGTGAACTTCGCGGTATCTACGTTCTATGTGTATTTTGTCGTCGGCCAGTTTCTCAATTTCAAATTCGTTGTAATGCATGCGCTCGCTGGGCAGATATCTGCTCAATCGAACGAATCGGAAATTGTCGGTAGACCCCTCATCATTCAATTCTTCGGCGTGTTTCACTGAATTGCCAGGGGTTGTGAAGTCGAAAATGAAGATGCCGTCGTCGCGCAGCACCTTGTGTACCTCATTGATGGCCTTTAGCACATCGTCGGGATTAAGAGCGTAGTTGATACTGTCGTACAGCATCAACGCAACATCAAAATCTTGATCTAAATTGATATCAAAAAAGTCGACCTGTTGCCAGCGGAGATCGTTCGATCCAAGCGCTGTTTTTTGCCTCGCAACTTCGAGCATATCGTCGGATCCGTCGGTTGCCAGTATGGAGTAGCAATCCAGCTCATCGAGAGCAAGTGCGAGGGAGCCGGTGCCACAGGCTAGCTCCAAGATGTCGTATGCCTCTGAATGATGGGTCTGGATGATCTCATCAATAAAATCGGACCACATTTCGTAGTCGATATCGCGCATGACGGTATCGTATATCGCGGCCAGAATGGAGTAAGATGTGCGGTCTTTGGAGTCGGGGCTCATTGCAGGTTTGTCAGTGCCGATTCAGTTGATGTGCTGAATTTAACGAGAAGTAAGACGATTCGCCAAAGAAACTGCATGTATAAATGAAGCTGGGCTTGCATTATTTTCGCATGCGATGTCAAATGCCGTGCCGTGATCGGGTGATGTGCGCACAAATGGTAATCCCAGCGTGATATTCACTCCTTTATCGAACGAGAGCATTTTTATTGGAATCAAACCTTGATCATGGTACATCGCTATCACAACATCGCAGTTTTCCCAGCGTCGGGCCCCGAAATAGGCATCTGCCGAAAAGGGTCCCCAAACATCAATGCCGGCCTCTTTGGCGTCAAAAATGGCTGGGCTGATGATTAATTGCTCCTCATCACCTAAAACCCCGTTATCGCCAGCGTGTGGGTTGAGCCCAAGAACATGGATCCGAGGATTTTCAATTTTGTATAGCTGAATCATATAGCGATTCACCTTTTCGATGGTTCCGAAAACCTTGTCTTTCGTAATCAGCGAGGGTACCTCAGACAATGGCACATGGATGGTTGTCAAAGCAACTCTCAGTGATTCGTCGGTGAGCATCATCACCACGTCACTTTCAGATAAGCCGCACAATTCCGCTAATAATTCGGTGTGCCCCGGATGACGCGCACCTGCAAGGGCGAACGATTCTTTATTGATGGGTGCGGTAACCATTGCTGGAACAATGCCGTTGAGACAAAGCGTAACTGCGTCCTCAATGGCTTGCATCGCTATGGCGCCAGCCTCCTTGCGAATGAAGCCCGGCTCTGGCAAGTAAGCCGGCAGCTCGGTGCTCGACCAAATGCCTACACCGATAGGGCGCAGATCGGATGGGTCGACCATTTTGTATATGGGAAGTTGCAGATCGAGCGACTGATTCCACCAATCAATTGCTTCGTATGGGCCTGTTATGATAAATTTAAAATCAGAGCCAAGCTCATAAACTGTTTTCAGCAACACCTCAGGGCCAATCCCATTCACATCGCCGATACTCAGTGCGATTGGTTTCATTTATGTTAGTTGGATGAGCTTACCAGTTTGAAATCGCCAAAGCCCGAAGTGGCTTGAAACATGATTTGCCTATCGCCATACTCCCATATCTCAAGTGCTGGCTGGTCAGGTGGAAAGCGTCTCGTAATCCTATCTGGCTCACCCATCAATATAAATGTTTTTCCCTGATCGGATGCAAATCCCGGTGTGGTCGCCGAGGTGAAACGTTCGTATGCTATATCGACTCTACGGTAGTATTCAACCATCAATTCATTAAACTCTGTACCGGGGGTTGGGTCCTTTGGATTCCAATAATCTTTGAAGTAGGCTTCCTTCTCGTTGTTATTGAGTCGTCGTACTCTGCGAAATTCATCTTTGTCTAGAATGCTCTCCATCATATCTACCGCTACAGAGACATTCAACAAGCTGGTTGGGATGTCTACCCACTTCGATTGGAGCATACGTTGTGCCAACGGAGTTGTGCTACCATTTGCGATCAGCTCAATACGTATTGGGGCATTTGGGAAACGGCTCCCCAATACAGGCACGCGAAGCCATTTTTGATTGTTAGATTCTAAATCGAATACGTATCCCGACCCGAACTGGATATTGCCAGTCACGACCATTTCAGGCTCAGTCTCGATGGTGGCCAAAGTCTGTGTTACCGATGTATCCCTGCGACCGAATTCGAGAGCCTTGACGAAGAGCGTCAAGGTGTTGGGGTCTGCACTTCCCGAGATAGGAATCAAGACGTCGAAATCAATTCCGTAAGGAATTTGGGTTCCGTATCCGAGTAATTCGAACGCATTTGTTTTGTTATCGGAAACGGGCTTGATGACATAAATTGGCAGACGAGCTTCCAAGCTAGCAAAGTTGTGCACTCTGTACCGAGCTCGGCCGATCGGTCTAATTCGTGATTGCCCCTCCTCGCGCATGCTCACTGCAAATACATAATCGCCCGCAGGTAAGCCAATGTCGATGAAGCCCTCCAAATAATGGCGGTTGGAAATGGTCTGGGCATAGTTAGCGGCCTTAGCCATTCCTCTCCAAGCATCAGTTGCCAGCGGTATAGCGCCTGAACCCGGGGCTGGGTTTGAATTTGGATTCGGACGGCGTTGTGGCATTCCACTGCGCATCATTGCCATGTCGGGTTGTTCTGTTCTGTCGCTGATATTTGCGCCTGCTTTGTAGACGTCCACAAAGATGGTTACCTCAGTGCCAAACTCGGCATCTGGGTCGCTTTCGGCAGCACTACGGGTAAAATTCAAATAATCGTACTCCAACCTGAAATTTGTGCGCACCAACGATGAATCTGGACGTCCTTGTAAGGGTGCGGCGTTCACATCGATGTACGTGTTGGCCTGGCGTGTCCTCGAAAGTAAGGTCTGGTAGGTGGTTGCATTGCGTTGAGCGTATGCAATATCCACTACAAAGAAAACTGAAATAAGTGCGAGAATGGACGCTGTTGGTCGTATCATATGGCAATTTGTACGCTTTGGTTGTGCTCAATATAAGCAGATGATCTATCAACGATAGTCTGCCGTGAATATTGGAGAACGATGGATTTCGGACGCTGGTTCCATGATAGTGTTTGTTACCTTGCGTGGCAATTTTGTACCTTTAAACCTTTGAAACGATACGGAAAAACGCTACCAGAATGTCATCAAACAGAGCGCACATCGAAAAACTTGTGCATGAATTTGCCGAGAGAGAAAAGATAATTCGCCTTGGCGGCGGCAAGAGTAGGATTGAGTCGGAACACAAAAAAGGCAAAATGACAGCCCGCGAGCGAGTGGAGGCATTGTGCGACCCTGAGACCGACTTTCTCGAAATTGGCCTTTGGGTCGGCGAAGGCATGTACGAAGACGTTGGCGGATGTCCATCGGGTGGAGTGGTTACAGGAATTGGAAGCATCCACGGCAGACAGTGCATGATCGTGGCAAACGATGCCACTGTGAAGGCCGGTGCTTGGTTCCCGATAACCGCAAAAAAGAATCTGAGAGCACAAGAAATCGCAATGGAGAATCGTCTACCGTTGATCTACTTGGTCGACTCAGCGGGGGTTTACCTCCCCATGCAGGACGAAATATTTCCCGACAAAGAGCACTTTGGGAGAATCTTCAGGAACAACGCCAAAATCAGCGCTATGGGTATCCCCCAAATTGCGGCCATCATGGGTAGCTGTGTGGCCGGCGGGGCATATCTGCCTATCATGAGCGATGAGTCATTGATTGTGGACGGTACGGGGTCGGTATTTTTGGCGGGTAGCTACTTGGTCAAAGCTGCGATTGGCGAGCAAGTCGATAATGAAACACTTGGTGGATCGATTACTCATACCGAGATCAGTGGTGTAACCGATTACCGAATGCCCGACGACCCGACATGTTTGGCCACCATCAGAGATATCGTGTCTAAGTTTGGTCCACTTGAGCGAACAGGTTTGAATAGGGTGGAGTCAGTGGATCCTTCGGGTAGCCACGATACTCTTGTGGAGGCGTTTCCTGCAGATCGTGCCAAGCCGTACGACATGATGAAGGTGCTCGACAGTGTGATCGATGCCGGTTCATTTACCGAGTTTAAAAAAGGCTATGGGCAAACCATTATCACTGGCTATGCTCGTATCGATGGGTGGAGTGTTGGCATCGTTGCTAACCAGCGAATGGTCGTAAAAACCAAGTCGGGAGAGATGCAGATTGGTGGGGTGATTTACAGCGACAGCGCCGACAAGGCTACACGATTCATCCTGAACTGCAACCAAAAGAAAATACCTCTTCTTTTCGTTCAGGATGTGTCCGGATTTATGGTTGGAAAACGCAGTGAGCAGGGCGGAATCATCAAAGATGGAGCCAAAATGGTGAATGCGGTTGCCAACAGCACGGTTCCTAAGATCACGCTGATCGTTGGCAACAGCTACGGTGCCGGCAATTACGCCATGTGCGGAAAGGCTTACGATCCAAGATTCATATACGCATGGCCTACAGCTCACATTGCCGTGATGGGAGGACAGCAGGCGGCTTCGACCCTCTATCAGATCGAGAAATCTTCGCTGGAGAAAAAAGGGATCAAACTATCAGAATCAGAGGAAAAGGATTTTCTCGACACAATCCGAAAACGCTACGAAGCCCAGACAGATGTTCGGTATGCAGCCGCGCGACTTTGGGTTGATGCCATTGTGAATCCAGATGAGACTCGCAAGGTGCTGTCGGCGTCATTGTCGGCCTGTGATACGTCAGGTTCAATTCCGGATTTTAAAAATGGCGTTATTCAGGTGTAAATTGAGAAGGGTTTAATTTCTTTTACAAATTAGGCGTTGGTTTTAAGTGAATCCCATCGTTTATTTCGGCTGTATTTAAACCCAAGACTCAACATTCAACGTATGAAGATCTCTCGCTCGCGCTGGGCGTTACCGGCGCTGGTCGTGTTGGGATTGTCGGGATGGGCCAACGGCCAGGCCGTTCCATCTCAGGCATTCACCAACGTGACCCTACACTATGCAGATGGCACGACGGTGCCGAAGGCCACCATTGTGTGGAGAAATGGATCGATCGAGGCGGCAGGCAGTGGAGTTACCGTGCCATACGACGCCAAAGTGATCGACGGGGGCGACAGCCTGCACGTGTACCCAGGTTGGGTTGACGGGCTGGCAGAGTGGGGCATGCCGGAGCTGTCGCGTGAGCGCACTACGGTTCCCAACCCCGGACAACCGACCTATGAGCGCGCCGGCATCCAGCCTGAGCGTCAGCCCCACACTATGGTCGTTGAAAACACACGCGATTTCACCGATTGGCGCCGCCAGGGCTTCACCGCAGCAGCTGTGGCCCCAAGGGGACTCATGCTGGCCGGACAGGTTGACCTGATGACCATCAGCGGATCCGAGCAGAACGATGCCGCCAAGTTGCTATTGCCTGGCATTGGTGTAAGAGCCGCGATCCAGGGTGCTCCCGGTGTGTACCCAGGCACCGCAATGGGGGTGATGGCACGGTTCCGTCAGCTCATGTTCGACGCCGAAGCATTGCGTGTAAACACACGTTTGTTTAACGCCAACACGACCGCCTACCAGGCACCCGAAAAAGATGCGGTTCTTGAGGCGCTCTGGCCGGTAATGGACGGCAAGCAGCCGCTGTTTTTCACGGCAGACGACCCCGTCGACATTCGTCGTGTAATGAAGCTAAAAGGGGAGACCAATTTCAACATGGTGCTTGTTTCAGGCCGCAGTGCCGGCAAAATGGCGTCAGAACTGGCTGCTGCCAACATCCCCGTTCTCGTAAGCTTGAACTATTCGGCAAAACCGTCGCACATGAACTCGCGCGACTCGGTCGACAAGCGTACTCCTGAGCATAAGATGCACAACGAGAAGCAAGCCGAGGCTTGGAAAGAAAGTGTTGCCAATATGAAGACGCTTCTTGACGCAGGCGTAAAGGTAGGCTTTACAGGATTGGGAATCCGTAGCGCCGATCTCGCCAACAAGATGAAAGACTTGCGTGAGGCCGGAATGACCGACGCCCAACTTGTGAAGGTGTTCAGCACCAACACGGCTCAGATCATCGGACATGGTAATCTCTTGGGTGACCTCAAAACAGGCATGATTGCTGGGTTCAACGTTTTCACTGCACCGTTTGGCGATAGTAAGTCGAAAATGGTCTATTCCGTGGCTTCTGGAGATCTAAAATTTTACCCCGTACAACCCACACCAGCCGGAAACGCCCAGCGCCAAGCCGGCCAACGTGGACCAAACATGGCAGGAGATCAACAATGATTAAGAAACGACTGATTTGGATGTTCTGCCTTGGCTTGCTTTTGTCTGTACAGACGGCCACGGCTCAAAAAACGGGTAGCGTGCTCATTAAGAACGCAACCATCATCACTGTCACCTCAGAGACGCATGAGAATGCCGACATGCTGGTCATCGACGGGAAAATACGTCAGATTGGCAAGAACCTGAGCGCTCCGGCTGGTGTGCAAACCATCGACGCTTCGGGCAAGTTTGTGATGCCTGGCATTATCGACGCCCACTCTCACTTGGCAATCAACGGTGTGAACGAGTCCTCCAACCCTGTCACTGCCGAGGTCACGATGGAGGATGTGATCAATCCCTACGACATCGGAATGTACCGTGCATTGGCGGGTGGCGTTACTGCAATACATCAGCTGCACGGCTCCGCAAACGTGATTGGCGGGCAAAGTGAGACCATCAAGCTTCGCTACGGCCTCACAGCCGAGGAACTTGTGATGAAGGGAGCACCACGCACCATCAAGTTCGCTCTGGGCGAGAATCCGACGCGTGTCCACGGCCAAGGAAACGGAATCCAGCCACGTACCCGTATGGGCGTCGAGCAGGTGATCCGCGAGACTTTCGACGCCGCACGCGACCATAAGCGCCATCGTGATGCGTATTTGGCTGCCAAAACAGAGTTCAACCGCAATCCGCGCGGCAAGACTGAGCCTGCGATGGTTGCCCGGAATCTGCGTTATGAGGTAATCAACGACATCCTCGACGGTAACATACTGGTTCACTGCCATTCGTACCGCGCCGACGAAATCCTGATGCTCATGCGCGTTTTCAACGACTACGGCGTCAAGAATTACACCTTCCAGCACATCTTGGAAGGATTCAAGGTTGCCCCTGAGCTTGCCAAGAACGGCGCCCATGCCTCGACATTCTCCGATTGGTGGGCGTACAAGTTTGAGGTGTATTATGCAAGCGCCTACAATGCGGCCGTTATGAACAGCTACGGTGTGAACGTGAGCATCAACTCGGATTCGGGCGAGCTTATCCGCCACCTCAATCACGAGGCCGCAAAGACGATGAAGTACGGTAATGTGTCGCGCGAAGACGCAATCAAGATGATCACCATCAATCCGGCCATTCAGATGGGCATCGACAAGATGACCGGAAGTTTGGAAGTAGGCAAAGACGCTGATTTCGCGATCTGGTCTAGCGACCCACTGAGCATCTATTCCATCTGCGAGAAGACGTTCGTTGACGGTGTCGTCTATTTCGACCGCGTCAATGATCCAGACGATATGCGACTGCAAATCAGTTCGACCGACACATATGATCCTGCGAATGCGAATGAGTCGCTTATAGGACGCCATATCGACTCGTGCATGCAGGATGTATGGAATCTGTTCGAGGAGTCCAGCATGGATTTCTCATCCAGCTTCTGGCATCGTGGCCACTTCCACTTGAATTTTGAAGAACGTTGAGGTTCAGAATGAGACTAATAAAATCTACCCTTGGGGCTGTTGCAGCCTTAGCCTTATTGGCAATTTCCTCGACGGATGCTTCTGCCCAAATACCTGAAAAGGCTACTTTTGGCAAGTATGCGATCATCAACGCCGAAATCCATACGGTGTCTGATGGCGTGATACGTCAGGGCACTGTGCTCGTGAACGGCAAGAACATTGAGTTCGTGGGTACCAATGCAAAAATCACGGACGAGTACGAAGTGATTGACGCAAGCGGCAAGCGGGTTTATCCGGGCTTCATCGATTCGTTCACCTATCTGGGCCTCGTCGAGATATCGGCTGTGCCTGTGACGGTCGATAATGCCGAGGTCGGGAATTACAACCCGCAGATGCGTGCGTTCACTGCCATCAACCCTACGGCAGCTGCCGTTCCTGTTACCCGCGTTAGCGGGGTGACGACCGTGATTGCTGCGCCAACTTCAGGCCGGATCTCTGGCAAGTCGACGCTCATCAATCTGTACGGCTATTCGCCCGACAGCATGGCCGTTGCCGGAAATGCGGCATTGCATATGAGCTGGCCGTCGATGGGCGGCGGAGGAGGCGGATTTGGTGGCGGTTTCGGTGGCCAACAGCGCACACCAGAGCAGATCCGTGAAGCTTTTGAACAGAGCCTGCGCGAAATTCAGGACTACTTCGATCGTGCTAAGTTCTACGACAGGATGATGGACGCGTATGAGGCCAACCCAGCCGGGAAGCGTCGCCCTGACAAAGATCAGGAGATGGACGCCATGCGCGAGGTCGTAGATGGTTCTATTCCGGTCGTTATTACCGTGAACAACGAGCGCGACATTGTCGAAGCCCTCAAATGGATCGAGAAGAACAATCATCTCAAGTTTGCTCTTGCTTCTGTCGCAGAAGGCTGGCGTGTGGCCGACCAAATCGCAAAAGCTGGTGTTCCGGTGCTTGTGGGTCCGATGCTCCGTACGCCAACTCGCGGCTATGACAACTACCAGCGACCTTATCAGAATGCCGGATTGCTTGCAAAAGCCGGCGTAAAGGTGGCGATAATGTCTGGCGACACCGAGAACGTACGTAACCTGATCTACAATGCTGGCTACGCCGCAACGTATGGCATGGGTACAGAAGAAGCCGTTAAGGCGATCACCTTGAATGCAGCCGAAATATTCGGCGTTGCAGACAAGGTTGGAAGCATCACTGCCGGCAAAATGGCCAACCTGTTCATTGCCGATGGCGATCCGTTCGAACCTTCGACCACAGTTGAGCAAGTGTTCATAAGTGGACACAAGATTCCTATGGTAAGCCGCCAAAATCAGCTTTACTTGGAATTTATTCGCCGCGACCCGTCTTTCCGCGGCAGATAACTACCAACAACAGTCGTTTCAAAAACCCCAGCTGCGTCAATGTACGTGGTTGGGGTTTTTGCATGAATGGGTGTGGCGGTTGTTTTTCCATATTGCCCAAGCTAGAATGGTTGCACCCAAAATCATCATAGATGATTCGGTCAAGCTTATTCCCATATGAGCATGATCGTGTACGCCCTCATGGTTGTGCCCGGTAATAAGTGTTTCCAAGCCAGTGTAATGGAAACCAAGATGCGTGATCAGCATAATGCCGATTCCGGTGAGGTAGTATGCAAGGAGACGGTTATTTCGGTGCTTCTTCCAAGTTGGCACAAATCCAATGGCACTCAGAGGTAATACGGAAAAAACGAGTACAGATTCGATCGTAGTCGAAAAGAAAGTTGACATAGCCGGTATCATGACAATCAGAACTGGCGTGGCCAAACAGTGGACGACACACAACCCAGAGAGGTACACAGAAATTCGTGAAATGAAAGGTGCGGAGACTTTGGATTGCATTCTGTTAGGATAATAAATCAATTGCATTCTGGACAGTAGCCGAAAAGCTTCACTTCTGTGTGCTTGAGCTCAAAACCTGTTGGTGTCACTATGGATTTCGGCATGTCAACTTCGGCTAGACAAAACGTGAGGGTGCAACGTTCGCACACGAAATGAGCATGTTCGGAGCCGTGGTTATCCTGATGGGTGTCATCTCGCTTATACGCATACGAAAATGAGCGATCAATACCCATTATACGGTGCAGAATGCCACATTCTGTAAGAGAGTGGAGGGTACGATATATGGTTACACGGTCGATGCGCGAATCTTGAGCCTCGAGTTTGCTTTCAATCTGTTGGTGACTTATGGGGCCATTTTGTTGCATCAATACTTCGAGAACAGCAATTCTAGCCTGTGTTACACGCAGGCCGTTTGCTTTCAAGATCGACAGTATAGAATCTGGCTTTAGAAACATATTCCGTAAAGATATCTCTATTGCAACATTGTTGCAATTAAAAATACATCACTCATTTTTTGCATGGAATGGGTATGAGTTTTGTATATTGCGAAGACAGCGAGAGGAGTACCGTTCATCGGTTGGATACACTATTTGGAAGTAGCGTGTCGGATAGGCCGGTAGCGGTTGCATCGACGATTTATATACAGATCATATTGTAGTGAAACAGCATATTAGAATTGCATCCGGTCAAGGATTTTGGGGAGACATGCCTTCAGCGCCTGTAAATCAGGTCAAAAATGGTCCCATAGATTATTTGGTACTCGACTATTTAGCCGAGGTTACCATGTCTATCATGCAGAAGCAGCGGGGCAAGAATACAGCTCATGGATATGCGCTCGATTTTCCTCCTGTCGTTGAATCTGTGCTCGACGACATAGTAAACAAAGGCGTGAAGATCGTGACCAACGCTGGTGGCGTCAATCCTCATGCCTGCAAAGATGACGTGCTCAGACGGGCAAGCAAAGCAGGCCGCACCATTAAGGTGGCTGTGGTTGACGGCGACGATATCATGGATGATATCAAGCGGCTCATTGAATCGGGACACTCCATGAAAAACATGGACACTGGCGAGCCATTATCCTCGATCACAGACCACATTCTCAGTGCAAACGTGTATTTCGGGGCGCGACCTATTGTCGAGGCGTTGAAAATGGGTGCTGATGTGGTCATTACTGGACGAGTTACCGATACTGGTCTTACCCTAGGTCCAATGATTCACGAGTTTGGATGGTCGTTCGATGATTTCGACAAGATGGCCGCCGGAACCATTGCTGGACATATTATCGAGTGCGGCGCACAATGCAGCGGAGGTAACTTCACTGATTGGGCGCGTATACCCGACATGGAGAACATCGGGTTCCCAATCATCGAGGCGTACCCCGATGGCACATTTGTCGTGACTAAGCACGATGGCACGGGCGGATGTGTGGACACCATGACCGTGAGCGAACAACTTCTTTACGAAATCGGCGATCCCAGAACGTACATCACACCCGATTGCGTTGCCGATTTCACCAGTATCCAAATTGAGCAACAGGGAGACGACCGTGTATTTGTGAGCGGTATTAAGGGATTGCCTGCTACCGACTCATACAAAGTTTCGATCAGCTATAAAGATGGGTTCAAATTGACCTCAACACTTGTCTACGTATGGCCGGAAGCACTTAAGAAGGCTGAGCGAGCAGGCGAAATTCTTAAGAAAAGGGCTGAATCGCTGGGGATTGAATTTGACAAATATCGTGTTGAGATGGTTGGCTTCAATAGCTGCAACGAGATTCTCGCTGATCAACTACCAGAGTATAATGAGGTCCAGTTGCGCGTAAGTGCCACATCTGCCAGAGAGTCAGATTTGAATCGTTTTGGCCGTGAAGTAGCCCCGCTAATTTTAACGGGTCCGTCGGGAGTCACAGGATTTGCCGGTGGCAGACCAAAGGCAAGCGAAATAGTTGCCTATTGGCCAGCGTTACTGAGTAAAGATGCGGTAGTACCGCAAGTAAGCATTTTTTCGTAGGATTTTAACGAACATCACAACCAAGTAATTGAACACCTGATATGGTAATCGCAATAATTGGAGCCGGGCTTTCGGGACTAGTAGCCGCAAATCGTTTGGCTCAAGCCGGCCATGAAGTAACTGTGTTTGAGAAAAGCCGTGGATTTGGTGGTCGCATGGCAACTCGCTATAAATCGGGTGACAAATCCGTCAAATTTGACCACGGTACTTCCTATTTGAGTGCAAATGGTGCAGGTTTTAAGTCATTCCTGAACAAATACGCCGATAGCGGAGTGCTTAAGAAGTGGACAAACAAGTTCATGTACGAAGATACCGACACTGTGACCGAAGTCGCTGCCACCCCCGGTGGCGATGATCTCTACATCGCACTTGACGGGATGAATTCGATTGGAAAACTTCTCCAACGACCTATTGATGTTCGTACTGAAACCCGAGTTGGCGGTATTACGTACATCGGTAAGAATCGCGGTCGCAAAAGGGCATGGATGGTCAATTTAGATAGCCAAGATGTTTTTGAGGCCGACGCAGTGGTAATTGCAGTACCCGCAACTCAAGCGTACGGAATCATTCAGACGGCTGCCGATGAACTCAGTATCAGGCACATCATCAAAAAAATTGACGAAATATCGTACGATCCGGATCTTAGTTTCATGTTCAGTTTCGGCAAGCAGGATATCCCTGAGTGGGAAGCACTAAAAATGGTTAACCCAGTGGTTTCACTTATCATTAACGAGAGCTCGAAGCGAGATTTTGGCGGCGATTTGAACGTTGTGGTTCATACAACTCCCGAATTTGCCATCAAGTATCAGAGTGAGAACAGAGAGATGGCGTTACATGAAGTACTCAAGGTGTTGATGGCCGAACTTGGCTCTTATGCAGCAAATCCAGTTTGGCACGATGTTCACTTTTGGCGCTACGCTCGAGCTCGAAAGTCTCTCAACTTACCGTTTTTCGAGTGCGGAGACGATCAACCTTTAGCGATCGTTGGTGATTACTTCATGGGTACCGATGCCGAGGCAGCTTATAATTCGGCAATAGCCCTCGCCGATCATTGGGCAGAGAAGTACAAAGCCTGATTAATCGACATAACTCCCGTACGTGAAAGAACTCTTAACACTGAACCGTTATTTTGCAGCCTATAAGAAGGAGGTTGTAATTGGTACGTTCTATCTGACCATATCAAACGTGTTCTTAGTGTGGATTCCTATTTTGATTCGGCAGTCAATCGACCGACTGGAGGCTATCACGAAACTTGAAGGTGTGGGATGGTCGGGTATTGGCCAAGTTTTGTTTAATTCGGAATACACATTAACGTTGCTAGAGTATCCTGCATATCTGTTTTTAGCATCGTTGATGTACGGGTACCTTCTGTTTGCAACTCGCCAAAATTTGATTGTTGCTTCGCGCAGGATTGAATTCGATATGCGAAATGAAGTATTCGATCATTTACAAAAATTGCCGCAATCCTTTTATGCCAAGTCGAACAGCGGCGATATATACGTCAAAGCCACTGAGGACATCAACAGGGTGCGCGATTATTTTGGTCCGGCGTATATGTACACCATTAACACCATAACTAGGGCAGGTATCATTATCGCCATCATGTTCTTGGTGAATGTTGAGCTTACTTTATGGGCTTTGTTACCGTTGCCGCTATTGTCATTTGTCGCATACCATGTGAGCACGTACATCAACAAAAGAAGTACTGAGATACAGGAGCAGTACTCGAGATTAGCGGGTAGGGCGCAAGAAGCATTTTCAAGTATCAGGCTGATTAAGGCCTATGTGCGCGAGGAGTATGAGTCAGACCGCTTCAGGACCGAAAGCGAAACATACCGCATTACGAAACTTAAGTTGGGCATTGTTGAATCGCTCTTTTTCCCACTTTTGAACTTGCTGATCGGGTTTTCAACACTTCTTGTCGTCTGGAAGGGTGGCATCCTCGTTGTAGAGGGTGTTCTTACGGTTGGAAACATCGCCGAGTACATCATTTATGTAACATACCTCACTTGGCCGGTAGCAGCATTAGGTTACACGCTCAATTTGCTGCAAAGAAGCGCTGCTTCCCACAAACGACTGGCCGATTTGATGGCAGAACCGATTGAAGAGGACATTGAAAATGGAATGTCTGTCGGTGAATCATTTGGTGATATCGTATTCGAAAATGTTTCGTTCAGATATCCGGGTGCTACAGCCGACGCTATTAGCGATGTGAGCATCACGATACCAGCTGGGTCTAAAGTTGCATTTGTTGGACGTACAGGCTCTGGTAAAACGACATTAGTGCAGCTCATTCCGAGAATGTACGAACCGACTGCCGGCAGAATCACGCTTAATGGAATCGATGTCAAGGAGTACAGCCTTGAATCACTGCGCAAAAATATTGGATTTGTCCCGCAGGAATCATTCCTATTTTCAGATACGATTGCAGAAAACATTGCTTTCGGAATAGAATCGATCGACGATGCCCGAATCGAACAGGCGGCCGGACGAGCACAGATTTTAGACAGTATTCGAGATTTTGACAAACAATTCTTAACAGTTCTGGGTGAACGTGGCATAACCTTATCGGGTGGACAGAAGCAGCGTACTTCCATTGCCCGTGCACTCATAAAAGAACCAGGATTATTGATTTTAGACGACTCGTTGAGCGCAGTCGACAGCAAGACGGAGGAGGCGCTTACACGCGTTATGAGGGAGACCTTACCAAATTCGACCACCATTTTGATAGCCCACAGACTTTCGACCATCAAGCACTGCGATACCATTCACATGCTTGAGCAAGGAAAAATCGTGGAGAGCGGAACGCACGACAGCCTGATCGAATTAAACGGATCGTATGCATCCATGTATCGCAAACAGCTCATCGAACAAGAACTTGAGGCGCTTTAAAGCAGTGCCCATGACTCAAAAAAACAACCAAAACATCACAGTTCCAACTAACACCTTAGGCTCACCTGTTTGAACGCCGGTGGGTCTGAACTATAAACTCAATCAAGGAGTACGACATGATTATCATGCCCCTAGGTATATCGTCTGCAACACCCACAGCCAATAGGCATCTTGCCTCGGTGGCTCTGTGGAGAGATGGACGGATTTTTTTATTTGACTGCGGAGAGAATGCCCAGATGAGGATGCTCCAGGCAGGTATGAAACGTTCAAAAGTGGATTACATATTCATTACTCACCTTCATGGTGATCACTATTTCGGACTGCTGGGTCTGATTGCGACTCTGCACATACAAAGAAGAGACCGGCCGCTGTACATTGTAGCACCTGTTGGAATCAAGGAATTCGTTGAATTCAACATGAAAATTGCCGGAATTGAAACTACATTCCCAATAAACTATACTCAAATTCCCGACGACAGCGAACACATGGTGGTTGTAGACGAGCAGGATTTCTTTATTGAGGCACGTCCGCTCAAGCACAGTAAACCATGTTTTGGTTTCAGATTCCAGGAACGTGATAAGCCGGGCAAGGTCAATTCTGAGTTGGCCACAGAGCTAGGCATCACGGAAGACGAACACTTCAAGATGCTCAAAGTGGGAGAAAAAGTTACTTTGGCTGACGGCACGGTAGTCGAGCCCGACTCCATCGTTGGTGAAGCACGCAAAGGCGATTCATTCGCATATGTGACCGATACCGACTTCTGTGAGAATTCATTGCTACTTGCTAAAGATGTCACCATCCTCTACCATGAAGCAACATTTGGTAAAGCATTGGAAGACAAAGCACTAGAAACAGGCCACTCAACCGCCGAAATGGCTGCGGATGTGGCATTAAAGTCGAACGCAAACCGGTTGGTAATTGGACACTTCTCGGCAAGGTACAGCAATCAGTATGTACTACTGAAGGAAGCCCGCCGTCTGTTCCCAGAGACTTGGCTTGCTACCGAGTTACGTCCAATTATGACAGACCCAGCCCACGAAAAGTCCATTTTCAAGACTATGGGCGATTCTCAGCAGCAGCAGCCTAGATATCAAGGTCGTGGTGGCCACATGCAGCAAGACCGTCCACGCAAGAAGCGGATGGTCAGCCGGAAATCATCGCCAGTCGATGGATTCCGTCGCGATAACCGTGGTGAGGGCTATAACGACTACTATCGCGGAAGAAGTGGCGGAGGTCAGCGTCCTTACAACCGCGAAGGCGGATTTAACCGAGAAGGTGGTGGTGGTGGATTCAACCGTGGCGGCGACCGTCCTTACAACCG
>CAZVRJ010000006.1:0-25321 GCA_964629885.1 uncultured Chitinophagales bacterium | reverse complement strand
GGTGGTGGTGGATTCAACCGTGGCGGCGACCGTCCTTACAACCGCGAAGGTGGATTCAACCGCGAGGGTGGTGGATTCAACCGTGGCGGCGATCGTCCGTACAACCGCGAGGGTGGTGGATTTGACCGTGGTGGCGATCGCCCGTTCAATCGCGAAGGCGGATTTAACCGCGAGGGTGGTGACCGACCATACAACCGCGAGGGTGGCGACCGTCCATACAACCGTGAAGGGGGTGAGCGCCCGTTCAACCGTGAGGGAGGCGAGCGCCCAGTAAATCGTGAGGGTGGCGATCGTCCATACAACCGCGATTTCAACAGACCTGATCGTCCATTTAACCGCGATCAAGACCGCTCATTCGAGCGTCGCAAACCAACTGAGGACGACGACAAGCGCAGAGATGCAGATACTACACGTCCGCCTCTCGACCGCACACGTCCTGTAACCCCGAGAAACAATTTCGATGACTACGACCGCTTCTAAAGCGGATAAGAAATCGTCTAAAGGTAAGGTCGTCGATTCTCGTTTGATTCGACGGCTTTACCTGTTTCTCGAACCTCAAAAGTACTATGTGCTCCTAGCACTAGTTCTTACCCTTTTTGTTGCATGGCTGGGTACAGTCCGGCCATATCTTACTCAGATAGCTATCGACGACCACATAGCTATTGGCGATGTGGATGGACTTCTTTGGATCATTGTGCTCATTTTGCTCAGCTTGGTTGGTGAGTCGGTGATATTAATTGCCACCACGTATTTGACACGGTGGGTGGGGCAGGGTACTTTGCTGCGATTAAGAATGGCAGTATTCGATAAGCTTCAAAGTCTAAACGTCCAGTATTTCGATCGCTCTCCACTGGGGAGGCTGATAACAAGGACCACAAACGATGTTGAAGCCATCGACGAGCTAGTTTCGTCAGGGGTCGTTACGATTCTCGGAGATCTGCTTCGCATAG
Source organism: uncultured Chitinophagales bacterium (assembly GCA_964629885.1). Classification (GTDB taxonomy): domain Bacteria; phylum Bacteroidota; class Rhodothermia; order Balneolales; family CAYWCV01; genus CAYWCV01. The sequence continues at coordinate 24,371 of CAZVRJ010000006.1, read as the reverse complement.
GGTTCATTATCTATTTTATGCTTCAGATGTCGTTTGAGTTGACACTAGTTTCTCTTTCGACACTGCCAATCCTCATCTATGCAACCATCCTTTTCAAAGCAAAAGTGAGGGTGGCATTCTTGGATGTGAGGGATCAGGTTGCACGATTGAATTCATTCATCCAAGAGCACATCAACGGCATGTCGATCGTGCAATTATTCGGACGGCAAAAGGAGGAGTCAAGGCGCTTTCGGGCGATCAATGCCACCCACAGGGAGGCTCACATTCGAACAGTGTTTTACTTTGCCCTTTTCTGGCCAGTAGTTGAAGTGTTGTCAAGCCTAGCAATGGCTATTGTCGTTTGGTATGGAGGTGGCGCCATATTGTTGGAAGGAGTGACTTTTGGCGTTCTATTGGCATTCATCCAATATGTACGCCAATTCTTTATACCAATCCGCGATCTATCAGATAAATTCAACACATTGCAAAGTGCGATGGCCGCCTCAGAGCGGATTTTTAGTGTGCTCGACGAGGTAAACCCTATCCAATCGGCCCAAAACCCAATTCAACCCGCTGAGCGGAAGGGTGGTATCCGCTTTGAAAACGTTTGGTTTCGTTACAACGATAAAGAAGACTGGGTTCTCAAAGATGTGAGTTTTGAGGCTGAGCCCGGGAAAATTGTTGCAATTGTCGGCTCGACCGGTGCCGGTAAGACGACTATCATCAACCTCATTACGCGCTTTTACGATATTCAAAAAGGTCGGATTCTGTTAGATGGAATAGACATCCGTGACATGGATTTGTCCTATCTACGGAATTATTTCAGCTTGGTACTTCAGGACAATGCCTTATTTTCAGGTTCGATATTGAACAATATCACTCTTGGAAATCCTGATATTACGAGAGAACAAGTTGAAGAAGCGGTCAAATTGGTTCAGGCTGACACCTATATTAACAAGCTCCCAGGTGGGTTAGACTTTGAGCTTCGCGAGCGAGGAGCGTCCCTGTCGCTGGGACAACGACAATTGCTGTGTTTCGTGCGAGCAATTGTCTACAATCCGAAAGTTTTGATACTTGACGAGGCCACATCGAGTGTCGACTCCGAAACGGAGTATTTGGTAACTCAAGCCACAAAAGTGCTCATGGGTGGACGAACTTCCATGATCGTCGCACACCGTTTATCCACGATTCAACACGCAGACACGATTCTGGTGATGCATAAGGGCGCCATTCGAGAAATGGGCAATCACCGAGAGCTGATGAAGAAGGAGGACGGCATCTACAGGAAGCTGTATGAACTGCAATACCGCGACCAGTTGACCGAAACAGAAAAATAATTTTAGAATGGTCCTCTAGCCCCGATGCAGCAACTGCCTTACATCGTCAGGTGTCCCGGGTAGCAGGCAATGAAATCTGTTCGTATTCAACGACCCGTCATTCATGGCACAGACGTTATCAATCGTCTTTCCAACCTCATATCCCAATGATCTCATGATGGCTGCAGGACCACACAGATCCCACCAATGGATCATTCTATGATCCATATAGCCCATCGAAATTCCGAACGCAAGTCCCATCATCGACGGATGTCGATACACAGGCTCAGCCTTTCGCAACCCATTACTGCTGTACACCTGAGTGCGAGCATGCTCACTGAACCCTTTTAACGTAAGTGGATGTACCTTTTCTGATGACCAATCGACGGCTTTTGGCAAGGGTTTAACCGATCCATTTGCATTCCACACTTGCGCTGGAAAACCTGAACCACCTACAATAATGTCACCTGTGGTCGGGTAGGCGCAGATACCAAGCACGGGCTCGCCATCGAGACACAGACCAATCAGGATATGAAACGGATTGTGTCCCGATATGAAATTCTTGGTGCCATCGATGGGATCGACATACCAAAGAATCCCAGTTCCGGGCGTGTACGATTTGTCGTTAGATTCTTCTCCGATCAAATGCTCGCCAGGGAAAAGCTCCGTCATCTTACCAAGTATAAATTCGTTAGCCCAAAAGTCTGCAGAGGTAACAGGACTTTCGTCGCCCTTCGTATAGATCACAAAGGAAGGATCCTTACGCAATTCGACCACTTTCTGCATCGCCGACCTTACTGTTGGCTCAAGTGCACGGGCTCGCTGTTCTGCTTCGGTCATTATTGGCGTAAAATGCTCAAGTCAATGGATAAATCACAATAAGTCCGTAAATTACGAAGATATGCGCAAATCATCATCAGATTACCTTGGCCTCTCGCGTGACTGCATCCGAACGATGAGGCACACCGCACAAAAATGTAGGTATACCATTCGAACGAGACCCTACTTTTCGCTGGCAATTGCCGCAGCGGTGGGGATGGTAGTTGGATTTATACTATCAAGTGACTCGAAAGAGTCAAAATAAACGTTAGTTGAACTGATATATGGAAATTAAGTTTACAGACGACCAGCTTCAGACTCTGTTTCAGCGCGTTGATGCGCTGAGGGGGTATCTTTGACTACGACCTGAGAAAGCGGCGGATTGCCGAGATGGAAATGCAAAGCCAGCAGCCAGGCTTTTGGGATGATCCCGACAAGGCGCAGAGCCTCATGAAGAAGCTGAACGGCGAGAAAGACTGGATCAACGGATGGGATGAGTTAGACTCGATGCGACAGAGCATCAAGATATACCAAGAGTTCTATGAACTAGGCGAACCAGTTGTTGAAGACTTAATGTCTGAGTTCAAAAAGCTTACTAGCAATGTGGAGGAGCTCGAGTTCAAAAACATGCTCGATGATCCCGACGATCACAGAGATGCGCTCATTACAATCAATCCGGGCGCCGGTGGCACCGAAAGCCAGGATTGGGCCAACATGCTGTACCGAATGTACGTGAGATGGGCTGAGAGAAAAGGATTTGATGTGTCCACATTAGAATATCAGCAAGGTGAAGTGGCCGGGATTAAGAGTGCCACCATCGAGGTAAAGGGCAATTTCGCATTTGGATTCCTTAAAGCTGAGAACGGTGTACACCGCCTGGTTCGGATATCACCATTCGACAGCAATGCACGTCGTCACACATCGTTCTGCTCAGTTTTCATCTATCCTGTGATCGACGATGAAATCAACATCGACCTGAATCCCGACGATGTTGAGCTTCAACGATTTCATGCTGGCGGCAAGGGTGGCCAGAACGTCAACAAAGTTGAAACGGGTGTGCGTTTGATTTGGACCGGTAAGCTTTCTAACGGGAAGCAGGAAAGAGTAGTGGCTGAATGTCAACAGGAGCGATCACAACTTCAAAACCGGGAAAAGGCTATGGTGATGCTAAAATCGCGCGTATACAACTTGGAGAAGGAGATCCGCGAGGAGGCAAAGAACAAACTTGAGGGCACAAAGAAAGCCAATGAGTGGGGTTCACAAATTCGCTCGTACGTATTGCATCCATACAACATGGTTAAGGATCATCGCACCAGCTACGAAACATCCGACACATCTGGTACGCTCGATGGCGACCTCGACGATTTCATTAAGGCCTACCTGATGAGCGATGCCGATGGTGGTGCCGTACAACAAGTGGCTGATTAAGGTCATGGTTAGAGTAGGAATAACCGGTGGGATAGGAAGTGGCAAGTCTACGGTTTGCAAGGTCTGGGAGAGAGAAGGCGCATTCGTGATATATGCCGATGAACTCGCAAAAAACATTATGACGAACGACCCATCGGTGGTAGATGCCATTAAACTTGCATTCGGAGATCAGGCCTACTTTGATGATGGATCCCTTAATAGACCATGGCTTGCCAAGCAGGCATTCGCAGATAATCGAGTTGCTGAGCTGAACGCGATTGTCCACCCAGCGGTATATCGCGAATCGGATCGTCTAATGACCGAGGCTGAATTGGGTGGGTATCCTATGGCAGTGCGAGAGGCGGCCATATTGCTTCAAAGCGGACGACCCAGCGATCTCGATAAGGTTATCCTAGTTTTAGCTGACAGTGGCAGTAGATTACAGCGTGTCGCGAAACGCGACGGTTCGTCTGCCGAACAAGTGCTGGGCAGAATGAACGCTCAGCCAGATTACGAATCGTATTTGCCTTTAGCAGATGCCGTCATCAGAAATGACGGAACGCTCGAGGATTTAAAGGAATCAGCTATGACACTGTACAGGCAGCTTGTATAAGTCTTCCAGTTAGGGGTATATTGAAAATTGTAAAAAAAGCGCTTTTCTGAAATTAAATTATTCGAATGGATAAATCGAAAGATCGTCTCATAACTCTGGAGGAATTCATCATCAGGGGTCAAAATCGATTTCGTGGTGCAACGGGCGAGTTATCCCAGTTGCTCCGCGATATTGGACTTGCCGCTAAGATCATATCGAGGGAAATCAACAAGGCTGGTATTACAAATATTTTAGGCAATATGGGATCTGTGAACGTGCAAGGCGAGCACGTCAAAAAGTTGGATGTCTTTGCCAACGACCAAATGTTATCGGCACTTTCGAGAAGTGGAAACGTGTCGATGATCGTCTCTGAGGAGAACGAAGAGTTAATCCGACTTCAGAGTTCGTCAGGTAAATATCTCGTATATACCGACCCCTTAGACGGTTCATCCAACATCGACGTAAACGTCTCAGTTGGAACCATCTTCTCGATCTACCGCCGTGTAACCGATACGGCCGACGAGCCAGACCTCTCCGATGCCCTCCAGCCAGGAGTAAGCCAAACCGCAGCCGGTTACGTCGTTTATGGATCAAGCACGATGTTAGTTTACACAACAGGCCTCGGTGTTACAACCTTTACACTCGACCCGAGCATCGGGGAGTTCTTTCTAGCCGACAATAATATCAGGATTCCCGAACTGGGTCCTACCTACTCTATAAACGAGGGTAGCTATAAAAGTTGGGAAGAGGGGTTGAAAAAATACATCAAATTCTGTCAGGATGAAGATCCAGACAGCATGCGCCCTTACTCAGCCAGATACATTGGCTCGATGGTTGCCGATATACATCGGATTCTTCATAAAGGAGGGATATTCATCTATCCATCGAGCAAAGCCTACCCAAAGGGTAAGCTAAGGTTGATGTACGAATGCAACCCAATGGCTTTCATCATTGAGCAGGCAGGTGGCAAAGCAATTGACGGCAAGAAGCGAATCATGGAGATTACGCCCGAATCCCTTCATCAGCGATCACCTATATACATCGGCTCGAAACAAAATGTCGCCGATGTGGAGCGTTTCATGAAAGAGTACCCTTCCTAAAAATCTACTCTTAGACCTTCCCTAATATCGTACTTGAGACAGTAGCCGGCATTCACCTCTATTGCATACATGGCATCGCTGCTCGAGTCAAAGTTTTTCTCTGACAATGGAGGCGTGTTAGTGTGAATGGTCACGATCTGTTTCTGTGCGTTAACATAGATGATGTCGAGAGACAGGGGAGTGTTAGCCATCCAAAAGGTAAGGGGGGCTTCCTGCTCGAATATGAACAACATGCCGCGATTCTCGGGCATGTCGCGGACATCCATGAGTCCCATGTTGCGCGTTTCGTCTGTGTCGACCACAGCGACGCGAATCTCGGATATCACGGATCCATCTTCTTCAAGAAACCGAAGATCTCGCGTATAGTCGAGTACACGCCCTGGAGGGGTTGATGAAGTACTGGTTGTTGTTTCGGAGTTGCCCCCGCCGGTACACGATATGGTACCGGCGAGGAGCAATACGAACAAGCTGATGTGTATGGTCTTAGCGAACAAGGGTGATCTTGGTTTTGGCAGTTTTCCCGCCGATTGTCATTTCCAGTGTATAGGTACCAACTGCAGCATAGGTCGTCTCGGTAGCAGTCTTGCCCATGAGGTTCCAGTTGTAAAACCCAAAGCCTTTGCTTGCAGTGACTGTCGCCTCGTGAACGAATGAGCCATCTTCGTTGCTAATCTTGACTTTAGCTGATCCACCGTTCGCCGAATAGTACATAATCGGCATTTCAGGTGCTGGTGCCGGGGTGTTGTAAATTGGAGCTCTTGGTGTGCCCCAATTTGGCATCCTGCGCATTTGATCGGGCTCCCATAGAACGACTGATTCGGCAAGCTTGTCTTTGGTCAGGCTTTGGAGTGGCTCTACATCCATGATGAAAATGCTGCGGCCATGGGTACCGATAACTAGATCGTTCTCACGTGGATGAATAACCATGTCGTACGATGCCACGTTCGGCATTCCACTCAGGGGTTGCCAGTTAACACCGCCATTCAAGCTTGCATACGACCCATGGTCGGTGCCAGCGAATAGGAGATCGGGATTAACTCGGTCCTGGATAACGATATTCGTGGCTTCGTTTGGCAAATCGCCAACGATCGATGTCCATGTCTTGCCAAAATCGATTGTTTTGTACAGATATGCCTTGAAATCGTCGTATCTGTAGCCAGTGAGAGCCACAATTGCTGTTCCGTTATCGTGTGGTGATGCTTGAATCTTAGCAACCCACAAGTCGGCAGGAAGCGAACCGTAAACATTGGTCCAAGTTTTGCCGGCATCTCTGGTCAAGTGGATGTTCCCGTCGTCCGTTCCTACCCAGATAGTACCAAACTCCTGTGGAGACTCCGATATCGTGGTGATGGTCGAGTATGGAACATTACCCTGCGGACGATTTTTTGTCAGGTCTCCAGAGAGTATTTCGAAGTCGTCGCCCTGGTTTAGACTCCTCATAAAGTACTGAGAGCCCATGTAAATGATGTCAGGATTATGAGGACTTTGAATAACAGGAGTGTTCCAATTAAAGCGATGGCGAGCTTTGCCAATTTCGGCTGCTGGGGTTATTGATCGACGTGTGCCGTTTTCGAGGTCATACCTCGAGTAGCTGCCGAATTGACTTCCAGATATGACGATTTTGTGGTTTCTTGGATCTGGAACCACGTGCATACCGTCGCCTCCGCTAATGGGCTCCCAGTGGCGACTCCTATTTGGAACGGAGCGAGATGAGCCGTAATACACGCCATTATCCTGCATCCCGCCGTAAATGTTGTACGGGGTTGCCATGTCCACGTTCACCGTGTAGAATTGACCAACCGGCTTGTTGTTGTAGTGTGTCCAATTTGTGGCGCGATCCCAAGTTACATAGAGTCCACCATCGTTTCCGAGAATGATGTGATTCGTGTTGGCTGGATTGATCCACATGGCCTGATGATCTACGTGAACACGGTTGCCATATTCGTCGACCTGAACGTTGTCTATCTGATCGAACAGCTTGCCACCATCGGTCGATCTAAGTAGAGGCACACCTAGGATGTAGATTTCATTATCGTTGTCGGGCGACACACGAATTTCGCCAAAGTAATACCCAAAAGTGTTATATAGTGCATCGATGCGTGGCTCGTGCGTTTTTCTCCACGATTTGCCGCCATCGTCACTTCTATAGACTTCTGCGCCCTTAATTGTAGTGCGGAATGTAGGCACGGTGCCATCACCTAGGTAATCTGCAATGTCTGTAATGGTGAATTCGCCTCTTGAAACAGACCGCTTGACTGAAGCAGCAGTGTATTTTGCAGGATAGCGATTGTCGCGCAGAAAGGTTTCCAAAGCCGTGTTGTCGATATTTTGGAACTGTGTGGAGTTCATGGCGCGAACCTGTGCGGCTGTGAGCCCCCGCGGAGGCTGCTGTCTTGGCAGGTCGATGCGAACTTCCTCCTGGTTGTCGAGAATTGCGTACACCACGTCAGGGTTTGAGTGAGAAACAGCCAATCCGATACGGCCCACATGTGCGCCGCTCGGAAATCCTTGCATGCTGCGTGCCCAAGTATCACCACCATCTTCGCTCTTCCAGATAGCTGTGCCAACGCCGTTGCCCTTGAAATTCCAAGCCCAGCGCGAGCGCTCCCATGAAGTAGCCCAAAGTATGTTCGGATTCTTTGGGTGGATCGCGATGTCGATAACTCCTGTGCTGTCGTTTACGAAGAGCGTTTTCTTCCAGGTTTGGCCACCATCAGACGTTTTATACAATCCCCGCTCCGAATTGTGGCTGTACAGAGCACCAAGTGAAGCAACCCAAGCTGTGTTCGGGTCTGTTGGGTGCGACACGATTCTGCCCATGTGCTGGGAGTGGCGTAGACCCATGTGCTTCCACGTTTTGCCGCCATCCATCGATTTGAAGATACCGGCACCGGCATAGCTAGATCTCGATGAGTTATTCTCGCCCGACCCCACCCAGATAATTTCGGGGTTTGCTGGAGATACTGAAATATTACCTACACCAAGTGCGTCATTGCCGTCGAAAACCGGTTCGAATGATGCCCCATTGTTGGTGGTTTTGAAAACGCCTCCCGAAGCATATGCAACATAGTAGGTGTTGGGATTGGTAGGGTGTACATCAATATCAGTGACACGGCCACCCTGTATTACTGGACCCACATTTCGAATGGGATAAGAATGAAAGATCGAGGCACTCTTGAGTTGTTTCTTTTTCTGGGCGGCTTCGGCCATAATATCGCCCGAGCTTGCTTGAGGCTGGGCTAAAGCGGCCGTCGAAAGTAGCAGCCCCAAGATCAATGAACTGGACAGAATTTTGTATGATTGCATGATTACTTATGATGTTTTGGGAACAATGGGTTAACGACGATCGGTTCATCCTATTTCAAGGTCGTGAGTCCTCTTCTTCGTTCAATCCTCCGAGTCGATCCGTCGATTGTTATTATAGCAAAATTTGGCTATATTTGTGAAATTGTAAGTGAGCTCCAGCAGGGTCTCACTTTTTTTATTTTGAAAAGAATGACCGCAGTTCCAGTTGATCATAGCACGAAGATAAAGGCCCTTGCCGACCAGGCAGCCAAGGGTGGGCCGAGCTATGTGGTTGATGTGGAAGTTAAAGGCGGTTCGGGCCCTCCGATCATCTGGGTATATATCGATGCGGAGGTCGGGCAGGCCAATATTGACGACTGCACTAGAATAAGCAGGGAACTTGGCCTGCTTATGGAAGCACACGAACTTTATGCCGACGGCAACTACACCCTAAACGTTTCGACGCCTGGGCTAAGTCGTCCGCTAACCGATATACGACAGTATCGCAACAATGTTGGTCGCAACGCAAGGATTAAAACCCGCGTTGACGACAAAACCAACATTTTCGAGGGCAAATTTCAGACATTGAACGACGATGGTATCATTCTTGAAACCAAGAAGGGTCCAATCGAGCTGAAGTTTGCCGACATTATTGAAACAAAAATCCTGCCGGCTTGGTGACCGGCATACCGCTGCTCCTGGAGTGACGATGCAATCCAATATTTCAAAACAAATCATATCTACCTTCTCCGACATTGCCAAGGAGAAAGGAATCGATCGCGACACATTGCTGAGCATCTTGGAAGATGTCTTCAAGTCGATGATCCGGAAAAAATACGGCTCTGACCAGGCATTCAGCGTGATTCTGAACCCCGATCGCGGCGACATTCAGATGTTGCACGTGCGCGAGGTCGTTCCCGACGAGGAGCTCACCAACGAGGTGACCGAGATCGCCCTGAGCAAGGCGAAGAAACTGGATCCAGACCTGGAACTGTACGACGAATACGCGCAGGAAATCCAGATCGAGGACTTCGGACGGCGCTCGGTGATGATGGCCCGCCAGACGCTGGTGCAGCGCATCCGCGAAATTGAGAAGGACCACATCTACGACGACTACTCCGAACGCATCGGCGAGATCATCCTCGGTGAAGTGTACCAGGTGCGCCCACGCGACATGCTGGTCAACCACAACGGCGTCGAATTGCTGATGCCGCGCGAGGAGCAAATTTATAAGGACAAGTACCGCAAAGGCGACACCATACGTGCCGTGGTCAAAGAAGTGCGCCGCGACAACGGCAACCCCACGGTCATCATATCGCGCACGGCCCCCGAGTTTTTGGAGCGCCTGTTCGAGAACGAGATCCCGGAGGTTTTCGACGGCATCATCGAGATCGTGAAGGTGGTGCGCGAGCCCGGCGACAGATCCAAGGTTGCCGTATTGAGCCACGACGAGCGGGTCGATGCCGTAGGTGCCTGCGTCGGAATGAAGGGTGTTCGCATCCACAGTATCGTTCGCGAGCTGTGCAACGAGAACATCGACGTGATCAACTTCACCCAAGTGAAGACCGAGTTCATCAAACGTGCACTACAGCCCGCTGAGGTCCTTACCATCGAGATGGATCCGGCAGGCAAGCAGGCACGGGTGGTTGTGCCCGCTGAGCAGGTATCGAAGGCAATTGGCAAGGGCGGCGTGAACATCAAGCTGGCCTCGCGCCTCACAGAGACTGAGATCGACGTGTACCGCGAGATCGAGGAAGAAGACGACATCGAAATATCCGAATTCACCGAGGAGTTCGGACAGGAAGTGGTGCGGATGCTCTACGACATCGGCTGCGACACGGCAAGGGCCGTGCTCGAAATGGATGCCGACGAACTCTCGAGACGCACCGAGGGTCGCATCGACGTCAAGTCCGCACAAAAAATATTGCGTATCATTCAGGCAGAATTCGAGGAGGAAGGAAGTTGATCGACTGACAATTTCCATATATCTCCTCTCAAGTCGAACCAATTCTACATATGTCAGACGGCGGAAAACAAAAAAAACTCTTCAAGGTAGCCAAGGAATTCAACGTGGCCACGCAAACAATCGTGGATACGCTGAAGGATGCCGGACACACCATTTCCAACCGACCAAACGAAAACGTATCGGAGGAAATGATTGCTGCCCTCGAGGCTCATTACGGTGTCGACAAGGCCCGTAACCAGGAGCACGAGCGCCTACGTGAAGATTACGACCAAAAACGCGCTCAACCAGTAAGCGCTCGCCGAGCCGACGTATTCGACTTAGAAGCCCTTCTTGAGCCAATTGAAGAAGCACCAAAGATCGAAGTTCCGGTTATCGAGCCCGTTTTGCAGCCTGTGCCAAAACCTGAACCGGTCGTCGAAGTGGCCAAGGTCATCCCTCCGCCTGTTGCACCTGAACCGATTAAGCCGATCGTAGAAGCACCGAAAGTTGTCGCTCCAGTCGAGAAGGCGCAGGTTGTCCAACCTCCAGTTGTTGCTACCCCAGTAGTCGCGCCACCTGTGGTCGAAGCTCCAACAGTGGAGACGAAACCAGTAGTAGAGGCTCCCAAGCCTGTTAAGGCAGACGAGCCCGTTTCTGAGCCTGCTGTTGTAGAAGTTGAAGCAGAAGATGAAGAAGTAATTCGAGCTAAGACCGATAAGCTTCAAGGCACGCGCTTACTTGGAAGGATTGCGATCCGCACCAAAGAAGAAATTGCCGCAGAAGGTGGCGGTGGCCAAGGACGCAAGAAGCGCAAGAAGAAGACCGGCGCAGCAAATGAAGGTGCTCCTAAGCCGACGACTACGACTACCACCACTGCTACCGATTCGGCTGCATCGAAAGACAAGAAGCCAAAGGCTAAAGTCGACGATAAGAAGAAGAAGGGCAAGCAGACCCGCACTGTGGACACAGAGGACGTGAACACCAAGATGCGCGAGACCATGGCCCTTATGAGCGGTGGCACTGGCAAGAAGCGTCAGAAGAGACGCAAGATGAAACGTGAAGAAATGGCTGCCGACCGCGAAAGTCAAGCCATTATCGACGAGATGGAAGGTTCGGTATTAGAGGTAACAGAATTTATTACCGTATCTGATTTGGCTGAATTACTCAATGTGCAAGCCACAAAAGTAATCGGTATCTGTTTACAACTTGGACTCATGGTATCGATCAATCAGCGTCTAGATGCTGCCACGATCGAATTGATTGCCACCGAATTTAACAGAGAGATTCGCTTTGTTGGCGCTGACGATATCTTGGACGACTTCGAAGAGGAAGACGATAACCCAGACGACCTCGTGGGTCGTGCTCCTATCGTAACTGTGATGGGTCACGTCGACCACGGTAAAACATCGCTTCTCGACCACATCCGAAATACCCGCGTCGCCGCAGGCGAGGCGGGGGGTATTACCCAGCACGTTGGTGCCTATGCGGTGGCACTTCCCGACGGTCGATCCGTTACGTTCCTCGACACTCCTGGTCACGAGGCTTTTACTGCCATGCGTGCGCGTGGTGCCCAGGTAACCGACATCGTAATTCTAGTTGTGGCCGCCGACGACTCGGTGATGCCCCAAACCATTGAGGCCATCAACCACGCTCAGGCAGCCGGTGTGCCTTTGGTTGTTGCCATCAACAAGATCGATAAGGCCGATGCCAATCCAGACAAGATCAGGCAGCAGTTGCTTGAGCACAACGTTGTAGTCGAAGATTACGGCGGAAAATCCCAGGTTGCCCTAATTTCTGCCAAAACGGGTGCCGGTATTGACGAGCTCCTGGAAAAAGTGCTCATCGAAGCTGAACTCATGGAATTGAAGGCTAATCCCAATCGCAATGCCAGTGGCATTGTGCTTGAAGCCCGTGTCGACAAAGGCAAGGGTGTGGTCGCAAACCTACTGGTTCAGACTGGTTCCATATCGATCGGTGACGTTTTTGTTGCAGGCCAAGTGTTCGGACGTGTCCGCGCAATGGAAAATGAGCTCGGCCAGCGTATCCTTAAGGCAGGACCATCAACACCAATCCAGATTATTGGATTCGATGGCATACCTCAAGCAGGCGACAAACTGGTCTGCACGAGCGATGAGAAGAAAGCAAGAGAAATATCTCAACAGCGCCAACAAATCAAGCGCGAGCAGGATATGCGACTCGTACGTCACCTCACACTCGACGATATTTCGAGAAGAATGGCACTCGGCGAAGTTGTTGACCTCAACCTTATTATTAAGGGTGATGTAGACGGTTCTATCGAAGCCCTATCTGGCTCGTTGCTAAAACTGAGTATCGACGAAGTTCAGGTCAATGTAATACACACCGGTGTTGGAGCCATCTCCGAATCGGATGTGTTGCTTGCCTCCGCTTCAGACGCCATCATCATCGGATTCCAGGTTCGTCCAACGGCAAATGCACGCAAGCTAGCCGAAGTCGAGCAAATCGACATCCGTTTGTTCAGTGTCATCTATGACGCTGTCGATGCCATCAAGGATGCGATGGAAGGCATGCTCAGCCCAGAATTGAATGAGAAGATCACCTCTACGGTTGAAGTTCGCGAAACCTTTAAAGTGCCGAGTGTCGGAACTATTGCCGGCTGTATGGTTACTGACGGCAAGATCAACCGTAACTCCAGAATCCGTCTTATTAGAGATGGCATTGTGGCATTTACAGGCGATATTGAAACACTCAAACGATTCAAGGATGATGTCCGAGAAGTGGCTACCGGCTACGAGTGCGGAATCTCTATCAAGAACTTCAACGACATCAAAGTGGGCGATGTGATCGAAAGCTTTGAAATCGTCGAGACCAAGCGCAAGCTGTCATCAATTTAAGTTGAGATGAGTATCCGTACCGAAAGATTGTCTAATGTAATCCGAAACGACCTCGGCGATATTCTCAGAGATTATCAGCAGGGTGCTATGGTTTCGGTTACACAGGTACGGATGACTCCAGACCTTGGCATGGCAAAGATCTACCTAAGTATATTTTCGAGTGGTAGCAACCGAGAATTGGTATTCAGGCATATCCAAGCCTCCACATCGGCCATAAGAGGTGAGCTGGGGAAGAAAATCCGACATCAAGTAAGGCGCATTCCGGAGTTGGTGTTCTATATGGACGACACTGCCGAATATGTCGACAATATTGAAAAAGTATTTACGAAAATTCGCCAGCAAAGAGGAGACTCGGACAATCCTGAACCCGAAGTCGAAGAATGAGCGAGCAGTCTAACACCTGGATGGGATTTCCGGTGTACGACAAAACGAACTGGCCGCCCGATCCCACATCTATAGAATTAGGTGGAGTCGTTTTGATCGATAAGCATCTAGGCGCAACCAGCTTTACCATTGTCCGCCGACTCAGGCGTTTTTTGGGAATTAAAAAAGTTGGTCATGCAGGGACTTTGGATCCCGCTGCCGAAGGTCTGCTCATCGTCTGCTTTGGTAAGGCAACCAAAACGATCGAACGGATTCAGGAATTGCCTAAGACATACATAGCTGGCATTCTGTTGGGACGAGAAACCCCCAGTTATGACCGTGAAACGCCCATATCACAGGAAATGCCATTCGAACACGTTACGTCGACTATGGTAGATGACGTAATAAATAAGCATTTTACGGGTGAAATATCGCAGATTCCCCCCGTCTACTCGGCACTGAAAGTTGACGGGCAACCGCTCTATAAAAAAGCAAGAAAAGGTGAGGTTGTTGAGATCAAGCCCAGAAATGTGACGATTCATGGATGGGTGCCGATCAAGATTGACATACCTTTGCTGGTTTACGAAATTAAGAGCAGCAAAGGTACCTACATTAGGTCGTTGGCTTTTGATCTTGGGCGGGCATTGGACACGTGTGGTACACTGGCATCGTTGAGGCGAACTCATACGGGTCATTTCAGTGTTGAGAATGCTTTGATCATATCTGATTTTGAGGTAGTTCGATGAGTAATTTAGTCATGCTTGCCGACGTGGTTCGAGATATGGACTCTGTGGTAACTGTCGGCACATTCGATGGCGTGCACGCAGGGCACAGGGAGCTTATTCATAGGCTTGTAGATAGGGCGCGCGAAATTGGCGGAAGAAGTGTCGTTGTCACATTTGATCCTCATCCTCGTGAAATCTTGCAACCTGGAAATCAGGGTATTGGACTACTCACGACTCCTAAGGAAAGATCTGAAATATTAGCGGATTTGGGCGTCGACACAATGGTGGTTATTCCATTCAATCGCGATTTTTCGTTGATGGATTCATCTACCTTCTTAAGGGATGTGATATACGGCAAGATCGGCCTCAATACATTCATCATTGGCTATGATCACCACTTTGGACGCGACCGGGAAGGGGACAGGTCTACCGTGACATCTCTCGGCCTGGAGTTGGGATTTTCGGTGGAGGTGGTCGAGGCGCGTGAGGTCAACGATTTTGTTGTGAGCAGCAGCTCTGCGCGAAGGGCTCTGTCGCAAGAGGGCGACATAGAGCTCGTGAAGCAATTTCTTGATCGATCGTACCGTATTTCGGGCATCGTGGTTCACGGTGATGCCAGAGGGCGGACAATAGGCTACCCCACGGCAAATATTAAGTTGAACGATCCACGTAAGATAATCCCCAAAGTGGGGGTCTACGCCGTCCGTGTTGAAATTGAAGATGGATTATTCCTAGGCATGATGAACATTGGGTACAGGCCTACTTTTGGGTTCAGCGATGAGCCGCGCCTGGAAGTGTACATCATTGGATATGATGGTGATTTGTATGGAAAGAAAATAACGGTGCATTTTGAGGCGCGCATCCGCGATGAAGTAAAATTCGAGAGCCTTGATGCACTGCGTGGTCAGTTGGATACAGATCGAGCACTTGCTATTGCGCTGTTAAATAGGTAAATTACGAGCTTATCGATCTTTGCAGATACACTGTACCGATCTACTTTAGCATAGTAACATCTAAAGCGGATATCATGAATATCACACAGGAAGAAAAACTTGCCATCATCAGCAAGTTTGGCAGCGACCCCAAGGACACCGGCAACACCAAAGTCCAGATCGCCATTTTCACAGAGCGCATCAATCGCCTCACCGAACACCTCAAGACCCACAAAAAAGACCACTCAACGCGTCTTGGGCTTCTTAAGCTGGTAGGAAAGCGACGCAATCTGCTCGACTACCTCATGAAGCACAACCTCGAGGGGTACCGCGAGCTGATCAAAGCTCTGAATATTCGTAAATAATCGGATGCAGGAAGGCACGGAATGGCGTGCCTTCTTTGTTTTTGCAGATCACGTTCAGTCGGTAAACATGCGGTCACCGCTGTCTGAACGTACCATTCACATGAAGGTGGTTGCAACAAAGCCGTTAATTTGAAAAGGAAAAGATGAAAGCAGAAATCAGATCAGTTGAATTCGCACCGGGCAAGACCATAACCGTAGAGTTAGGTCGTTTGGCAAAGCAGTCGCACGGTGCAACAGTTGTACGCATGGGTGACACCATGGTTTTGGCAACCGTAGTAAGCAACTACGAAGCGAGAGAGGGGCAAGACTTTTTCCCACTTACGGTAGAGTTTCGCGAGGCATTCGCTGCCGGCGGAAAATTCCCGGGTGGTTTCATAAAGCGTGAAGGTCGTCCTTCGGAAAAAGAAATTTTAACGTGCCGTCTTATCGATCGCACGATTCGTCCTTTGTTCCCAGAAGGGTACTACAATGAGACGCAGGTAATTTGTCAGGTGGTTTCGTCTGACGCAGAAAACGATGCTGACGTCTTAGCCGGTGTGGGTACCTCGATTGCCATCGTGGTCTCCGACATACCGTACGAAAGCCCAAGTGCACTTGTTCGCGTGGGACGCCTAAATGGCGAGTACGTGGTTAACCCTACGGTGCAGGAAGTGCGCCAGTCCGACTTCGATCTTATCGTTGGTGGCACCATGGACAGCATTTCCATGGTCGAAGGTGAATTTCAGGAAGTTTCTGAAGAAGAAATGATCAAGGCAATCGGAATCGGTCATGAGGCCATCCGCAAACTGTGCCAGTTCCAGCTTGAGCTTCAGAAAGAATTTGGCAAAGAGAAGCGTGAATATGTTGTTCCACAACCCGATGCGACTCTCGTTGCAGATGTTACTGCGCTCGCAGGAAATCGCTACGATGAAGTATCGCTGGCAAAGCTTGCCAAGAAGGAATACTCCGAGGCAACTTCGACCATTAAGTCGGAGGTAAAAGCAGCTCTTGCAGAGAAGTACCCTGACATGGATAAAGCCATATCCGATATCTGTCACACGCTTCAGGAGCAAGCTTTACGTAAGATGATTCTTGACCACAAGCAGCGTCTTGACGGTCGTAAGCCAGATGAAATTCGTCCAATTTGGACCGAAGTTGGATACCTGCCACGTGCGCACGGTTCCGCCATCTTTACCCGTGGTGAAACGCAGGCTCTCGTAAGCGTTACACTTGGCACGAAGCGCGATGTTCAGTATGTCGACACCCTCTTCGATCAGGAATCGAAGAGCTTCATGCTCAACTACAACTTCCCGCCGTTCAGCGTAGGCGAAGCCCGCATGCTGCGTGGCGTAAGCCGTCGCGAAATCGGTCACGGTAACCTTGCCGAGCGTGCCCTAAAGCGTATGATGCCACCAACCGAGGAATTCGGTTACACTGTGCGTATCGTATCCGATATCCTCGAGTCGAACGGCTCGTCGTCAATGGCGAGCGTCTGCGGTGGTTCTATGGCACTTATGGATGCAGGCGCGCCATTGCGTAAGCCTGTAGCCGGTGTAGCCATGGGTATGATTGTTGGCGATAAGAATCATACCGTGCTCACAGACATCCAAGGTGAGGAAGATCACATGGGCGACATGGACTTCAAAGTGACAGGTACCGTCGATGGTGTAACTGCCGTGCAAATGGACATCAAAGTAAAGGGTATTTCCCTTGATGTGATGGCCGAAGCCCTTGAGCAGGCACGTCGTGGACGTTTGCATATTTTGGAGAAAATGGCTGAGTCCATTTCAACACCTCGTGCTGAGCTGTCGAAATATGCTCCTGCTTTCACCCGCATCGAGATCGATTCAGATCAGATCGGTGCCGTGATTGGTCCTGGTGGCAAGATCATCCAAGGAATCCAGAAGGAGACCGGTACTGAGATCGTCATCGAAGAGGAAGGCAACAAGGGTATCGTTACCATCGCTGCCACCAACGCCGAAGCCGCACTTGCAGCTGTTGCTCGTATCAAGGCCATCGTTGGACACCTCGAAGAGGGCGAAATCTTTATGGGCACCGTCCGCTCCATCAAGGAGTTTGGTGCTTTCGTTGAGATCATCCCAGGCAAAGATGGTTTGCTGCACATCTCAGAGATCGATCACAAGCGCATTAACCGCGTTGAGGATGTTCTGAGTGTTGGCGACAAAATTGAGGTTAAACTCCTCAAAGTTGAAGCTGGCGGCAAGCTCAGGTTGTCGCGCAAAGCTTTGCTTCCGAGAGAAGATTAATTTCTCAATAATGGTTTAACAGAGAGCGCCTTGTCTTGTAGACGGGCGCTCTTTGTGCTTGATAGAACAAATTACAGGAGACGAAATGACAGAACGCATTGAGAGATCCGTTTTATCGAACGGGCTGCAGGTCATCACCGAACCCATCGATTCGGTGCGAAGTGCAAGCATTGGTTTTTGGATAAAAACTGGCAGTCGTAACGAAACAGATCAGCAAGCGGGCATAACCCACTTCCTAGAGCATATGTTTTTTAAGGGAACAGTTAAACGCACCCCATATCAGGTTGCGGCTGCGCTCGAAAGCCTTGGTGGACACTTGAATGCCTTCACGGGTACTGAGTACACCTGCTATTATGCCCGGTGCCTCGACTCTCATCTTCCAGTCGCCATCGATGTGTTGTCGGACATGGTGAACAACTCTACTTTTCCATCCGAGGAGATAACCAAAGAGAAGAAGGTGGTTCTCGAGGAGATGAAGATGTACAAGGATTCACCGGATGATTATATCTTCGAAGAATTCTCCAACCAATTATTTGGAAAACACCCTCTCGGTCGTCCAATCATCGGGTATGAGGAAACTGTTAAATCAATCTCGCAAGATGCGTTGTTCGAGTACGTAGATAATCGATACTTCCCATCAAACATGATCATCGCCACAGCCGGTAACGTGAGCCATGACACAGTTATGGATTGCATCAATGGGTTTTTCGATGGTCGTGTGGCCTCGAACAAGAACACTGCCTCTCATGCACCGCAACAATTGCCCGACAAGCCCGTCGTAGGCGATCGTAGAGTGCTGACAAAGGCTATTGAGCAGACCCATTACATCATCGGTCGGCAGGGTCTTTCGAACGCAGATCCGCTTCGCTATCAACTGCTACTCTTGAATACCGTTCTTAGCGGTGGGATGAGTGCTCGCCTTCACCAGAATATCCGCGAAAAGTACGGCTACTGCTATTCTGTGAACAGTTTCATCCAATCGTTCAGCGACACTGGAATGTTCGGCGTGTATGTAGGAACCGACAAGGAGTATCTTGACCATGTACGTGATTTGATTCTGGTTGAGCTGAAGAAGCTCCAGGACGAGAAGTTGACCGATCAGGAGATGTTCGAGGCTAAGTCGCAGCTTAAAGGAAAGCTTCTGTTAGCTCAGGAGAACATGAGCAACCGAATGACACGATTGGCAAAGAGCCAGATTTATTATGATCGCTATGTGCCACTCGACGAGCTTGTGGCAGAGATTGACGCTGTATCGGCCGAATCTGTGCAAGATTTTGCTGGGCAATTCTTAAATTCCGAATCTTTTGTAGAAACAGTACTTCAACCCGAATAATCGACTTTTCATCATGAGCGCCTCCATTCATCCAACAGCCGACATCCGCAACCTAAAAGCATATGTGGGTTCTGGTGTAACGCTTCAAGGCTGGGTTTTCAACAAACGTGAGAGCAAAGGTTTGATCTTCCTTATCATGCGCGACGGAACGGGTATGGTGCAGTGCGTAGTTAGCGAGAGCGACGTCGCAGCCGATGTTTTTGAGGATGCAGTATCGCTTACTCAGGAGAGCTCACTGCGTGTGGTAGGGAATGTTGTGGCAGATGAGAGAGGGATGGGCGGCGTCGAAGTCCAAGTGACAAGCATTGAGGTGATCCAAATTTCTAAGGAATACCCAATCACGCCGAAAGAGCACGGTGTTGAGTTCTTGATGGACAACCGTCATCTCTGGCTGCGCAGTTCGCGCCAGTGGGCTGCGATGCAAGTTCGCAACACCATCATCTTTGCGATCCACTCTTTCTTTCAAGATCGCGGCTTTATGCAGATGGATGCTCCCATATTCACGGGTAATGCCGTTGAGGGTACCACTACACTGTTTGAGACGGACTATTTCGACAAGAAGGCCTATTTGTCGCAATCTGGACAGTTGTACGGCGAGGCGCTTGCCATGGCCCATGGACGCATTTATACCTTTGGTCCGACATTTCGTGCGGAGAAGTCGAAGACGCGTCGACATCTCACTGAGTTTTGGATGATAGAGCCCGAAATGGCGTTCTACGATCTTAAGATGAACATGGATCTCGCCGAAGACATGTTGGTGCACATCGTCCAAACTGTGCTGCAAAAAAATCAGAACGAGCTGAAGATTCTCGAGCGTGATCTTAGTAAACTCGAAAACATCCAGAAGCCATTTCCGCGAATCAGTTACACCGAGGCAGTCGATATGCTTCGTAGCGACGACATGATGGCCATGATTGATCAAATGGTGACCGATCGTCAAAATGAGCAGGCTGAAATAGAGAAAGAATTAGTAGATATTACTGCAGAGCACGGAAATGCGAAGAAGGGTAGAAAGTTTCAAATAGAACGCAGACAAAAAGATATACGTAATCGTCTCGAAGAAATCGAGGAAGATTTACGTAATATTCCTGTCTGGAGGGAGTCGGCAACTAGTCGTCAATGGGGCGACGATTTCGGAGGTAGCGATGAAACGCTCCTAACCATGAAGTATGACCGGCCGTTGTTGGTGTATAACTACCCGGCTTCCATTAAGGCGTTTTATATGAAAAAAGATCCAAACAATCCGAAAGAAGCATTGGCCGTAGACGTGCTCGCTCCTGAGGGTTATGGCGAAATCATAGGTGGCGCTCAGCGTGAGGATAATCTCGATGAGCTTCTTCGGATGATAAAAGAACACGAATTACCAGAAGAAGCCTTTGACTGGTACTTAGATCTTCGTAAGTTCGGATCAGTCCCACATGCCGGATTCGGATTGGGACTCGAACGTACAGTTGCTTGGGTATGTGGCCTAAAGCACGTTCGCGAAACCATCCCATTTCCACGTCTATTAGGACGTTTGTACCCATAATCAACTATGGCCAAGCAGCAACCTGCTGATACCCTCCGAAATTTCGAGGAATTAAAGGCAAGCGTCCTCTCGGGTAAGCCATCGCAGGTGTATTGGATCTACGGTGAGGAGAGCTGGTATCTAGACGCAAGCATCCCGGTAGCAAAAGAATTGGTGCCGAGCGGGTTTGAAGATTTTAACCTAGACGTTATATCGGGCAGGGAAGTCAGAGTGGCACGCGTAATCGATGCCTGCAGGACCTATCCAATGATGGCCGATCTGCGGGTTGTAGTTGTCCGTGATTTCATGTCGATGTTCGATCGCCGTAAAGCAAGTGATTCTGACGACGAAGAATCAGGATCGACTACACACGATGAGCTGCTTCGCTACCTTGAGAAGCCCAATCCGACCTGTGTCCTTTTCTTGATCGATACAACATCTGTTCCAGCAAACACCAAACTCGGGAAAGCTCTCAGAAATCGATCGGTTTGCCATGCTGCTGAATTGAATCGATTGGATCACAGGCAGCTGATTGGATGGATCAGCAATCAAACTAAGGCGGTACACAACACAAGCATCCAACCGGAAGCAGCCGAGCTGTTGATCGACATATCGGGAAACGATCTTCTTGTTCTTAGTCACGAACTAGCCAAATTGGCGCAGTACGACAAAGAGGGGAAGGGGATATCGGCCGAGCAGGTTAGATTGTTGGCAACCGAGCATAAAGAGGCGGCTGTTTTTGATGTCAAGGACACGCTATTTGGCAACAAATCGGGAAATCTGTTTGAGTTGGGTCGAATTGTTGTCGAAGCGGCAGATACTCCGGTTTCAGGTGTGATTGGGCTCAATGGGTATTTGATATCACAATACACCACTCTTTGGCAAATTGCTCGCTTAAACGACAAAAAAGTCCCAAAATCTGAAATTGGATCCCAAGTAGGACGCCACGGTTTTTACTTCGATAACCTGTACCGAGATGCCCTTCGTATCTCAGTTTCATCATATCCGGCCATTTTCGAGACATTGTTAGATGCAGACTCTGCAATTAAGGGGATGGGTCATTCTGAGCCACACGATGTGCTGTATACAACGTTAAGGAAATTGCGGGACATACATTTGGCTCGATAAAATGAAACTTTTGACATTAACTGACGTATAAAAAAACAATCAGATAAAACAGATGGAGTGTTGAAATTGTCTGAGTTGAAAGAAAATAAAATAATGGCAACAGAACGACTTGATTTCACACAGGTGGATGGGCTGTCTGATTACATCTGCGACTATTTGGATTCGACGATGGATCGTGCAATAGCTGAGGTGTTTGAAGAATATATGGCATCAAAGCCTGAATTGGCAGCGTTTGTGAGAAGTGCCAAATCAGGTATGAATGCCCTATCGCTGCTTAGAGATCCTAGTATCGAAGAAGACGGTCGATAGCAGACGGCAACCGAGAGCTGGCCAAATAATCTGCTTCCAACGATGTGGAAGTGGGTACTGGCGTGTCTAGCGACGCACAGCGAACTACTGGTGCATCTAGCCACTGAAATCCGTGCTCGGCAATCAATGCGGCCCATTCGCTTGATGGCCCTAGTGTGATTGAAGGCTCTTGAAGCAAGAGTACTCGTCCTGTTTTTCGTACACTCTGCAATACTGTTTCAAGATCGAATGGGACAAGCGTGCGTAAATCGATAACTTCAATACTAGTTCCGTTAGATACTTCTGCTGCCTCAGCGGCCGCCGTTGCCCAGTGAACCCCCATCCCGTAGGTCACGATCGTCATATCTAGGCCCTCACGGTGAACTCTTGCCTTACCGAATGGTTCGTACCATGCCTTTTCGTGGATGTGACCTTTCAAACCACGATAAAGCTTCTTGTGTTCAAAGACGAGTACTGGATTGGGATCGATGAGTGCCGAGTACGTCAGAAGCTGTGCATCCTCGACAGTTGCTGGTACAGCAATCTTCAGACCGGGATGTTGCATGAACCACCCCTCAGGGCACTGAGAGTGGTAGGGTCCAGCACCCACACCACCACCGTACGGCAGTCGTATGGTGACAGAAAGGGGAGGTGACCATCTGTAATGCGATATGGCGAGATTATTCACAATTTGGTTGTACCCGCACGACACAAAATCGGCAAATTGCATTTCTACGATGCTTGATATGCCCTCCAATGCCAACCCCATCGCTGCACCAATAGCACCCGATTCGATGATTGGTGTGTTCCTAATACGCTCTTTGCCAAACTCACCAAGAAACCCGTCGGTAATTTTGAATACACCACCATACTCAGCAATGTCTTGTCCAATGATCACCATTTCAGGGTCTTCTGTCATCCTTTGGTGCAAAGCATCCCGGATTCCATCTAAATACCTTGCCTCTTTAGTAGCTGCACCAATTACGGCTTGTGGTTCGGGAGTTGGAGCATAAACTCTCGCCATGTGCGCGTTCGTATCTGCAATTGGATAATCTGCAGTGAGGGCACGTTCTAAATCTGAAGAGTAGAGCGATTCGGCTGCCTTGCGGATGCTTACAAGATCATCTTCGGTAAGCAGTCCATCTGCGATCATGCGTTCGCCAAAACGTTTGATTGGGTCTTTTGCGGCCCATTCCTTCATTAACTCGTCGGGGACATAGGCAGTACCTGATGCTTCCTCGTGTCCGCGCATGCGGAATGTGCGGGCTTCGAGTATCACAGGCATGCCATTGTTGAGAACCTCGCCTCGCAATTTTGAAACGGTGTCCATCACTTCTGTCACGTTGTTGCCGTCGATCGAATATCCCTTGATGCCGTATCCTTTGGCCCGGTCAGCCAACGAATCGCAGACAAACTGTTCGCGAGTAGGAGTCGACAGACCGTATCCGTTGTTCTCGATCAGGAAAATGACCGGTAATCCCCAGACGGCTGCTAGGTTCACAGCTTCGTGAAAATCACCCTCACTGGTGCCGCCATCTCCTGAAAAACTGAGCACAACTCTGTTTTGACCACGCAATTTTGATGCGAGGGCGATGCCGTCGGCAACCGGGAGCATCGCACCTAAGTGGGATATCATGCCGATGATATTGTACTCTGGAATGCCGAAATGGAATGACCTTTCTCGTCCTTCGGTGAACCCGTCGGCCTTGCCAAACAGCTGGCAGAATAGGCGGTAGAAGTCGACTCTCCGAGTAGTAAAAACGCCCAAATTGCGGTGCATGGGCATGATAACGTCATCATTTTGCATCGACATCGTGGCGCCGACAGCTATCGCCTCCTGGCCGATTCCGCTGAACCATTTTGCGATTTTGTTCTGCCGCAACAGCTTGAGCATGCGTTCCTCAATTGCCCGCGGCAGCACAAGTTCGTGGTAGATGTGACGTGCCTGATCGTGGGTTAAAATATTTTTTTTAGGCTTTGACAAAATATCGTCTCAAGTTTTACGTATCTTTATGTTCTGCTTATAGGTACAGTTACCGAAAAGCGGTCGACTGGCCCGCCCGCCACGTCTTCCAAACTTCGGATAGCGTCCAATTTAGCAACAACCAAAACGACAACAAAACAACTTAGCGAGAGGTAAACAGCACAGAATTGGAAGAATATGTTGG